>NZ_BDBS01000003.1 GCF_001613105.1 Nocardia pseudobrasiliensis NBRC 108224 | reverse complement strand
AGGTGGTGCGGCCGGTGCTCATGCACTTCGCGCCGGTCCTGCGGGAGGCGGCTCCGACCTTGGCGGCCGTCGCCGCGGGATCTCTGCCGATGACCGCGCTGTTCGGCGCGCTCGAGCAGGTCGTCCGATCCGGAACGCTGATGGCCTCCCTCGCGCCCTTCGCCGGATTCATCAGCCCGGTGCTCAATGCCGTCGCCAACCCCGGCTCGATCTTCGCGCCGCTGCGCGATCTCGTGCTGCGTGGCGTGCGGGCGCTGCTGCCGAACCAGATGCACAGTGCCGCAATCGTCATCGGCGGAGTACTCATCGTGCCGTTGCTGGTGATCGTGCCGGTGGTCGTGATCGGACTGCTGATCGTCGGCGCGATCGTGCTCGCCCCCGTCCTGGTCATCGGCGCGATCATCGCGCTACCGCTGCTGGCGGTACTGGCCGCACCCGTGGTGCTGGGCCTGGGTGCGCTGGCCCTCGGCGCCGTCGTGCTGGGCGGACCCATCCTCGCCGGAATCGCCGCCGCCGCAGTGGGTCTGGGTGCGTTGGTCGTCGGCGCGGTCGTGTTCGGCGGCCCGATCCTCGCGGGTATCGCCGCTGCCGTGTTGGGTCTGGGTGCGCTTGCGTTGGGCGCGTTGGTAATCGGCGGCCCGATTGTGGCCGGTATCGCCGTGGCCGTGCTGGGAATCGGAGCGCTCGCCCTGGGAGCGCTGGTGTTCGGTGGTCCGATTCTTGCGGGCATTGCTGCCGCGGTGTTGGGTCTGGGTGCGCTTGCGTTGGGCGCGTTGGTAATCGGCGGCCCGATTGTGGCCGGTATCGCCGCGGCGGTGCTGGGAATCGGAGCGCTGATTGTCGGCGGACTCGTCCTGGCCGGTATCGCCGCCGCGATCGCCGTGCCCGTGGTGCTGGGTATCGGAGCGCTGATCGTGGCCGCGATTGTGCTGGGTGGTCCGATTCTGCTGGGGCTAGGAGCACTTGCCCTGGGCGCGTTGGTGTTCGGTGGTCCGATCCTATTGGGGTTGGGTGCGCTGGCGTTGGGCGCGTTGGTGATTGGTGGTCCGATTCTTGCCGCGGTGTTGGGTATCGGGGCGTTGATTGCGGGTGCGATTGTGCTGGGTGGTCCGATCCTGTTGGGGCTCGGTGCGCTTGCCCTGGGCGCGTTGGTGATTGGCGGCCCCATCGTTGCGGGTATCGCGGCGGTGGTGTTGGGGTTGGGCGCTCTGGCTGTGGGGGCGGTGGTGATTGGTGGGCCGATTCTGTTGGGGCTGGCGGCGCTTGCGTTGGGTGCGTTGGTAATTGGTGGTCTGATCGCTGCTGGTATTGCGGCGGTGGTGGTCGGTGGGCCGATTCTGTTGGGTCTGGGTGCGCTTGCGTTGGGTGCTTTGGTGGTTGGTGGCCTCATTGCTGCTGGTATTGCGGCGGTGGTGATTGGCGGTCCGATTCTGTTGGGGCTGGCGGCGCTTGCCTTGGGTGCGTTGGTGATCGGTGGGCTGGTGCTTGCCGGAATTGTTGCGGCGGTGCTGGGGGTGGGTGCGCTGGTGTTGGCTCCGATTGTGCTGGTCGCGCTTGTTGTGCTGGCGCCGATCGTGTTCGTCGGGTCGATCGTGTTCGTGTTCGTGCATTTGGCGTTGGTGATCGTCGGGGTGGCGATTTTGATGGTTGCCGGTGTGCTGATCGCCTATACCGTGGCCTTCGTGGGCAAGTTGCTCGCCATTGCCGCGCTGGTGGCGATCGTTGTGGCGCTGGGGTTCGGTACGGTCGCCTCGGTGCTGCTGGTCCTCGGCCTGCCGGTTATCGGGCCGTTTCTGGCTCCACTGTTCTTCCTCGGGCTGGTCGGGCTGCCGGTCGCCATCGGGGTGGGTGTGCTGCTGGTCGGCCTCGCGGCGGGCATGGTGGCCACGCTGCTGTCGGTCGGTATCGGGCTGGTGGTGATCGCCGGTCTCACCGCCCTGATACTGCTGCTCTCACTGCCGCTCATGGTGATCATGCCCT
Source organism: Nocardia pseudobrasiliensis NBRC 108224 (assembly GCF_001613105.1). Taxonomy (GTDB): domain Bacteria; phylum Actinomycetota; class Actinomycetes; order Mycobacteriales; family Mycobacteriaceae; genus Nocardia; species Nocardia pseudobrasiliensis. The sequence goes on along the minus strand of NZ_BDBS01000003.1, from coordinate 171,033 downwards.
GGGCGATTCCGTTCATCCTGATCGCGGATGTCGTATTGGCCGCGGTCGTGGCGGTCGCGTTGGCCGCGCTCTGCATCGGTGCGGCGCTGCAGACGCTGGTCGAGGGCGGAGCGTTCATTTTGGCGATGCTCGTCGCCGCGGTTGTCGTCGTCGGCGGGGTGTTCGTGGCCGGGTCCGCCCTGGCGCTGGTCACCATCGTCGCGAACCTGATCGGTGCGCTGTTGCTGGCCATCTTCTGCCCGCCGCTGGCCGTGCTGGCCTCTCCGCTGATCTTCGGCGCGATGCTGTTCAATGTGCTGGCCATGGTCGCAACCACGATGGCCGTCGGCACCGGGATCGCCGCCCTGTTGGCGCTCGGGGCCGTCGGAATGGGAATCGTCTGGGGCGTGACCGTCCTCGGGTTCGCGGCGGGCCTGCTCCTGGTGAGCGCGCTGTTCCCGCCGCTGTGGTTGATCACCATCCCGGTGGCGATCGTGCTCGTCGCCGCGATCTGGCTCGTCGATGCCGTCGGTATCGCCGCGGTCCTGATCGCGCTGGGCGCGGTGACCCTGGTCGGCAATATCCTCGCCATCGCCGTGGGAATCGTTGCGGCCGTGGCTGTCGCGGCGATCGCGCTGGCCGTCACCGCGGTCGCCGCGGTGCTGACGATTCCGTTCGTATTGTTCCTGCCGATCGCGATCTTCGTATTCCCGGCGATCGCGATCGGTCTGGTGGTGCTGGCCTCGCCGGTGTTCCTCGCGCTGCTCGCGGTCGCCGCCCTGGCGGCGCTGGTGGTGTTGGGCGTCTCGGTGGCGGCCGGTCCGGTGGCCGTGGTCGTCGGAGTGGGTGCGCTGGTCGTGCTCGGCCTGCTCATCCTCCTGGGCTCCGGAATCATCGCGCTGCCGTTGATCGTGGTGTCGAAATCGACCGGGACGCAGTCGAGTCGGAGCTCGCGCGGCCGCGGTCTCGGCAAGCGGGCCGGGGCGGATGTGACCACCGCGCAGGTCGTCGCCGGACTGCAGGATCTGCTGAGTCCGAAACCGGTTGCGGCGGAACCTGTTCCGTCCGCTCCCGCGCTCCCGACGGTCGGGGCCGGTGTGACGGAAGGTCCGGTGCGCGTATCGGCCAACCGGCTCGTGTCCGTGACGTTGTGATCCATTGACCGAGGGGCCGGTCTCACCGGGACCGGCCCCCGGCAATTCCCGACGACCCCCCGAGGACTCACGATGACCCGCATCCAAACCGGCCCGGCGACAAGGATTCTCGCGTTCATCCTGTTCGTCGTCGCGGTGATCGCGGCCCATATCGCCACGCCCGTGGCCGATGCGCTGCCGCCCGGGCTCCCGCCCGCTCCGTCCGAGGATCCGTTCTACGCGCAGCCGCCCTCGCTCGCCGACGCCCGGATGGGTGAGGTCCTCGACAGCAGGCCGATCGAGGTGCGAGACATTCCCACCAGCGCGCCGTTGACCTCCTGGCAGGTGAAATATGTCAGCCAGGACACCAAGGGCACGCCCTGGACGACGGTGGCGACGATTCTCCAACCGGTCGGCGGCGCGCGGATCTCGAAGCTGGTGGCGTTCGATCCGTGGATCGATGCGCTGAGCGATCGGTGCAATCCCTCCTATCAGCTGCGGGCGGGCACCGCGTTCCTGGCGTCCACGGGAATGATCGCGGAGCTGCCGAATCTGGTGGCGCTGCTCGATCGCGGCTATACGGTCGTCGTGCCCGATTTCCTCGGGCCCTACAACCATTTCACCGCGGCGTATGTCGAGGGCCGCAACACCCTCGACGGCGTGCGCGCCGCCCTGAACTTCGCTCCGCTGGGACTGTCGGCGCAGACGCCGGTCGGAATGCTCGGCTACTCCGGCGGCGCGCGCGGCACCGAATTCGCCGCCGAACTGGCCCCGGACTATGCGCCGGAACTGAATCTGGTGGGTGTGGTGGTCGTGGGCATGCCGATGGATCTGTCGGCCTCGGGACGACGTATGAACAAGGGCCCGTTCGCGGGCATCGATATGTCCTCGGTCTTCGGCCTGGCGCGGGCCTATCCGGAATTGCATCTGCCCGCGCTGTTCACCGATCCGGATCTGGATCGCGAACTCGGCGATATGTGCAATACCGATGTGCTGGCCCGCTACGCCTTCGCTGACGGTCATGACGCGACGGTCGGCAGGATCTGGCCGATGGACCCTCCGCCCGTGGCCGCGGTGGTCGAGTCGATTCGCGCCGGGCGGTTGGGCACGCCGCGAGCCCCGCTGTATCTCGCGGTGGGCGATAACGACAATGTCGCGCTGCCCGAGGCGAACGACCGGCTCGCGGCGGACTACCGCGCCCGCGGCGTCGATCTGACCTACGTCAGACTGCCACTGGCCGAACATATTTCGTCCGGAGCCATGGCGGCGCCGATGGCGCTGGCCTGGCTGGCCGACCACCTCGACCGGGCCTAGGCGGCGGGCCGGGGAGGTAGCGAGGGGCGAAAGCGGGGTCCGGGCGGACAATCGGCGCTCGCGCCGACAAGTTAACTAGATATTTGCCATAGGCTGGCTGGGCTCTATCTCTGGAAGTGGATTGTCGGATTCGACGCTGGAGAGGTTCGCGATGACGGTGACACGGAGCGCTGCGCTGTTTCCCGGGCAGGGGGCATATGCCGGGGGCGCCTTGACTGCGGTGCGGGATCGGGCGGAGGTTCGTGAAGTCCTGCGCGAGATAGATGAAGTGGCGCAGCGATTTTCGGCGGGTTCGGTGTCGGCGGTGCTGTGCGCCGCTGACGCTCCGGGCATCGATGAGCTGTTGCGGACGGATCCGGATCTGCTGCAATTGGCGATCTACGGCACGTCGGTGGCCGCCCACCGGCTCGCGCTGGCCTGCGGCATGCGACCGGATGTGTTGGTGGGGCACAGTTTCGGTGAGGTCGCCGCGCTGGTGTGCGGGGGAGCCTACTCCGTCGCCGCGGGTGCGGAGATCGTCTGTCATCGCAGTGCGGCCCTGCGCGCACTGGGCGAGATCGACGGATACCAGCTCGCGCTGAGCGCCGATGTGGCTGCGGTCGAACAGATTCTGCTGTTGATCGGCGATCCCCGGGCGGTGGTCGCGGTGGAGAATCATGCCGCGCAGACGGTGATCGCCGGTCCGCGCGGGGCGCTCGATACCGCGCAGGCGATCGCCGCCGCGCTTCGGATCGGCGCGACGTCGTTGAAATCGGCGTATCCGTTCCACAGCCCGATACTGTCGGAGGCGGCGTTCGATTTCGCCGCGCGGATTCGGCATATTCCGTGGCAGCGGCCGCGCGTCGAGGTCTACTCACCGATTCTCGGACGTGCCTACCGGGACGGTGACGATCTGAACGTGGCGTTGGCCGGACATCTGGCACGGCGGGTCCGTTTCGCGGATGCCCTGCGGGCGTTGCGGATCGACACGGTGGTCGAATGCGGTGCGCTGGACACACTCGGCAGGATCGCCCGCAATGTCCTCGGCGATGCGGTGAGAGTCGCACCCCTGCTGGAGGATTCGGGGCTACCGCAGGTTGTCGCGGGACCGACGGGCTCGCAGCGCGAATCCGTGCGACTGGCGCTCGCGCCGGGTTTGGCCGCGGAGGAGTTCGATCGGCTGTGGACGGCATGCGTGGAGCGCGTTGCCCAGCTCACGATCAGCGAATTCGCGGCCGCGGTGGGTCCGGCGGTACCGGACGAACGACCGGTCCTGGTCGCGACCCTCGAACCCGAGCCTACGCCCGCCCCGATCGAATCCCCTTCCCGGAAGGAGCTTTTCCAGCAGCTGGTCGTGCTCTACGCCGACGCGCTGGAATATCCGCCCGAGGTCTTCGACGAGGACACCGATCTGGAAGCGGAGCTGGGCGTCGACTCGGTGAAGCAGACCGAACTACTCATGCGAATCGGCGACGCCTACGAACTCGGGCCGCTGCCCACCGATGTCAAAATCGGCGAGCTGAACACCCTCGGGCGCATTGCCGATCTGATCGCCGCGGCGTAGGCAGCGGAGACCACCGTGCAATTCGACGGAAAGATCGCGCTGGTCACGGGCGGCGCGCGCAGTGTGGGCCGGGCCATCGCCCTGCGCTTGGCGGCGGAGGGTGCGCTGGTGGTGATCAACCACTTCCGCTCGCCCGAGGCGGCGCGCGCGACGAAGGCCGCGATCGAGGCGGCGGGCGGGCGCGCCCACATCATTCGCGCGTCGGTGGCGAACGCCGAGCAGCGCGAGCGCATGTTCGACGAGATCGCCGCGGAATTCGGTGCGCTGGACATCCTGGTCAACAATGCCGCCGACGGTCGCCTCGCGCTCGGCCCGGATGTCGACGAGACCATGCTCGACCGAGCGCTGGAGACCAATCTCAAAGGCGGACTGGGATGTTCGCGGCGGGCTCTCGCGCTGATGAAGCACCGCCCGGGTGCGAATATCGTCAATGTCTCCACCCTGGGCGGCGGACAATTCGTCATGTCGGGCTACCTGGCCTGCGGGCCCGCCAAGGCCGCCGTCGAGGCGATGACACGCTACCTGGCCGTGGAGTTCGCCGAATACGGCATCCGGGTCAACACCGCCGCCGCGGGAATGCTGAAAACCCCTGTCGCCGAACAGTTTCCCGATGCCGCGGCGATGCAACAGGCCATCATCGCCGCGACGCCTCTCCGTCGTCTGGGCACCCCCGAGGAACTCGCCGGTATCGTCGCCTTCCTCGCCTCGTCCGACGCCAGCTGGGTCACCGGTCAGATCCTGCTGGCCGACGGCGGCCTCTCCACCGGCGCGGCGCTGCTGTCGCCGCCGCGAGAAAGCAGCCCGGATCCGAATCACGCTGCCCCACAGGATGATGAGGACGACTCCGACGCCGTGGCGATCGTGGGTATGGGGGTGACGGTTTCGGGAGCCAACGGTGTGGAGGAGTTCTGGGGCGAGCTGGTCGCGGGGGATCAGCGGTTCGTTCACGTGCCCCAGGGGCGATGGGACAACGAGAACTTCTATTCGCCGGATCGCGGAGCCGAGGACAAGTCCTATTCTCGGCATTCGGCCTTCATCACCGATTTCGTGCCGCATCCGAGGTTGGCCGCCGAACTCGACGCGGCGGGGCGAGGAACGGATGAGGTCGAATCCACGACGTTGTGGCTGCGCGATTCCGTTGTGCAGGCATTGGATTCGGTGGCACGGCGGCCGGGAGACCGGTTCGGGTTCCTGGTGGGCTATACCGCCGACGGCAATCAGCACGCCGAGGAGGCGACCGTAGTCGCAGGGCTTTTGGACCGAGCCCGGGAAGCGTTGCGGCGCAAGGGAGTCGAGGATATCGAGGCGCGACTGGCGGCGGTCGAGGCGCGATTGCGGACGCGGTATCCGCGCAGCGTGATCGATGCGAAGCGGGTGTTTCCGCATCAGGTCGGCGCGGGTGCGATGGCGGGGCTGCTGCCCGCCGATACCGAGATGATGATGATCGATACCGCGTGTTCGTCCTCGCTGTACGCGGTGGATCTCGGGCTCGAGGGGTTGCTGGCCGGGCGGTACGATATCGCCGTCTGCGGTGGGGCATTCGCGGTCGGGCCGCGCGGGTCGGTACTGTTCGCGAAATTGCAGGGGCTCTCGGAGCGCGGTGAGGTGCGCAGTTTCGACAAATCCAGCGACGGCGTGCTGTTCTCCGACGGAGCGGCCGCGGTGGTACTCAAGACCCTGCGCCGGGCTCGCGCCGACGGTGATCGAATCCTGGGTGTCGTCAAGGCTTTCGGGGCCTCCTCCGACGGTAAGGGCAAGGCGATCTACGCACCGAGCGCGGCCGGTCAGGAATTGGCCATCCGGCGCGCGCGAACGGGGGAGACGGCCCCGGACTGGGTGGTCGCGCACGCCACGGGAACCCCGGCCGGGGACGCCGCGGAGTTCGCCTCGCTGCGGGCGACCATGTCGGGCAGCGAACCGGTGCGGGTGACGTCGAACAAATCGGTCATCGGACATACCGGGTGGGCGGCGGGAACCACCTCGCTGATTCAGGTGCTGCTCGGCTTCGAACGCGAACTCATTCCGCCGCAGCACCGATTCGACCACGCCCCAGCGGAATTCATGATCGACTCCGGAAACTTGGAGATTCCGAAGTCGGCGGTGCCCTGGCCCGCCGGCGGGCAGAAACCGCGCGTGGCGGCCGTATCCGGCTTCGGATTCGGCGGCACCAATGCCCATCTCGTGATCGAGGAACCCCCGGCGCCCGGTCGGCGCACCGCCGCACGGATTCGCCGGGCGGCCACACCCGCGCCGGGACGACTGGCGGTGGTCGCGGTGGCCTCACATCTACCCGGTGCCAGCGATCCGGCCGAATGGCTGGCCCAACCCACGACCAGCTTCGGCGACCACTACCCCCTGCCGACCCTCGACGAGGTCAAACTGCCGCCCGGCCTGATGCGCGCGATCGACCGCTGTCAGCTCATGATCCTGGCCTGCGCCCGCGACATCCACACCCGCCTCGGCACGTTCTGGGCGGAGAACCGAGCCGAAATCGGCGTACTGCTCGGACATTTCGGTGAAACCCGTAATGCCACACTCTACGCGACCCGCTGCTACCTCGACGACGCCGCCGCCGCGCTGCGCGCCGATCCCGCACTGGCAGACCAACCTTGGCTCGAGCCCATGCTCGCCGACATCGCCGCGGAAGTACGCGCCCTGACACCCCCGGCGACCGAGAACACCTTCCCCGGCATGATGCCGAATGTCATCCCCGCCCGCGTGTCGAACTACTTCGGCCTCAATGGTCTGAACATGACCGTCGACACCGGTTTCACCGCCGCCCTGAGCGCCATCGACGTGGCCGCCCGCTACCTGCGCACCGGCGCGTTGCGAATGGCGCTGGTGGGCGGGATCAATGGCAATACCACCGCCGAACAGCGCGCACTGCTCGGCGATCTGCTTCCCGCCGACGCTCCGATCGCGGAGGGCGCGTTCCTGCTCGCGATGACCACCGAGGAGACCGCGAAACAGTCCGGGTTGTCGATCCTCGGCTTCCTGGATCCCGTCGCCGCCGATACCGCGGGCGATATCGAGTGCGGGGCGCGCACCGACAGCGCGCGCCCGAATTTCCTCGGCGGCGAGGGCGCGTTCGGCGTCCTCGCGGCCCTGCGATCGGTCGCGTCCGGCGGCGAGGCGATCGTGCGCTGTCACGGCGAGGACGGCGCACCCGACGCCGCGATTCGCGTGAGCGGTCCGGACGCGGGCCGATCCTTGTCGACCGGCGTCGACAGCCACGCCTGGGAACTGGCCCCGGAGCCGGGTACCGCCGTGCGCCCGCCGATCGAGTTCCTGCCCGACGCGACCACGATCCTTCTCGTCGAGGACCCGGATGTGTTGCGCGGCATGGTGATATCCGAGCGAACCATCGTGCTGTCGTCGAGCCGCCTGCCGCGAGTGAGCCCGGAGGTCGTCGCCGAACTGCTGAAGGACGTGCCTCACGCGCGTCATCTGCGCCTGGTCGCCGACCTGTCCGGCGCGGTCGACACCGACCGCACGGACGCGCTGCGCGGACTCCACGATCTGTGGTTCCTGGTGGCACAACATCTTTCGAACCAACTGGCCGAACCCGACGCGTCCACGGTCGCGCTGCTGACCCACGCCCTCACCGCGACCACACCCCATCCGTATGTGGGCCTGTTCACCGGCGCGATCAAGGTCGCCGCGCTCGAACGACCCCGCAGCACCACCTTCGCACTGGTCACCGACGGCGACTTCGAAACCGGCCGCGCGACCGTCGCGACGGAGTCCATGCTCGACCGCTGCGCGCCCGTCACCTACTACGCCGGTGGTGCCCGCTATCGGGCTCGGCTGACGGTCCTCGATGACGCCCGCACCGAAACCCCACGCCTGGAACAGGGTTCGGTCATTGTCGCCGTGGGCGGAGGCCGGGGGATCACCGCCGAACTGTCGGCGGCGCTGGCCCGCGACTTCGGCGGCCGGTTCTTTGTGCTCGGCAGCACCGAACTCGACGCGGTCCCGGCGCGCTACCTCGACCTCACCGATGCCGAATTCGCCGCCGCCAAAAGGGAATACATGCGTGATCGGCGAACCGAGAACCCGGCCGCCGCCCCGCGCGAACTGAACGCCGAATTCGAGCGAATCGCCCACGCGCGCACAACCCTCCGCAATCTGCGCCGGATCCAGGACGCCGGGGCCACCGCGGTGGAATACCTCCCGTGCGATGTCCGCGACGCCTACGCGGTCGAGCAGGCGATGGATCGAATTCACACCGCCACGGGCCGCATCGACCTGCTGATCAATGCCGCGGGTCTCAACCGCCCGGCGCCGATCCCGGTCAAGGATTTCGGCGCCTTCCGCGCGATCCGCGATACCAAACTGCTGGCCTACACCAATCTCGTTGCCGCCCTGTCGAATCGACCGCCGCGCATCTGGTGCAACTTCGGCTCGCTGCTCGGGGTCACCGGCCAGATCGGCGAGGTGGACTATGCCTCGGCCAACGACTTCCTCGGCACCGCGGCGCTGGCCGCGGCGGGTTCGGGCCGCCATGAGTTCACCATAGGCTGGACGCTCTGGGGTGAGGTCGGGCTGGGCGCGAACGAATTGACCAAGGCGTATTTCGACCGCACCGGCCAGTACTCGAATATGTCGACCGAGGAGGGCGTTCACCATTTCGTTCGCCAATTGCAGGCGGCGCGGCCCAGTCCCTATGTGGCGCATCTCGGTACCGCGGAATACGGCGCGGTGGACGCGCTGCTGCCCGGTTTTCTGGGACCGACGCCGCGCCCGTACTACCTGGACCGTCGCGTGGCGGGTGGGGTCGCGGACGGTCGAGCCTGGTCGGTGTACGAGCACACCTTCGATCTGCGGTACGACGGCTATCTGAGCGATCACCGTGTCAACGGCGTCCCGACGCTGCCCGGCGCGTTCGTCACCGAGATCGCGCTGGAGGCGGCCCGCGCGCTGGTTCCGACCATGCGCGTGCACGCCTTCGAGGATGTGACGTTCCACCATTTCCTGAAGGTGTACGCCGCGGATCGCCCCGTGCTCAAAAGGATTCGCGCCGAGGTCCTGCGACAGCGCGACGATCCGGGACAGGCGCGCGTCGGTATCGAGGTCACCGGCGACGTGGTCGCGCCCGACGGCACCGTGCTGGTACGCGACCGGGTGCACTTCACCGCCACGGTCCTCATGGCCGCGACCGTGCCCCCGGCCCCGCACTGGACGCCGTGGTACTCGGCCGAGGAACAGCCGGTGGTCGATCCCTATCACCGCGACGGTTCCCCGGTCCTGCTGACCGGCGTCTTCGAGTCGACCCGCGCCACGAGACTGCATCCGCTGGGCAAGCGCTCGACCTACGATCCGCGCCTGGCCCCGGACGACCCGACCTTCTCCCGCTTCCGCGTCCCGGTGGTCCTGCTCGACGGCCTGCTGCGCACCGGTGTGCTCTCGGCCGGGGACGGGGCCGGTCGCGTGCCCGTGGCCGCCCCGCTGCGGATCGATCGACTGGATCTGTACGAGCACACCAATGACGCGCGCGTGGCGAGCGACGGGCCGATCGACCTGTACGCCGTCGCGACCGACGGCCCGGACAACCGATTCGCGGCCGTGCGCCCGGACGGCCGGATCGTCCTGACCGTCGCGGGTTTGCACTGGACCACCACCGGATATCTGAAGGGAGCCGAGTGATATGACCGTCATCGATATCCGCGCCGCGCGGGGGCTGCCCCCGGGACCGGCTGGGGCACTGCGGGTTCCGCGTCAAATACAGGCCCTGCGCGGCAACGGCCCCGGCCTGTTCGAATCGCTGCGCCGCACCTACGGCGACACCGTCCGCCTGCCGCTGGGCCTGATGACCGCCACGCTGGTCTGCCATCCCGACGGCATCAAACACGTGCTGCAGGACAATGCCGCCAACTACGTCCGCGGCATCGGCTACGAACGCTTCAAGATCTTCATGGGTAACGGGCTGCTGACCACCGACGGCGAGGTCTGGCGGGCGCGGCGGCGGGTGGTGAATCCGATGTTCCACCGCGACGCGATCGAGACGATGGTCGACACGATGGTGTCGTCCACCGCGAGGGTGCTCGACGGCTGGCAATCGGGTGGACGCGACGGCTTCTCCGGTGACGTTGTCGCGCCGATGATGCGAATAACCTTGGGCGCGTTGGGCAGAACCCTGTTCGGCACCGACCTCGACGGTGACGCCGCGTGGATCGGCCCGGCCATGAACACCGCGATCGAGGCGATCGTGTACCGCGGCCGCATACCGGAACTGTTCCCCGACTGGGTGCCGTTCCCGTCCAATCTGCGCACCGCCCGCGCCCGGTCCGCACTGCACGCCATGGTCGGCCGCGTCATCGCCGACCACCGCGCGGGCGCGCACACGGGGCCGCCGGATCTGGTGGATCTGCTGTTGGCCACCGCCGACGACGACGATGTGCGCGACGAGTTGATGACCATCCTCATGGCCGGACACGAAACGGCGGGAACGGGTTTGGCGTGGGCGCTGTGGGAACTGGCCGACGCGCCCGAGACGCAGGAGCGCATAGTCGACGAGGCCCGGCGGGCGTTCGGCGGTCGCGATCCGATCGCGGCGGATCTGCGCGAGCTCACCTACACGCGGATGGTGCTCGACGAGGCGCTGCGGCTGCATCCGCCGATCTGGATCTATCCCCGTGCCACCGTGGCCGCCGACGAGATCGAGGGCTGGCATGTCCCGGCGGGTGAATGCGTATTTCTCAGTCCCTATGTGACACATAGGCATCCGGATCTGTGGGTGGCCCCCGAGCGGTTCGAACCGGAGCGGTTCACCGAGACCGCCAAGCGTGATCGACCGAAGTATGCCTACTTCCCGTTCGGCGGCGGGCAGCGCAAGTGCGTCGGTGAGATGATGGCCGTGACCCAGATGTGCCTGACCCTGGCGATGCTGGTATCCCGGTTCACGATTCGACGTGCTCCCGGCGCGACCGTGAGTCTGAGGACGGCCGCCTCGCTGCGACCCGCCCGCGGCGTCGACCTGCACATCACCGCGAGGAATCGGTGAGCGGCGTCCTGCCGGTGCGCCGATTCGTCTGGCGTCCAATGGAACTCGCCGCGGTGCCGGAGGGGCCGAGCCCGCGGCTGCTCGGTCGCCGAATCGCCGTCCTGGGCGGTAGCGACGAATCCGCGCATCGGGTGCTGGCGGCGTTGCGCGGGGCCGGGGCCGCGCCGTCACGACTGAGGCCATCGGGCGATGCGGGCGAATTCCATCGAGCCGTCGGACCCATCGATGGCATCGTGGATCTGAATATCGAACGCGTCTTCCGCCTCGCGCGGCCGGGAGACTGGGACGCGCAACTGTGGCAGACGATCGAACTACTGCAGCGCTGCTATGACGACTGGTACGCCGAATCCGCCGCCGAGCGGCTGTTCTACCTCGCGGTGACTCGACTGGACGGCTGCCACGGCTATTCGGGTGGGCCCATCGCCCAGCCGCTGGGCGGATTATGGGCCGGCCTGGCGAAGGGGCTGCCCCGCGAATTCGACAATGTGAACATTCGCGTACTGGACTTTCCCGCCGGTGAGTCGATGGTCGAACCCCTCGACGAGGCGATGGCCGCCACGATCTGCCGGGAACTGTATCGCTGGGGTCCCTTCGAGATCGGCTACCTCGACGGCCGCCGCCGCACCCTAGCCGCGGTTCGAGCCGAGGTTCCGGAACCGGCGATCGATCTCGGGCCCGGCGATGTCGTGGTGATGTCCGGTGGCGGCAGAGGGATCGGGTTCGCGCTGGCCCGTCATCTGGCCGAGCGGTACCTGTGCCGCGTGATCATCAGTGGCAGACGGCCGCTGCCGCAGCCGGACGATCCCCTGATCGGATTGTCGGCGGAGGATTTTCGCGACTATCGCGATCGCAGACTCATTCAGGCGGCCCGGCAGCGCACCCTGGCGCAGACGCGGGCGGAACTGTCACGGGCCGAATGGAATCGGCAACTGGCCGCGCGACTGGCGGATGCGCGGGCCGACGGGCTCGACATCGTCTATCACCGGTGCGATGTGACCGATCCGGAGCAGGTGCGCGCGCTGCTGGACGCGGCGGGGCCGGGCCTGGTCGGTGTCGTGCACGACGCGGGCCTCGACGCTCCGATCCGGTTGCCCGCCAAGACGCCGGAGGTGGTTCGCCGCACGGTCGGGGTCAAGGTGACCGGTCTGTTGAATCTGCTTGCCGCGCTGCAGGACCGGCCGCGGCTGCGCTTCTTCAGCTCGGCCGGTTCGCTCGCCGGGCGTTGGGGCGGGATGACCGGACAGCTGGAATACGGCGCGGCCAATGACGCGATGAGTCGGATCGGGATGTGGGCCGAACACGTCCCGGTGGCGACGATGTGCTGGCCCACCTGGGAGCGGCTGGGCATCATCACCAATTACCGAGCGGCCCTGGCCTATACGTCGGCCATGCGGGTCGAGGACGGGCTTCGACACTGGGACAACGAGATCCGGGCGGGCACCGCGGGCGAGTTCACCTTCGTCGGCGAACTCGGCAAGGCCATGCTGCCGACGCTGCTGCGCGGATATCCGCCCGCGGCCGATCTGGCCGGTATCGGCAGTCTGGTGAATCGACTGGTCCTGCTGGGCGAGCCGATTCGGTTCGCGGCCGCGGCGGTGCTGGAGACCGAGGTCGATTTCGCGGCGGAGCTGGCTCCCGCGTGTGCCGACTTCCGGGTGGATGGAAGTCCGGCGATTCCGTTGAGTGTGCTGCTCGAATTCATTCGGTCGCTGGGGGATTGGGTGCAGCCCGACGGGGACGGGCGGGCGCTGGCGGCGATCCGGGATGTCTGGATCGATCTCGCCACGATCGCGGTCGGGGAATCCGGTGCGCGGCTGCGAGCGACCGCCGAGGGGCGGTGGGGTGCGGACCGCAACTGGGAGGTGCTCGTGCGGATCCGCCGCGGCGGGGTCGCGGTGGCCGGTGCGACCCTTCGCTACGGATGCGGAATCGATTTTCTGTCCTCGGGGTTCGAGGCGATCGGCGTGCCGGATCCGGAGCATACGGTGCGTCGGCTGCAATGGAACGGTCAGGCGTTCCGGCTCGGGCACTGGGCCTTCGATGCCCGCACGGCCGAGGTCGACGCGGACCGGGCGCGCGATCTGGCGTTCGTGGTGCCCGCGCCGGAACCCGAACTGCCGCTCAATCAGCTGGAAACGCTGCTGCGCGCGGCCTATGAGCGGCACGCGGATCCCGCGGTGCGCTGGCTGAGTATCGACTCGATCGATATCCCGGGCGCGCTGTCCGGTTCCGCGGGCCGGGTCGCGGTCGAGGGCGACACCTCGACCGCGTACACCCCGGAAGGGCTGGTGCGGCTGTCGGTTCATGGAATCCGTTATGGGAAAGGGTGATTCGATGGTGGATCGGAGCGATCGGTATTGCGTCATCGGCGCGGGAGCCGCGGGTTTGACGGCGGCGAAGAATCTGCTGGAATACGGTATCGCGGTCGATGTGATCGAACGGGCGGGCGATGTCGGCGGCACCTGGAATGCGGATTGCCCGACGAGCGGGGCCTATCCGTCGGTCCATCTCATCACCTCGAAACCGTTCATCCAGTACACCGACTTTCCGATTCCGCGCGAGTATCCGACCTATCTCGGCCAGCGGCACATCATGTCCTATCTGCGGTCCTACGCGGATCATTTCGGGGTTCGCGAGCATATCGAGTTCGGCAGTTCGGTGGAATCGGTTCGCCGGGTCGACGGGGGACCGGAATGGGTTGTCGCGGTGCGCACACCGGAGGGTGTGACCGAACGGCGTTACAGCGGGCTGGTCATCGCCAATGGGCACCACTGGTCGCCGCGGCGTCCGCGGCTGCCGGGCGTGTTCCACGGACAGCAGCTGCACGCGATCGACTACCGGGGTCCGGAGATGCTGCGCGGTAAGCGGGTGCTGGTTGTGGGCGCGGGGACCTCGGGCTGCGATATCGCCTCGGAGAGTTGCCAATCCGCCGCCGAGACCTTCCTGAGCGTCCGGCGCGGCAACTACATCTGGCCGAAGTACATGTTCGGCATTCCCACCGACGCCTACTACGAGCTGGTGCTCAAATTCCGCATGCCGCGACCGATGGTGCGGGCGATGGGTAAACCGCTGCTGCGGTTGAACAGTGCGGGCGATCCGGTGCGCTACGGACTGCCGCGCCCCGAGCACAAACTGCTCGAGGAGCATTTCGTGATGAACTCGACGCTGCTCTACCACCTCGGGCACGGCGATATCGGTGTGAAGCCGGAGGTGGCCGAATTATGTGGCGACCGGGTGCGTTTCACCGACGGCTCGCTGGAGCGGATCGATGTCGTGGTCTACGCCACCGGTTATCACCAGGCGCGGTTCCCGTTCATCGACCGCGAGTACCTCAACTGGCCGGACGGCCCGATCCCGCGATTGCACCTGCACGCCTTCCACCCCGACTACGACAATCTGTTCCTCATCGGCTACTTCCAAACCGCCACCGGCACCTGGCCTCTGATGGACCTTCAAGCGCAGATCATGGCCAGGTACCTGTATCTGTCCCGCACCGATCCGCGACGGGTGGCGAAATTCAGTGCGGCCAAGGCGAATCCGGTGTTCGGGCCGAAGCTCAACGGCGGCATCGCCTTCTATCGCTCCGAACGGCACTGGTTGCAGGTCGACCATGTGGCTTACCGTCGACGGCTGCGGCGGTCGGTGAAGCAGTTGGCGGTCGCGCCGCCTCGGTTCGTGACGCCCGACTACGGCCGGATCGCGCAGAACTCCTTGGTGTCGTGACGCCCGGGCCGGTCGTTTCGTCGCATCTCGGGCAGATCGCGGAGGGGCGAGACGTTCGGCGCGGCGGGGCACTGGGCGTAGACGTGATCGACACCGGCGTGGCAGTGGGGGCAGCCCTGGTTCGGGTGGCCGGTACGGTCGATCACGATGCGCCGGAACGGTTCCGTGGCGGGATGGCCGGATCCAGCGGGTGCGGCGGGGCGGGCGGGTTCGGCAGTCGCGCCGCGGGAATTCCGCAGGGACAGTGCGAGTCTGGTGATGATGTTCGCCACGATGTCTTTCCCTCGGTGAGTGAGCAGATGATCCTGCCTCACCGAAACTGGTCGCCCGCTTCGACGAATCCGTTACGGATCGGGTCGCCTACTTCACATCGGTTAATCCCAGCTTCACAGCCGAGATCAGGTTTGCCGGGGTAGCTGATGGTTAACCGTACGAGAACGACGGCAGGAAGGAACTACACCCATGTTGATCCTCACTCCCACCGCTATCGAGGCCGTGCGCACCCTCACCTCCGGGGAGGGCGCGCCGGTAGACGCCGGGCTGCGAATCTCCAGCGCCGACGGCGCCGGATCGCTGCAACTCGCGGTCACCGACGGTCCGGCCGAGCGGGACCGGGTGATGAACGCCGAGGGCTCGCGAATCTTCCTCGACGAGCAGGCCGCGGCCTTCCTGGACGACAAGATCCTCGGCACAGGGGTCGACGCCAACGGCGAAGGCGGCTTCACCCTCGCTCAACAGGGCAATTTGACCGCGTGAACCACTAAATAAAAACCGCGCGGTCTGTATCATGCGCGACGCATGAGAATGGTGAGGTAGGCGTCGAGCCGCTGCTCCACGACCCGCGTCGTCAGCTCTGTCCGCCCGGCCGCCCGCCAGGGCCGTGTCACCTCGGCCACCTCACCCGCGAATGCCAGCGCGTCTCGCACCTGCCAGTAGAGCCGGTCGTTCGCTGCCGAGGCCAGTACCCCACCGGCCGCCTCGTAGGCTTCGGCGAATCGCAGACCCCACGACGGGTGGCGCGGCGTTGTCGTGGTAGGGATCGCGCATCGGTTGACAATATTCGTCGCCGAGGTTGTGTGGGAGTCGAAACACCTACCGGCAGAGCGAGTCCCGCGTGGTTGGAACGATATCGGGGACGGCCGGTAAGGTCGGGGGAATGTCGACGACGCCGGACTCCTTCCCTCGCCGTAGTGCGCGCACCCAGCGGTTCACGCTCGGTGCGCCGCGGGCCTTCACTGTGGCGCCAGATGGTGCGCGGGTGGTGTTCCTGCGTTCCACCTCCGGTACGGACAATGCGAATTCCGTGTGGGTTCTCGATGTGGCGCGAGGCGAGGAGCGGGTGGCGGCCGATCCGCGGGTGCTGCTGGGCGGCGAGGCCGAGGATCTGCCGCCGGAGGAGCGCGCGCGGCGCGAGCGCAGCCGCGAGGGCAGTGCGGGCATCGTGGGATATGCCACCGACGACGCCGTGGAATTGGCGGCGTTCGCCCTGTCCGGGCGGTTGTTCGTGACCGAGTTGGCGACGGGTGCGGCCCGTGAGCTTCCGGCCGCCGGGCCGGTGATCGATCCGCGTCCGGCCCCGGACGGTCGGCATATCGCCTATGTCGCGCACGGCGCGCTGTGGGTCGTGAGCGCCGAGGGCAAGGACGAGCGGGCGCTCGCCGAACCGGAGTCGGCCGAAGTCGGCTATGGGCTGGCCGAGTTCATCGCGGCCGAGGAGATGGGTCGTTCCCGGGGCTTCTGGTGGTCGCCGGACTCGCAGCGGCTGCTGGTCGCGCGCGTGGACGATACGCCGGTTCGGCGCTGGTGGATCTCGGACCCGGCCCGGCCCGAGCGCGAACCGCAGCGGGTCGCCTATCCGGCGGCGGGCACCGACAACGCGGACGTCGGGCTGTTCGCGATCGGACTGGACGGGACACGCACCGAGGTGCGCTGGGATCGGGCGCGCTATCCGTATCTGGCGCAGGTGCATTGGTCGAAGGCGGGCGCGCCGCTGCTGCTGGTACAGGCACGCGATCAGCGCAGTCAGTTGATCTTGGCGGCGTCGCCGGAGACCGGGGAGACCCGGATCGTGCACGCGGAGCAGGATCCGGTTTGGCTCGATCTGTTTCCGGGGGCGCCGTGTTGGAACCCGTTGGGAGATCTCGTGCGGATCGCCGACGAGGGTGATGCGCGGGTGCTCGTGGTCGGTGACCGGACGTTGACGGATTCGCGGTTGCACCTGCGGTCGGTGCTGCACGCCGGTCGCGACGATGTGCTGGTCACCGCGTCGGCCGGGAGCGAAGCCGATGCCCCCGAGACCGGCGAGGTGCACGTCTATCGCGTCGATCAAGCTGGCGTGGAACGTATTTCGCGTGGGCGCGGGGTGCATTCGGCGGTGCGCGCCGGCGATGTCACCGTGCTGACCTCCGCCACGCTCGAGGGGCCGGGCACACAGGTGCGGGTGCTTCGCGACGGAGCGCCGGTGGCGACGATCGCCTCGTATGCGGAAGATCCCGCCTTGTCGCCCAATGTGACCCTCACCGAGAGCGGCGCACGACGCATCCCGTGCGCGGTCCTGCTTCCCACTGATTATGACGGCGAATCACCGCTGCCCGTTCTCGTGGATCCCTACGGCGGTCCGCACGGCCAGCGAGTGCTCGCCGCGTGGAATCCGCATCTCACCTCGCAGTGGTTCGCCGATCAGGGTTTCGCGGTCGTGGTCGCCGACGGTCGCGGCACCCCGGGGCGTTCCCCGCTCTGGGAGAAGGAGATTCGCGACGATCTTGCGGCGATCGTCCTGCAGGATCAGGTGGACGCGCTGCAGGGGCTCGCGGGCGAGTTTCCCCTCGATCTGGACCGGGTCGCCATCCGCGGCTGGTCGTTCGGCGGCTATCTGGCCGCACTCGGAGCGCTGCGCCGCCCGGATGTGTTCCATGCGGCCGTGGTCGGCGCACCGGTCACCGACCTGCGCCTCTACGACACCCACTATCAGGAGCGCTACATCGGCCACCCGGGTGAGCAACCGGATGTCTACCGCCGCAACTCACTGATCGACGACGCGGGATTGGTCGACGCGGCCGAGCCGCATCGCCCCATGATGATCATCCACGGCTTCGCCGACGACAATGTGGTGGTCGCCCACTCCCTGCGCCTGTCCTCGGCCCTGCTCGCCGCCGGTCGACCACACGAGGTCCTGCCCCTGTCCGGCGTCACGCATATGACGCCACAGGAATCGGTCGCGGAAAACCTCCTGCGCCTGCAACTGGACTTCCTGCGCCGCTCGCTCGGACTCTGATCAGTCCGATCCCACCTCGACGCTCAACTGTGAGCCCAGTTCGTGGAAGCCGAGGGCGCGGGCGACGGATTCGGACGCGCCGGTGCGGGCTCGCCATTGCGGGATGAAGCCTTGGGCGAGTGCGTGTTTCACGGCTGCGGTGGCGACGATTCGGGCCAGCCCTCGTCGGCGTTGGTCTGGGGCTGTCTGTACCGAGACGTGCGCTGTGGCGCTGGGCCATTCCCGAACGGGCACATCGCCGATTCCGGCGAGACCACCACGCTGACACGACCCGGGTAGAAGCCGACAGGGGCGGCGGCAAGCCCTTCCCATAACGCGCGGGCCTAGGGCAGCAGCACTCGATCCGACAGGTAAGCCCTTCTCATGCGAGTACCGGATAATCTGCGCCGCAGTCGATCTCGCCGCGCGGTAGGCTCGCGCTGTGGATGCGCACAGGGGGGCGGTCGTGGCCGATGGGCAGCGCCGACGATGGTTGAAGTTCAGGATGATCGGTGCGGTTGTCGTTGTCGGACTGTACGCGAGCGCACTGGCCAGGGTGGTGGTCAGCCATGACTGGGGTGATCGGACAGCGGAACGGCTGTTCGCCCTGACGGCCATTGTCGCGTGCCTGTGGTACTTCGTGACGCTCATGCAGCCGCCCTCGGTGTCGGACGGTCCGTGGAAACGGTGGACGAACAAGCGGATCGGTGCCCTGATTGTTCTCGCCGTCTTCCTCGTGGCCGGGATCGCGCGACAGGTGATGACGGAATGGGGTGATTCCACGGGGGTGTATCTCACCCAGACGGCCGCGATCGCCGGGATGCTGTTCGAGATCGTCGGGTGGACCCCGTCTCGGCCGCGCTGATGTGGCTCAGTACTCGTTCTTGATGACGAAGTACGAGCCGCGGATGGTTCCGGCCAGTTTCGACTTCTGCCTGGCGAATTTGAAGGTGGCCAGTTCCGCGGGGACCTCCATGCCCTCGGAGAGTTTGAAGCCGACCGCTCGCTTCTTCGCGTCGTCGACGGTGTACATCACGTTGATCGACAAACCGTTCTCGTAGAACACATAGGCGATTCGAATGTCCTCGACCTGGAAGGCCGTGGCCTCGAGCGGTCGGGACGTGATGACGATGCCGCGTTCCTCCTCGAGGATCGAGGTGCACCCAGTCGATGGTGGATTTCGCCTTGCTCGCGGGCTCCACCGTGAAGACGTGGTCGTACTTGTTCTTGAAGTATCGCGCCTCGTTCGCCCGCAGACCGGCGAGCGCCTCCGCGACCGGCGAGGATTCCAGGCCGACGGTCGATACGGTTTCGAAGTCCACGGCATAGGTCATGAGGTCCACCTCCGCGTATATGTCCCGTTGGTAGGCAAACCCTACAAGTCGTCTCGCGTACAACCGGTGACCGGCGGCCCGGCGAGTGCTGCCAGGCTATCCGGGGTAGACGCCCGCCACGAACGCGCCCCTGGTCGTATACGAGTGCGTTCGTTCGAACGTGGTGGTGTCGTAGGCGACGACCGAGGTGTCCAGATTGGCCAGGTTGGCCATGAACGGATCCCAGACCTGCTGTTTGGAGTGGTACCACCCCGCCAGCGGACTGAAGTAGACCAGTGGCGCGCCGTCGGACACCGTCGATACGTAGGCGGTGTGCCCGTCGGCGGAGAATCCGGCGTAGACGGCCGCGCCGTCGGTGTGGAAACGGTTCAGCTCCGCGCCGGTGTGCGCGTCGAGAATGACCACCTCGTCGGAGTTGTAGTCGCACACCCACAGTCGGTCCCCGTCGGGGGTGAGCGTCGCCGAAATCGGTTCGGCCCACAGATCCATGAGGACGGTCCTGCGTACCGTCCAGGCGGCGAGGTCGACGATCGTGACGCCGGACCAGAAGTTGACCGCGTAGAGGGTGCGCCCGTCCGCGGACAGCGCGCCCCAGCCGGGTGCGGCTCCGTTGACGAACAGCGGCGTCCCCTGGACCGCGCCGGAATAGGCGTCGTATTTCGTCAGGATCCCG
Organism: Nocardia pseudobrasiliensis NBRC 108224; assembly: GCF_001613105.1. GTDB lineage: Bacteria > Actinomycetota > Actinomycetes > Mycobacteriales > Mycobacteriaceae > Nocardia > Nocardia pseudobrasiliensis. The sequence continues at coordinate 151,078 of NZ_BDBS01000003.1, read as the reverse complement.
CTGCCCGACAACACATAGATCGTCGCGCCGTCGGGGGAGACCTCGATATGAGCGGGATTGGGCGGCAACAGAACCGGTATGGTCCGCACCACCGCGAGGGTCCGGGTGTCGATGACCTGAACCAGCGACAGCGCGGTCGGCACGAACAGATACCGCGCGTCCTGCGAGAGGGTGATGGTCGCATAGGGAGCGCCCAGCGTCGGAATCCGGGTGACGAGATGGCCGCTGGGCATATCGATCACCGAGACGTTCCAGGTGAACGGATTCGCCGGACCGAAGTTGCCGACGAACATGCGCGATCGGTCCGGCAATGCCTTGATCACCATGGGGTGATCGCCGACGTCGAGCACCTCCTGCTGAACCGACAGGGTGCCGGGGTCGATCCGCAGTACCGATCCGGTGCCGTAGTTCGGCAGCCAGATCGGGCCGTCGGGCCCGCTGGTGGATCCGGGAATCGATGGATTCGCCAGTGCCGCACCGGAGGTCGCGAAAGCGGCGAGGGCGCAGGTGGCAAGGAGGACCGCGGTGCGTCGACGCAGTCGAGGGGAGACGATGGACAAGGCGCGACCTACTTCGTCGGAAGGGGCGGGAACCAGAGGGGGACACCGGGACCGACCCGCACCGGAATCGGCTCGCCGACGAGCCGATCGGTGTGCGGATCGAATTGCAGCACCTGGCCGGGGGTGAGCCCGATGCCCGCGGTCACCAGATTGCCGAACAGGACGGGATCCAGAATCGGACCCGGATAGGCATTCGAGGACGGACCCATATCGGTGATGTAACCGCGGCTTCCGTCCTCGCTGAAGACCACGGCCGTCGCCGCGCCGGAGGTCGGAATACGTCCGATCACTTCGTCTTTCGCGGTATCGACGACCAGGACGTCCTTACCGCCGAACACCGTGACATACAGCTTGCCGCCATCCGGGGTGAGCGTGGAGACGAAGGCGCCGGGATTGCTCAGGTGATAGTCGCCGTCCCAGCCGGTATGGATCAGCTTCGCCACCCGCCACTCGCGCAGGTCGATCACGCTGATCGAATTATCGGAATTGGCATACAGTTTCGATCCGTCCTTGCTGAAGCTGTACCAGAAGGTGCCGATTCCGCCGAGGATCAGCGGCGGGCGCGCGACCACGCCGCTGATCGGATCGATCGCCTCGATGATGCCGCTGCCCATGAATCCGACATAGAGCAGCCCGTCGGGCCCCTGGATCGCCCCCGCCGGAACGTCGGGAATGCGTCCGGCGGCCAGATCCGGAAAACGGAAGCGCCGCACGATCGTATCGGTGGCGACATCGAGAACCTCGATCACAAAACCGATTTCGGGCAGATAGACCTCCCTGCCGTCATTGGAGGTGAAGATTCCCAGTGGCGGGCTCTCGATCGGAACGGATTTCGTGGTGTTCGACGGGCGATCGATAATGGTGACGCTGGGCGGGGTGAAACCGAAGTTGTCGGTGTAGATCTTGCGGCCGTCCGGTGTGGCAGTCAGCACGCCGGGCCTGGTCGCGGGTCCGGTGGGAATTCGCCGCTGGACCGTATTGGTGGCGGTATCGATGACGGCGACCGTATCGCTCTGCACCTCGGGCAGATACAGCTCACCGGCCGGTCCGGGCGGGTCGGTCGACGGTTCGGCGTGTGCGGCCCCGGCCGTGACGCAGACAGCGAGGACGCAGGAGACGACGATTCGATCGATGATTCGCATAATCCGCGCTCTCTAGATATTGGTGCTGGTCGGAATGCTGCTGGGCAGCAGGTACCGGTAGGGATCGCGCCTGGTGTTGCGCTCGTTGATGGTGTTCTCGGCCTCGCGCAGCGCCGCCCGGAATTGATCCAACGGCCCACCGGGGCCGACGATTCGGGGATCGTTGATGGCATTGGGGAACGGTGCGTGATTGGTGCGGTAATCGCCCAGTGGCCGGTAGTGGATGCTGCCGAGGGTGTCGAGGACATACAGCTGGGCGATCGAGGACAGCAGCGACGGCAGCATCCGGATCCAGTCGGATTCGGTATTGCCCGCGGTACCCGACGGCGCGGGGGCCGCGGTCATACCGGTGAAGAACGGCATGTACTGCGAGATGTCCTTCTGCGGGAAGTTCACCGCGGCGTGCTGTGCGCTGGCGGTGAAGATGATCATCGTCACGACATCGATCAGCTGGTCCACGGTGTCGATTCGCCTGAAGCCCTTGACCTTTCCCGTCTGCGCGAGTTCATCGGCCCAGGCGGTCAATTCGAAATCATCGCGCACGTCGCCATCGGAACCGTAGTAGGTCCGCACGTACCGGTCGGCCCAGTCGTGGATGGCGTCCCACAGCAGCAGGGCGTCGTCGCGATACGGGAATCGCAGCGCGGCCCCGTCCACACCGCGTCCGGCCAGTTCGCCCGCGGGCATGCGCTCGTAGAAGTCCCAGTCCAGTCGCGCCCGGCCCGCGCTCGAGATGATGTCGTCGAGTTGGGCGGCGAAGATCAGATCGCCGGAGGCCTCGGGCGCGAGAATGAGATAGGTCGCGAATTGGTTGATGTACAGCACACCCTCGAAATGCGGTGTCAGCAGCACATTCAGCGGATGGTTGGCCGCCAGACGCCGCCGCGTGGCCACGCAGAACGCCTCGGACACCAAATGGGTCCAGGCCAGATGCGCGAAGAATTCGTGGTGGTTGAAATCCGCGGTCTGCACGACGGTTTTCGCCATCTGCCAACTCCAATAGCGCTCGGCGTCGGCGGGATCGGGCCGCAGGAACAGCACATGTCTGGCAGGGTCCTGCCCGCATTGGATCGCGACGGCCTGCAGTTCCCCGCCTCCGGCCGGGACGGCGAAGGCGGCCATCGGGGCGGTGTTGTAGCCGGGTCCGGTGAGCAGTTTGTAGGTCGCCGATTCCGAAGCCATGGAACCCAATTCGGCGTAGTCGACGAGATACAGCCGACCCTGGGCGATGGCCGCGCCCAGGCTGTCCCCGGCTCCCATGACCGAGCGGTAGCCCCCGTCGTCGAGCGGGAAGTTTGCGGGAAGCGCGCCCCGAACCTGTTGCAGGACCATGGGATTGGGACCAGCGACGCGCATGCGCGCGAAGACCAGATCATCGTGGATGACATCGGCGATCGGCGGTACGGGCATCGAGGCGTAGAGCCGCCGGTAGCGCTCGACGCCGTCCGGGGTGCCGAAATTGCCCAGCCCGGGACTGTCGAACATCTTGCGCAGCGCGGTGAACAACCCGTCGCGGATCTGGTCGAGGGTGCGCAGAACGGCCTCGGCGGTTTCGGAGAGAAGGGTTTCGGCTCCGCGCGCGGCCGGATCGAGCGGGTGGGCCACCGGACTCTCCAGCACCGGAGCCACCGTGCGGAAGACGCCGTCGACCGTGGCTCGCAATCCGGCCAGCTGATCCACCAGTGGCTGCAACAGATCACCGGCCGCCAGGTGGGCGAAATGCTCGGTCAATGCCAGCGCGATATTGGAGATGACCTGATAGTGCTGGTCGATCACCATGGTGAACCATTCGAGGGTCGGATTGTCCTCGATCGACAGCGACGCCGCCATCGGCACGCCGTGCACGAAATTGGCGACCTCGCTCCAGACGTATTTCGACTGCAGGCGGCCCAGTTCGGCCGCGCGCGGGCCCGGATTCGGATCGAATTGTGGCAGCAGCGGATTCACCGGCCCGGCCGCGACCGGATCACCGAACGGTAGGGGTAGGTTGAACGGCGGCGCGGCGGCCGCGCGGGTCCCGAGTGCGCCCGCCGCCGAGGCTCCGGCGGCCACGGCCGATGCTCTGAAGAATTGCCTGCGATCCATCACCGATCCTGACGTATTCGATTCGAACGACTACACGGCAACTTTTCAGCAACGGTAGCTATTCGGGATTTGCGCGACAAAGGTCTGTGAACTAGGACACTGCGCGGTATCGGTCGTAACGGGTCCGAATAATGCGACGATCATCGAAATGGATCGCTGTGGCCGGATTGTGTGGTCAGGGCGTCCGAATGTGTGCGCAGGGGGGATGGGAAGTGCTCTGTAGCAACAACATTCGAGCATACGGCGATGGACGGGAGTCGCGGCGAGTAAACCCGAACGCGATGCCGAGTGGTAGGTGGAATGGCAAGAATTCGGATTTCATCAAGGATTTCAATCGACCGTTCCCACCCCCCGAATGACCGGTTGTACCCCCGCTGCGACTCGCCGCCGTGTGACAGTATGAATTTCGGAGTTCGCCCGATTGATAACATGATGCAAATCTGCTGTCTCGACTCGAAACAACGGAGAGGCATGGTCATGAGGACTCGATCGCGTGTGGTGTCGACGGTCTGTGCCGGTCTGCTCGTTTCGGCCGGGCTCGGTGTCGGCGCGTGCGCCGAACCCGCGGTCGACAATCATCGCCTCACCGTCGAAATCGCCGATACCGGAACGGGCTACGACGGATCCTTCGAGCTGTTCTGCGATGCCCGCGGCGGCACCCACCCCGACAAATACGCCGCGTGCAACCGACTGGAACAGCTGACGAAGACCGGCGAGAACCCCTTCCGCGCCGTCCCGGCCGATATGGGCTGTACACAGCAGTACGGCGGCCCGGCCACCGCGCACATCTCCGGGGTCTGGGCGAACCGTGCCGTCGACTCCACCTTCAACCGGGTCAACGGCTGCGAGATATTCCGCTGGGACGCACTGACTCCGGTGCTGCCGAAGATTCAGTGATCGAGTTCGCGCCGGATCTCCGCCACGCCCGTCAGTGTCTCCTGGAATGTGGTGCTCAGCGGGCTCAGGCCGATGCGGATGCCGTCGGGGCCGCGGAAATCGGGAATGACGCCGCGCTGCCAGAGTCGCTCGACGATCTCGCGGAAGCGAGGGTGGTCGATGGTGATATGGCCGCCCCGGCGGGCCGGATCCACCGGTGAGGACACCACGACGCCGTGCGGAATCAGCCACGCGCGCACCAGATCCAGCGCGAATTCGGTCAGCGCGACCGACTTCTCCCGAATCGCGGCCATCCCCGCCTCCTCGATCATGTCGAGGGTGTCCTGCACGGCGATCATGCCGAGAATCGCCGGGGTGCCGCTGATCAGACGCCGGATGCCGGGCGCGGGCCGATAACCCTGAGCCATATCGAACGGCTCCGCGCGGCCCATCCAGCCCCAGATCGGCTGGACGAAATCGTCCAGATGTCGCGCCGCGACATAGCCGAAGGCTGGTGAGCCGGGACCGCCGTTGAGATATTTGTAGGTGCAGCCGACAGCGAAATCCACTGCCCACGAATCGAGTTCGATCGGCACCGCACCCACCGAGTGGCAGAGGTCGAGTAGCAGCAGGGCCCCCGCCTCGTGGGTGATCGCGCCGATCTCGGGCATGTCGAGCAGATATGCCGAGCGGTAGGCGACATGGCTGAGCACCACCAGCGCGGTCCGCTCCGACACCACGCGGGCCAGGTCCGCGGCGGTGACGCCGCCGCGGCTGTCGGGTTCGAGCCAGCGCAGCGTGAGTCCGAGGTCGGCGGCGATGGACTCCAGCAGATAGCGGTCGGTGGGGAAGTTGTCCCGGTCGAGCACGATCTCGGTGCGGCCCGGTCGCAGCGCCAGCGCGCCGCGGGCGAGTTTGTACAGCAGCACACTGGTCGAATCGCCGATGGTGGTCTGGCCCGACGCCGCGCCCAGCAGCAGCGCGCCGATCCGATCACCCAGTGTGAGCGGCAGATCGAACCATTGCTCGTCCCAGCCGCGGATCAGTCTGCGGCCCCACCCGTCGGCGACGAAGGCGGCGATCCGCTCGGCGCTCGCGCGCGGGGGACGGCCGAGGGAATTGCCGTCCAGATATGCGACGATCTCCGGGTCGTCACTGCCGAGGAAGCGGGCGGGATAGTCCCGGAGCGGATCGGCCGCGTCGAGGGATTCGGCGCGCAGGGCGAAATCGGCGGAGGTCGCGGTCATACCGGCATCCAATCGCGCGGATCGTCTGCACCGCAAGGTCCGTGCCAGGGGAGCTCATCCTCGCGCGGCCTGTTCGACGCTGTCCGCGACGTAGTCGTTGCACGAGTCGATGTCGGGCCAGTACGCTGATCTTGAGTGAACATCTGTGCACTGTAGGACTCGGCGGTTGGGGTGTTGGCGATGGACGAATTCAAGGATCAGCTGACACGGGCGCTGGCCCGGGAGGTCGACTGGATCTCCGAGTTCACCTATGAGGTGCGCCTGGCCGCCGCCGCGCACCTGCGCCGGGCGAACCGTTCCCTGCGGGCGGGGCTGCACGATGCCGACGACGAATTGCGCGCCCTCGCCGAGGAGACCGCGGATCTGGCCCGTGGCGCTGTGCGCGCCCGCGCCGACCGCATGCGCAGTTCACATTGAACCCATCGGTGGTGTAACCCCGTTCGCTACTTGTCGAGGAGCGCACACAACGCTGCGCCCGACTCGGAAGGGCGGCGGGTTCATGGTGGGGCGAACAGGTTCCGAGCCATGGTCGTCGGACGGCCCCGCCCGGGAGCTGCGGGTGCTGTCCGACGACGGCTACCCCGATTGGGAGGCGGTGTATCGCGACAACGTCTCCTGGGTGTACGGACTGATGTTCACCAAGGTCGGAAACCGGCCCGACGCGGAGGATCTGACCGCCGAGGTCTTCATGACCGCGCTGAAGCCACTGCGGGTTTCGGCCAGCGTGCCCGAGGTGCGCGCCTATCTGCGCGCCACCGCGCGCACGGTCCTGGCCGGATACTGGCGCACGCTGATGGGCCGGGAGATCACCACGATCGATGACGACCTGCCCGAGGACGCACCCGATCCCGTTCCGCCCGACAGCGGAGCCGCCGAGCGCGCGCGGGCGGTCTTGGACGCCCTGCCGGACCGATATCGGCGGATTCTGGAATTGCGGTTCCTGCAGGGGCTGTCGGTGCGCGAGGCCGCGAATACGCTGGGTGTCACCGTCGCGAACGCGAAGGTGCTGCAGCACAGGGCATTGCAGATGGCGGCGCGACCGAATGCGGGAGGTGCGCGATGAGCGAGCGTGAATCGGCGCGATTCGCCGAGGAGCTGCTGGCCGGTCGCCGCCCGCGCCCGTTCCGGCCGGACGAGGCCGACGCCGAACAGATGCGCGCGGCCATCGAACTGCGCGCGGCCCGCCTCGGTAGCGAGGCCCCCAGTGAACAGTTCCTCGCGGAGCTGCGCGGGCGGCTCGCCGCCGAGATCGAGGAGGGCCCGGCGCATCCCGGCGGTGGTTCGACCCGGCGGCGGCAGGTGCTGGTGGGTACCTCGGCCGCGGCCGCGGCGGCGGCCGTCGGGGGAGTGGTTGGTCATACCATCACCGGCGCGAAAGAGCCTGCCGCCCAGCAGGATCTGACGCCCAATGAGGGCGCGTGGCGGCCGGTGGCGGCAAGTGCCGATGTGCCCGAGGGGGCCGTGGTGCATTTCGATCTCGGTGTGGTCAGCGGATTCGTCCGGCGCGACAAGGGCGTCGCGGTCGCGGTATCGGGGGTGTGCACGCATCAGGGGTGCAAGCTGTGGTTGGACGCACCGGCGGACCGGCTGCGCTGCCCGTGCCACAGCACCTCCTTCGCCGTCGACGGTCGGGTGATCACCCATCAGCTGCCTATCTCGCCCGCGCCGCTGCCGCGCCTGCGGGTGCGTGAGAACGACGGCGCCATAGAGGTATTCGCGCCGGCCCAACCGGCCTGAGGTGTAACCCCGGCCCCTATCTGTTGGTGAGAGCGTCGACCGACGCGACATTACCGGACGGAGGCCCGGATCGATGAGACGAATTCCCCACGGGCGCAGGGCATTGATCGCCCTCGCGGCCGTCACCACGGTGCTCGGCGTGACGAGCGCCTGCGGCGAGGCCGCGAAGGCTCCGGCCCCGCCGCCCGTATTCGCCTCCGGCACGGACACTCCCGGCATGGTCCCGGGCGGCGCGGCGACCATGCCCGGCATGCCGGGCATGACCTCGGCGGCGCAGGGCCCGGCCGCGGCCCCGGCCGGACCGAACGCGGTGAACATCGACAATTTCGCCTTCGCCCCCGCGACCCTGACCGTGCCGGTGGGCACGACGGTCACCTGGACCAACCGCGACGAGGAGCCGCATACCGTCGCGGCCGCGGACGGCAGCTTCCATTCGCCCGGAATGGGTACCGGCGCAACGTATTCGTTCACCTTCACCAAGGCGGGCAGCTTCGCCTACATCTGCTCGATCCACCCGTTCATGAAGGCGACCGTGCAGGTGACGCCGTGAACGATCCGCACACCATGACCCGTCGGCAGCTGATCCGCCACAGCGCCTGGTTCGGCGCGGCGGTCGGACTGTCGGTCGTCGGGGGCGAGGTGATCTCGCATATCGCGGGCGCACCCGCCGCGCAGGCGGCCGAGCGTCCGACGCTGCGCTTCGCGCAGATCAGTGACAGTCACATCGGCTTCCAGGGCACCGCGAATCCCGATGTGGCCGATACCTTCACCGAGGCGATCGGGCAGGTGAACGCCCTGGGCTACACCCCCGATTTCGTCATCCACACCGGCGATCTGACCCACCTGGCCACGCCCGAGCAGTTCGATCAGGTCGAGCAGATGATGAAGGGCCTGAACACCCCGCATGTGTTCACCGTTCCGGGCGAACACGATTCGACCGACGACGCCGGTCAGCGGTATCGATCGGTATTCGGCGCGGGCACCCGCGGGGACGGGTGGTACAGCTTCGATATCGCGGGAGTGCATGTGATCGCCCTGGTCAATACGCTCAATCTGCAGAATCTCGGACATCTGGGTCAGGATCAGCTGGATTTCGTGCGCAGGGATGTGGCCGGGCTGTCCGGCGACACCCCGATCGTCGTATTCAGTCATATTCCGCTGTTCGCGATGTACCCCCAATGGGGTTGGGGCACAGACGATGCCGCCCAGGCGCTGAGCTATCTGCGCCGCTTCGCCTCGGTCACCTGTCTCAACGGGCATGTGCACCAGCTGTTCACGAAGACCGAGGGCAATATCACCTTCTACAGCGGTACCACCACGGCCTATCCGCTGCCCAAGCCGGGCGACGGACCGGCGCCCAAACCGGTGACGCTTCCGGCCGGAAAGCTGCGCGGGGCCTTGGGTATTCGCGAGGTCACCTATCGGAAGGGGCAGCAGATGCTGGCGATCAAAGAGCAGGCGCTGGCATGACCGCCCGGCTGCCCGACCTGGTGCTGCGGGTCGCGATCAGCGCCGGACTGATCGTCAGTGGTTATATCCACGCCGACCTCTACGGCCGCGGCTATCGGTTCATCCACATCATCGGCCCGTCGTTTCTGGTGCAGGCCGCGGTCTCGTTCGCCCTGGCCGTCCTGCTGCTGATCGGACCGTGGACGCTGCGCGCGGCCGCGGCGGGACTCGCGGTCGGCTCGCTGGTGGCCTTCGTATTATCGCGCACCACAGGCATTTTCGGCTTCAAGGAGATCGGCTGGGAACCGGCCCCACAGGCCGCGCTGAGCCTGATCGTCGAGGCCGCCGTCGTGTTCCTGTGTGTGATATCGCTGGCCGCGACCGGAATTCTCAGGCCGCCGCGGCGTCCAGATCGACCCGGACGGTGAGCAGATCGCCGCCGACCACGCGGACGCCCGCACTGTTGAAGCGGGGCAGTTGCCGCAGGCGGCGGCGGGCATCGTCCTCGGGGACCAGGTGGGCGATGCCGGAATGCCATTGGCCCCGAATGCGCACGCGCACATGGGGATCGGCGTTGATATTGCGAATGTAGTCCGAGCGCACGCCGTATTCGGAGACGAACCAGAACGCATTGCCGATCCGCCGCCCGCCCAGCGGGGTGTGGCGCGGCAGGCCGCTGCGTCGACCCCGGGTCTCCAGCAGTACCTGGCTGGGTAGTCGGCGCGCGACCGGGTTGACCAGATGGCGCTGGAACACGGCGACGAACCGGCGTTTGACCTCGATCGAATCCGGCATGTCGAACTCCTCTCGGAGATATCTGTGAGACAAGGTACGTCTCTCTGTATCGCTGAATGCTAGGATAGGGTGCTGCCGATGACAAGAGGGAGGCTCGTGACCGAGGATATGGTGCTGACCGAGGTCCGCAAATATCTCGCCGGGAGCACCGCCGCGGTGTCCGCCACACCGACGTCGGCGACCGTATCGTCGAAAGTACGGTCTACACAGTCGAATTCCTGCGTTCCCACCCGCTGTTGCGTCGACCGCTGGAAACCGAACCCGAGACCCTGCTGCCCAGCCTCACCACCGAGGCGCATCCGCTGATCGAACTGGTCCGCGAATTCAGCGTGGCGGTCTGGCGTCGAGAACTGCACGGCGACAACGAGATCGATGAGGCCAGGCTGCGGCATCTGCGGGCCGCCGCGGAATTGCACATCCGAATAACGCTGTCGTTCATCGCACTCGACACACCCGAACAGTCCCGGCAATTCGCCCGGACCTTTCTGGTCCCCATGCTCGAATAGATCGCATGTCTCGACCGGGCATCGGCAACCATCGCGAATACGATTCCGTCATGACCGATTCGGGCATCGCCGCAGATCCGCCGACGGCCAGTCGGCGCCGGGCCTGGGAGCGGGCCACCAATATTCCGCTGGCCGTATCGGCGGTGGTATTTCTCGGCGTTTATGCCTGGCGGGTGCTCGACACCGGCGCCTCGCCGACGCTGGATACCTGGCTCACCCGCGTCGAGATCGGGATCTGGGCGCTGTTCGTGGCGGATTTCCTGATTCGGCTCGGATTGTCCACGCGGCGTTGGCGGTTCCTGCGCAGCCATCCGCTGGAGTTGCTGATCGTGCTGCTGCCGCCGGTGCGCCCGCTGCGCTTGTTACGCGCGGCGTTTCTGGTGCTGGACACGCTCAATCGCAGTGCGCTGACCCGGGCGCGGCTGTCGGTGTACGTCGGGGCGAGTTCGCTGCTGATCCTGTTCCTGTGCAGCCTGGCGGTATTCGACGCCGAGCGCGGGGCCGCGGGAGCGAATATGCGGAACTACGGCGACGCGCTGTGGTGGGCGGTGGTGTCGGTGACCACCGTCGGCTACGGCGACTACTACCCGGTCACCGTCGAGGGCCGCCTGGTCGCACTGGCCCTGATGACCTTCGGCATCGGCCTGATCAGCTTCGCCATCGGCACGACCACCAGCTGGGTGATCGATCAGCTCAAAGCGGTCGAGCAGACCACCGAACGCACCGATCTCGAGGTCGGGCGACTGTTCGAGGAGATTCGCGCCCTGCGCGCCGAGATCGCCGCGCTGCGGCAGAACACCGGCCCGGTCGCGATGGACCGGGCCGGTGAGATCGGGCGGGACGGGTGATCAGGAGGTCGGGCTGCTGCCCTGCTTGTACGGTGCGCCGGCCGCCAGGGCGGCGGTGGTCCACGCCTTCTTCATCTGCGGCCAGAACAGGCTGTCCACACAGGAGTACTTGGGCATGAATCCAGCACAGCTCGACGAGCTGTTCGGGCCGATCTCGATGGTGAACGATGCCACGCCGAGCGCGCCGTGCGCCTGGTCATCGGTGGTTCCCCAGGTCGAATAGCCGACCGTCTCCTCATCGGTGCCGACGGTGAATCCGGCGGGCACGACCTTTTTGATCAGCGCCCGCAATTGCTCCCGGTTGGTCGGGGTGGCCGCGGTCGGAATGATGCCGTAGTTGCCGTAGGAGTGCAGATCGATCACCACACCCTTCGCGGTGTTCGGGACGTCACCGCCGCCGCTGGGCCGCTGATTCGGGAACAGGTTCGCATACAGCTGGCTGATGGCCTGGGTTTCCGGTTCGGAGGCCGCGCGCGGGCCCTGATAGGTCTGCGAACAGGGGTTGCGCGAGTCGCCGCCCCAGCGGGTCGCGAAGTTGCGGTTCAGATCGATGCCGGGGCCGTTGCCGGAGCCGTCGACGATCGAGCAGGACGAGGGGGTCTGGCCGTTGTCCACATTCTTGCGCTGCATCTTCGGCCGGTTACCGCCGCTGGCCACCACATCGACGCCGTCCGGATTGGTGACCGGCACGACCCAGATCTCGGTGGAGTCCAGGATCGAGGTCGCGGTCGCGTCCTTGCCGTAGCCGCTGGCGAGATAATCGATCCAGCGCCACGCCAGTTCACCGGTCGCCAGTTCGCGCGCGTGAATCTGCGCGGTCAGCAGAAAACGCGGCTTGGTCAACGACGGCGACAGGGCGCAGCCGTTCACCTTTCCCGTGGTTTTCGCCGTGGCTTTGTCCTTGTCGGCCAACTGCTTCGAACCGGACAGGCAGATGACGCTCATCGGGTGGCCGCCGTTGCCGCGCTGGGCCAGCCAGGTCTTGCCGATATCGTAGGAGGCGGCGATTCCCGGATTCTTGGTGGCGACGTCCTTGGCATGCGCCTGCATTTCGGCGGAGGTGTGATAGCCGCCGTAGAAAATACCTTCCTGGGGCGCGCGCAATTCCTGCGGTGTCGCCTTGTAGACGGGAGCCTTCTTGGTCGGCTGCAATCCCTGGTCTCGAAGCGCCTGGGCCTTCGCTTCGTCGACCGCGATCGTCACCTTGCCCGGGCCGGCCGGAACCATTTCGATACCGGCCCGAGCGATAATGTCCGCCTGTGCCTGGGATGGCACCGGAACGTCCCAATAATAGGGAGCATCGTCGGCCGCGTTGGCAATCATCGGATTGAGAAGAATTGTGGAGAAGCCACCGACGACTATTGCGGATGCGGATGCAAGGATACTTCGGAATCTGCTCATGGAATTCCCTTGTCTGTCGCGCCACTCAACTGAAGTGACACCAATGATGGTACGATCGGGAAAACATGATCAAAATTTCAGGGCACCAACTGTTAACGTACCGTTCATCTTCTATTTACCCGATTTAGGGGTATTGCGGAATTGACGGAACACGATGCCCGATCAATTCACTCCAGCCAGCTCTGCCGTTGGTAGTACCGGTCCGTCTCGTCATCCTCTTCACGAGTGGCCGCGCGCCGCGACGGTGGCTGCTGGAGGGCGTCGGTCAGCTGTTCGCGTCGCGCTCGCAGCCGGGGATCGGCTTCCAGCCTCGCGACCGCGTCGGCGATCGCCCGACGCGCCTCGGTCAGGGCCGAGGCGTGCAAGCGCACGATGACCTCGGCGAGGCTGTCCGGATCGAGCCGCCGTCCGTGGTCGGTGATCCGGATGGCGAGCAGGCCGCCGTCGGGGCCGACGTCGATCGCGGCCTCGGCGGACACCGCGGTGACCGGTCGGGCCAGTGCCGTTTGCAGTTGCTCGATATTGCCTGCGAGCGGATCGATACCGGACAACTCTCGAGCCTCCCCGTCCAATTTCGGCTTCCCGCAGCATATAGTGGCCGCGAGTTCACAAACCAGACACCGCTGGTCGAGTGAGGGGGCGAATATGGGATCGGGACCGGGGGAGATTCTCTACGTCGACAAGTCCGCATGCCGGGCGCTTGCCGACGGTCTCGGCACTGCGGGACAGCAGCTTCGGATCCTGGGTCGGGGCGGGGCGATCAGCGACAGTTTGGGCGGCGGGCTGGCCGGGGCGAAAACCCCCGACGCCTGTCATGTCGCCGCCCGCGCGGCCGATCTGGCGATGGGTGCGGTCGGTACGGCCCTGCTGGAAATGGGCGGTGTGGTGGTCGGCGCGATCGCCGGATTCCAGGAGCGGGATATCGCCGGTGCCCTGGGGATCGACTCCGGAGCCCAGCGTTGAGCGGCGGGCTCACCGTGTCGCAGGTGCTGAGCTGGAATCCGATGTCGCTGGGCGACCAGGCACGGGAATGGTCGCGGCAGGCCGACGATCTGCGCGTCGCGATGGACGCACAGCACCGCGCGGTCGACGGTTCGCACGAGACCTTCACCGGCGGCGCGGGCGATGCCCTGCGCGAACGCTTCACCCTGGTCTACGACAAATCGCGAAAAGTGCTGGAGGCGTTGGAGAAAGCCCGAGACGCCGCCACGATCGCGAGCCTGAACTTCACCACGGCGAAAAGCCTGATGGACCACGGCAAGCGCACCGCCGAGGGCAAGGGGCTGCGCGTGGACGAGGACGGCGCCTGTCACATCGGAGAGGAGATCAAACAAACCCTCTACACCTCGGTCGGCGGCGACCGGGACAAATACAACACCGCCCTGGCCGCGCTCGAAACCGACTGCGCCACCGAGACCGCCACGATGCGACGCCTGCTCGACAATGCGGCGACCATCGACGCGAACGCGGTCATCGCGATCGGCGGGGCCTTCGTCGATCTGCCCGCTCCGGACACTTTCGGCAATGCCTCCGCCCCGAAATCGGAGATCTCGCCGCAGCCGAAAAACGGCACCCCGCAACAGAATCGCGCGTGGTGGGACAGCCTCACCCCGGTGCAGCAGCGCGAGGAGATCGGCGCCCGTCCCGCCGATATCGGCAATCTCGACGGACTGCCCGCCGATGTGAAGGACCGGGCAAACCGCAACCGCATTCCGATCGAACGAGCGCGCCTGGAACGGGATCTGGCGGCGGCGAACGCCGATCTGGCCGGTGATCCGACCGACGGCGAGGCCGCGCGTCGGATCGTGGACGGCAGGAAGCGATTACAGGATCTGCGGGCCGTCGAGGAGGTGATCGCACCGGAAGAGGACAGGCCGCCGCGCAAACTGATATTCCTGGATATGGAATCCGGGCGGCAGGGCCGCGCCGCGGTGGCCGTCGGCGATCCCGACCATGCCGACCACATCTCGGTCGCCACACCGGGACTCGGCTCCAATCTGAATCGCTCACTGGCGGGCATGGTCGGTGAGGCGGACACCTTGAAGACCGAATCGGAATGGCAACTCAGCAATGCCGGGTCGACGCATCGAGGCGAAACCGTCGCGGCCATCGCATGGTTCGGCTACGACCCGCCGCAGGGCGGGGTCGACAATCCGCAACCCGATACCGCCAACGTCATGTGGGAGGGTCGCGCGCAGGAGGGCGCGAAGCCCCTGGCCGACTTCTATCGGGGTCTGGATGTGGCGAGCGCGCAGAACGATCCGCACATCACCGCGCTCGGGCACTCCTACGGTTCGCTCACCACCAGCCTTGCGCTGCAACAGAAGGCAGGCGGCGTCGACGATGTCGTGTTCTACGGCTCGCCCGGACTGGGCGGACATGTTCCGGCCGTCGGCGCGAGCGGTCTCGGTGGTCTG
Source organism: Nocardia pseudobrasiliensis NBRC 108224 (assembly GCF_001613105.1). Classification (GTDB taxonomy): domain Bacteria; phylum Actinomycetota; class Actinomycetes; order Mycobacteriales; family Mycobacteriaceae; genus Nocardia; species Nocardia pseudobrasiliensis. The sequence continues at coordinate 136,015 of NZ_BDBS01000003.1, read as the reverse complement.
GTGAATCCCGCCGGAGCGCTGCTGACCGAGACCGGTCTCAACGATACGGTTCACAATGCCGGTGATCTCGGCCTGCGCGATCACCACGTCTACGAGATGACCGAGCGGGGCGACCCCGTCGCCTACGCCGACCGCTTCGGCCGCAGCCCCGCCAAGCTGGACTGGATCACGCATCTGGACACCGATCCGATCACCGTCGACGACCGCTACTACTCCGGCGCGTCCGGACATGCGGAATATCCACGGACCGATTCGGGGACCGGGAATCTGCACCGCTCGGGCTACAACCTCGCCGCGGTCGTATCCGGGTTACCCGACAATGCGATCGACGGTGGTCACCGATGACGCGCCACGGCGTCGCGGCGCTGGCGGCACTGGCCGCGACCCTGATGATGGGAGGTTGTTCCATGAACGATCAGCGCGAGCCGACCGACCCCGCGGAGACCGCCGCCGCGGCCCAGCGGCTGCGGCAACGGCCCACCCTGGAGGACTCCGAGCGGCAGCTCCAGCGGGTGGTCGAGCAGATCGCCGCCGCCGCAACGGAATTGGTCCCGGAGCTGCGCTGGCGATGGGAGCGCGAGAAGACGCGCCTGGACTGCCCGCCACCCTATGACCGGACCGATGGCCGAATGCTCGAGCTGGCGCTGTATGTCACACCGGATCAGCCGATTCCCGATCGACTGTGGCCGCAGTTCATCGAGCGGATTCGGCCGATCGCCGCGACCGTCGGCGCGACCGCGCCGAATGCCGTGCAGGACAGGGCGGGCCGCCACGATGTGCGCTTCGTGAATCCCGACGACGGCACCACCATCAAGGTCGGCAGCCAGGTCGCGACCGTTATCGGCGCGACCGTGGGCTGCCGGTTGCCCCGCGATCGGGCGGGCTGACGAAGATACCAGCGGGTCGGTGGGCGCCGCTGGGGCAGACTGGGGTGGTGCGATATGTGATGCGGCAGCGCATGATGGGTTTCGGGCAGGACTACTGGGTGACCGATGACGCCGGTAACCAGGTCTTCCTCGTCGACGGCAAGGCCTTTCGGCGATCGTTCGAATTGAAGGGGCCGCAGGGGGAGGTGTACGCGGTCGCGCGGCGGCGGCTGATCGCGCTGCGCGACAGCATGGTGGTGCATATCGACGGTATGCCCGCCGCCACGGTGCGCAAGAAGTTCTTCAGTCCCATTCGGCACGGCTTCACCGTCGCGTTGGCCACCGGTGAACAGTGGACGGCGCGTGGCGATCTCATCGAGAAGAACTATGTCCTGGAGGGGCCGCAGGGCATTGTCGCCGAGACCTCGCGCAAGTGGTTCCGCATTCGCGACACCTACGGGGTGGAGATCTATCATCCCGATATTCCGCTGACGCTGGCGATCGTCGTATGTATCGACGAACTCGCCGCGGCCGCGCGCGGCGGGGAGTGAGACGTGCGTGAGACGTCGGTGTAATGCGGGCCCGGGAGGCTCGAATCATGTACGACGTCATCACTTTCCGCGGTACCGGCGAACCACAGACGCCCGACGGCGCACCGGCCGGAATGGTCTCGGAGGTGACCCGGCATCTGGATCCGTCGAGGTTTCGCTGCCGAGAACCGCTGTGGCCCGCGCAGATCAGCCCGCTGGGGCCGGGCGGGAATCTGTCCTCGCCGTCGCTGCGCAGATCGGTCGATATCGGCGTCGCCGCCGGGGTCGCGGCGATCCGCGAGAGCGGCGATGTCTGCGGCCTGATCAGCTATTCGCTCGGCGCGATCGTCGCCAGCACGATCCTCGAGGGGGTGGCCGCAGGGGAATTCCGCAATGCCGACGGATCCCCGCTCGAGATCGCGTTCGCGATCTTGTTCGCCAATCCGCTGCGCAGCCCGGGGGATTCGGTGCACAACCTCTGCGCCGCGGACACGTTCGGTCTGCACGGCGAACACGGCCCGTGGCCGGAGCTGGACGTTCAGGAGTACGCCTGTCCCCGCGACATCATCACCGCCAGCCCGAAGGACTCCCCGCTGCGCATGCTGGACACGGTGGTGGGCCCGTTCTCCTTCGTCGAGGGCGCGCGGCTCGGCAATGCGGGCCCGTCGATCATCGGCGAACTGGTCCAGCTGTGCATCGCCGATCCGAACCGCAATTTCCACCGCTATCTGGCCGCCTTCGATGGGGCCGCGGGCTATCTCACGCCTTGGCCGCACGGCACCCATGTGCTCTACTCCGGCGAGCAGTTCGACAACACCGGCATGACCTGGACCGAACATGCCGCGGACTATTTGAATACGCGTTACTGAGCCGCGCTCATGACGGCAGCAGGGAGACCTTCACCGATTCGGTTCCGCTGGAGACCAGATCCAGGCCCTGCTGAAAGTCGTCGAGCGGCAATTGATGTGAGCAGATCCGGTCCATCGGCAGCACACCGGATTCGAGCATGCGGATCGCGGCGGGCCAGCAGTGCGGGCCGAGATGCGCGCCGCGGATGTCGAGTTCCTTGTCGTCGCCGATGATGCTCCAGTCGACGGCGGCGGCGGCGCCGAAGACGCCGTATTCGACATAGGTGCCCTGTTTGCGCAACAGCTCGAGGCCCTGGGGAACCGCGATGGGGTGGCCTGTGGCCTCGAGGTAGACGTCGGCGCCGTAGCCGTCGGTGAGGTCGGCGATGATCGCTCGCGCGTCCTGCTCACGCGGATCGATCGTGAGATCGGCCCCGCAGGCTCGGGCCAGCGCCAATTTCTCGGGGATCGGATCCAGGGCGATCACGCGCGCGGGATGTTTGGCGCGTGCGCCCGCGACCATGCCCAGACCGATCGGGCCGCAGCCCGCGACGACCACGACATCGTCGAAGGTGATGCCCGCGCGTTCGACCGCGTGCAGTGCGCACGACAGCGGTTCGGTGAAGGCGGCGTGTGCGGGCGGCAGATCCGCGGACACCTTGTGCACGAGCGCCTCGGCGGGATAGATCATGTACTGCGCCATCGCGCCGGGGGTGTGGCGCTGGAAACCGTAGATCGCATTGCGTCTGCACATGTGGTACTGCCCGCGCCGACAGTAGCGGCACTGCCAGCACGGCACGATCTGCTCGGACACCACGCGATCGCCGACCGCGACGCCCCAGCGCCGCGCGGCCGCGTCGTCGAGTCGCACTATCTCGCCGACGAATTCGTGACCCGGCACGACGCCGGTCTGCGCCCACGCGGGCCGGTTCGCATCACCCCAGAACTTGGGCGCGCCGTGATAACACTTCAGATCGCTCGCACAGATACCCACCGCCTCGACCCGCACCAGCGCCTCACCCGGTCCGCACGCCGGAACCGGAATCTCCTCGAGGCGATAGTCCCTGGGACCGTGGCAGATCACCGCGCGCATCGTCTCCGTCATCTGTTCACGGTAGCCAGCGGCGCTGGTAGCGCGGGCGGTATCGAGCGCGTCAGCGCCGCCATGTTTCGAATCGTCGCGGTGGGGAAATTCGCGCGCGTCCGTGCCGGTCGACGCCGAGGAGGCGAATATGAGCACCGATGCGATCGTGTTGCTGCGCGAGGATCACAAAGAGATTCGGAAATTGTTCCGGAAGTTCAAGAATGCGAGTTCGGGGGCGGTCGCTGAGCGGGGGCGAGTGGTCGAGAAGATCATTGCGGCGTTGACCGTGCACACCTATATCGAGAACGAGTGCATGTATCCGCGGGTGCGGGAGCTGGTTCCCGAACTGGAGGACGACATCCTCGAATCGTATGAGGAGCATCATGTCGCCGATGTGTTGGTGAGGGAGTTGGCGAGTATGAAGCCGAGCGACGAGCATTACACGGCCAAGGTCACAGTGCTCATCGAGAACGTCGACCACCACATCGACGAGGAGGAGAACGAGTGGTTTCCGAAGGTGCGCGACAAGCTCGGTCGTAAGCAGTTGCAGGAGATCGGCGCTCGGCTACTCGAATCCAGGAAGGACGCGCCCACGTCGCCGAAACAGCCTTCGGCGGTGAAGAAGGCGGTCGACGCCGTGGTTTCCTGAACTTCGCCTCACCCCCGACGGTGTGACCGCCCGGGTCCCATGCCGAATTCGAGGGCTACCGGATAGGCCCCGGCGGCGCAGTCGAACGCGCCCTGCCAGCCGACGACCCATGAGGTCGTCGTTCCCGCTGTGTGCCAGTCGAATCGGCCGTTCTCCAGTGTGGCGCCGGTGCGGGACAGCGATTCCAGGCGCGCGTGGAATTCGGAACCGTCGCACACGATTCGGCAGTTCACGATCGCGCCGACGGGTGCGTCCTCCATGAGCATCAGCGCCGCGGCGGCGAGCACACTCGGCGCGTCGGCGATGTCGTCGATTCCGCAATCGACCGATTGGGTGACGGTTTCGGCGACCGCCCGCAGAAACGGCACCTGACTCGGATGCGCCGGAACGTCGAGTTCGATCGTTTTCCGGTGTCGCAGCCGGTCCTTCGTTCTCGCCACGCCCGGTCCTCTCAGCCCTGTACTCGCAATCCCCGACCTGTGAGGACGCAGTTCTCCGGGCCGACGCCTGGGGCGGGTACCCACTCGCGCGCGAAACAACCCGGCGGTCAGCGGGTCTCGTCGAGGCGTGCGTGCAGGCGCTCGCGAACCTGATCGGGTGTGTACGCGCGGCGTTTGCGTTCGCTGCGAACGATGACGACTCCGGTTGCCGCGACACCGGCAACCCCTGCCAGGCCCAGCCACTTCCACCAGCGCATGCGCCTAGGCTAGTCGTTGTGTCACGGGAATCGCGGTCGAGTATCGACTTGGACGAAGCGGTGGAGCTCACGCGGACGGGGGATCTGTGGCTGTTTCGCGGGCACTCCCACGCCGACCGGGCGATCCGCGGGCTGACCAACAGCCCGGTCAACCACGTCGGCATGGCGGTGGTGATCGACGATATGCCGCCGCTGATGTGGCATGCCGAACTCGGCCGCGCACTGCCGGATGTGTGGTCGGGCAACAATCATCGCGGCGCGCAGCTGCACGATCTGCGCGAGGCCGTACTGCGCTGGAATCGGGAGTACGGGCAGCAGGCGTGGCTGCGGCAGTTGGATCGCCCGGTGACCCGCGCGATGGAGGACGCGGCGCTGCGAACGGTGGCCCGCCTCGACGGCATGCCGTTCCCGTCGACCAGCGCGCTGGCGGGCCGATGGTTCCGGGGCCGCATTCCGCTGCCGAGGCGTTCCGAGCGTCGCGAATCCGATGCGGCGGGTCTGGAGAGCGCCTACTGCGCGGAGATCGTCGCGCTCACCTATCAGGCCATGGGTCTGCTGCCGCGGCGACGGCCGAATTGGTATGACCCGGGCCGGTTTTGGAGCGGGGACCATCTGCGCCTGTCCGAGGGCTATCGGCTCGGCGGGGAAATCACGGTGAATATCCCGGCCTAGTTCTGAATCCGCTCGGCCAGCGAGACGATGATTCCCTCGGGCCCGCGCACATAGGCCATTCGCCACACGCCCTCGTATTCGCCGATACTGCCCACCAGGCCGTAACCGTCGGCCGCCACCCGCTCGACCGCGGCGCGCAGATCCCGCACCTCGAAAGCGATATTGCGCAGGCCCAATTCGTTGGCCGGTGCGGCTGGTGAACCCGGGAGATGGTCGGGCCGGGTGAAACTCGACAATTCCAGCGTCGTTCCGCCGTCGGGGGCGCGCAGCATGACGATCTCGGTGGCCGCGCCGGACATGCCGATCACCGTGTCCAGGAATTCGCCCTCGACGGCCATCTTCTGATCGGCCTCGAGACCGAGGCCGACGAAGAACGCTGTCACGGTGTCGAGGTCGGCGACGGTGATGCCGACGTGGTCGAAGCGCTGTACGAAGCTCACGCCGAGGACCGTAGCAGCCGGCGATTTACAGTGGGGCATCACGGAATGCGTGCGAGGAGTTCGAGTTTTGGGTAGTGACAGTCACGCGACCGAGACGCGGGGTGCGGCGGCCCTGCTGGCCGACAGTCGGATCGGGGTCAACGACAAAGTCGCGGCCGCGGTGACCCGCTGGGTGGGATCGATGCGAGCCGTCTATGTGGTGCTCACCGTGTTCAGCGCCTATATGGCGCTGGCCGCGCTGTGGGAGCCGCTGCGGCGATTCGATCCGTATCCCTTTCCGTTCCTGCTGTTCATGAACAATGTCGCGCAGTTGGTGCTGTGCCTGGTCATCCTGGTCGGACAGCGGGTGGTCAGCGCGGCGGCCGATCGACGCGCGGTGCAGACCTACGAGAACGCCGAGGCGATCTTCGCGCAGGTCGCGGATCTGCAAGCGCATCTGGATCGGCACGACCGGGCCTTGAGTCGGGGATTGAGTCTGCTCGAGTCCAGCGCGCACCCCTGGATCGAACAGCATCGGGTACGTCACCCGCCGCTGGCGCGCGATCAGGCGATCACCCGCAACGATCGGATCGCGGCCTGGTTGACGATGCGGTTGGGCAGTGTGTGGGCGTTCTATCTGGCCGCGGGGACGCAGGTGGTGTGGATCGCGTTGGCGGCGGCGGGAGTTCAGCGCTTCGATCGGTATCCGTTCCTGTTCATGACGTTTCTGTCGACGCTGACCCAGCTGCTGTTCATGATCGTGATCATGGTCGGCCAGGATGTGCTGGGCCGCACCGCCGATCGCCGCTCCGAACAGACCTACCTCGACGCGCAGGCGGTGCTGCACGAGTGCCGGCGGATGAAGGAACGGCTGACCGCACAGGATCTGGTGATCGATAGTCTCACCGGATATGCCGCCACCCAGGTCACCGAGCGCCTGGCGCGGGCGGTGCACGACGCGGGGGAGCGGGTGGCCCATCAGGCCCGCGCGCATGCGGCCATGACCACCGGCGAGGTGCCCGAGCAGGCCGAGGTGTTGCGCCCCTGGGGCGAGTTGCTCGAACCGGAGCGCGAAACCGCTCGGCTGCGCGCCCGCGATATCGGTGAGGATCTGGCCGAGATCGGCTGTTTCATGGTTCCGGCCATCCATCCAGCTCTCGATGCCGACCTCGACGACGATCAGGTGCAGGTGCTGGCCCGCCTCGAATACGACCGCTGGGCCGAGGATGTCGACGACGCGCCCGTATGGGACGAACTGCCCGACAGCGATCGGCTACCGCATCTGCAGGCGGCGCGGCAGATCCCGATCGTGGTCGCGCAGGCCGGATTTCAGGTCCTTCGCGGCACACCGAGCGGGCGGCTCGCCCAGCGCAGACCCTCGCATACCGTCAATGTCGGTGTCGGTCGGCGGGCCTAGTCGAGCAGTGGCAGCCCGGTGTGCCGAGCGACGAAGGCCAGCAACAGGATCAGGGCGCGGTCGGAGGCGGGGCCGCCGCCCGCGTGACCCTTGCCCGCGATGACATCCAGCAGAATGGGTCCGCCGATTTCGCGTTGCAGGGCCGCGACCATTTTGCACGAGTGCACCGGGGGTACCCGGGTATCGCTGTCGCCGGTGGTGAACAGGGCGGGCGGCCAGTGCCGGGGCGGCTCGTCGAGATGCGCGGTCACGTTGTGATACGGCGAATAGCGCAGCAGGACAGCCAAAGCCGTGGGATCGGCGGCCGAACCGTACTCCTCGCGCCAGGCCCGGCCCAGCCCCCAGCGTTCGTAGCGGACCATGTCGAGCGGCGCGCCCGCGCTGACGACCGCGGCATAGGCGCTGGGGCGCTGCACCATCGCGCCCACCGCCATCAGACCGCCATTGCTGCCGCCGAGCAGCGCCAGCTGACCGCGGCGGGTCCAGCCGGTGTCGACCAGCCAGTCGCCCGCGGCGTGCAGATCGGCGAAGGCGTTGAGTTTGCGCACGCCCGCGCCGTCGAGATGCCAGCGGCGGCCGCGTTCGCCGCCGCCGCGCACCCCGGCGATGGCCATGACGCCCCCGGCGAGCACCCAGGTCAGCCCGTCGGGCTGATAGCCCGGGCGGAAGGTGATGCCGAAACCGCCGTAGCAGCTGAGGATCGCGGGCCGCGGGATGCGCGGGCCGCGCGGGGCGAGCACCGTCAGCGGCACCTCGGTGTCGTCGGCGGAGCGGTAGGTCGTTCGGATGACGGTGATTCCGGGCAGCACGCGCGCGGCCGGTTCGGTCGGGGTGATCCGGCCAGTGCGCAGATCCAGCCGCCAGGCCCCGAGCGGACGGATCCAGTCGGTGTAGCTGAGCACCAGGACACCCGGTTCGTCGGTGGACTTGATCGCCGCGACCGTGCCCGCACCGGGCAGTTCGGCGTCGAAAAGCCAAGCGCCGCTGCGCGCGTCGTGGATCGACAGCTCGGCGTAACCGTCGCGGGTCCGCAGGATCAGCAGCCGGTCGCCGTCCTCGGCCGGTGCCACGGCGAAGGCCGCGAGCACCGCGGGTTCGTCGGCCGGAACCAGTACGCGCCACGCGCCCTCGGAGACGTCGGGCTCGGATACGAGCAGCTGCCCGAATTCGGATTCGGCGGTCGACAGCGCGAGGATGCGGCCGTCGCGGTCGACCACCACACCGGCCGAGGACAGTCCGCCCAGATCCAGCGGCCGCGGTGAACCGCCCTCGGCCACATCGACTATCGAGACGCGGGTGTTGCGGCTGGTGCCGGATCGGCCGGTGAGGATCAGCCAGCGGTCGTGCCAGAAGGTGAGGTGGTAGCGGCCCACAGGATCCTCGTCGCCGACGAGCAGTTCGTCGTCGGCGATCTCGGTGTCGATTCGATGCAGGTAAACGCCGCTGCCGCAGCGGTTCTCGTGGCGGCGCACATAGTAGTAGCCGCTGCCGTCGGCGAGCCATTCGACCGGTGCGTACCGCGTCAGCGCGCAGGTTCGCAGCACCGCGCCGGTCTCGGCATCGATCAGCGCCAGCGGGGTCGAGGTCTCCGATCCACCCACGCTGGCCTGTACGGCGACGAAACGTCCGTCCGGCGAGGGCGTCCAGCGGCGCAGAATCGCGCCCGGGCCGAGGGCGGCCGCGTCGAGCAGTGTGCGCCACCGGTCCTCGGGTCCGTCGGCGACCTGTAGTTGCCATGGACTCGCGACCCGCGCGCGCCCGACTCGGAAGCGGCGCTTCCCGGCGGATTTCACCGGTGAGGCGGTCGGTCCCTGAATGATGATGTCGCGCAACAGTTCCTGTAGCCGCTGCTGGCCGGGCAGTTCGGCGAGATAGGTTTCGGTCAGCTCCCGCTGGGCGGCCACCCAGGCCAGATTCCGCGGATCCGCCGGGTCCTCGAGCGGCCGGAACGGATCGCGGATTCGCATGCCGTGCAGGTCGTCCCAGGTCTCCTCGGCCGGGGCGCAGGGGTATTCGGCGGTCATCACGCCACCTTCACAATCGGTTCGTCGGTGTTGTTGTCATGGGTGGTCGGCGCGCGGCCGACGATCAGGAGGAAGGCGAGGGCCGCGAGCAGGTCGGCGGCGACGAACACCCAGATCCCCGTACGAGCCCCGAGATATTCGCCGAGTACGCCGCCCAGGACCGCGCCGAGCATGTTGGCCGCGGTGGTCCCGGTGGACAGCAGCGCGCCGATCCGCGCGAAATACCCGTCGCCCACACCGTCGCCGACCACGGTCACCAGCGCGATATTGAGCACCGCGCCGAAGAACATGGGCACCGCCGCGCCGAGGCAGGCCGCCAGCAGCACCGCGGGCGTCGGTCCCGCGGCCAAGGGCAGTGCGGTGGTGCCGATCGCCGCGCCGAGCACCGCGATCGACAGCACCCGCCGCGCGGGCACCGCCCGGGCGTGAACGCGGGGCGCGACGAGCGCCCCGGCGGCCGCGCACAGGGTGGCCACCACGGCTGGAATCCCGTAGACCGCAACAGGTAAGGCGACCTCGTGCAGCAGGAAGACCGCCCGCAGCGCGGTGACCCCGCCCGAGGCCGCCCCACCCGCCAGCAGATATATCGCCAATGCGGCGAGCAGGGGATGACCGCGCAAGGCCCGCACGCCGTCGAGGAATTCGCGGCCGAAGCCCTGGCGTCGTTCGGTCGTGCGCCGATCCGGTGCGGTCAGCCGGGTGAGGCAGTAGGCGCTGAACAGATAGGTGAGCGCGTCGCAGGCGAACATCGCCGCCGCGCCGACCGTGGCCACCAGCGGTCCCGCGATCGACGCGCCGACCGAGCGCGAAAGCATTGTCGCCGATTGCAATCCGGCCCGCGCCCGCCCGATATCGGTGACCCCGAGCGTGGTCAGATGACCGAAGTACAGGCCCTCGATCACCACCCGGGTCAGGCCCAGCACGAACGACAGCGCGGCGAGTCCGGCGACGGTCAGCAGACCGGTCGCCATGGCCGCCGCGCAGTACAGCACGGCCGCCGCGGCGACCAGGTCGGCTCCCAGCATCAACCGGCGCGGCCGGCGCACCCGGTCCAGCAGCACCCCGGCCGCCGGGCCGAGTACCAGCGGCGGAATCGTCGCGGTGGCCACGATGAGGGACACCTCGCGCGGCCCGGCCCCCAGGCCGACCACCGCGACCACGGAGACCGCGGTGGCGGTGAGGGTGCTGCCGAAGGTCGAGGCCGCCTGGGCGACCCGGTAGGTCCGCAGATCGGCCCCGGGGGAGGCCGCGATAGTCGATGCGGTCATGACGTCACCCGAAATACGCGTCGTCGCAGTACGCGACGGAGAACACGCTGATCGGCGCGTCGTCGATCAGATCGGGGTCGGTGTCCATGGCCGCCAGCGCGACCATGTTCTGGCTTTCCATTATTTGTTTCCTTTCGAATGGTTCTGGTGTGAAAGAGATTTCGCCGGGCGCGGGAGGGACCCGCGCCCGGCGATTCAGTCGGTTTACAGCGCCTCTTCCGAGCCGCCGCCGCCTCCACCGCCGCCGCAGTGGTGCTCGCTGTAGGAGCTCATGGGGGCGTCGTCGCCCAGCTCCGGATCGGACTGCAGCTGCAGTCGCAGCACCTTGGTCATGTCGTTCACCTCCTCTCGGTTGTCGTCTTGTGTCTGTGTGCTCACGGCAGCTGTTCCGCCTCGCCGCACAGATGCACGCTGGTCGCGCTCAGCGGTCCCAACGGCGCGTCGTCTTCGACCTCCCGGTCGGTGCGGATCTGGAGTCTCAGCACGCTGCTCATGTCGTTCACAGCGCCTCGTCCGAGCCGCCGCCCCCGCCGCCGCAGTGGGCCTCGCTGTAGGTGCTCATCGGTGCGTCATCGCCGAGTTCGGGATCGGACTGCAGTTGCAGTCGCAGTACCTTGGTCATATCGGTTCACCTCCTTTGCTGTGGATTCGTTTCGGGTCAGAGCGCCTGCTCGTCGACGTTGTTGCAGTGGTGCTCGCTGTAGGAGCTCAGCGGTGCGTCGTCGCCCAATTCGGGGTCCGAATGCAGTTGCAGTTTCAGCACTTTGGTCATGTTGATCACCTCCTTCCTCAGTGCGTCCGGCTCACCCGCCCGGCCCGGTCGAGTCGATCGGCGGCGAGGTCGAGGGTGAACAGCGGGTCGGTGACGGCCGCGGTGGCGTGCTGGAGGGCCAGCAGCACCCCGGCGGATCCGGAGGCCAGATCGGCGCTGAGCCGTTGGCCGCGACCGCCGAGCCAGCGCACGCCGGTCTCCTCGGCGATGGCGTATTTGAACAGCGCGGACGGGCGGGTGGCCGGATCGGGCAGGAAGTCTTCGTCCGGGAAGCGGGCGGCGATATCGGCGTGTACCAATGCCAGTCCGGCCTGTCCCTGGAACAGCCCGCCCGCCGCGGTGAATCGGATGCCCACCGCGCGAACACAGGCGCGCAGCAGCTCGCGCAGTTCCGGATCGGGGCGGCGGCCGAGATAGCGCGCCAGGACGTAGGCGTACCCCGCGCTGCCGCAGGCCAGGTACGGCATATTGCGGCGATCGGTGGACGAGACTCGGAAACCGGTGGCCCCCAGGGGGATCGGCTCGGCGTGTACCAGTTCGTCACGCAGCAGCCGTAATCCGCGCTCGAACGGTTCGTCGTCGCCGGTGAAGGTCGAAAGATAATACAGCGCAAGGGCGATGCCGACCCGGCCGTGTGCGAGGCCGGACGGATGGTCCGGGCCGAGCGCGGGAAGCAGGGCGTCGCCGTCGGGCACCGCGTCGAGCAGTCGCTGGGCGTGGTCGAGGTGGTCCGGGTCGCCGGTGCGCTGGAAGAACGACAGGTGGGTCATGGCGACACCCGCCGCCCCGCCGCCCCATCCGGCCGATTCGGTCGCGAGCCGATGGGTGCTCGCCGCGTGCAGCAGGGTGGTCGCCGCGTCGCGGTCGCCGAGATCGTCGAGGACCCAGGCGATTCCGGCATTGCCGAACAGCAGCCCGGGCCCGGTCGCGTGCCGCTCGCGCAGCGCGTCCTCGCGCAGTCGGCGGATCACCCGCGGGTCGATCTCGCGGCCAGCGACGCGCAGCGCGTGCAGCACGCCCGCGGCGCCGTGGGCCACGCAGCGGGTATTGGACCGGTGGCCCTCCGCCGAGGTGGGATACAGCCAGCGCGGATTGGTGAGGTCGACCATGCGTTCCAAGGCGTCGGCGGTGCGATCGCGCAGCCAACGCGCGGCGTCGTGCGGCGCCGAGCGCACCTGGGCGGGCGTCGGCAGCAGCAGATGTGCCGGGGCGGGTTGGTAGCGGAGCACACTCGACCACAGATCCACTGGGGGCGGACACAATTCGCTCAGTTCGGCATGCAGATGCGACAGCGTTTCCGGGCTGCGCCGCGCGGCCTCGTGCATCGGGAAGACGAGCAGTTGCGCGATCGCGCTCAGGGCGTAGGCGTCCACGCGCAGCGGATCGGTCTTGGCCCGCGCGCCGGGTGTCGTCCGGGATTCCGGCGGTTCGTAGCCGGGCGTGCCGAGCAGGCCCAGCGGATGGTCGACGGGCTGGGCGGCCTCGAAGTCGATCAGGCGCACGGTGTCGTCGGCGTCGACGAGGATGTTGCCCGGGGACAGATCGACGAAGGCGTAGCCGAGTTCATGCAGCGTATCCAGTTGAGCGGCGAGCTGATCGAGAATGTGCGCGCAGCGGCGGTAATAGGCGTCGAATGCGGCCCGCTTTTCCCCGGCGCGAATCAGCGGGGTGGTGGCGACCATCCATTTACTGAGCGTGCGGCCGGGGACGAATTCGGTGACCAGGAAGGTGTGTTCCCATTCGGTGAACAGTTCGATCGGCGCGGGAGCCAGTCCGGGCGCGGCGGCGTGCAGGGCGCGCAGGGTCAGATATTCGCGGTCGAGCCGCCCGCGCGCATCCTCGTTACCGGCGTAACCATTGTGGGCGCGAGCCTCTTTGACGAAGACCAGGCCGCCGTCGGCGCGGTGGGCTCGGTACGCGCCACCGGCATTGCTGGACTGCAGCACCGTGTCGAAGGTGTAGCCGTGGAAGCTCACCTGCTCCTCGCCCTCCGCGTCGGGCGCCGGGCCGAACGGATCGGCGATACCCGCGGGCAGCAGGAAGCCCGGGCGGCGTTCGTCGGGGACCTCGGCGCCGTCGAGGGCGAGCATGGTCGGGATCCGGGTGCCGTCGGGCCGCAGCCGGGACCGGGCACGGAACGCGCCGTAGCGATAGGACACGCACTGCGAGGATCCGAACCGTCGATCGGTGAGCACGTACGGCCCCGCGATACCGGACAATTCGCGCTCCAGCCGCTCGAGCAGGGCATAGGCGAGCTGCGGCGTCGGCGGATACAGGGCGCAGAATTTGCCGCTCTGCACGCGGCTGCCGTGCTTGCCGTGCATCCAGAGGAAGTACTGGCGGCCGGTGAGGTGTTTGAACGCCACGCCGAGTTCGGCGCAGGCGGCGGCGACCACGTCGAGGACCTGCTGGGCCGAGTCGAGCGCGCTGGACACGTGGATTTTCCAGCCCTGGGCGGGCAGTTCGTTGTCCGGCGGGGTCCACTGGGTCCACACCTCGAACTCGTGGCGGGTCCAGCCGCGCGGCGGCCGGGTCGGGTTGTAGCGGCGGCCCGGATCGGTGCGTTCGAAGGGTTCGTAGTAGTCGGGGTGGGCGATGGTGAACGCCGCGTCCTGAAGCATTGTGCCGCTGCCCTTCTCGGATTCGGCCTGGTCGCCGGGGGAAATCGAATGTTTGAAGAATGGCGGCGGGTCACCGTCGCGCGAATCGGCCCGCTGTGGTGTTCCGGGCCTACCGCACGGCGATGAGATCGCTCATCGCCCGGCGGTAGGCATGCCGTTCGTGGGACACTGCTGCGCATGACGATGCGGACGAAGGTCGTCGTGTACGCGGTCGGCGAATCCGGGGCGACCGGTGAATCCCTCGGCGCGGCAACCCTGCTCGAACCGGAGTTCGCGCTGGTCCACCCACCGCTGAACCAGGAGCTCGCGAGCGCCTCGCGGGGACTGCGGGTGGGCGTGTTCTCGGCCGAGAAGGATATCGGCGAGGTCATCGATGTCGCGCGGGTGCGGGTGGTGCCCGACGCCACCGACCTGGTGCTGCTCGAGCTCGCCGTCGGATCGAACGCGCCCGTGCGCGGGGTGCCCGTGCGATTGGCCGAGGATCCACTGGGTTTCGAACCGTTCCTGCAACCGAGCGACGCCGATATCGTCGCGGCCGTGCGCGAGGTGTTCGACGAGATCCCGCACGATATTCCGGTCGGCGAGCCGATCGGGGAGTTCGATCCCGGCGGCGGCTTTCCGGTGGAGGATCCCATCCGGTGGCTTGCCCGGCTGTTCGGCGGCGGCTGAGTTCGTGGGGAACTGCTGGTCATGATGCGGCGCATCGCCGACGTGGCATTGGTATTGATCACCGGCGGCGTGGATCTGGCGTTCTGGTACGGCGACCGCGAGCTGATCGACGGCGGGATGATGCCGCTGTGGGTGGTGCCGATGGTGGCCGCGGGTCTGTGCGCGGCGCTGCTGATGCGGCAGCGGTTCCCGCTCGGGGTGTGGATGGTGGTGTGGCTCTACACGGGCGTGAATCTCGTTGTGCCGAAGTACTATCCGTTCGCCTACCTGCTGGTGGCGGCCTATACCGTGGCGAGTCGGGCGCCGGGGTCCACCGCGCGGCTGGTGCTCGTCGCCTCGGCGCTGCCGCTGGGCCTGTTCAGTTTCCGGACCGCGCAGTCCAGTCCGTCCGGCGCGCAGCTGCGCGACTTCGCCGGTGCGGTCGGGACCTGGGCCGTCATCCTGCTCATCGCGTGGGGTCTGGGCAGACTGGCCCACATTCGCGAGGAGCATGCGCGCGCCGAGCGGGAGAGGCTCGCGGCCGAGGCCGAAAGGGCCCTGGCCGCACAGCGATTGCGACTGGCGCATGAATTGCACGACAGCGTCACCGGCGCGGTGGCCGGAATGATCCTCTACGCCGGGGCGGCCCGTGCGCTGGCCGCCGATGCGGATCCCCGGGTGCGCGAGGCGCTCGAGGTCATCGAGGGGGCCGGTGGGCGGGCCATGACCGAATTGCATTCGATGCTGGGGTTGTTGCGGTCGAGCGAACCCGCGGGCGCGGTGGCGGCCCGGTTCGCCGATGTGGAGGGACTGCTGGAATCCGCGCGCAGCGCGGGGCTGCGGGTGCGCAGCGAGGTGGTCGGCACCGCCCGGCCGCTGGCTCCCGAGGCCGATCTCGCGGCCTATCGGACCGTGCAGGAATCGCTGACCAATGCCACCAAATACGCGGGTCCGGGCGCGACGGTGATCCTCGGAATCGCCTGGCGCGAGGCCAGTCTCGACCTCACCGTCCGCAGTGCGGGCGGTAGCGCGCCGCCCGCGGCCCCGGCGCTGTCCTCCGGTAACGGCCTGCGCGGACTGCGCGAACGACTCGACGCGCTGGGCGGCGAGCTGACCTGCGGACCCGACGGCGACGGCTGGTGCGTCCATGCCACCCTGCCCGCATCCGAGACGACGATCGAGGTGTCATGACCATCAGCGTGCTGGTCGCCGAGGACGAGGCGCTGGTCCGGGCGGGCTGCGTCATGCTGCTCGGCGCGGCCGCCGATATCGAGGTGGCGGGGGAGGTCGGGGACGGCGCCGCCGCGGTGGAGGCGGTGAAAGTCCTTGCGCCGCAGGTGGTTCTGATGGATCTGCGGATGCCGATCCTGGACGGTGTCGAGGCCACCCGGGCGATCACCGCCCTGCCCGATGCCCCGGCGGTGCTGGTGCTCACCACCTTTCACGAGGATGCCGCGGTGCAGGAGGCGCTGACCGCGGGCGCGAGCGGCTTTCTGCTCAAGCACGCCGCGCCCGCCGATCTGGTGCAGGCCATTCGGCGCTGCGCCGCAGGTGACGGGTGGCTCGATCCCACGATCGTGGGCAGCGTCCTGTCGGCCTTCCGCCGGGCGGGCCCGCGTGCGGTGACCGCGCCCGCGCTGCTGTCGACGCTGACCGCCCGGGAGCGAGAAGTGCTGGTACTCATGGCATCGGGGCGATCCAATGCCGAGATCAGCGCCGAACTGTTCATCAGCGAGGCGACGACGCGCACCCACGTCGCGCATGTGATCGCCAAAACCGCCTCGCGCGATCGGACCCAGGCGGTGGTGCTGGCGTATCGGAGCGGGCTGATGGGCTGAGGCCCGATTCAGCGCGGCGATCAGGGCTTGCGGGCGACCGCTGCATAGCAGGAGACGTTCGCGTCGTAGGAGTCCGGGATGTCCGCGACGCCGTCCGGACGCCAGCGATGCGGCGGCACGATACCGGGATCGATGAGCTCCAGATCGCGGAAGAATCGGGCGAATTCGTCTCGGGAGCGGTCCTGGGCGGTAATGCCGCGGGCGCGGTAGATCTCGCGGGCCGTGGCGATCCGGGTGGGGTCGAAATCGGCGGTGGCCGCGCAGATGACCAGATAGGAACCGGGGGCGAGGGCGTCGAGGAATGTTCGCACGATCTGTTCGGCGCCGGACTCGATGAAATGCAGCAGGGCGATCATGCTCAGGCCGATCGGTTGGTTCGAATCGAGCAGTTCGGTGATTTCGGGGGATCGCAGAATCGTCTCCGGATCGGTGGCGTCCGCTTCCAGATAGGCGGTCGCGCCCTCGGGTGTGCTCGCCATGAGCGCCCGGGCGTGGGCGAGGACCAGCGGGTCATGGTCGACATAGACCACCCGGCATTCGGGAGCCACCTCCTGGGCGATCTGATGCAGATTCGGTGAGGTCGGAATCCCGGTTCCGATATCGAGGAACTGGCGAATGCCCGATTCCGCCAGAAAACGGGTACTGCGATGCATGAAAGCCCGATTGACCTTGGCGGCGGTTTTGATCGTCGGCCAGATCCTCAGAATCTCCTCGGCCGCTTGCCGATCCGCTTCGTAGTTGTCTTTACCGTCGAGAAAGTAGTCGTACATCCGAGCCGAATGCGGATGCGCGTGAGTCGATCCCGCACCCATGTTCAGCCGTGCCCCCCTATCGGTTCATGCGCATCGTCGAATGCCACAAGTGTCCAGGCTAGCCCGCGGCGCCACCGCGCAGGCTCGAATGCGGCAGCGGGCTTCAGCGGGTGGTCTGGGAGGCGGCGGCGCGGGTGTCGAGGTCGTCGATCGTGAGCCGGTGGCGCGGTGGGTGATCGAGGACGGTCCGGTAGGTCACGGCCAGATCGGGACCGACGTGGACCAACACGCCCGGTGGGATCGGCTGCCAGTTCGGATCCTCGTCCATGCACTCACTCGCCACGGTCACCGCGGGACGCGCGGCCAGATCGCCGGACCTGGCGCGAATTCGGCCCGCGCCGCTGGCCTGCTCCAGATGGCGCGAACCGCGTGTGCCGCCCGCGGCGCGTTCGAGGACGAACAGCTCATGGGTCTCCGGATAGCGCAGCGCCCACAGCTGATCCGGCGTGGTGAGGATGAAATTGATCGCGTACACCGGCAGATTGTCGGCGACCCATCCGGCCGCCGCCGCGATCGCGGCGGCCACATCCCCGCCGCGTTCATCGGCGTACTTCGTGACGAGGGCGAACAATCGCTCGGAATCGGTGTCCCCACCGACCAGTTCGCGATATTCGCCGAGCTCCGCATCCAGTCGATCCAGACCGCCGATCACCCCGTTGTGCGCGAACAGTCGTCCGTGCTGTGTGAACGGGTGGGTATTCACGGCGGTGGTCGCACCGGTCGACGCATAGCGCACGTGCGCCAGAAATGTCGCCGACTCGCACTCCTTGGCCTCCCGCGCGAATTCCTCGTCCCGATACGCGGCGATCGGCTGCTTCTGCACCCGCGGTTGCCCGTCGACGTCGAAGGTCCCCAACCCGGTCCCATCCGGATTGCGCCGACTCTGCCGCACCAAACTGTCGGAGGCGTCCAACAACCAGAATGTGGCCCGCACTCGAGCGGGCGCGGCCGACAATCCGAATAGACGGCACATCTGAAACTCCCTTCGTCGCCGGTCCGGTCATCCATACATGTCGTCGCCGCGCAGGAGGGTGGAAAAACCCTGGCGCACAAGATCGTCTGTCACCGGGCCGGAGGTGTTCAGCCGGTCGTGATAGGCGCGCAGCCGGTGTTCGGTCGTCTTGGAGGTCATGGTAGCGAGCAGGGCCGCGGCCTCCATACGGGCGGCGGTCGCGGACGGGCGGGTGCCCGCGTCGTAGACCATGCGCTTGATCTCCCGGGTGATTCGCGGTGAGCGGGTGGCGAGGCGGTGCGCGACCGTCAGCGTTTCGGGCAGTAGTTCGGCGGCGGGGACCGCGTGATGGATCAGGCCGAGGTCGACGGCCTCGGGGGCATCGAGCCAGCGGCCCTCGAGCAGTAGCTCGAGTGCGCGGCCCGGGCCGACCATTCGAACCAGGCTCTGGGTACCGCCGGCCGCGGCGAGCAGGCCCAGTCCGGATTCGGGCAGGCCGAGCTGACGGTTCTCGGCCATCAGCCGAATATCGCAGCCGAGCGCAAATATGCAGCCCATGCCGAGTGCCAGGCCGTTGACCGCGGTGAGGACGACCTTGTCGGAGGTGCGCAGTCGGCGCAGCGTGGCATAGGTCCGGGTCATCGTCAGCAGCTCGCGGGCGCGAGTGCGGCGGAGCAATCGGTCGACTCCTCGCGCTCGGCCCGGTATGCCCGCTGCGACGATCAGTTTCGCTGCGGCGTAGGACAGTTCGAGGGGTATCTGCTCGGCGGCGCGCACCAGTTCCGGCACGTCGAAATGCGTCATATAGGTCTGGCCCTGACCGGTGAACACCACGGCCCGTGTATCGCGATCGGAGCGCAGTCGGCGGGTCAGATCGTCGAGTTCGATACTCATCCGGTCGTCGAAGAAGTGCCGGGGTGGATTGTCGAATCGCACCAGCAGCACTCGATCGTAGTGCTCTACCAGCAGTCGTCGGTACATCAGCGCACACCCTCCGTGGGATCGAGTCGATAGCGAATACCGCTGTCCCGCAGTGCGTTCAAGAATTCGGCCGGATCGACGACCTGTGCGGGAGCGAGCGGGCCGGAGGCGGTGAAGTCGGCGGCGATCGTGCGCGCGGCCACGCGCGCGGCGATCGGGCCGGTGATGTCGAAGATCCCCGCGCCCGACAGCGTCGCGGTGCGGCGCATCCCGCCGCCGCGCAGGGTGGCGACGATGTGAAAGCGCGTGGGATCGTTCGGGATTCGGGTGCGCTCTCCGACGGTGGCGGCCCGTGCGACTCGTTGGAAGACCCCCGACAGTGGTGACCGCAGGCCCCAGGCGAACAATCGGGCCAGCTGTGGTGCGAGGGGTTCGGCGAAACCCGGAACGACGGTCGAGGCGGTCATGGCGGGTCGGATGCGGCGCACCGGAACATGTCTGGGGATCGTCAAGACCTCCGGGAGCGGATAGCTGACCACGCGGCGGCGGCCGATCGGCGCGGGGAATTCGACTGTGCGCGTGGCCGACCGGGCGACGACCGGGCCGTCGTCGAATTCGAGTATCGGCAGCGCGAGCCCGCGCAGCCGCGACCGGTAGGCCGCGCCGCTGGGCACCCAATCGGTGATCCGATAGGCGAGGTCGAGATCGTCGATCCGCTCGAATTCCGCGGCCGCGAGCGACACCAGCAGATCCGCGAGCATCGCGTAGAAGGCGGCCGACGGTATCAGCGCGACCCCGGCTGCGGTCGCCGCGGATCCCCAGGCGTCGAACAGTGATCGGATCGACTGCTGCTCGCCGCTGATGTCGACGTAGTGGCAGCCGCCCGCGATCGCCGCGGCGGCCACCGGCGCGCAGGTGCGGGCGAACGGTCCCGCGGCATTGACCAGCGTGCCCACGCGCGCTGCCAGGTCGGTCAATCCACGACTGTCGGTCAGCTCCACCGCTTTGTGGTCGATGCCCCCGAGTTCGGCCGACAGCTGTCGCAGTTTGGGCGTCGAGCGGCCCGTGAGTATTACGTCGTGCCCCGCCGCGACGAGTTCTCTCGCGATCGAACGCCCGGAGTAGCCGGTCGCGCCGTAGACCGCGATGGCGCTGCGATTATTCATTCTCGTTGCTCCTCAGTCGATTTCGCCGCGGTCCCAGGCGTGTGCCAGACGCGCGGTGAGCTCGACGGCGGCGGTGACGGTATTCCAGCCGACCGCGTCGGGCGTATCGGATCTCAGATGCAGGTGGCGGATCCAGCCCCGGTCGTAGGACAGCAGCGAAATCGCGCGCATACCGGCATGTCTGGCGATCGTGGTGTCGCAGACATTGGCGAAGGTGACCGCGGGCAGTTCGATACCCGCCTGCGCGGCGATGCGCTGGGCCGCGGCGATATCGCGATCGGACATCCGGCCGGTGAGACCCTCGCGGCGGGCGACCACCAGATGGCCACCGCTGCCCAGGGAATCGAGACCGATCGCGAGTGTGCGGGCCGGATCGAATCGCAGCTGCCGCTCGGTCCAGGCCCGCATGCCGACATTGCCTGCCTCCTCCCCTCCGGGAAACAGGACGATCACCTCGGTTTCGGTCAGCGGCGTCGCGCGCAGCCGTCGGGTCAGCTCGAGAACGGCCGCGACTCCGGTGGCATTGTCGTTGGCGCCCGGTGTGGTCGGGCTGCGCATCGACTGGATCATCGCCACGCCCAGCGCGCTCAGGACCAGGCGCAGCGGCCGGCGCGTTCCCGGGTGCGATAGCGCGGTCGCGAGGATGGCCAGCAGGGCCGGGGCGTGGCTGGGTACCGATCGGCCGGTGCGGCGCGAGCGAAAACGGTTCGGCGCGATCGCCTTCGGATGCCATACCAGTCCGTTGTGGGCGGCGTCGTGATGGGCGAGCAGCACGATGGTGCGCCGTGGCGGACCGAGGGAGGGTAGCCGTGCCGAAACAGAGACTCCGCGACCCGCCGGGAGCAGGCGGCGCAGCCAGTGGCTGCGGCCGCTGACGTCCAGTTCGTAGGACACCGCCGTCGCGACGGCCGCAGATCGTTTGAGTGGGCCCGGCAGGAAACTCGCAGTCACCGCGGCGATGAGGTGGGCAAGATGAGTTGGCGCCCAAGATGATTGGCTGCGGAACCCGGTGATCTCCACTGTCTTCGCACCGGCTTCGGTCAAACGCGCCGCGATCAACTCCGCCGATCGATGTTCACCCGGACCCGTGGTGCGCCGGTCCAGACGCGCCAGCGCCGCCACATCGTGAATCATGCCGCCGGGCGGCGCCTGTTGAGCCGTCATCGGTCATCCCCTCGTTCGAATGGGATTAGCCTGGCAAAGATGGTGGGTGTCGCGCTTTCACAAACGTGTGGTCCGGATCGGGCGGTCATGTGGATTCGGCGCGGGCATGCCGGATATGTGGGGCCGGGGGTGCGCATCGATCCACATTCCACGTCGATAGGCTGTCTGGCCGTGGGTTTGGACGGATCGTTCGAGTTGTGCGCGGACGCGCTGGGCTCGGTGCGCGCACGCAGCGCCTACGCGCCGGCCCGGGTGACGCATTGGATCCCGGAACCGCGGGGACGCATGCTGTATCTGTTCGTCGATCCGCTCGCCGGTGCGCGGTGTATGGCCGAGATGGACCGTGCGCAGGGACAATTCGGGTTCGAGCATCGCCGCGAACGGGAGTTGATCGCGACGTGCACCGAGCCGGTTCTCGATATCGGTCGGGTGCTGGAGGCGGCGAGCCTGCCCGTGCCCGATACGATCGACCCGCGAATCGCCAAGGTGGCGCAGTTGATTCGGGATGATCCGGCCGCGGAGATGAGCGCGGCCGATGCCGCATCGGCCGTCGGTGTATCGACCTCGCATCTGCTGCGCACCTTCGCCGAGCAGACCGGGACGACCTATCGCCGGTATCGGCAATGGGCTCGAATGATCTCTGTCGCTGCGAGTTTCGCGGTGGGGCACGATATGACCCGGTGCGCGGTCGATGCCGGGTTCGCCTCGCTGTCGCATTTCAGTGCGAGCTTCCATCGGATGTTCGGACTGTCGGCCACCGCACTGCTCGCCTCGGGCGTTCGATTCGATTACGCCGACTCCTGGTGACCGTGACAACTGTCATGGTCGGTTCGTGACGAACGATCCGTGGTTCGGGGCGGGCTGGGTCATAACTTGGAGTTCGACAAGGGAACTTCCAGTTCAGGAGATCGACATGACCGCCACCACCGCCGCCGCACCGACCATGGATCGGCGTGCGTTCGCACTGCGGATGATTCGCGATATCGGCGTGCCGACGGGCGCCTACTACGTGCTGCACGGGTTCGGGGCGAGCGATCTGGTGGCGCTGGGCGCGGGAACCGTGGTGTCGGGGGCGATTCTGCTGACCGATACCGTGCGCTCGCGCAAGTTCGACCTGTTCGCGGGAGTGATGCTGGGAGTCTTCGGGATCGGGCTGCTGCTCACCTTCCTGTCCGGTGACGCGCGATTCATGATCGCCAAGGACTCCATCGGCACCGGATTGGTCGGGTCGGCCTTTCTGATCAGCGTCGCGATCGGCAAGCCGCTGACCTACGTGGCCGCGCTGCGCGGTATGACCGCCTCCGACCCGGCCAAGGCCGCCGCCTTCGAGGAGCGCTACCGCTCCCGCCCGGGCATGCGGCAATCCTTCCGTCGCTTGACCGTCGTCTGGGGCGCGGGGCTGCTCGCCGAGGCCGTCGTCCGCTGCGTACTGGCCTACCAGCTGCCCATCGCCACCATGGTGTGGCTGTCGACCGTGCTGATGATCGCGACGACGGGCGGGCTGATCGCGTTGACCGTCGTGCTGGTGAAGAAGTGGCGCGCGGCGGCGGAACTGGCCGACGCGGCCGCCTGATCGGAACGGTCGCCGCACCAACGCGATTCGCACGGGCTACGGTCACCGCATGCAGTCACCGATCACGGGTATGGCGGCCGGGGTTCCATTCACCGCGTTGGGGCCGGACGGGGGCGGGGATGCGCCGTTGATCGTCACCTGGCACATGTTGGATGCGCCGCGGTCCGATGCGGCGTTTGCGGCGGCGCTGCCGATGGGCGGGGTGGACGCGTGGCGGGTGCATCTGGGGATGCCGATGTGTGGGGCCCGGATGGTGGACGGGAAGACCGATGCGGTGGTGGCGCTGTTCACCGAGGATCCGCTGATGCTGTATCTGCATCCGTTCGTCGTGCAGGCGTGTGAGGAGTTTCCGGCCGCGTTGGAGGCGATTCGGGCGCAACTGCCGGTGGACGACGGGCCGATCGGGGTACTGGGCGGATCGCTGGGCGGGGCCGTCGCGCTGCGGGTGCTCGCGGAGACCGAGACGCCGATCTTCGCCGGGGCGGTGGTGAACGCGGCGATTCGGATGCGGACGGTGGTGGAGCTGTTTCCGGGGGACTACCCGTACGACGCCGAATCCGAAAAAGCCGTCGACAGTTTGGATTTCATCGCCAAGGCGAACGAGATCGCGCGGCATGCGCCGCTGCTGGTGGTCAGCGGCGAACTGGATCATCCGGGACTGCGGGCCGATGCGGCGCGGCTGGTGGACGCGATGGGGCAGCGGGCGGAACTGCGGTCGATCGCGGGATTGGCTCATCCGCTGGCCGATGAGCCGGGCCTCGAACCCGCACCGCAGCTGCCGCAGGCGCGCGCGGTGGATTCGGTTCTCAGCGAATGGTTTCGGCGGCATCTGCCGCATGCGGGCTGACCGGTCGCCGCTTTCGTACGTCGTTTTGTCATTGGTCTGGCGTGGCTCTGTGATTCGGTGCGCAGCATCGGTGGCGACGCTCGGTGGGCGACGATGGCGGAGGAGTGCGGAAGATGCGTGTTGCGGCGGTGATGATGATCGTGCTGGCGTTGTCGGTGAGCGTCGTGGTGGGTGGTGCGGGGGCGGCTTCCGCCGAGGTTCGATTAACTACGCCGACAGGTGATTTCGCGATCGGGCGGGATGTGCTGCATATGGTCGACGACGGCCAGCGTGATCCGTGGCGGCCGGAGCGGGCCCGCGAATTGATGGTCAGCATGTACTATCCGGCGCGATCCGCGGCGAACCATCCTGGGACGCGGCGTGGCAGCGGCTGCGCGGAGGGAAGCGCTGGGTGACCCTCGTCGGAGCCGACCACAACTCGTTCACCGACATCCTCGCTCTCGCGGAGCAATTGGGGGTACCGGGGGATACGCCGCTGTCCGGTGACCGTGCTGTCGAACTCACCCGCACCATCGTCGCGACGTTCTTCGATCAGCGACTGCGCGGGATCGCCCACCCGCTGCTCGACGGCCCGGACCCCGCCTTTCCGGAACTGCGCTTCCACAACCCGTGGCCGAATTCAGTTGACGCCGACCGTCAGTCGCTCCGGTTCGATGATTCCCACGACCCGCTCCAGATCGCGTGAATACGGCTGGCCGATGTATTTGATCGCCAGCTCATCGATGATCGCCCACGCCTCGTCGCCCTCGAGCCATTCGACCACGCGCCCGCGCACGATGATCGGCTCGAAGGCGTTGCCGGTGGCGGTCAGCGACAGCGCGACGCGGGGATCGCGGCGGAGGTTTCGGGCCTTGCGGGAATTCGGGCCGGTGAGGAAGACGATGCGATCGCCGCGCGTGCCGACCCACAGCGGGACCGAGTGCGGCGATCCGTCGGGTAGGACGGTCGCGAGGTGGGCCAGGGCGGTGCTATCGAGAACGCGGCGTACGTCGGGGGTGAGCATCGAACTCTCCTTCTGGAGTTTCTTGAAGAGACTTCAGTACTCTATCCCCTTAAGTTCTCTAAGGGAACCCCATTGGGTAGACTGGTTGCCATGCAGCGCACCGACTTCAGTGAGATGGCCTGCTCGATCGCCCGGACCCTGGATGTGATCGGCGAGCCGTGGTCGCCCTTGATCCTGCGCGATATCTGGGTCGGGATCTCGCGCTTCGAGCAGATCCAGGCCGATCTCGGCATCTCTCGCAAGGTGTTGACCGAACGGCTCGGTCACCTGCTCGAGCGCGGGGTGATCGACCGCCGACCCTATGACCGCCGACCGCGATACGAATACGTCCTCACCGACAAGGGCGCCGAACTGGTCGACGTTTTGATGGTGATGGTCGGCTGGGGTGACAAATGGCTCGCGGGAACCTCCGGCCCGCCGGTCCTCTACCGTCATCACGCCTGCGGCCAGATCAGCGGCGTCGATCTGCGCTGCGCCGATTGCGGCGAGCCGATGCACGCCGGTGATATCGACCTGCTCCCCGGGCCGGGTGCGGCGGTGTAGGGCATGGACCGCTAGCCGGTGCGTCCGGGCCAGGTATCGCGACGGGCCATGTCGATGATCAGATTGGCGATATTCCAGGCGTCGTCGCCGCCGCGGTGATGGGTGCCCTCCAGGGGGATCTCGCGCATCCGCAGCGCGCCCGCCATCCCGTAACGCCGTGTGGTGCCGAATGATTCGGAGAAGGCGCGTTTCGCATTCGTGTGGCGCGCGCCGAACGGGTACGGCACGCGGGTTGTGGCGCACTGGGTTTCGAACTGTTTGCGGTCGTAGTCGCCCCAGCTCGCCCAGGGCCGCGAATCGGACCGGTACTCGCTCCGCAGCAGCTCGCACGCCTCGGCGAATTCCAGTCCGGTATCGACCTGCTCCTGGGTGAGCGTGGTCAGTCGAGTGCAGAACTCACTCACCGAGGACCGAGCGGGCCGCACCAGAATGCTGTGCCGCTCCACCCGTTCCCAGGTCGCCGAATCGACCACGCACAGCCCGATCTCGATGATCTCACTCGGCTGCCCGGGCGGATTCGGCCCCTCCCAACAGGTGGCCTCGACGTCGACGACGTTGAGGTAGCGCTCGTTCATTGCCACGACGCTAGGAGCGAATCGAGCTCGTGGCCAGTGAATTCTCTCGGTCGGCGGCCGCGAGGTTGTCGGTGGCGTAGCGGGCGATGCTGCTGGCCTGGCCGGTGCGGGCCTCGGAGCGGTGCGTTGGTCGAGGACCGTGGGGATGCGGGTGAGGGTGGGGTGGTCCCCGACGGAGAGGATGGCCTCGGCGCAGCGCGCGTGTAGGACGTCGAGGATGTCGGCCACGGCTGTCAGCATTCCATCCGGTTTCGGCGGTCGAGAGAAGTGTTGCGGATCAACGCATCCGGCTGCGCGGCTCGGCTACGATCCGAGCACGGGTACGGAAACTGACACCTTCACATATGAGGCATTCCACACGATACGTGCCAGTAACCCCCACGCGCTGTGCGCGTTCGGGTAGTGAAGGGGCAGACTACGCGGAGTCCGGAATTGTAAGCCCCTCGCCCGACCGGGCCAGACTGAGGAGTGGAAGGAGTCGGCGAGTTGTTCAGCCGCATCGCCATCGTAAACCGCGGTGAGGCCGCTATGCGCCTCATTCACGCCGTACGAGATTTGGCCGCGGAGACCGGGCTACCGATCGAAACCGTTGCTCTGCACACCGATGTCGATCGGAACGCGACCTTCGTGCGCGAAGCCGACATCGCCTACGATCTCGGTCCCGCGTCCGCACGTCCGTACCTGGATCTGAAGGCGCTCGAGCGCGCTCTGATCGCCACCAAGGCCGAGGCGGCCTGGGTGGGCTGGGGTTTCGTCGCCGAGGATCCGGCCTTCGCCGAACTCTGTGAGCAGATCGGCGTCACCTTCATCGGCCCGAGCCCGGACGCCATGCGCAAACTCGGCGACAAGATCGGCGCGAAGCTGATCGCCGAGGAGGTCGGCGTGCCCGTCGCCCCGTGGAGCCGCGGCGCGGTGGAAACCGTCGAGGCCGCGATCGCGGCCGCCGCCGAGATCGGATACCCGTTGATGCTGAAGGCGACCGCCGGTGGCGGTGGCCGCGGTATCCGCAAGGTCTCGAGCGAGGCCGAGCTGGTCGACGCCTACGAGCGCACCAGTCAGGAGGCCGCGCGCGCCTTCGGCAGCGGCGTGGTGTTCCTGGAACGGCTGGTCACCGGCGCTCGCCACGTCGAGGTCCAGGTGATCGCCGACGGTCAGGGCACCGCGTGGGCCATCGGCGTGCGCGACTGCTCGGTGCAGCGGCGCAACCAGAAGGTCATCGAGGAGTCGGCCTCGCCGGTGCTCAGCCCCGAACAGGCGGGCGAGCTGAAGGCGTCGGCCGAGCGGCTCGCGGTCGCGGTCGGTTATCGCGGCGCGGCGACGGTCGAATTCCTCTATCACCCCGGCGAGAAGCTGTTCGCCTTCCTCGAGGTCAATACCCGCCTGCAGGTCGAACACCCGATCACCGAGATCACCACCGGATTCGATCTGGTCCGCGCGCAGCTGCACGTGGCCTCGGGCGGCCGGCTCGAGGGTGAGCGTCCGATCGAGCGCGGCCACGCCATCGAGGCGCGGCTCAACGCCGAGGATCCCGATCGCGATTTCGCGCCCGCCCCGGGTCGTATCGCGCGGCTGGATCTGCCCGCCGGACCGGGTACGCGCGTGGATACCGGTGTCAGCGAGGGCGATACGATCCCCGCCGACTTCGACTCCATGATCGCCAAGATCATCGCCTACGGCCGGGACCGCAACGAGGCCCTGGGCCGGTTGCGCCGGGCCATGACCGAGACCCGCGTGGTCATCGAGGGCGGCGCGACCAACAAGAGCTTCGTCCTCGATCTGCTCGATCAGCCCGAGGTGATCGATGCCAGCGCCGACACCGGCTGGATCGACCGCGTGCGCGGCGAGGGCCGGCTGGTCTCGCATCGCCACTCCGCCGTCGCGCTGGCCGCCGCGGCCATCGACGCCTACGAGGAAGAGGAGCAGTCCGAGCGCTACCGGCTGCTGTCCACGGCCTCGGGCGGACGTCCGCAGGTGCAGCACGACAGCGGTCGGCCACTGGATCTGAAGCTGCGCGGCGCGAGCTGCCGCGTACGCGTGGCCCGCATCGGCGCGCATCGGTTCCGGATCGGCATCGAGGCCGGTGGCGAAATCCGTACCGCGGACGTCGATCTCGAACGCTTCGATCGCCACACCGGGCAGATCGTGGTCAACGGCACCCGCTATCGCCTGATCACCGGCACACACGGGCCCATCCACCTGGTCGATGTCGAGGGCGTGACGCACCGGATCAGCCGCGACGAGGGCGGCGTGGTGCGCGCCCCGGCCCCCGCGCTGGTCGTCGCGACGCCGCTCGAGGTCGGCGCCGAGGTCGAGGCGGGCGCGCCGGTGCTGGTGTTGGAGAGCATGAAGATGGAAACGGTGCTGCGCGCGCCGTTCCGGGCCCGCCTGAAGGAGTGCAGTGTCTCGGTCGGCACCCAGGTCGAGACGGGCGCGCCGATGCTGCGTCTCGAGCCGCTGGCCGAGGACGGCGAGGAGGCCCAGGACGAATCCGCAGGTGCGGTCGAGTTGGATCTGCCCGCCGCGCCCGCCGCGGTCCAGCCGCACGAGCAGCTGATCCGAAGCCTGCAGGATCTGCGCAGCCTGCTGCTCGGATTCGACGTCGATCCGCACGACGACCGCCGCATGATCGAGGACTACCTCACCGCGCGCCGGGCGACCATCGAGGCCAACCATCGTCCGCTCGCCGAGGAACTCGAGCTGATCCAGGTCTTCGCCGATCTGGCCGAGCTGAGCCACAACCGGTCCTGGGACGAGGACGGTTGGCACGGTCACGTGCACAGCGCCCGCGAGTACTTCCACACCTACCTGCAGAGCCTGGATGTGGAGCGGGCCGGCCTGCCGGCGTCCTACCAGGACAAACTCGCCAAGGCCCTGGGCCACTACGGCGTCGACGACCTGGAACGCACCCCCGACCTGGAGGCCGCGGTCTTCCGCATCTTCCTGGCCCAGCAGCGTCCGTCCGATACCGGCACGGTCATCACGACCCTGCTGCGCGAATGGCTGCGCGAGCCGACCCCGGATCGGGCGCTGCGCGAACCGGTCGGGCTCGCGTTGGAACGGCTGGTCGCGGCGACGCAGGTGCGTTTCCCCGTGATCGCCGACCTCACCCGCGGACTGGTGTTCGCCTGGTTCGGTCAGCCGCTGCTGCGGCGCAACCGCGCCCGGGTCTACACCAATGTCCGCAAGCACATGAGCTACCTCGACGCGCATCCGGACACCGCCGATCGCGCCGAGCGCATCGGCGATATGGTGCGCAGCACCGAACCGCTGGTGCGCCTGCTCGGCCAGCGACTGGTACGCGGCAATCCGGACAACACGGTCATGCTCGAGGTGTTGACCCGGCGCTACTACGGCAACAAGGGCCTCAC
This sequence comes from Nocardia pseudobrasiliensis NBRC 108224, assembly GCF_001613105.1. Taxonomy (GTDB): domain Bacteria; phylum Actinomycetota; class Actinomycetes; order Mycobacteriales; family Mycobacteriaceae; genus Nocardia; species Nocardia pseudobrasiliensis. Next base: position 106,738 of record NZ_BDBS01000003.1, on the reverse strand, counting down.
CGATGTGCGCACCCAGGAGGTGGGCGGGGCCACCTTCGTGATCGCCGAACGTCGCGGCCTGACCCTGGTCTCGGCCGCGGTGAGCTTCGACGAACTCGACACCGTACTGCGGGGCCTGCGCGAATTGGCAACGGGCGCAATGTCGATCGAGGCCGATATCTACCTCGGCTGGGAGGGCCAGCCCGAGGACTTCGACGCGATGGCCGCCGCGCTGCAGGATGTGCTCAGCGGTCAGCCGCTGCCGAACCAGATCCACCGGATCACCACCACCGTCGCCGGCAGCGGCGGCGCGGTGATGCACCACCACTTCACCTTCCGTCCGTCCGCGACCGGTATGGCCGAGGAGCGGTTGATCCGCGGCCTGCACCCGTACATTGCGGAGCGGATGCAGATGAAGCGGCTGCGGAAATTCGACCTCACCCGGTTGCCGTCCTCCGACGACGACGAGGTGTACCTGTTCCGCTGCGTCGCCAAGGAGAATCCGGCCGACGAGCGCCTGGTGGCGTTCGCCCAGGTTCGTGACCTGGCCGCGCTGCGCGAACACGACGGGCGACTGCTGGCGCTGCCGACCGCGGAGGCCACCATCGCCACCTGCCTGGACTCGATCCGGCGGGCGCAGTCGCAGCGGCGATCGGCCAAGCGGTTCAACACCAATCGCATCGTGATGTACATCTGGCCGCCGATCGATCTGACCCCCGCCGAATTCGAGACCATCGTCGGGCGCGTGGAGCCGACGACGGCGGGCGCGGGGCTCGAGGAGATCCTGATCATCGCGCGTCAGCGCGATCAGAAGTCCGGTGAACTGGTCAAGGTCGCCCTGCACATCACCTTCGATGCCGATGGCCGCAGCCAGATGGTGGTCAACGAGCGGACCGACGAGGCCGTCGAGCCGCTGGACGAGTACCGGCAGAAGGTGCTGCGCGCCAGCAGCCGCAATACCGTCTACCCGTACGAATTGACCGGTCTGCTGGGCGAATTCGCCGAATACGATCTCGACGCCTCGCATACGCTGGTTCCGGTCGACCGGCCCAAGGGCCACAACACCGCGGCGATGGTCGCGGGCGTGGTCACCACGCCGACCGAGCGGCATCCGCAGGGCGTGTCCCGCGTCGTGCTGCTCGGCGATCCGACGAAATCGCTCGGCGCGCTGTCGGAGCCGGAGTGCCGCCGGGTGATCGCCGCACTGGATCTGGCCGAGCGGATGCGACTTCCGCTGGAGTGGTACGCGCTGTCCTCGGGCGCCCGGATCTCGATGAAATCCGGTACCGAGAATATGGACTGGGTGGCGGCCGCGCTCAAGCGGATCGTCGAATTCACCCAGGACGGCGGCGAAATCAATATCGTCGTCTCCGGCATCAATGTCGGCGCGCAGCCGTACTGGAATGCCGAGGCCACCATGTTGATGCACACCAAGGGCATTCTGGTGATGACGCCGGATTCGGCGATGGTGCTCACCGGTAAGCAGGCGCTGGACTTCTCCGGCGGCGTATCGGCCGAGGACAACTTCGGTATCGGCGGTTACGACCGAGTGATGGGTCCCAACGGCCAAGGGCAGTACTGGGCGCCGAATCTGACCGCGGCGCGGGCGATTCTGATGTCGCACTACGACCACACCTACATCGCACCGGGCGAGCAGTCGCCGCGGCGGGCGCAGACCAGCGACCCGTCCGATCGCGACGTCTCCGATTTCCCGCATGTGATGGACGGCAGCGATTTCGCCACTGTCGGCGAGATCTTCTCCGCGGCCAAGAATCCGGATCGCAAGAAGCCCTTCGACATTCGCACGGTCATGCGCGCGCTGTCGGATCAGGACCATCCGGTGCTGGAGCGCTGGGCGGGCATGGCCGACGCCGAAACCGCGGTGGTGCAGGACGCGCATCTGGGCGGAATTCCGGTGTGCCTGTTGGGTATCGAGTCGCGCGGGGTGCCGCGGCGCGGTTTCACCCCCACCGACGGCCCCGACACCTATACCGCGGGCACACTGTTCCCGCAGTCGTCGAAGAAGGCCGCGCGGGCGATCAACGCGGCCAGCGGCAACCGGCCGCTGGTGGTGCTGGCGAATCTGTCGGGCTTCGACGGCTCGCCGGAATCGTTGCGCAAACTGCAGCTCGAATACGGCGCCGAAATCGGCCGCGCCATCGTGAATTTCCAGGGACCGATCGTGTTCTGCGTGATCTCGCGGTATCACGGCGGCGCGTTCGTGGTGTTCTCGAAGGCGTTGAACCCGAATATGACCGTCCTCGCGCTGGAGGGTTCGTTCGCCTCGGTGCTCGGTGGCGCACCCGCCGCCGCGGTGGTGTTCTCCGGCGATGTCGACACCCGTACCGCCAACGATCCGCGGGTCCGCGAACTCGAGGCCCGCGTCGCGTATACGACCGGACCAGCCCGCGCCACCGTGATCGCGGAACTCGACGAGACCCGCTCGTCGGTTCGCGCCGAGAAACTCGGTGAGGTGGCCGCCGAATTCGACCGCGTGCACAGCATCCAGCGTGCCGTCGAGGTCGGTTCGGTCGATGCGATCGTGCGCACCGACGAATTGCGTCCGCGCATTATCGAGGCGATCGAGACCCGGCTGATCGGCTGATTTACCGCTACGAGAGCCGTCTCCGCCACCGCATGCCGGTGACGGAGACGGCTCTTTCCACGTTTCGATCCGTGCCAGCGGGTAGTGCCTCAACAGGAGGAAACAAGGCAAGCGGTTGTGCAGGAGGCCGACGCATGCTCGGGGTGAACGCGAACCAGATTCGATGGTATGAACAAGACGCGAGCGGCTGCACCGTACTGCGGCCCAGCGGTGAGCTGAGCGTCGCCACCGCCGGGATCGTCAGTGGCGATCTGGTCAAATTCGCGCTGAATGAACCCCGTGCGGTCATCGTGATCATCGACGGGTTGGGGATTGCGAGCGAGGCGTTGTTCTCGGCGTTCACCCTGGCGTGGATGCGGGTGGGCGACTGGCCCGCCGTGCCGATCGCCCTGGTTGCCGGAAGCGAGGCGCTGCGGCGGCGTTTACACGCCAATGCCGTCGACCGTTTCCTGCCCGTGACGGCGACGGTGGCCGAAGCGCAACAAGCGGTGGGAAAAGCGCCGCAGCGCCGACGAATTTGCCTGGATATGCCGCTCGCGGCGGATTGCGGTCGGCGCGCCCGTCGGTTCACCGAACAGATCTGCGAGCGCTGGGAGGTACCCGAGGTCTGTGACGACGCGCAGTTGGTCGCCACGGAATTCATCGAAAACGCGTTCCTGCACACCCGTTTCGACGCCGATATCAGTTTTCGCCTCGAATTGCGGCAGCAATTGCTGACGGTCGCGGTCGCCGATCAGGATCCGCGCGAGGCGGTGCTGCCCGAGGCCGTGCCCGGGCGTTCGGTGCCCTCCGGATTGCATATGGTCGCGCGGATGGCGCGGGCGTGGGGTTGTTCGCCACAGTGGCCGGTCGGCAAGGTCGTGTGGGCGACCCTGCCGACCGGGACCGGGCGTTAGCTCGGCGCGGCCTCGACGGCCGGTTCCAGCAGTTCCATCACCAGAATCGCCCCGCTCGGGCTGCCCGAGCGGTCCCGCGCGCAACTCCGAAACCGGCGGGCCGATATCGAGATTGAGCAGAGCGACCTGCCGCCCGTGCGGGTCAGGCGAGTCGTGGAGGATCGAGGCCGTGACGCGGTGTCAGCATCGCGTCACGGCCTGGCGAGCCAGGACGAGATGATGAGCCATGACCGGGCTCGCGGCGTCGGCCAGCTGCCGCACCTGCGCGGACGTTCCGTAGAGGGATTCGTTCTGGCCCGCGGCGAGCGCGTCGAGATGGCCCAGCTGCTGTGTCCGCAGCCATTGCTGGTCGAAGTCGGGGCCGGTCAGCGTCGATACCCGTTGCAGCGTGGCCATATGATCCGCGTCGGGCAGCGGCGACAGCGCGATGCCGTTGCCGAATGCGACCGGTGCGCTCATCGCCTCGAGCCGGGTGTGGTCGGCCACCAGCATGGCCCCGAGATCGCGTACGGCCGCGCAGGAGGACACCGCCGCGCGCGCCCCGAGCGCTATCTCCGCCATATTCGTTTGATGCGAGGTCAGCAGGTACGACCGATCCTGTTCGGACAGCGGGGTGTTGGCGGTCGGTTCGGCGGTGGCCGTACCCACCGTCGCGACGAGGAGGGCCGTCGCCGCCAGTCCGGTACCGCAGACGCGTCGGAGATTTCGCATATCGGAACTCCTTTCGAGTACTTCACAGCAGGCACAAGTGTGTGCGGCGGCTACCCGGCCGTCGTCGCGGCACACATCGAATGCGATACGAGGGAAATACGGTCTTGCCGTGGGGCTTTCGGGGCGCTGGGATGGGCTCGGGGGTGAGCGGAAGGGTTGCGGTGATGTCTCGGACCGCGCGGGTCACGGTCGTCATGCTGTTCATCGCGTGGACGGTGGATTTCATCGATCGCTCCGTGATCGGTTTCGCGTTGACGCCGATCGGGGACTCGCTCGGGCTCGATCACGGGCAGCGCGGGCTGGTGGTGTCGGTGTTCTTCCTCGCCTATGCCGCGGTGCAGGTGCCCAGTGGGCTGCTGGCGGATCGGTTCGGGGCGGTGCGAATGGGCATCGTGGGGATGCTGGCCTGGTCGGTGTGCACCGGATTGACCGCGCTGGCGTGGTCGCTGGTCGCGCTGTTGGGAATTCGGCTGGCCTTCGGCCTCACCCAGGGCGTCTTTCCGGCGGCGTCGGTGAAGATTCTCGCCGAGCGGGTCGAGCCCGAGATGCGTACGACCGCCAACGGTTGGGTCAATACGGCCAATGCCTGCGGCACCCTGCTCGCGGCCGTGATCGCGGGGGTGTTCCTGTCACTTCTGAACTGGCGCTGGATGTTTCTGGCGATCGCGATGCTCGGTGTGGTGGTCGTGGTGGTCTGGGCGCGGTGGATGCCGCGGCCGTTGGTCGGGGTCGCCGAGGTGGCCGACAAGGGCGCGGCGCGGAGTCCGGCATGGGGGCTGCTGCGGTCGCCGGCCGTACTCGGTTGTGCCGCAATGGCCTTCGGCAATGGCGGGTTGACCTGGGGGCTGACCACCTGGGTGCCGACCTATCTGGAGGAGCATTACGGCGTGGCCGCCGGGACGACCGCGTTCCTGGCGATCGCGCCGACCCTGGCGACCGCGATCGGAATCGTTGTGGGCGGGCGGCTTTCCGATCGGCTGCGCGGCCGCCCGCGCGTGATCGTGGTACCGGCCATGATCCTGTGCGGGGCGGCGGTGCTGCTGCTGCCGCATCTCCCGTCGGTCGCGATCTTCGTGACGGTCCTGACCGTCCTGTTCGCGGCGAGCGGCCTGTGCGCCATGCCGCCGTTCGCGGTTCCGTTGCGCGCCTTGCCCGCGGCGTTGGTCGGAACGCTGGCGGGCCTGATCGTCTTCGGCACCCAATCGGCAGGTATCGTCTTCCCGCTGCTGTTCGGCGTCATCGTCGATCAAGCCTCCTACACCGCCGCGTTCTCCATGCTGCTCGCCGGCCCACTCATCGCGATCCTCGCCGCGACCCTGGTACCGCAGAACGCCGCGACATTCCGCTCGGCGCTGAGGCTTTCGCGCGAGGAAGACCTCACAAGCCCGTGAAACCATGTGAGGTCGCGATCACCACGGTGGTTTCCGAGGGTCGGATACGACCGTCCTGCCGTAGCAGCGCGAGGGCGGCGAATGCGGCATCAAAGGCGAGCTCCCGACAGTGGCCGGCCGCCCACGGCTCAGTCCTCGGAAACCGCTTCGACGACTCCGGCGGACTGCTTGTGGTCCAGTTCGCGGGCCAGATCGGCCTGGGCGATGATGCCGACCAGCCTCTCGTGCTCGAGGACGGGGATGCGCCGCACCCGGTGCTGGGCCATCGCGGTGAGCGCGGCGGTGACATCGTCGTCGGCCTGCACCACCACCGGCACACCCTCGGCCAGTTCCCCGGCGTGTACGCTGAGCGGATCTTTGCGCTGCGCAACGACTTTCACGACGATATCGCGATCGGTCAGCATGCCCTTCAGCTTGCCGTCCTCGCCGCAGATAGGCAGCGCGCCGATATCGGCCTCGGCCATCTTGCGGGCGACCTCCAGTATGGAATCGCTGGAGCGGGCGGTCTGTACATCGGTGGACATCAGTTCTCGGGCGGTGGTCATCGGCGAATCCTCCTGTGCGATGCGGTGTGCGCGCCCGCCCGAACAGCCGATGTTGGTCGAGACATCGCTACCGCGACAACAACATTCCCGCCATCGGAAACAGCGCACTCTCGGTGAGTTCGGCGAACAGGTCCGGCTTCTCGCCGCCGTTCGTGCTGGGCGACCAGGACGTCGACGACGTCCTGGTCGGTGCGCACCGGCATGGCGATCTCCTCGCTCACCCGTTGCGATGCGGAACGAATTCCTGCGCTTTGGTTTTCGCTCCCTGGGTCACCAGATGCCAGGCGTTCGGATCGCCGCGCAGGACCGCCTCGGCGGTGGCCTTCATCTGCTCCCAGGTGGCGTGCGGCGGAATCGGGGGGACCTCCGGATCGCAGCGCACATCCAGCACGGTGGGTCGATCGGCGCGCAGGGCCTGATCCCAGGCGTCGCCGAGCTGTTCGGGATCGTCGACGGCGATGGCGTTCAGTCCGAAGACCCGGGCCACCTCGGCATAGGAGGTATCCGGAAGGCTCTGCGACTCTTCGAATTTCGGCGCGCCGCCCATCGAGCGCAGCTCCCAGGTGACCTGGTTGAGATCGTTGTTGTGGAAGACGCAGACGATCAATCGCGGATCGGACCACTGCCGGTGATAGCGGGCCACGGTCAACAATTCGGCCAGGCCGTTCATCTGGATGGCGCCGTCGCCGACCAGCGCGATCGCGGGCCGGTCCGGATGAGCGAATTTCGCGCCGATCGCATACGGCACACCGGGACCCATGGTGGCCAGGGTGCCCGACAGCGAACCGCGCATGGTGCCGCGGAAGCGCAGGCAGCGGGCGTACCAGTTGGTGGACGAGCCGGAATCGGCGCTCACGATGGCGTTGTCGGGGATGCGTTGCGACAGTTCCCACACCACGCGCATGGGATTCACCGGCCTCGCCTTCAGCATGGACTGCCGCTCGACGGTCTCCCACCAGCGGGCGACATTCGATTCGACGGTTTCGCGCCAACCGCGCTCGGACTTGCGCTTCAACAGCGGATTCAGCTGCGCCAGTGTGGCTTTCGCATCACCGACCAGGTTCACCTCGGTCGGATAACGCATGCCGATCATCGCCCCGTCGATATCGATCTGGATCGCGCGGGCCTGGCCGAACTCGGGCAGGAACTGTGCGTAGGGGAAATTGGAGCCGATAATGATCAGGGTGTCGCAGTCGCGCATGAGCTCGTAGCTGGGCCGGGTGCCCAGCAGGCCGATCGAACCCGTGACATACGGCAACTCGTCGGACAGCACATCCTTGCCGAGCAGGGCCTTGGCCACGCCCGCGCCGGTGATATCGGCGAGTTCCCGGACCTGCTCGGCCGCGCCGCGCGCGCCCTGGCCGACGAGGATGGCGACCTTGTTCCCGGCGTCGAGGATCTCCGCCGCGCGTTCGATATCGCGATGGCTCGCCACGGTGACGGCGCTCAGATCGTCGGGCGGGCTGGAGGGCACCTGCTTGAATTCGTGCTCGGGCGCCTGATACGGCTCCTCCTGCAGGTCGGCCGGAATGATCAGCGCGGTCGGCGCGCGGCGGGCGCGGGCGATGCGGATCGCGCGGTCGAGGGCATTGGGCAATTGACTGGCGACATTGACCTCGACGAGGTACTCGCTGGCCACATCCTTGTAGAGGGCCTGTAGATCGACCTCCTGCTGATAGTTGCCGCCCATCGCGCTGCGCGCGGTCTGTCCGACGATCGCCACCACCGGGACATGATCGAGTTTCGCGTCGTAGAGGCCGTTGAGCAGATGGATCGCCCCGGGCCCCGAGGTGGCCGTGCACACCGCGACCTCCCCGCTGAACTTGGCGTAGCCGACCGCCTCGAACGCGGCCATCTCCTCGTGCCGGGCCTGGATGAACTGGGGCTGATTGTCGGCCCGGCCGAACGCGGCGACCAGGCCGTTGATGCCGTCGCCGGGATAGCCGAAGACCTGTTTCACTCCCCATTCGCGTAGTCGCTGCAGAACGTAGTCGGCAACCTGGTCGGCCATATTCACTCCTGTCCGCGTCGACGGTGCTTGTTCTCGGCGGGCGAATACCCGGGTGCGGCCATCCCAACCGGCCGTGCGCCTGTGGGTGGGGAGGGTCACCGCGCGATGTCCCGGACCACGGGCGGCCGCTCCCACGCTGATAGGAGGTTCCTCCCGGCCCACTGCGCGCCCGCGCCGATACCCAATCTGCGTCATCTCGAATGGTGGCGAAACGACACCCGACGCGACCGGCCGCGGCGGCGAAATACGAACAGTCGGTAAGATTTGTCGAGCCGGGTTCGGGAGATGGGTGGTTGAAATGGTCGAGACCGATGGGCGGCGGTTGCGGGGGAATCGGACGCGGGCCTCGGTATTGGACGCGGCGGTGAAGCTGGCCTCGGTGGAGGGGCTCGAGGGGTTGACATTGAGCCGCCTGGCGGCGCGGTTGGAGATCACCAAATCGGGATTGTTCACCCACTGGCCGGGAAAGGAGAGCCTGCAGCTGGCGGCGATCGAATACGCCGGTGCGCAGTGGAACCGGGAGATCGTCGCCCCGGCGCTGGAATCGCCCACGCCGCTGCGACGGTTGTGGGCGGTGCACGAGAATCGGCTGGCTTTCTATCGGGACGAGCGTCTGCCCGGGCGGTGCTTCTTTTCGATCGTGTTCCGGGAGTTCGACGATCGGCCGGGGACGATTCGCGATCGGTTGATCGCGGATATGCGACGGTGGCACGGATTTCTCGTGTCCACGATCGAGGAGGCGGTGGCCGCGGGACAGGTGCGACCCGAGGTCGACGCGTATGTCCTCGCGTACGAGATCGATGCGCTGGGCGAGGGCGTGGTATCGCGGCTGCGACTGCTGGATCCGGAGCCGGTGCTGGCCGCCGGGCGGGCCGCGGTACTGGGTTTGCTGCGCGGGGTGAGCGTGGATCCCACGGTGTTGCCGCAAGAATGAGACCGGCTGCGCGGCACACGGATTGGACACAATGCCGCCGGTGACCGATCGGGCCGCCGTGGCATGCAGCCTGCCGTGAATAACGGTGTTTTCCGGGCGTTTTTCACTACAGGCCGCCGATTTCTCGGCTACACATACCATCACCGGATGATGGGTGCGAAATCCCTTGTGCGAGTAGGGGTTCGACTTCTCGGGGTGACTGCCTAAAGTGAGATATGTCTGCGGACGGAACACCGTGAGGAAATCATGTACAAAAAGATGGCTGCCATCGGCGCTGCCTTGTTCGCCTTCGCCCTGCCGATGTCGGGTTCTCCGGCATCCGGTGCTCCCGCAACCGATCGGGACGCACCTCCCTCGGAAAAGATCACCGTCGACGTCGTTACCGTGAACGGCTCCGGATGCCCGCAGGGCACGGCGGCCGTGGCGGTCGCGGACGACAATACGGCTTTCACGGTGACCTACAGTCAATACACCGCGGAAACCGGCTCCGGTTCCGGGCCGACCGACTTCCGTAAGAACTGTCAACTCGTCCTGAGAGTGCATGTCCCGCAGGGCTTCACCTATGGCATCGCCTCGGCGGACTATCGCGGTTTCGCGCATCTGGAGCGCGGCGCGACCGCGCTGGAAAGGGCGCGGTACTACTTCCAGGGCAACTCGGACACCGACTATGTCGATCACACCTTCAGCGGTTATTACAACGACGACTGGCAGCGCACCGATACCACCGATGTCGCGGCGATCGTGTATCAACCCTGCGGCCAGACGCGCGATTTCAACATCAATACCTCGCTGCGGGTGAGGTCCGGTAGTTCGGATCCGAATGCGCCGGTCAGCTTCATCACCATGGATTCCACGGACGGCAGCGTCCGCACCACCTACCACTTCGCCTGGAAGAGGTGCTGAGGGTACGCCAATGCTGAACCGGCCGCCGGGAGCGGGGATTCCCGGCGGCCGCTCATCGATGCCCGAGGGGCTACCGGAAATTCACAGTGTGCACGAAATGCGTTGGGCGAGTAGGGGTTTCGCGCTTGTCAGCCCGTGCTTACAGTGAACTTGTCTCAGCCGGTAGATCTGCTACCAGAGCATCGTGAGGAAATCATGTACAAGAAGTTCGCCGCCGTCGGCGCAGCACTGTTCGCGTTGGTCGTTCCGCTGTCGAGTTCCCCCGCCTCCGCGGCGCCGAAGCTGGATTGGGGTAGCACTCCGCCGCCCGATAAAATCGTCATCGACGTGGTGACGGTCAACGGCACCGGCTGTCCGCAGGGAACCGCCACGGTCGCGGTATCGCCCGACAATACGGCGTTCACGGTGACCTACAGTCAATACACCGCGCAGGTCGGGGTGGGCTCCAAACCGACCGACTTCCGCAAGAACTGCCAGCTGGGGCTGAAAGTGCATGTCCCGCAGGGCTTCACCTATGGCATCGCTTCGGCGGATTATCGCGGTTTCGCGCATCTGGAACCCGGCTCCACGGCGCTGGAGCGGGCGAATTATTACTTCCAGGGTAATTCGCCGACCCAGTACGTCGAGCACAAGTACACCGGCGCGATGGACGACGATTGGCAGGCCACCGATTCCACCGAGGTGGGCTCGATCGTCTATGAGCCGTGCGGTGAGATGCGCAATTTCAATATCAATACCGAATTGCGCGTGAGCGCCGGCACCTCCGATCCGAAGAAGACCACGAGCTTCATCACGATGGACTCCACGGACGGCAGTATTCTCACCACCTACCACTTCGCCTGGAAGACCTGCTGAGGCGAGCGTGATCAACGATTCGGCGGGCCGGAACTCGCCCGCCGAACCGGTTGTGCGAGAGGGTTATTCGGTGCCGGAACCGCGAATGGCGGCGGCCACCACGTCGGCGGTGGCGCGCATGCCCGCGGCATTGGGGTGGAAGGACGAGGCGCTCGAACCGGAGATCATCGGTTCCACCCAGCGGGTGCTCTCGGGCTTACAGGAGTCGTGGCCGACGCTGGGGGTGTAGGTGTCGACGAAGGCGACGCCGTTGGCCTGGGCCTGGGTGAGCAGGACGGAGTTCAGCTCGCGTTCGATGCCGTCGACGTAGGCGACGTCACCGGTGGTGATCGGAACCCGTGGATAGCAGCCGCTGCCGTGCGGCAGGATGTCCGGATAGCCGATGACGAAAACCTTTGCGGCCTGGGCCTTCTGGCGAACCTTGGCAATGGCCGCGCCGATCACGGGCGCATCGGCGCGGATCGTTTCGACGAAGGTCGAGCCGTAGCGATCCTTGCAGGGGGTACCGATCGGGGTGAGGCTGTCGGCGGCGATGCAGGCGGTGACCACGTCGCGGAAGGTGTTGTTGTCATTGCCGCCGATGCTCAGGGTCACCACCTTGGTCGCGCCGGTGAGTGCCGATATCTGGGGTGACTGTCCAGCGAATTGTGATGTGGTGGTGACATTTTCGGTCTTGGCTCCGGCGCAGCTGCGGTCGTCGAGGCGCAGGCCGAGCCGGGTGGCGGCCAGGTGCGGGTAATTGGCGGCGGATCGGCCGCAGCCGCTCGGGGCCGAGCTGTCGACCGGGTTGATTCCTGGGCCCGAGGTGTACGAATCACCAAGGGCCGCATAGGTCGGATCGGCGGCCTGGGCCGGTGCGGCAAGTGCGACCGTTGCCGCGGCGCCGGTCAGCAGGGCCAGGGAGAAGTAGGGCAGACGTCGAATACGGTGTAAGGGCATGGCTGTACTCCGGAGGGGGCGGAATTCGAAAAGTGGTGAGAGAAAACATGTTACGCCGCTGGATGTATTGATCACTTGTTTATCGATCGCGAATTGCGCTGTCTGGCAACAACATCGATTTTCGGTAATTCCGCGTCTTCCGGAATCCGGATTGCGATCGCTTCAGAATTGATATCCCCGGGGCTGGGAGATCGCCGTTCGGACCGGTCGGCAGGGCAGTAGCTCGGAGTTGCCGACCGGAACCACAGAACGGACTATTCTGGGCCGAGGCATCCAAAGGCGTACTCGTACCCGAACGTTTCGAGGTGACCTATGACCACAGCTGTTGTCACACCCGCGCGACTCCAGGACGACCTGAGTAGTTATGCGAGCCTGGTGAACGCCCCGTACGACCCGTCGGTCGTGAGCGGGGTGCTGGACGCGCTCGCCGGGGTGTGGCCGTCGTCCTGGCTCGCGGTGCGCACCACCACCAAGGCCGAGCGGGAGGTGAGCATCCGGTTCATGAATCTGGCCGCCGATGCCGATCCGGTCGGGCGCTTGCGGCGGGCCGGATTACTGCGGTTCGACGGACATCCGCGCGAGCGGCTGCTCGAGTCGGTGCTCGCGGCCGGGCCGGTGATGTACGGCGTCGACGTCGCGGTGGGCACCGGGGTGCAGAAGATCTGGCTGGTGATTCCGGAACTCATGAGTGTGGAGCGTCTGCTCTCGCTGCGGGGGCTTCCGGCGGCGGTTCACGAGTACGCCGAGCATCTGCGGCGCTGGACCGATGACCGGATCTGCATGATCGCATTGGATTTCGAGAACGGCACGATGAATATCTACGGCCAGGTGTTCCAGCCCGGGCGTCTGGAGGCGGCGGATATCGCCACGGTGCTGTCCGAGGTGGGCGCGGTACCGGCCGGGGCGGCGGATCTGGCGGCGCTGGAGTCGGCGTCGTACACGATCTACTGGACCTTCGACTGGGAGCGGGCCGGTGTGCGGCGGGTGTGCTTCCCGCGCCGGTTCACCCGGGAGAACTTCCCGGTGCGGCTGGACCCGTTGCTGGCGAAGTTCGTTGCCGGGGCCCCGCTCGTGGAGCCGGGGCCGCACGGGTTCACGCTCTACATCGCCTACGGGCCCGGCGGGCGGTACTACAAGGTGCAGGCCGATTATGTGGCGCTCGGCGCGGAGATCCGATTGCCCGGCAATGTCGAAGTACCGCGCACACACTAGCCGAAAGCCGTTGCGGGACATACCACTCGCGCCCGGCGCGCTGCCGCTGCTCGGCCATGCGGTGACGCTGTTGCGTGATCCGCTCGCATTCCTGCGGTCGCTGGCCGGTCGGGCAGATGCGGTGCGGCTGCGATTGGGGCCCGCCGAGGTCGTGCTGGTGTGCGATGGCGAGCTCACGCGGGCGGTGCTGGCCGATGATCGAGTATTCGACAAGGGCGGTCCGATCTTCGATCGGGTGCGCGATCTGGTCGGCGAGGGATTGTCGGCGTGCGCGCACGACACCCATCGCCGACTGCGCCCACTGGTACAGCCCGCCTTCCACCGCAGCAGACTGCCGCGCTACGGAGAACTGATGGCCGCGCGTCAGGCCGAGGTGATCGGCGGATGGCACGACGGCCAGATCCTGAACATACCTCCGCAGATGGAGTATCTCGCCGCGGCCACCCTCGTCGACACCTTGTTCACCGATTCGATCCCCGCCCACCAAATCCCACCCTTCATCACCGACGTCCACACCCTGGTCACCGGAATCACCTGGCGGGTCATGCTCCCGCCCTGGCTGACCCGCCTCCCCCTCCCACCCGCCCGCCACTACACCGACGCCAACAACCGGCTCTACCACCTCGTCGAATCCATAGTCGCAACCCGCCGAACCGCCCCCGAATCCAACCACCACGACCTGATAGCCGGCCTCCTCCGCGCAAGCTCGCCCAACCGGACTGACCAAGTGCGCGACCACATCACCCCCGAGGACGGTCGCCACGATCCGACCGACGGTCCTCTGCACGGAGGTTCGGGCAATTGTCCGGCTGATCCGGTCGGCGAACTGCGCGAACGCATCACTCCCGAGGAGCGCCGTAGCGACCCGATCGATCCCCCTCTGCGTGCGGGTTCGAGGAACCGCCTCGGCGATCCGAGCGCCCCACTGCGCAATCGAATCACTCCCGGGGAAACCGTCGACCAGATCGTCACCTTTCTCATCGCGGGGGCTATCACCGCTGCGGATACGTTGTCCTGGGCGCTGGCCGAGCTGGCGACGAAACCTGAATTGCAACAGCGACTTCGAACTGAGGTGGATGCTGTTGTCGGGCGAGGCGGCACAGCCAGCCCCGTTCACGTAGCGGGTCTGGACCTGACCGCCCGCACCATTACCGAAACCCTGCGCCGCTACCCACCCACCTGGCTGCTGACCCGGCGAACAACCGAAGACTCCCACCTCGGCTCCCGCGCGCTGCCCGCGGGGACCACAGTTGCCTTCAGCCCCTACCTACTCCACCATCACCCCGCCTACTACCCCAACCCGGAAACCTTCGACCCCGACCGCTGGCTCACCCCCTCGCCCGCCCCCTATCTTCCCTTCGGCGACGGCCCCCGCCGCTGCATAGGCGACCACTTCGCCACCCTCGAAACGACCTTGGCCCTGGCCACAATCACCGCCCGCTGGCACCTGCGCCTATACCAGCCCGACCCACCCCGCCCGGCTCGCAGCATCGGCCTGACCCCTCATCACCTCCGCATCCACCTCACCGCCCGCTGACCGATATCCGCACCCCATCTTCCAAATACATTGGTATGCCGACTTTTCGGGCAGTGCGCGCGGCCGCCACCCGGCGAGCGAGCACGGCGGGCAGGCGTTCGGCGGCCTCGGCGTCGTCGCACCAGGACCAGCCTCGAAGCTCCTCGGTCTGCAGCACGATGGCGTCGGTGCGATCGGTGGTCAATATGCCGCCGTCATAGATGAACATCACGCCGTCGTCGGGATACAGGCCGGGCGGAACCCAATCGACCACGAGCAGTCCGCCGGGGAATACGGTGAGCCCGAGTTCTTCTCGGACCTCCCGGGCGGCCGCCGCGTGGGGCGATTCGCGGTCCTCCACGACGCCGCCGGGGATCTCCCAATACGGTTTGTAGGTCGGCTCGACCAGCAGCGCTCGGTCGGACTCGTCGACGAACAACACCCCGGCCCCGATGCGCTTGCGGGGCAGCCCGGCGATGAGGCGGGCGGTCTCAGGCGACGACATGGCGGGGTTCGGGGAAGTGGCAGGCGGTTTGGTGGCCGGGGGTGGTGTCAGGGAGTTGCAGAAGTGGGGGTTCTGTTTCGGTGCAGATGGGTTGGGCTTTCCAGCAGCGGGTGCGGAAGCGGCAGCCGGATGGGGGGTTGATGGGGGAGGGGACGTCGCCGGTGAGGCGGATGCGGTCGCGCTGGGTGGCGCTGTCGGGGTCGGGTTCGGGGACCGAGGAGAGCAGGGCCTGGGTGTAGGGGTGGTGAGGGCGGTCGTACAGGTCTGCGCGGTCGGCTGTTTCGACTATTTTGCCGAGGTACATCACGGCTATGCGGTCGCTGAAGTGGCGGACCACGGCCAGGTCGTGGGCGATGAAGACGAAGGCGATGCCGAGTTCGCGCTGGAGGCGCTGCAGGAGGTTGACCACCTGGGCCTGGATGGAGACGTCGAGGGCGGAGACCGGTTCGTCGGCCACGATGAGTTTGGGTTCCAGGGCCAGGGCGCGCGCGATGCCGATGCGCTGGCGCTGGCCGCCGGAGAATTCGTGCGGATAGCGGTTGTAGTGTTCGGGATTCAGCCCGACCGTCTCGAGCAGTTCGCGCACTCGGTTGCGGCGTCCGCCGGACGGATTGATGCCGTTGATCTCCATCGGCCCGGCGATGATCGTGCCGACGGTCTGGCGCGGATTCAGCGAGGAGTACGGATCCTGGAAGATCATCTGGATCTCCGACCGGATCGGCGCGAGTTCGCGGCGGCCGCGGTGGGTGATGTCCTGACCGCGATAGGTGACGGTCCCGGCCGTGGGCTCGAGCAGCCGGGCCAGCATCCGCCCGGTAGTCGACTTCCCGCAACCGGATTCGCCCACGAGACCGAACGCCTGTCCCGCGGTCACGGTCAGATCGATACCGTCCACCGCGCGCACCACGCCGGTCCTGCGCTTGAAGACGAATCCGGAGCGGATCGGGAAATGCATCTGCAACCCGGTCGCCGACAACAGAGTCTGTTCGGTCACGATGCCGCTCCCGTCCGCATCCGGACCTCATCGATGAAAATACGGTCGGCCTCCGCGTCGCTCAGATGACACGCCGCCCCGTGCTCGGTCGCCGGACCCAGCAGCGGCCGCTCGCTGACGCACCGCCCGGCCCCCACTCGATCCACGAAATCGCAGCGCGGATGGAACGGACACCCGGACGGCACATCGATCAGACTCGGCGGCGCGCCACGCACCGGCGTCAACGGCACATCCACATCCCCGCCCAATTGCGGAATCGACGACAGCAGACCCCAACTGTAGGGATGGCGTGGGGATTTCAGCACCTCGCGCACCGAACCCCGTTCCACACCCCGCCCGGCGTACATCACCAGCACATCGTCGGCCATCTGCGCGACCACGCCCATATCGTGGGTGATCAGAATGATCGCCGTATCGAATTCGGCCTGTAGATCGCGCAGCAGATCCAGAATCTGCGCCTGCACCGTCACATCCAGTGCCGTGGTCGGCTCGTCGGCGATCAGCAGATCCGGATCGCAGCACAGCGCGATCGCGATCATCGCCCGCTGTCGCATGCCGCCGGAGAACTGGTGCGGATAGTCGTCGACCCGCCGTTCCGGTTGGGGGATACCGACTTTGGTGAGCATCTCGATCGCCCGCGCCCGCGCGCGTTTGCGATTCGCGCCGGTGTGGCGTCGATAGGTCTCCATGATCTGATCGCCGACGGTGTAGTACGGCGACAGCGCGGTCAGCGGATCCTGGAAGATCATCGAGATCCGCTTGCCCCGGAACTGCTGCAGCGTCGACTCGTTCGCGGCGGCCAGATCCGTTCCCTCGAACAGGATTTCGCCACCGATCTGGGCTCGCGCGCGATTGTGCAGGCCGAGGATCGCCATGGTCGCGACGCTCTTACCCGACCCGGATTCGCCCACGATGCCCAGCGTCCGGCCCCGGGCCAGATCGAACGACAATCCGTCCACCGCCTTGACCACGCCGTCCTCGGTGCGGAAGTGCACCAGCAGATCCCGCATCGACAGAATCGTCTCGCGCTCGCTCATCCCAGCCTCACTCTCGGATCGATGAACGCGTAGACGATGTCGACCACGATATTGGCCACCACCACCGCCGCCGAGGCCAGTAGCACCACGGCCATCATCACCGGAAGATCGGAATCCTGCACCGAATTGGCGGCCAGCTGGCCGACGCCGGGCAGGTTGAATACCGTCTCGGTGATGATCGCGCCGCCTATCAGCACGGCGATGTCCAGTCCGAGCAATGTGGCGATCGGCGTCATCGCGCCTCGAAAAGCGTGCTTCACATAGACATTCGCGCTACCCATACCCTTGGCACGCACGGTTCGGATGTAGTCCTCACTCAATACCTCGACCATGGATGAACGGGTCAGTCGCGCGTAGTAGGCGGCGGAGATGACCGCAAGGCACACCCACGGTAGTAGTAGGCCGCCCGCCCATCGCAGCGGGTTGTCGAAGAACGAGGTGTAGGTGGGCACCTTCATGATTCGGCTCGAATACACGAACAGGAACAACAGGAACGGACCCAGCACGAAGACCTGCTGTGCCCCGCCCACCACCGCGAAACCCATGGCCGACCGGTCCGCCGCACTGCCCTTGCGCAGCGCGGCCAGCATGCCCAGGCCCACACCGACCACCAGGAAGATCACCACCGCGCCGATGGTCAGCGACAACGTGACCGGCAGCCGGTCCAGGATGGTGTCGAGCACCGGCCGGTGGTTGTGAAACGAGTAACCCAGACACGGTGCGGGACAGTGGTTGTCGCCGATGGACCGGCCGGTGAAGATTCCGCCGAGATATTCGAGGTACTGCTGCCACCAGGGCTTGTCGACGCCCAACTGGTGTGCGACCGCGGCCTGGAGTTCGGGCGAGCACACCTTCCCGCAGGCCAGTCGGGCGACATTGTTGCCCGGGGCGATGTAGAACAGCATGAAGGTGGCCGCGCTGATGATCAGCAGGATTACGAGGCCGCCGAGTATTCGGCGGGTGAGGAAAGCCAACATTCGCCACGCGTCTCTCCGCAGGGGCGCCGGGTGCGGATCGGCGGATCCGGCACCCGGCGCGGCCGTGCTACTTCTTCAGGTAGACGTTGAACAGATCGAGGCAGACGCCGAGGTAGTCCATGCGCGCGCCGCCCACCTTGGAGCCGTACATGATCTGCTTGCGCGTGTACACCATGGGAATCGCCGCCGCGTAATCCTTCTGGATCATCTGATCCAGTGGGATGTACTGCTTACCCTGTTCGGTGATGTCCTGGATCGACTGCACCTGGTTGATAGCGTCGTCGACCTTCGGCTCTTTGAGCTGGCTGATGTTGTTGCCGCCCTCGATGGCCGCGCCGCCGTACCACAGTGCGCTGTACACGGTTCGGTTGGTCGGCCAGTCCGGAGCCCACTGGTACCAGATCAGATCGTACGGATTCGACAGATGCCGGATCGCGTTGTAATAGCCCTTGTCCTGCAACGCGTTGAGATTGACCTTGAATCCAGCGGCTTCCAGAGCGCGCTTGATCGGCGTGCCCCACCGGTCGGCCGTGGGGGTGGACTCCCAGGCCACATTGACCTCGTAGCCGAGTTTGCCCGCGGCGGTGAGAACCTGCTTGGCCTTCTCCGGGTCGCCGTTGTCACCGACGCCGTACGGGTTGGGCTGGGGCGAGTAGCCCACCGAGGTGCGAGGACTCAGCGTAGTGGCGACATTGCCGAAGAACGGGCCGCCCTGGGTGGTGATGGCGTCCTGTTTGGGGAACGCCATGGCCAGCGCCTTGCGGACCTCGAGGTCCTTGACCCGCGCGACATTGATGTCGAACATCTGCACCGCGCCGGTCTCGTTATCGATGGTGCGCTTTTTCAGATTCGGATCGGCCATGATGGCCTGCACCTGATCGGTATCGATGCCGCTGTAGTAGGCCGCGCTGTTCGGATCGGTGTCCGCCTTCAGCTGATCGGTCTCCTGTTTGGCCTTCACGCCGAACTGGAAGTGGATCTGATCGACGTACTGATGCCGGATCGGGTCGGACTTCGGATCCCAGTTCGGATTCTTCACCAGGGTCAGGGTCCGGTCGACCTCGTGCGTGCCGATCTTGTACGGCCCCGTCGCCATATCACCGAGCCCGTTGACGTTGAGATCGTCGGGTTTGGCGTCCAAATCCCTTCGGATCGGGACGGTTTGGCCCATCGAGACGGCGAAGGGGAAATCCGACTGCGCCGCCGGCAGGTGGAAGATGATCGTCTTCTCGTCCGGTGTCTCGATCTTGTCGGAGCCGAGTTCCCGACCGCCGTACGGGCCGGGGTAGACCGATTGGAAGTCGTCCTTACCGGCGAGCCAGAGCTGAACCCATTGCGGCCCGGTGGCGAACCGTGTGTCGAAGGTGCGCTCGACGGCGTATTTGATGTCCTGCGACTTGATCGGCGTGCCGTCGGCGTACTTCAGGCCGTCTTTGAGCGTGTACTTCCAGGTCTTGCCGCCATCGGAGGGCACGCCGGTGTTGGTGGCCAGATCGCCGACCAGGGCCATGGTGCCGTCGTCGTTCTGCTTCAGGATGGTGAGGCGGCGGTTCATGACCCGGAACGCCTCCTCGTCCGGGGCGGTATAGATCCGGGCGGGGTCGTAGTCCGGAAAGTCGGTGCGCCAGGTCAGATTGAGCGTGCCGCCCGGCTGCGCCCCGGGCACCTCCGCGGCGGGTCCGCTGGACTGTTTGCCGTCCGGGTCCAGGGTGAGCTTGTTCTGCGTGGCCTTCGGTTGATCGCCGCCGCCGACATTGGTGCCGCCCGCCGAACAACCGGCCGCGGTCAATACGGCGGCGATCGCCACCGCCGCGGCCTGCGCGAAGTACCTTCTCTTCATATGGTTCCTGCCTTCTCCTACCGCCGACGACCGGCGAAGCTATCGGCTCCCCTTCGGGTCGAGGGCATCGCGCACCGAGTCCCCGAGCAGATTGAAGGCGAGTACGAAGAGGATCATCCCGAGACCGGGGAAGACCAGATAGGTGATGTCCGAGGAGATCAGGCCCGAACCGTTTTGCACCATGACGCCCCAATCGGGGGTCGGCTGGGCGATGCCGACGCCGAGGAACGACAGGGCTGCCTCGGCGGTGACATAGGTGGGCAGATCCAGCGTCGCGAGCACCAGGATGGGGGTCCACAGATTCGGCAGCAGTTCCCGGAAGATGATGCGCCCGGGACCGGCCCCGGTCACCCGCGCCGCGTCGATGAACTCGCGCTCGCGCAGCGAGAAGACTTGTCCGCGTAGCAATCTGGCATTGCGGGTCCAGCCGAACAGGGTGAGCATACCGATGATGCTGACCGCCCGGACCCAGACCGGAATCTCCTGACCGGATGCCATGTAACCGGCCCAGGCGACCGGCATGAAGGCGAGCATGAACAGCGTGGACGGCACCGACAGCAGCGTGTCGACGATTCTGCTGATGACGTAATCGGTTCTGCCGCCGACATATCCGGCGGTCACGCCGAGCGCACTGCCGATGATGCCGGTGAGGAGCACCACGGCCAGCGAGATCAGCAGGGAGGTGCGGATTCCGTAGACCAGCACCATGAATACGTCACGGCCGGTATGCGGTTCGATGCCGAACCAGAACTGGCCGTCCATGCCGCCGTTGGGTTTGACGGGAAAGCCGGTGTCGGTGAGCAATCCGTTGCTCGGCGTCGCGTAGGGGGTGTAAGGATCCTTGCCGTAGGCCAGCGAGATCAGTGGCGCGCCGAGTCCGACGACGAAGAAGAACAGTACGACGACTCCGGCGACCAGACCGGTCTTGTCGCGTTTGAAGCGCAGCCACGCGAGTTGTCTGGGGGAGCGGCCCACGGGGGCCTTACCCGGCACGGTCGCAATGGATTCGGCGTCCGGCAGGTCTTCGCCGGTCAGCAGAACGGCCACTGGTCCCCCTTGATCACTCCAAGGTCTTTGGAATGGGCGAACGGTACGGCTCGCGCGGCCGCGGCGTCAACCCCTCGCCACGATTTCCGGAACCCGCTCAATAATGCTGCGGCGCAGGTAATTCGGGCGCAACTCGGGATTCGGCGCGACGGCGTCGTCGCATGCGGTTCGGATCTGTACCGACAGCAATGCGACGAGCCGTACACCGCTGTCGATTGTGCACCGAAAGGCCGCAGTGGGTAGGCAATTCGGCTATTTCGATACGGACTGGGACGCCGGTGCCAGGAGGTAGGCCCCCGCGTGGCTGCGCACGTGCCCGGCGGTGGGCGGCGGGAAGTGGCTGCCGAACAGCAGCGTACCGGTGTCGGCGAGGGTG
This sequence comes from Nocardia pseudobrasiliensis NBRC 108224, assembly GCF_001613105.1. Taxonomy (GTDB): domain Bacteria; phylum Actinomycetota; class Actinomycetes; order Mycobacteriales; family Mycobacteriaceae; genus Nocardia; species Nocardia pseudobrasiliensis. The sequence continues at coordinate 85,465 of NZ_BDBS01000003.1, read as the reverse complement.
GAAAGTAGTGCGCGGCGGGTCTTTTCGGCCTGTTCCGGATCGATGTCGACGCAGCTGCCGATGCCGGGATGTGGGAGTTGGACCGGGTGGTGGATGCAGTCGCCGGTGATCACCGCGGCGTAATCGCCACTGGTCAGCTCGACCGCCACCTGGCCGGGAGTGTGCCCGGGGGTGGGGATCAGCCGCAGGCCGGGCAGTAGCTCGAGGCCGTGGGCCGGGACGTCGAGGATGTCGAGCAGGCCCGCCTCGGCGATCGGATACACCGAATCGCGGAACATCTGCCGCCGCGGTTCCTCCATATCGTATCCGGCCCAGAAATCCCATTCGGCGCGCGAGGTCAGATAGCGGGCATTGGGGAAGGTGGGCACCCAATCGCCCTTGGCCACATGGGTATTCCAGCCGACGTGGTCGGTGTGCAGATGGGTCGTGACGACCAGATCCACCGTATCGGGCGCGAAGCCCGCCGCGGTGAGCCGATCGAGATAGTCGGTGCGCAGATCGTGCCAGGCCGGATTCGCCCGGGTCTTGCCGTTACCGATGCCGGTATCGATCAGAATGCGTCGCCCGCCCGCGGTGACCGCGAAGGTGTGGCTGGAAAGATGAAGCACACCTTCGGAATTCGCGAAATCCGGGCGCAGCCAATCGTGGCCGACGACGAGCGCCGGGGTCGCCGACGGCAACAGCCACGCGCCGGTGGCGGGCGGCAGCGGCGCCTCGTCGATGCGCTGGACGGTGATATCACCGACGGTCCACGACGGCGCGATCATCGCGTCGGATGCTGAGATCTGCACGGCACTCCCGCTCTCTAAAGCAAAATATTCGCGTTAAGTCACGATAGGCCGCCCGAGGGCTTAAGGCAATTCCATTGCATTAGCATGGGCGTGTGAGTCCCAAGCCAATGGTTCGCCCGGGTGGGCGCAGTGCTCGTGTCCAGCAGTCGGTGCATGCCGCGGTGCGCGAACTCGAAGCCGAGCTGGGGCGTGCGGGACTGACCGTGCCCGCGATCGCCGCGCGTGCGGGCGTGACGCCGTCGACGATCTATCGCCGCTGGGGCGATCTGCGCGAACTGCTGGCCGATGTCGCGGTCGAACGGCTGCGGCCCGAGGCGGCGCCGGAGGAATACGGCAGCCTGCGGGCCGATCTGACCGCATGGGCTCGGCAATTTCTGGAGGAGATGTCCGCACCGGCCGGGCGGGCCTATATTCGGGACGCCCTGCTCGGCGATCCGGAAGGTGACAGCGCGGGTGCGTGTTCGGCGTATGCGGCCGATCAGGTGGAGATCATCCTCGCGCGCGCGCTCGAGCGCGGTGAGGTCGCCCCGGATGCCGAGACGGTCCTGGATCGGGTGGTCGCGCCGATGATGTATCGGATCCAGTTCCGCCCCGGCGGGCTGACTCCGGAATACGCACAGCGCCTGGTGGATTCGGCGCTGCGGTGAATCAGGTCGGCGGCAGCGTGGGCGGAGTCAGGAGATCCTCGAGCGGTGTGGGCCCGGTGTAGCGGCGGCAATTGCAGCGCACCCACTCGCGCAGTCCGACCGGGCCCTTGCGGTTGATCTCGGCATGGCAGCGGCCGTCGGCGCGGTCGTGCAGTGCCAGATCGTGGCCGCAGCCGCAGATCGGGGGCTGCAGCTCGGGCAGAGCCTGACGCGCCGGACGTCGGCCGAGGCGGCCGATGACCCATCCCGCGCCGACGAGGCCGCCACCGACGGCGAGGCTGATCGGATCGAACATAGGGCTATTATATGTATACGTATATCTCGGGCAAGGTCCGTTGTGTCAGGGCTTGGTCGCCTCGATGAGCGTGCGCGCGGAATGGGCGACGAACGGGCCGTCGGCGCGGATCTGCTCGTCCAGTTCACGCAGGCGGTCGCGATGCGCCTCGACCGTGAAGCCAGGGACCATCCAGATCACCTTGCGCGGGAAGTACACCACCGCGCAAGGTGATCTGCATCCGGGTTCGTTCGCTGCGCAGACCGGTGATGCGCAGACCCGCGGCCCGCGCGGTATGGGCCGAAGCGGGGTCAAGCCCGGGACCGGGCCGTACGATAAGGGTTGTCAATGACGACGCTATTCGGGGGCCGACTATGGACTCGCTGCAGCACTTCGATTTCGAGGGCGTGTCGATCGCCTTCACGCGGCGGGGGAGCGGGCCGCCGGTGGTATTTCTGCACAATGCCGGTGCGGCTCATGGGCTTTGGGAAGCGCAGCTGACCGCGTTGGCTCCCCATTACACCGTCTGCGCGCTGGATCTCACCGGATACGGTGCGTCCGAGGCTCCCGACGATCCCGGCAACTACACATTGGGTCGCTACACCCGGATGGTGCGCGCGTTCCTGCGTGGTCAGGGGCTGGAAGGCGCTGCGCTGGTGGGCAATTGCCTCGGCGCGGCGATCGCGTTGAATTTGGCCCGGCAGGTGCCGGGCATCGGCGCGGTCGTCGCGATCAACCCGCTCACCCAGCGGACCGCATTCGGTGGCGGTATCGGACCTTTGGCGCGACTGGCCGGGATTCTGCCCGCAGCCGTAGTGAATTCGCTGGGACGCTGGCACACCCCGCCGTGGCTGGTGCGCGCGATGGTGCGGACCTGGTTCGCCGATCGCGCGGCGTATCGGGCTTGTGCGCCAAGCGATTCGGTGGCCGCGGGCTTCCCGCTGATCGCGCTGGCCGCGATGGGACGGGATCTGCCGTCGTTCCGAATCATCGAGCAGTGGTCCTCGGCGCCGATGCGACCGCCGGTGTGCACGGTGTGGGGCGAGGCCAATCCGATTCTGTCGGCGGCCGAGGGTGAGCGGTTGGACACGCTGCTGCGGCCACAGCGGCGGGTGCGCCTGTCCGGCTGCGGACACGCGCCGATGCTCGAGCGCCCGCGGGAGGTCACCGCCGTGATCGAGGAATTCCTCGCGGCGCATATGCACAGCGCCAGCCCCAGGAATTGACGACTTCGCTCGCGTGCGCGAAACCGCTGGCCTGACGCATGTCTCGCATCGAGCGCGCTGTAGACGCGAGGCGGAAAGTGGGGGATCGTGCGACGATACGCATTCGCCTATACGGCCCTGGTCATCGTTCCCGTCGCCTGCGCGGTACTGATTTTCGCGTATTCGGGATGGGCGGGAAGAACATCCGGCGCGAGCGGGGCCGTCGCGCAGAGTCCGGTCGCCAGATTTCTGATCGCCGCGGTGATCGTGGTGATCGCCGCCGCTGTCTGCGGTTGGGCGGCCCAGCGGGTCGGACAACCCAAGGTGGTCGGTGAGCTCGTGGCGGGTCTGCTGCTGGGACCATCGGCGCTGGGCGCGCTCGCACCGGGCCTCGAATCGGCGCTGTTCCCGAAAGTGGTGCTGCCGCATCTGGATATGCTGGCTCAGCTGGGCGTCATCTTCTTCATGTTCCTGGTCGGCATGCAGACCGGACACGAGCGGCTGCGCGAGAACGGGGCGCGCGGCGTGGTGATCGGGCACGCCTCGATCGCCGTCCCCTTCCTCGGCGGCATTCTGGTGGCGTGGTCGCTCTACGACCGCTACTCCCCGCCGCGCGCCGATGAGCTCGCCTTCGCGCTGTTCATCGGACTGTCCTTCGCCATCACCGCCTTCCCGGTGCTGGCGCGAATTCTGCAGGAGCGCAAGCTGATCAACTCCCGCATCGGGACGACGGCCCTCGCCGCGGCGGGTATCGGCGACGTGACCGCGTGGTGTCTGCTGGCGGTGATCGTGGCGCTCGTACAGCAGGCCAGTACCGTGCCCGCGGTGCTGTCGCTGGCGGCGATCCTCGCGTTCACGGTGTTGATGCTCGCGGTGGTTCGCCCGCTGCTGGCGCGACTGCTGGTCCGTGCCGACGGGACGACTCCACCGCTCATAGTGTCGTTCGGCGTGCCGGTATGCGTGCTGCTGAGCTCGGCCGTGGCCACCGACCTGATGGGCCTGCACGCCCTGTTCGGCGCGTTCCTCGCCGGTGCGGTGATGCCGCGGCGGGAGGCGCTGCTGTCCGAACTCAGCGCGAAACTGGAGTCGCTGACGCTGATTCTGCTGCTGCCGCTGTTCTTCGTGACGATCGGTCTGAAGACCGATGTCGGCGCGGTCACCGGCGGCGGACTGCTCATCTGCGTGGGCCTGGTCGCCGTCGCGGTGGCGACCAAATTCCTCGGGGCCGGGCTGGCGGCGCGCGCGGTCGGCTTCGGCCGCTCCGATTCCCTCGCGGTGGGTTCGATGATGAACTGTCGCGGCCTCACCGAACTGGTGGTCCTCAATATCGGCTATCAACTCGGAATCCTCAACGGCCCGCTGTTCACCATGTTCGTCCTGATGACCGTGGTGACCACGGCGATGACCGGGCCGCTGCTGATGCTGCTGGTGAAACCGGCCGCGGCCGAGCCGCCGCACGTCCCGGCGGCCCGACCGGCGTGATGTCCGCTCAGCCCAGATCGTCCAGGATCTCCTGGGCCGCACGGATTCCCGTCTCCGCGCCGCCGTTCATATAGCCCTGGGATTCGGTGGAGGTGTGTTCACCCGCCAGGTGGATATTGCCCTGGCGGGCGCCCTCGTATCCGGCGAAGCGGTGGCAGTAGCCGGGCGGGTAGCAGCTGTACGCGCCCAGGGAGTTCGGATTCAGGTGCCAGGCGGACAGGGTGGCCTTGCCGGTCCACAGCGGGGTGATACCGGGGACCACTCGTTCGAATTGGGGCAGAACCGTATTCACCGCGAGCAGGGTGGCGGGGTCGGGGGCCGTGGTGAAGGGGGCGGCGGCGAGGTATTTGAGAGTGTCCGGGCCGCCGCCGTATTGGATGGCTATGCCGTGCGGGCCCGGTTGGGCGGCGGTGGCGTCCCAGATCTGCTGATAGCCGACGTCGGTGAAGCTCATGCCGTTGGACAGGCCGGGCCAGGGGCCGGGCCCGACCCAGGGGCGGGCGGTGAACTGCATGTTCAGCTTGGTGCAGCTGCCCATGGCGAGGGTCGAAATCGACTGTGTCATCAGCGGATCGAAGCCCGCCGCGCGGTAATCGACGCCCTTCAGTACCGCCAGGGGCACGGTCAGGATCGTGTGGTCGGCGCTGACGGTGCGCCGGGTGCCGCGGTCGTCGAAGGTGAGGGTTTGGGAGCCGTCGGAGTTGCGGGCGATGGCCTCCAGCCGCCAGCCGTGCCGGATGGTTCCCTCGGGGAGCCCGGCGGCGATGGCCTCGGGCAGGCGCTGATTGCCGCCGGTGATCTCGTAGCGTTCGTCGGAGGCGCTCCACACCTTCGGATCGTCGGGATCGGACTGCGGGCCCATGAGGTAGACCAGGTTCAGGGCGGTCTGGGCGGCGGTCGGCAGGCCGTATTCGACGACGTAGGCGTCGTCGAGGTAGCGGGCGATCCAGGAGGAGTAGCCGCCGGGTACGCGGGTCGAAATCCATTCGGCCAGTGTCATATTGCTCAGCGCGATACCGCCCGGTGTGGCGCTGTCCCAGCTCGGGGCGTCCGGTCCGGCCTGGGCCAGATCCGCGCGCAGCGCGCGATAGACCGGCTGAAAATCGGCGACGAAGGCGTCCTCGGACAGATAGCGGCCCTCGAAGTAGAGCACATCGGAACTGTTCGGCGGCGCGGCGGATTTGGTGTCGGTCAGCGCCAGGCCGAAGCGCGCGCACAGGTCGCGGATCGCGGTGTGACCGGAATCGATTGCCTCGCCACCATATTCGCTGATCTGACCGGCGTCCCAGTAGCCGCGCTCGGAGTACATCCGCCCGCCCACCCGATCGCTCGCCTCATAGATCGTGGCGGCGATTCCGGCGTCGGCGAGTGTCGAAGTCGCCGCGAGGCCCGCGATTCCGGCCCCGACCACCGCCACGCGCGGTCCGTCGGCGGCCCGCGCGACCACACGGCGCGTACCCGAGACCCCCGCGAGCAGTGCCGCGCCGCCGAGGACCGCGCCCCATCGGAACAGATCGCGCCTGCGCAGCGCGGTCAGCGCATCGGCCGCGCGCGCCTGCCGGAATTCCACGGCCGGTACGCCCAGCCGCTCGGCCCCGGCGTGGTCGGCTACGGTGCGGCGGACCCGCCGGAACATGGGTGTGCGTGCCATGACAATCCCCTCATCACTCTAACCCGTTGCGGGCCAAGGTTTCCCCGCGAAAGAAGCCGGGTGCGTACCGGCGCGCGACCAGCATCAGCACCGCCCCTACCGCGAGCATTCCGAAGCCCATGAAGAACACCAGCCCGATACCGCCGATCGACGCGCCCGACCCATTGGCCGGATTCATGCTCTCGCGCACCGAGATCACGAATACCGCCATCAGCATGAGCCCGCCCAACAGCGGACAGATCAGGGTTAACGCGACGTCACGCGGGCTCGCGAACAGTCGCCTCCGAAACAGCCACACGCACGCGAAGGCGGTGATGCCGTAGTACCAGCAGATCATGATCCCCAGTGCCGCAACGGTATCCATCAGAGCGTGCTCGGACAGCAGGGTCACGATCGTATAGAACGCGCCGGTGACCACGCCCGCGATCACGGTGCTGAACGAGGGCACCCGATAGCGCGGATGCACCTGCGCGAACCGCTGGGGGAAGGCCCCGTAGACCCCCATCGCGAGCATGGTGCGCGCGGCGGGCAGGAAGGTCGTCTGCAGGCTCGCGACCGACGAGGCCAGGATGGCCAGCAGCAGTAGCGATCCGCCCCAGCCGCCGAGCACCGGTTCGGCGAGTGCGCCGAAGACATTGTCGGCATTGGCCGCGTTGCCCAAACCCACTCCGCTGTCACCGATTCCGGCATAGGCCATGACCGCGACCGACAGCAGCACATAGGTCAGCAGGATCGACAGCACACACAGCAGGCCCGCCCGGCCCGGCACCCGATGCGGATCCTTGGACTCCTCGCCGAGGGTGAGGCAGGTGTCCCAGCCCCAGAACGCGAAGATGGATCCGGTGACGCCGACGGTGAACGCGCCCAGGGTGAGTCCACTGAACGGATTGAACCAGTCGGCCTCGACACGCAGTCCCGCGGGCGCGTCCCCGGTGCTCGCCCGGACCAGCGCGGTGATCGCGAAGACCACCAGCACGATCATCTGAAATCCGACCAGCGCGTACTGCACTCGTTGGCTGGTGGTGATCCCGCGACCGGCGATCGCCATGGCGACCGCCAGGAATGCCAGGGTCGACACGATATCGACGGCCTTGTTGTGCGCGAAGTCGATCAGCCCGGGTTGGTCCAGGACCCGGGCCAGGAACAGATAGAAGAAACCGACCGCGATCGAGGCGATATTGGACAGCACCAGAATGCTGGCCATCACCATCCCCCAGCCGCACATCCAGCCCGCGTAGGGCCCGAAGGCCCGGGTGGACCAGGTGAACGACGCGCCACAATCGGGAATGCGGGAGTTGAGCTCCCGATAGGCGTAGGCGGTGAGGAACATGGGCACGAAGCCCGCGAGGAAGATCGCGGGCATCTTCAGCCCCACGGCGGCCACGATCAGACCGATGCTCGTGGTGAGCGTGTAACCGGGTGCGACGCAGGAGATTCCGAGTACAGCGCCCGCGAGGGTGCCGACCTTGCCCGTCGCGAGACCTTTGTCGACGAAGGTGGTGCTCATCTATCGCCTCAGCCGTGGCTGCTCATCACATGCTTGATCCGCGTGTACTCCTCCACGCTGTAGGCCGACAGATCCTTGCCGTAACCGGAGTACTTGAAGCCGCCGTGCGGCATCTCGGCCACGAACGGGATGTGGCAGTTGATCCAGACCGCGCCGAAATCCAGTGCGCGGGTGAATCGTTCGGCGCGGGCGTGATCGCGGGTCCAGATGCTGGCGGCCAGGCCGTAGCGCACGCCGTTGGCCAGGGCGATCGCCTCGGCCTCGTCGCGGAACGGCTGCACGGTCAGCACGGGGCCGAAGGTCTCCTCCTGGACGATCGGATCGTCCTGGCGCACATCGGTGATGACGGTCGGCGCGACGAAGAAACCGGTATCGCCGAGCCGTCGCCCGCCGGTGCGGATCTTGGCGTGCGGGGCGAGGGCGGCGAGTTTGTCCATGACCGCGGTGAAATGGTTGATGTTGTTGAGCGGTCCGTAGAAGGTGTCGGGATCGTCGGGTGATCCCGTCTTCACCGTTTCGGCCTTGCGTACCAACGCGTCCACGAGATCGTCGTGGATCGACTCGTGCACCAGCACCCGGGTCGCGGCGGTGCAGTCCTGTCCGGCATTGAAGTAGGCCGCCTCCGCGATACCGCTTGCGGCCGAGGCGATGTCGACATCCGGGAAGACCACCGCGGGCGCCTTGCCGCCGAGTTCGAGGTGGGTGCGCTTGAGCTGCTGGGCCGCGGCCCCGGCCACGGCGATACCGGCCCGCACCGAACCGGTGACCGAGACCAGGCCCGGTGTCGCATGGTTCACAATGGCCGCGCCGGTGCTCGCGTCGCCGAGGACGACATTGAAAACTCCGTCCGGGAGAATGCCTTTCGTCAACCGCGCCAGCGCCAGCGTGCTCTCCGGGGTGGTGTCGCTGGGCTTGAGCACGACCGTGTTACCGGCCGCCAGCGCCGGACCGATCTTCCAGATGGCCATCATGAACGGGTAGTTCCACGGGGTCACCTGGCCGACCACGCCGATCGGTTCGCGGCGCACATAGGAGGTGAAGCCGTCCATGTACTCCCCGGCCGGGCGTCCCTCGAGCATGCGGGCCGCGCCCGCGAAGAAGCGCATCTCGTCGGCGCTGACCGCGATCTCCTCGGCGGCGATGATCGCCTTGGGCTGACCGGTGTTGCGGCACTGGGCCGCAACCAGTTCGCCGGTGTGCGCCTCGATCGCGTCGGCCAGCTTCAACAGCGCCGCCTGGCGCATGCCGGGGGTGGTCAGGCCCCAGGTCTCGAAGGCGCGGGCGGCCGCGCGCATCGCGGCGTCGACATCGTCGGCGGTGGAGATCGGGGCGCGACCCACCACGGTCTCGTCCACCGGGTTCACCAGGTCGATCGTGGCGGAGGCCGAGGACGCCACGAATTCGCCGTCGATGTAGTTCTGCAGTGTGGAATTCGGCACCGACTTCACCATCTCTCTCCCGGAACGTTTCCTGCCGTTGGTGTTCTGTCAGTCTCCGATGGTCGGCACGACGGTGCTCGGTGGCGAAATGTCTTGTGAACGACCGATTTGTCGACATTCTGTAGGGGTCGGCGCGGCCTTTCGTAGAGTATGGGATTCGAAAGAAGGGCAGCCGGTAGACTACGAAATCCATAGGTATCGAGGCGAAAATACGCGGATTTCGTTGTACGGTCGTCGCATGAGTGACCCCGCAGCGCCACGTTCCGCACCCGTGCTCGACGACATCGCCCGCCAGATCATCGCCCAGTTGCAGGAGGATGGCCGCCGCCCCTACGCGACCATCGGCAAGGCCGTCGGACTGTCCGAGGCCGCGGTCCGCCAGCGGGTGCAGCGACTGTCGGATGCGGGGGTCATCCAGATCGTGGCGGTTTCGGATCCCCTGCAGGTGGGGCTGTTTCGCCAGGCCATGGTCGCGATCACCGTGGACGGACCGCTGCGGCCGGTATCCGACGCGCTCGCGGCGATGGACGAGATCACCTATGTCGTGGAGTGCGCGGGCCGCTACGACGTGCTGTGCGAGGCGGTGTGCGGTGACGATCACGCGCTGCTGGATCTGGTGTCCAACCGGCTGCGCACGCTGCCGGGGGTGGCGCGGGCCGAGATCATGATGTACCTCGAATTGCGCAAGCAGACCTATCAGTGGGGTGCGCGATAGGCGGCTACGAAATCCGTAGCAAGTGCGGTGAGCGGCCGTGTTTTTCGCGGCCGAAGGTCCGAACGGGCCACGGATTCTGTTGCATGCCGGGAAGTTCGTGTGGCATAACCGAGGCGTCCGTCCGTCTCGAGGAGCCCCGCATGACCGCGATCGCCGACAGCCATACCCCGACCAGCCCGGATGCCGCCCGGGTGGTCCGCGACAATCTGTTCCTGCACTTCACCTCGCATACCGGCATGACCGGTGACGACGTCCCGGTGATCGTGCGGGGCGAGGGCGCCTACATCTGGGATTCGCACGGCCGCCGCTATCTCGACGGCCTGGCGGGACTGTTCGCGGTGCAGGTCGGCCACGGCCGCGAGGAGCTGGCCCAGGCCGCGGCGCGTCAGACCCGGGAGCTCGCCTACTTCCCGCTGTGGGGTTACGCGCATCCGACCGCGATCGATCTGGCCGAGCGACTCGCCATCGCCGCGCCGGGGGATCTGAACCGGGTGTTCTTCACCGTCAGTGGCGGTGAATCCGTCGAGACCGCATGGAAACTCGTGCGGCAGTACTTCAAGGCCACCGGAAAACCGACCAAACACAAGGTGATCAGCCGCTCGATGGCCTATCACGGCACCTCGATGGGCGCGCTGTCCATCACCGGAATTCCCGCCGCCAAGGCCGATTTCGAGCCACTGGTGCCCAGCGCGCTGCGCGTGCCGCATACCAACTTCTACCGCGCCACCGAACACGCCGACGATTACGACGCCTACGGGCGCTGGGCCGCGGACCGGATCGAGGAGGCGATCCTGTTCGAGGGTGCGGAAACCGTTGCGGCGGTATTCCTGGAACCGGTGCAGAACACCGGCGGCTGTTTCGTCCCGCCGCCCGGCTACTTCCAGCGGGTGCGCGAGATCTGTGATCGACACGATGTGCTGCTGGTGTCCGACGAGGTGATCTGCGCGTTCGGTCGGCTCGGATACGACTTCGGCGCAAAGCGTTTCGGCTACCAGCCCGATATCATCACCACCGCCAAGGGGCTGACCTCCGGCTACGCGCCGCTGGGAGCGGTGCTGATCAGCGATCGCGTCATGGAACCGTTCCGCGACGGGCAGACCTTCCTGCACGGGTCGACCTACGGCGGGCATCCGGTGTCGTGCGCGGTGGCGCTGGCGAATCTGGACATCGTCGAGCGGGAGGGACTCTACGATCACGTGCGCGCCAACGAACAGGCGTTCCGCGCGACGCTCGAGAAGCTCTACGATCTGCCGATCGTCGGGGATGTGCGCGGAACCGGCTACTTTTACGCGGTGGAACTGGTCAAGGACAAGGCGACCAAGGAGCGGTTCACCGACGCCGAGGCCACCCGCATTCTGAAAGGCCATGTCTCCCAGGCGCTTTTCGAGGCCGGGCTGCACTGCCGCGCCGACGATCGAGCCGAGCCGGTGATCCAGCTCGCGCCGCCGCTGATCTGCGACCAGACCCAGTTCGACGAGATGGAACAGGCGCTGCGCCATGCCCTCACCACCGCGTGGGCGCTGATCTGAGCTCCCCGCGGCCGCCCCGGTCGGGCTAGCCTTACCGATTGTCGGAAGGGTGGGGAGTGATGAATTCGATGCACAGCCAGGGCGAGCCGGGGACGTTCTCGACGCGCGACGGTCGCGAGCTGTTCTATATGCATCGCGTCGGCGGTGCGCCCGGGGCGCCCATGGTGGTGTTCGAGGGCGGTATGGCCTGTAGCAGGTCCTATTGGGCTCCGGTGCAGGTCGCGCTGGGTGCTCGGGCGGCGTCGGTGGTGTACGACCGCTGTGGGCTGGGACGCAGTGCGCCCGATCCGGTTTCGCGCGCCCTGAGCCGGGTCGTGGCGGATCAGGGGGAGCTGCTCGAACATCTCACGCGGCGATTCGACCCGCCCGGCTTCCTGCTGGTCGGGCACAGCTGGGGCGGGGCGATCGTGCGTGCGGCCACCACGGGTCCTGCGGCACAGCGTATTTCGGGTGCGGTCCTGATCGAACCGACCGATGAGGCGTGCGACGCACTGTTCACCCCGGCCATGCGCCGCGCGGAGCGAATCGGACAGTTCGGCAGCAGCCTGCTGGCGCGGATCGGCGTGCTGCACCTGGCATTTCGCGATCTGCTCGCGGCCATGCCCGCCGACGCCCGCGCCGATATGCGGGCCGAGGGCTTCACCCCGGCCGCCATGCGCACCCGCGGCGCGGAGATCGAAACCCTGATCGATGATCTGTACGCGCTGCGCGGGGTCGAGCGGCCGGTACCCGATATCCCGGTGACGATCGTCTCCGGCGCGCGCACGTCGGCGGGAATGGGAACCGAGATCCGCGCGGCCGCCAATGCGACCAATACGGCCCGGTCCGCGACCTACCCGCGTGGTCGCCATGTGCTCGCGCTGAACTCCGGACACGCGGTTCCGGTCACCGAACCGGACCTGGTCGCGGCGGAGATCGTTCGGGTGATAGGGGTTTGCTGTGAATAAGCGGTGACTCGTCTGGGAACTCGGTGCAAGTGGCTTCCTGTTTTTAGCCGTGGTAAGAGAATTGTCATGTCATGGCCAACCACCGTTCACCCGACGACGAGCCGGAAGACCGCGAACATGGTCATCGGCCGGTGACGCGCGGAATCGCGGGGCCCGCTGCTCCGGCCGTCCGGGCCGCCGACGAGACGGTCGCCCCGGGCCGGCGCGACGCCTATCGCGAGGATCTCGACGGTTTGCGGGGCCTGGCCATCGCGCTGGTCGTGGTGTTCCACGTGTGGATGGGCCGGGTCTCCGGCGGTGTCGACGTCTTTCTCGTACTGTCCGGTTTCTTCTTCACCGGACTGGTGCTGCGCCGGGCCGATACCGGTGCGGTCGGGGTGGGCGCGACCCTGCGGCGCACCGCGCGGCGGTTGCTGCCCGCGCTGGTCGTGGTGCTGGCGGCGGTGGTCGCGGCCGCGCTGATCCTGCGGCCGTATACCCAGTGGGCCGAGCTCGCGGGGCAGACGCTGGCCTCGCTGTTCTACTACCAGAACTGGCATCTGGCGATGACGTGGTCGGACTATCTGGCCGCCGATCCGTCGGTCAGTCCACTGCAGCACCTGTGGTCGATGTCGGTGCAGGGGCAGTTCTATCTGTGCGCGCTGCTGGCGGTGACCGCGGTCGCGTGGGTGTGCCGCCGGATCGGGCGGCCGGACCGAGTCCGAGTCGCGGTCGGTGTGATCGTGGCGGTCGCGGCGGTCGCGTCGTTTCTGTACGCCGCGCACGGCACGGCCGATCATCAGGGCTGGAACTACTACGACACCTTCGCGCGCGGCTGGGAGCTGCTCGCGGGCGCGGCGCTCGCGGCGGCCGTGGCGGTGGTCGCGCCGCCACGGCCGGTGCGCATCGCGCTGGCGTGGGTCGGGCTCGCGGGCGTGGTGCTGTGCGGCTGGCTGATCGTCGACGGCGTCAACCACTTCCCTGGTCCGTGGGCCCTGCTGCCGGTGTGCGCGGCATCGGCGATGATCGTGTCGGGCAATCGGCTCGCCGCGGATCGACGGCCCTGGCCCAATCGACTGCTTTCGAGCCGATCCGTGCGATGGCTCGGCGATATCGCCTATCCGCTGTATCTGTGGCACTGGCCGATCCTGATCTTCTATCTCGCCGAGCGCGGGCGGCCGCATGCCGGACTCGCCGGTGGGCTGGCCATCGTCGCGGTCTCGGTCCTCCTGGCGTGGGCGACCCATCGCTGGATCGAGGAGCCGCTGCGCGGGCGGGTCCGCCCGCGGGTGGATCCCGGTATGCCCCGGCGGTATACGCGCGCGGCGGGCTTCGCGGTCTCCGGTGTCGCGGTGGCCGTGGTCCTCACCACCGGGGCGTGGCAGTTGGTCGTGGTGCATTTGAATTCGGCCCAGGCGGCCGGGGTGCTCGATCCGACGCTGTATCCGGGCGCGGAGGCGCTCGTTGCCGGAGCGCCCACCCCGCATGTGCGGATGCGGCCGACCGTCCTCGAGGCCCCGGCCGAACTGCCGCCGCCGACCGTCGACGGCTGTATCGCCGACTGGGACACCCGCGACGTGGTGACCTGCACCTACGGCGATCAGCATGCCGCGCGCACACTCGCCGTGGTCGGCAATTCCCATGCCGAGCACTGGGTTCCGGCGCTGCAGGCGCTCGCGGCGCGGCATTCGTTCAAGATCCGCGTCTATCTGAAGATGGGCTGCCCGCTCACGCTGTCCGACGATGTGTCCTACAAGGGCCAGGCCAATCCCGACTGCCGCGACTGGTCGCGGGAGGTGATCGATCTGCTCGGCGCGGATCGGCCGGACTGGGTGTTCACCACCGGCACCCGCCCGCGCGACGATATCGGCGACGAGACGCCCGCCGAATATCTCGACGTGTGGTCGGCGCTGGCCGAACACGGCCTGAACACGATCGTCATCCGCGACACCCCGTGGCTGCGGCGCGACGGGGTGCGCTACAAGGCGACCGACTGCCTGGCCGCGGGCGGCAACCGGATCAGCTGCGGGATGGCCCGCGGTGATGCCCTCGACCCGGTGAATCCCGAACTCGATCCGGCCGCGCGGTATCCGAATGTGTTCCCGATCGATCTCTCCGACGCGGTGTGCGAGCCGACGGTCTGCCCGGTGGTCGAGGGCAATATCCTCATCTACCACGACGAACACCATTTCACCGCCAGCTATTCGCATTCGCTGGCCGGTGCGCTCGGTCGGCAATTGCAGCCGCTGCTGCACTGGTGGTGAGCGTTTCGTCACGTGTTCATCGCTCGGACGGACTGCGGTGACCCGAGGCGGCCGGATCAGTAGTAGCGTGTCGGCGACGTGACCACTGACGATGGAGGTGCCCGCGGGTGTTCGGTAGAACCCGAGGCCGATTACGCGGCGCCGCCGTAGCCCTGGCGCTGGGTGCTGCCATCGCCGCGGCAGGTTCGATTGCGGTGCAGCCCGTATCGCCCGCGGTCGTGGCCGTGGATACCGGATCCGCCGCGGGCCGGCCGGTGCGCATCCAGTACCGCGAGGCCGCGGACACCTTCGGCGATCTGTATCTGCCGTCGAGCGGAACGGGTCCGTATCCGGTGGTCGTGCTGGTCCACGGGGGCGGCTGGTCACAGAACCGCGATCTGTCCCAATTCGATCGGCAGGCGAAACTGCTTGTCGGACACGGTATCGCGGTCTGGAATGTGGAGTATCGGCGGGTGAACGGCGCGGGCGGGTGGCCGACCACGCTGACCGATGTCGGCGACGCGGTGCACGCTCTGGGCGGCGTGGTGCAGTGGCGTTCGGGAAATCGCCTGGACCTGAGCCGAGTTCATCTGGCCGGACATTCCGCGGGCGGACAGCTCGCGGCCTGGGTGGCCGGACGTCCGGTCGACGGCATCCGGATCCGGAGTCTCACCGTGCTGGCCGCGGTGCTCGATCCCGCGCTCGCGGCGACCGCCGGCCGCGATCTGTTCGTGCAGCGCCTGCTGGGCGGCCCGCCCGCGGAGGTGCCCGATCGCTATCGGTTCGCCTCGCCGATGGACAATCTCCCGTCCGGACTCGCGATCACCGCGGTGCACGGCGATCGCGACCATGTGGTCGCCGCCGAGCAGAGCCGCCGCTACATCGCGGCCGCGCAGGCCCGCAATACCGCCGAACTGCGGATCCTGCCGGGCGTCGGACACGCCGAGTTCGTCGATCCGGATTCCTCGGCGTGGGCCGCGGCCGAGAGCGCGATACTCGACCACGTCGCCCGGTTGTCATGACCGCGCGGCCGTGAGGCGGCGTCGGCCGAGCAGTCCCAGCACCGGTTCCACAATGCGCGCGGCGATCGGTCCGAGTACGGCCATCAGCAGCACGTAGGTGGTGGCCAGGGCCGCGAATTCGGCCGGGACCGCTCCGGCGGCGACGGCCAGTCCCGCGATGACGATGGAGAATTCGCCGTGCGCGACCAGCGCCGCGCCCGTGCGAGCGCGCCCGTAGCGGGAGGCCCCGGCGCGTTTGGCGGCCCACCAACCGGTGGCCAGCTTGGCGAGCGTGGTCACCACCGCCAGGGCGATAGCCCAGCCCAGCACGGGCGGAATACTGCGCGGATCGGTGCTCAGTCCGAACAGCACGAAAAACAACGCGGCGAACAGATCGCGCAGCGGTTCGAGCAGTTTGGTGGCATTGTGCGCGGTGGTGTCGGAGATCGCGATACCCAGCAGGAACGCGCCGACCGCGGCCGAAACCTGTAGGGAGGAGGCCACTCCCGCGACCAGCAGCGCCGCACCGAGCAGCTTCAGCAGGAAGATCTCCCGCACCTCGCTGTCGACGATCATCGAGACATACCGCCCGTAGCGCAGCGCCACCACCAGCACGATCGTCACCGCGGCCAGGGCGATGCCGAGGGTCTTCAGCCCGGCGAGGAAGCCGACCCCGGCCAGGACCGCGGTGAGTACGGGCAGATACGCGGCCATCACCAGATCCTCGAACACCAGGATCGACAGGATCGTCGGCGTCTCCCGGTTGCCGAGGCGCCCGAGATCGCCGAGCACCTTCGCGACAATGCCCGAGGAGGAGATATAGGTGACCCCGGCCATCGCCACCGCGCCGGTCATACCCCAGCCCAGCCACAGCGCCACCACGATGCCCGGCGTCGCGTTGAGTACGAGATCCACCACCCCGGCGGCCCAGGACTTACGCATGCCGTTCACCAATTCGCTTGCGCTGTACTCCAATCCGAGCAGCAGCAGAAGCAGGACCACGCCGATCTCACTGGCCAGGTGGATGAAGTCGTCGACATAGCCGAGCTGGATCAGCCCGCCCTGTCCGAACACCAGCCCGCCGATGAGATACAGCGGAATCGGCGACATGCCCACCCGCTCGGCCAGTCGACCCAGTAAACCCAGACCGAAAAATACCGCGCCCAGCTGAATCAGCGCGAGCGCGGTTTCGTGTGCAACCATTCGTTCTCAGCCATCCGTCACATCGTGGCGGCGGCATCGAGGCCCTCCGCCGTACCAACAACAACCAATGTTCGTGTGCGCGTGCGCATCTCGATGGGCAGCGGAATCTGTCCCGTCGCCTCGGGAATGCCGCAATGGCTGACGCCGCCGACCGAATGCGGTGCGGCGGAACGGAACTCGATCTATACCCGGCGGGACCAGGGAGAGAGGTATGGCATCGACGAATGTGCGAAACGCATGTATGCCACGGGCGCCTCCTTCCGGTTCGACTCACCTTGCGCCCGTAATGATTCCGTAAAGACTTGGATATGGCAAACCAGCGCGATGGTCGCGCGTGCTAAAAGCGCCGCTCGAGTGGGCATTCGGTAGCGGATGTATTGCCAAATGGAAGTGACGTGGCTTACGCTCGGGCATCCGTCGCGTGAGGTGGTGACTCGATGAAAGACGGCCACCCGATCGCCCGAACCTGGTGGCGCGACCGGATCGACTACGACTGGCTGGTCGACACGCTGCGGTCGCACGAAGCGCTCGGCACGCTGAAAAGAGTGCTCGCGGGTGCGGGCCTGGTGATGCTGGTGATCACCGTGGTTGCCGCATTGTCGCCATCGGGGCAGACCGGCGCGATCGGCCTGACACAGGCGGGCATCGTGGCCTCGGTCGCCGTGCTGTGGACGCTGCGGTGGTGGCTGCTGCCCTGGCCGAGTGAGATCGAGTCACTGATCTGGGTGGCGCTCGCCGATGTCGCCATCACCGCCAACAATATTCTGGTGCAGGACCGTCTGCTCGGTGCGATGGGTAGCGCGCTGCTGGTGACCACCGGCGGCTACGTGACGATCTTCCACGGACCGCGCTATCTGCTACTGCATGTCGGCTGGTCGCTGCTGTCGATCGTGCTGCTGTCGATCATGCTGGTGCGCGGGAACGGCCACGGCGCGGGGGATATCGGCCTGGGCATCGTGGTGGTGCTGGTCTCGTTCGTGGTCGACGGCTTCGTCCTGCCGCTGGTGCAATTCTGTCACTGGATCCTGCGCCGCGACGCGCTGTCCGATCCGCTGACCGGGCTGATGAATCGGCGTGGGCTGGACTACTACCTACCCCGCTTCCCGCGAAATCGCCGGGGCGGCATGTACATCGCGACCGTCGACCTGGACCGCTTCAAGGCCGTCAACGACACCTACGGCCACGCCTTCGGCGACGAGGTGCTGATCCGCACCGCGCGGCGGCTGCGCTCGGTGGCCGATCCGAACGCCCTCGTCGTGCGCGCGGGCGGTGAGGAGTTCGTGATCGTCGGGCATCTGCGCGACCGCGGCGACAATGTGGGGGAGCGGTTGCGCGGTGCGATCGAGACCATGCCGGATCTGCCGGTCACCGTGACCGCGAGCGTCGGTATCGCGGTGTCGGACGGATGCGAACCCGCGTGCTGCGAACTGCTGCATCTGTCCGACACCGCGATGTACGCCGCCAAACGCGGCGGCGGCAATGCCGTGGTGGTGGCCGGGGATCTCGTACCGATCAGGCGGTGAGCGAGGAACCGCGGCGCGCGGCCGCGCCATAGCGCTCGCGCGCCTGCGCCGGGGTCACCGTCGCCGGATTCTCCGGCACGCCCGCCTCGACGTGTTCGGCGTAGAGCCGGGCGGTCATCGGGCCGATGGCCGAGCGCAGCACGGCCTGCTTCAGCCGATCCCCGCTCAATGTCGCGACGGCCGCGCGCACGGCCGGACGCATCGCGGCGTCGACGATCGCGGGCTGATCGAAGCCGCCGACCTCCCGCATCCACTTCGGCAGCGTCGCGATGACCGCGGGGGCGATCAGGCGGCTGCCGGTCCAGAGCTTCAGACCCTTGTCCCACGGCGTGCGCAGCAGATAGTGCATGCCCTGATGCGCGCGGGGGGAGTTGCACAGCCGGGGCTTCACCTCGGCGAAGTATTCGCGCACCTCGGCCCGCGAGCGCGGCACGTCGGACTGCTTACAGGTCTGCAGTTCGGCGGCGATCACGCACTCCTCCCAGTACCGCTGCTCCTCGGCCGGGCTCAGCGGTCCGGGTCCGTACATCTCGTAGCACTTGAGCACGCTGTGCCAGCCGGTCACGTGGATCCACAGTTGGGAGTCGGGATTGTTGGCGCTGTAACGCTTTCCGGTGATGGGCTCGATGCCGGTCGCCTTGGCGTGCACCTTCATCAGATGCTCCGAGGCCTCGATCGCCATGCGGCTGTCGGCCACCGCGGCGATGAGGAAGTAGGCGAAGGTGTGGTCGAGTCGCCCGCGCGGATCGGAGTAGATGCCCCCGACATCGGCGACCGCCGCGGTGAGATCGGGATCGAAGTGTTCCAGCACCACCGACCGCTGGAAACCCAGCAGGGCCGTGGGCGCGGTCCAGATCTGCCAGGTCGGGGAATCGGGTCCGAAGAACCCGTAGTCCACCTCGCGGATTCTGCGGGCCGGCGCCTGGAATTGCGGGCGCGAGGCTGCTGATGTCATCGCGGTGCTCCTTTGCACGACGGTTGCCACCGGTGTTCCTTCACCAGCGTAGCATTTCTGTGACGGTGCGTACCAGACAGTCTGTTCAGGGGTTCATGGCGTAACGGCCCGCCTGATCGCGCACCTGGCGCACGACCTGTTCGAACCGCGTCGCATCGGCCACCGGGCGGCGCACCAGATCCAGCGCGCGTCGCCGCTGGGTCGGGGTGGCCGCGGGTTTGGCGTGCAATGTCGTTGCGTGCCCGGAGAATTCGCGGACGAACAGATCGAAGATCTGATCCAGCAGGAAGGTCTCGGCATCCTCGAGCTCGGCCTGTTCGAGGATGAGCTGGGCATAGGGCACCAGGGTGAACAGCTCGCCCAGGGCGAACAGGAAATCCACATCCCGCTGCTGCGCCTCGGTCGGCGGACCGGTCACCAGCAGCGTTTGCAGCGCCCGGACCTGATCGGCGAAGACGGCCACATTCGGAATGTGGGCGAACCGGTCGAAGATCGGCCGCCAGTCGGCGAATCGGATTCGGCCCAGGCCGCTGGTCGGGCCCTGGCGGAACAGGAATTCGTCGTCGGCCGCGTCGCGCCGGGTCGGCACGAAATCGTAGGCGGCACGGTCGAATTCGGCGCGCAGCTGCGGAATCGCGCGCAGCGCCGGACGCAGGCGTCGGCTGCCGAGGCCCGCCGCGGCCGCGCGTACCGCGCGCTGTGGGGCCGCGCCGGGCAGATAGCGCAGCGCCGCCAGGCCCGAGTCGGCCGGATGAAACAGGTAGCCCGCCATGAATTTCAGCGACAGCGCCATGTTCACATGCACCGTGCCCTCCAGGCGCGGCAACCCGAACAGGCCGATCATCGCCATCGGAAAGTACATGTCGTTCTCGAAGCCGCGCGCGGCGACCACATCCGCGAGGGCCTCCACGATTCGCTGGCCCTGCCGGGTGACGGTCATCTTCTCGATGGCGTTGAAAAGCAGGTACCGCCGGTCGTTCTCGTGCGCCGAACGCATGTAGTCGATCGCGCGCTCGCTGTAGAGCCGCATGGCGACCAGTCGCGCGTAGGAGTCGGCGAGCAGCGCGCGCACCTGTGGGAATTCGGTGACATTGTGGCCGAACAGGATTCGGTTCTCGGCGTGGCCGACCGCCTCGTGGAAGATGTGCTCGCACGCGCCGATCGCGCCGAAGCCGAGATTGAACTTGCCGACATTGACGGTGTTCATCGCCGCGTCGAAGGCGGCGCGGCCGGTGTGCAGGATGTCCTCGGGGGCGACCGGATAATCCTCGAGATCGAAGGCGGCGACGTACATCTGGGAGTCGACGACATTCTTGCGCAGCCGGTAGTCGCGGTGGCGGCTGTCGGCGGCGAAGAACAGGTAGCCGTCGAATTCACTGTCGTCCATGCGGCGATCGAAATCGGCGCTGTCGATGACCGGCCGGTCGGCGCGGCGACCGAAGACCGAAACCATGGCGGCCGCATTGCCATTGCCGATGTAGTACTTGCCGCCGGTGGCGGTGAAGGTGTCGTCCGCGCCGGGGGTGAGCACCATATCGGTGGAGTAGATATCGGCCCCGTGGGCCTGTTCGGACAGTCCGAAGGCGAATATCTCGCCCGAATCCAGCAGTGCCGCAGCGCGTTTGCGCGCCGCGGTATTGGAGCTCTGCCAGATCGGGCCGAGGCCGAGGATGGTGACCTGCCATACGTACCAGTAGGACATCCCGTAGAAGCCGAGGATCTTGCTCATCATGGCGATGCGCGCGGTATCCCAGCGTTTGTCCGGATCGCCCGCGGCCTCGGCCGCGGGGGTCAGGAAGGTGGCGAAGACGCGCTCGCGCTTGACGAAGTCGAGGAACTCCGCGTACCAGACCCGATCCCGGTCCTGCTGCTTGAGCCAGGCCTTGCCGTGGGCTTCGAAGAAGTCGACCGTGGCGCGCAGCAGCCTCCGGGTCTCGGCGTCGAATTCGGCGAACTCGCAGGTCTTCGGGTTGAACAGGCCGGTCACCGACAACTCCTCGAATCGAAGGCCGGGCACTGCGCCGGGCCAGTTCCTTCACCAACGTAGCATTATCATGCAACAGTGAAGGAACTGGCGGAATGCTGGAGCCGCAATTCAACCCGCAAGTATCATCGGGCGAATGGCGTCCAAGGTGACAGGTGCGCACAGGCTCATGCCGGAACCGACCGGAGACGCCCGCGCCGATCGGTGGCGCGAGCATCGCGCGGCGGTGCGCGCGGAGGTGGTCGAATCGACCCTGCGCGCGATCGATGAGCTGGGTCCGGATCTGTCGATCGACGATATCGTCAAGGCCGCCGGGGTCACCCGCCCCAAGCTGTACCGGTTCTTCGCCGATAAGGATCAGCTGTTCGAGGCCGTGCGGCAGCGGGTGCAGGATCTGCTCATCGAGCGGATGGTGCCGTTGTTCCCGATGTCGGGCACCGTGGAGGAGTCCATTCGCGCCGCGCTGACGGCGTATGTGACTCTGGTCGCCGAACATCCGAATCTGTTCCGATTCCTGGTCGGATCCCAGTTCGGCGAGGGCCATTCCGCCATGACGCTGCTGGAAGGCGGTCGGGGACTGTCGGATTCGGGGGCGGCGCTGCTCTCGATGCTGCTGCGCTCGCGCGGCGGCGACGGGGACAATATCGAATACGTCGTCGACGGCACGCTCGGCGCGGTCGGGCTCGCGGTACTGCGCTGGCTGAACTCGCCCACGATCGATCAGGAGGCGCTGGTCACCGAGCTGACCACCTTCGTCTGGGGTGCGTTCTCGGCGGTCGCCGCGGCGCGCGGGGTCGCGTTGCGCCTCGACGAGCGGGTCGGCCCTCAGGACTTCGGCCCGTAATCGGTGACCTGCCAGGCGCCGTCGTGGCGGGCGATGGTGACCGACAGCAGATTCGGTACGGTCGCCGGATCGGGCTGCTGCACGTTCTGGGTGCGCTGGGTGGCGAAAACCGTGACCACGTACTGATCCGGGCCGGTCGGCTCGACGGCGGTGCCGAGTACCTGACCGGTCGCCACCACTTGTGCCTGGGTCATGATCGTCGAAAGGGTTTCGCGCACATCGGAATAGCGCTTGTGCAACGTATCGGAGGTATCGCGCTGAACGCCGTCGAAGAAGCCGGGCAGATTGCGGTAGTCGTAGGTCAGCGAGCGCAGCGTGTAGTCCTTGGCGAGCGCGGCGACGTGCTCGCGATCGCCGTTCTGTGCCCGCAGCGCGCTGAGATCGGCCGCGCTGCGGTGCCATTGGTAGGCGAACAAGCCCGCGAGCGCGAGCAGGACGACGGCGAGGGCGAGCAGGGCCGTGCCGCGCGAGGGTCGTCGTCGCGGCGTGGGCGGCGGTGTGGTCTCGGCTTCGGCGGTGATCTCGGTGGTGGACATCTCGACTCCTGATCTATCGAGGCGGTTGGATCGTGATCCGGGCCGGACCGCCCGGGAAGGCCGCCGAGAGGAGATCGACGATCGAACCGGCGTCCACCCGAACGGGTTCGAGCACGGTGGTCGCCGGTTTCAGCACGGTGGCGATATGGGCCAGATCGGGTCCGAGCTCGGACAGGTATTGATCGATCCGGTGCACCAGCGGATCCAGCGGGTCGTCCCAGATCCGTTCGCCCGCATAGGAATAGCCCTGGAAGGCGTCGATCAGCCGCAGGACTTCCGGCAGGCCCCGGCCGATATCGCCGCCGCCGCTCGCGACGGTCGGGCCGTAACCGTTCAGGTTGTCCCCGAGGGTCTGCGCGTTGCGATACAGCCGGGTGAGCTGTTCGCGCCGGTCGCGCAGCAGCCGACCGGTCATCGTCAGAGCCGCTGTCAGATTGCGGATTTCGGCATCGCGGCCGGCGACGCCCGTCGAGACCGTCGCCGCCAGATCGGCGACCTGATTCGGATCGATCCGGCTGTTCAGCGCGTCGATGCGGGCCAGCGCCTCGCTCACGGTGGTGGCCACGCGCACCTGGGCGGCCGGAATCACGCTGCCGTCGCGCAGATACGGTCCCGCGGCCGAATGCGGACGGAAGTCGAGGAACTGCTCCCCGGCCGCCGACAGATTGGCGATGCGCACCTCGCTGTCGGCCGGAATCCGGTAGCGCGCATCCCAACCGAGCCGGATCGCCAATCCGTCGGCGGTGGTCGCGATGGACTCGACCTCCCCGATGCGCAGGCCCCGCAGATCCACCTGGGAAGTCCGCATCAGACCGCCGGAGGAGCCGACCAGAACCGTCACCCTGGTCAGTTCCCGGCGCGGATCCACATGCAGCACACCGACGGTCAGATAGGCGGCGCAGACGAGCGTCATGACCAGCAGCAGGGCCAGGGATACGGGTCCGGACAGCTTCATCGCACCATACCCATCGCGTGCAGGACCTGGATCAGCTCATCGGAGCGGGTGGTCGCGTCGACTCCCGCGCCGGTGGCGAAGAACGGAATCAGCCTGTCGCGCAACAGCTGATCCAGCGCCGCGGTATTGCGCGCGACAGTGATGTCGGCGGTGGCGATGGTGCGCAGCGCGGGCGCGAGCACATCGAGGATCGTGTGCAGATCACCCACCAGCGGCAGGGCCAGCTCTCCGACCAGGTCGGCGAGATCGCGCGAGTCGACGATCAACTGCACGACGCCGAACAACACATCGGCCAGTCCCGCGGCGCGATCGGGCCCCAGCGCCAGGGTGCGGTCCACACCGTCGCGATGCTGGTCCAGCGTTGTGGCCACCGCCGCGGCCCCCGCCAGGATCCGATCGAGATCGCCTGTGCGCGAAGCCATATCGCGCAGCGCCGCGCGCCCGGTGGCCACGATGCGATCCAGATCGGCCGGATCGGTGGGGAAGGCCGAGTCCAGGCTGCGGATCACGTCCTGCAGCTTGCCGACCTGGCCGCCGGTGACGATATTCGACAGCGCGCGCAGGATGTCCTCGACATTGGCGGCGGGCAGGGTGTGGGCCAGGGGAATCGTGTCCCCGTCGCGCAGGAACACCGCCCCGGCGTCGCGCGGCGCGTCGAGCGCGATGTGGATATCGCCGAGGATGGTGCTCTGCCGCAGTTCCGCGGTGGTGCCGACGGGCAGTTGCACATCCGGGCGCAGATCCACGGTGGCGACGGCGATTTCGCCGAGCAGATCGATGTGGTCGAGCATGCCCACATCGACGCCGTCGGCGATCACCTTGGCCCGGTCGGGGAGATTGAGCACCGAGCCGAATTCGATGCGCAAGCGGTAGTGCGGGCCCGACGGATAGGTGCCGGGAATCGGGATGTCGGTGGCGCGAATGCCGCACGCCGACAGCAGCAGCGCCGCGGCGAGGGCGAGCAGGGGCAGCAGGCGTCGGCTCATCGCGCACCGGCCCGGGGCAGTTGAGCGGTCACCGGCGGCAGATGCGCGAGGAGGTCGGCGATATCACCGGCCAGGGGCGTGTAGGCGCGAATCCGGGGGATGGCCTGATCGAGGAAGCCGTAGACCTGCGCGTCGTATTTGCCGACATTGCGGGCGATTACGGGCAGGAACTGCACCGCGAGCTCGACCGCGCGGCCCAGTTCCACGGCGACGCCGTCGATCATGGTCAGGCCGTTGTGCAGATTGTCCAGTAGCGCCCGCATATCCGGCCAGTTGGTGACGAACATGGTGGTGAGGGTGTCGAGATTGTCGACGAGCCGGCGGAAGGTGTCGGCGCGGTCGGCCGGATCGCCGACGAGTTGGGACAGCTGCCGCAGCAGGGCGTTGAACTGTTCGCCGGTGCCGTCGATCGCGCGGTCGGCCGCGGCCAGGGTGCCGCCGATCGCGTTGTCGGAGGGCCCGCCGCTGTCCTGCCCGAGCAGATCACCGGCGAGTTTGCCCAGCGCGTCGAGCGCGTCGCTGATCCCGATCGGCGTGCGGGTGCGTTCGAGTGGAATGCACTGCGCGCCGGGCAGTGTCGGCCCGCCGGTATAGGGTTTGGTCAATTCCACGCGCCGATCGGTGACGATCGAGCTGGACATGGTCACCGCCTCGGCGTCGGCGGGTATCTCGACCGACCGATCCACGCTCAGCGTGAGCCGCATCCGGTCGCCCCGCGCCTCGATATGGGTGACGCGGCCGATCTCGACGCCGAGCATGGTGACGCTGTTGCCCTCGTACAGGCCGACGGTATCGGTGAATTCGGCGCAAATCGTGCGCTGGGCGGGATGGACCCGGTCCAGCCACGGTCGCGCGATCTCGGTGTAGGCCGCGGTCGCGCCCGCCGCGACGGTCGCGACGACCGCGAGCGCGGTGAAAGTCAGTGCGGCCCGGCCCATCAGCACACCTTGCCCTGGTAGGGAATACAGATCACCGGTCCGCCGCCCGGCGCGGTCGGGGCCGCCACGGTCGCGCCGCCCGGTCCGAGCATCTGCGAGATCTTGTCGACGAATTCGCGGATACCGGTCACAACGGTGTCGATCCGGGCGGGATCGGCGAATACCTTCCGCACGATCTGCTCGAACTCGGTGACCGCGGGTTCGATGCTGTCGCCGTAGGCCAGCAGCGGCCGGTGCAGGACGTCGAACAGTCGGCGCAGCAGGTTGAAGGTGCGCACCATATCGGCCTTACGCTGTCCGAGAGTGACCGCCACGACGCCCAATTGGCGTACGAAGTCGGCCAGTACCGCCCGGTCGGCGGCGATCGCCCCGACGTATTCGTCCGAGACCCGCAGCGCCTGGTTCAGCTGCCGGGAGCGGTCGGCGAGGACGCCGGACAGCTCGCCGACATTGTCGAGCAGATTCCGGATCGCGGCCGGTTGTCCGTCGAGCGCGCTGCGCACCTCGGCGACGGTGGCGCGCAGGGTGGCCCCGTCGATATCGGCGAGCTTCGGGGTGGTGGCGTCGACGATATCGTTCAGTTCGAACGGCGTGGTCGTGTGCTCGGGCGGAATATGCTTGCCGCCCAGGGGTTTACCGCCCCTGGGTTGCAGTGACAGGTAGTGTCCACCGATCGGGGTGAGCAGTTTGACCTCCGCGGTGGTCTGGTCGCCGACCCGGACCGAGCGGTCGACGCCGAATCGGATCTCGACGTGGTCGCGGGCCAGCCGCACCGAACGCACCTGTCCCACCTCGATTCCCGCGACGCGCACCTCGTCGCCGGGGCGGGCGTCGCCGGAGATGCGGAAGTCGGCCGTGTAGGTGTGCTCGCCGAAGGGCACCGCGTAGATCACCGCGGCGGCCGCCAGACCGAGCACCGTGATCACCACACCCGCTATGCCCCAGCGCAATTCGCGGATCGCGACGCCGCGATCGGCCAGGAACTCGGCCACCTCCGTGCGCAGTCGCCCGATCATCGGCACACCACCAGGTGTTGATTGGCGAGTACGGCCTGCCCGATATCGGGGATCGCGACCGGACCGGCCGTGCAGGTCAGCGCCGGGGCCTGGCCCACATCGGGTATCGCGCGGTCGAGCCCGGTCAGCAGCGACGGCATGAGCGACAGGATCTCTACGATTTGATCGGTCTGCGGCAGCATGCGACGCAGCAGCGCGTCCAGTGGCGCGTAGCTGTCGTCGTAGGTCGAGCGCAGCTGTTCGAGCAGTGGAATCAGCGGTCCCATGGTGCGATTGGCTTTCTCGACCGAGGTCAGGATCTCGGTGGTGCGGGTGCTGAACTGGCGCAGGATCGCGCCGAGCTGATTCACCAGATCACCCACCGCCGCGGACTTGCCGCCGATCGACTGCGCGACCTCGCCGAGATTGCTGATGAGCACCACGATCACCGCCTCGCTGTCGCGGGCGTGCCGGGTGAGCCGATCGACATCGGCCAGCACCGGCCCGATACCGCTGCCGTCGCCGCGCAGTACCCGTAACAGGTTCTGGCCCAAGCGATTCAGCTGTGCCGTATCGAGGGTGTCGAACAGCGGTTTGAAGCCGTTGAACAGTCTCGACACATCGAAACTCGCGATGGTGCGCTCGACGGGTATGGTGGCGTCCGAGGCGAGCGGGCGGCCCGGTGTCGGGGCCGGAACCAGTTCGATGTAGCGCTGTCCGACCAGATCCTGATAGCGCACCGCGGCCCGGGTGTTGTCGTACAGCGGGCGGGTGCGGTCGACGGTGAACCCCACCCGGGCCAGGGTTCCGTCGAGGCGGACCGAATCCACCGTTCCCACGGCGACTCCCGACATGCGTACGGTATCGCCCGTCGACAGACCCGACACATCGGTGAACAGGGCCTGATATCCGACCCGGTGCGGCGGGACCGGGGTGTGCAGCGCCGAGACCACGAACGCGGCGCAGGCGGCGACCACGGCGACGAAGACCACGAGTTTGGCCGCGGGCGCGGCGACCGCGTTCACCGCGGCCTCCCGATGATGATCGAATCCGCCAGGTAGGGCATGGTTTTCACGATCACCTCGAGCTGTAGTCGAACGCGGCCGTCGATCACCGGGAACGCCTGGCCCATATGTTCGAGCAGTGCCGGGATCCGGTCGTAGGCCGGTGCGACGGTGCCCACCGAGGCCGCGATCGGCACCACCACATCGAGCAGCGTGTCGAGAATCCGGGCGAGGTCGGGGTTGTTGCGCCGCAACAGCGCCGCGATGTCCTGCAGGACGGTCGTGTCGACCCCCTCGAGCGCCTTCTTGGTCCGGGCCCGGTTCGTGGCATCGCCGAAATACGCGCTCTGATCGAGGATTCCGAGAACCGCGTCGACGGCCGGGGGAGTGAAGGCTGCGACGCCGTCGGTGAGGTCGGCGCCGATGTCGAGGTAGTGCGCCACCGGGGCGCGCTGTTCGACGGCGAGCATACGGGCGGTCTCGAACAACGATCGCGCGGTCGGCCCGAGATCGGCGCTGTGCTCGATGAGCAGATCGAACAGCCGTCGCACGGTCTCGGAGTCCAGGACGGTCGTCAGCCGGGCCGCGCGTCGGAAAACGCCAGCGACGGTGGCGTTCTGGGCGTTCTCGCCGATCCGCAGCACGGTGTTCTCGCGCAGCGGCGCGCCCTGACCGGTCGGCACCAGTTCGATGGCCGCGGAGCCGAAGACATTGGAGGAGGCGAACCGGGCCGCCAGCGCGTCGGTGAGCCGACCGGCCTGGCCGCGGTCGAGTTCGAGGACGATGCGCTGATGGCCGTAGCCGACGGTGTCGACGTGGCGGACCGTGCCGATGGCGTAGCCGCGGAACTTCACCTCCGCGCCGGGTGACAGGCCCTCGCCCAGGGTGGCGGCATCGATGGTCAGGGTGAATCGGTCGGCGAATGCGCCGCGCGCGTATTCGCTCACCACGAGCGCGGTCACCACCAGCACGATCGCGATGATCAACCCGCGCAATCGAAGTGACCAGCGCCCCGCCGTGCGGCCGGAGAGATCGATGAACACGCCCATGGCCTACCCCGAGATCCTGATGCCGACGTCCAGACCCCAGAAGACGATGGTTATGACCATATCCGCGACCACGACCAGCACCAGGCTGGCCCGGATCGCGCGGCCCGACGCGCGCCCCACGCCCTCGGGGCCGCCGACGGCGTAGAAGCCCTGATAGCCGTGGATCACGATGATCATCACCACGAAAACCGTTGCCTTGAACAGCGAGGCGAGTACATCGCCGGGTTGCAGGAAGGCCCCGAAGTAGTGGTAGTAGGTTCCCGAGGACTGCCCGTGCAGCACGTTCACCACCACCGCGCAGGACAGATAGCTCAGGATCAGCGTCAGCAGATACAGCGGCACGATGGTGATCAATCCGGCGATCACCCGCGTGGTCACCACGAACGGGATCGATCGAATACCGATGGCCTCCAGCGCATCGATCTCCTCCGAGATGCGCATCGCGCCGATCTCGGCGGTCATTCGGCAGCCGGCCTGGGCGGCGAAGCCGATCGCCGCGACCATGGGCGCCATCTCGCGGGTGTTGGCGTAGGCGGAGACGAATCCGGTGAGCGGGCCCATTCCGACCATGTTCAGCGCGGTGAAACCCTCGACGCCGATCGATCCGCCGACCGCCGCGCCGAGGAAGATCAGCACCGCGACCGTGCCGCCGCCGACGATGAGTCGCCCACTGCCCCAGGTGATATCGGTCAGGATCACCATGGTCTGGCGTCGATAGGCCCGCAGGGTGTGCGGGATCGCACCGAGGGTGTGTGCGACGAATGTGGCCTGGTGGCCGAGGGATTCGAAGACGGTCAGCGGAACGCGCGCGCTCGCGGTCGCGGTGCGCCCGAGCGCGCCGAAAGGGTGATAGCGAGCCGGAACCTGCGTCATCAGCCCACCTTGGTCGGAAGGAACATGCTGACCAGCTGGGTGATCACCAGATTGACCCCGAAGGTGACGATCACGCCCAGCACCACCGCGGCATTCACCGCATTGGCCACGCCCTTGGGTCCGGCGGTCGCCTCCAGCCCGCGCTGACAGGCGATCACGAGGACGATCACGCCGAAGATCACCGACTTCACCAGGGCGACAACCAGATCGCCCATCGAGGCGAAGGAGGCGAACGAGGTCAGGTAGCTGCCGGGCGTGACGCCCTGAAACGCAACGGCCACAACATATCCGGTGAATACACCCATGAACACGATCAGCAGGCACAGCAGCGGAGTCAGCGCGAGCATGGCGGCCAGGCGCGGGGTGACCAGCCGCTGCACCGGATCGATTCCCATGGTGCGCAGGGCATCCACCTCGTCGCGGATGGTGCGCGCGCCCAGATCCGCGGCGATGGCCGAACCCGCCGCGCCGCCCAGCAGCAGCGCGGTGACCATCGGCGCGCCCTGGCGGATGACCCCGAGTCCGCCCGCCGCGCCGGAGACCGAGGTCGCCCCCACCTGCTGGGTGAGGCTGCCGACCTGGACCGAGACGATGACGCCGAACGGAATCGCCACCAGCACCGCGGGTATCGCGGTCACGCTGACGATGAACCACCCCTGCGCCACGGTGTCGCGCCAGGGATGGCGCAGGGCGATCAGATCGCGCAGCAGATGGGCGAATGCGGCGGTGCCGAGCTGCAGGGTGCGGCCGAAGGTGCACAGCGCGGACAGCGTCAGGTCGGTGGCAAAACGGGTGTACGGCACCGGTTTTCGGGCCCATCGGTGAACAACCATGGCGATGCTCCGGTCGAGGGCGATTTACTGAATGAGACGTCATTCACTAAATGGACAGAACCATAGCAAAGGGCGGGATTGAGTGTCCAGGGTCACAGTCGTCTGAAGTACAGTGGGCCCGTGGCCCGACCGAGCGCATCGAGCAAGATCAAGCCGCGTCGGTCGCCGGGCCGCCCCGCGGCCAGCGCCGACAGCGTGCAACGGCGGCGGCGGGAGCTGATCGAGGCCGCCTACGCGGAATTCGCCGAACGGGGTTATCGCGCAACGACTGTCGCCGATATCACCCGGCGCGCCAGTGTCGCCTCCGGAACCTTCTACCGGTATTTCGAGAACAAGCGCGCCATTGTCGATGACGTCCTCGATTACGGCGTGCAGCGCGCGGTGTCGTTCCTGACCGGTGAGTCGCCGCCGAGCGCCGCGCGCAGCGGCGAGGAGTTGGCCGACCAACTGCGGCGAATCCATGTGCGGCTGTTCGAGATTCTGGAGGCCGAACCCGCGCTGGCGCGGCTGATCCTGTTCGAGATCGCGGCGATCGACAACGAGACCCGCGAACGCGCGCTGAGCGTATCGGCGGTAATGGTCTCGTTCGTCTCGGCCTATGTCGAACACGGTGTGGCGCAGGGGTTTCTGCGCGCGGATCTGGATCCGGTCATCCTCGCGGAGGCGACGGTCGCGCTCGGCCTGCCCGCTCTGGTGGCCACGCAGCGCGGACCGCTCAGCGCCGAGCGCAAACAGCAGTACGCCGAAATGTGTACGCGGTTGCTGCTGGACGGGGCGCGGGCCCGACCCTCACCGAACGCGGCAGATCCCGCCGAGCAGGATCAGTCCGGTATTCGGTAATTTGTCGCCGAGCCACCGCTGAATCGGCACGATGCCGGGCTCGTCGAATTCGAAGCCGTCGAACAGTTCGGCCACCTCGGCGCGGGTTCGGTACTGCACCTGGGCGGTGCTGCCGATGGTGTCGTTGGAGGACTGGTTGATGAATTGGTCGTTGCTGTCGGTGGATCCGTGCGTGAAGGCCAGCGTGCTGCCCGGCGCCATCACCTCGCGGAATCGGGACATGATCCGGTCGGGATGTTCGTAATCCATGATGTAGTGCAGGACGCCGACGCACAGCACCGCGATCGGGCGGTCGAAGTCGATCAATTCGTCCATGCGCAGCCGGGCGATGAGATCGTCGGGATCGCGGACATCGGCGACGATCGGGGTGACCAGCGGCATATCGCCCAGCATCGCGTTGGCGTGGGCGTAGACCACGGGGTCGTAATCCACCGAGACAACCCGCGCCGAGGCATTGATCTTGTGGGCGACCTCGTGCGCGGCGGGGGAGGTGGGAATGCCGGAGCCGAGATCGATGAACTGCGTGACGCCCGCCTCGGCCGCCGCGGTGACGGCGTGGATGAGGAATTGGCGGCTGAACCACGCCAGCATGCGGGTGTCCGGGGCGATTTCGAGCATGCGCTGGGCGACGAAGCGGTCGGCTTCGTAGTTGTCTTTACCACCCAGTAGGTAGTCGTAGATGCGGGCCGCGTTCGGTTTGGACGGATCGACTCCCTCGGGTGCCTTCCGATACGCCGTCACCGCCCACCTCCAACGAAATCATCCGTCCCGACGAATATTGCCCCTCTGCCGGTTTCGGTTCGGTTACCTCTCGACCAGCATGCCAGACGCGCCCGAGCGGGGTCGGACGATTGTCCATCAGAACTCGTCGGGACATCCGCAGGAGCCGCGGGCGGCCAGCCGGGCGTCGAGGCGGACGACGCCGGGTTGTGTTGTGCCGCCGTCGATTTGCTCGAGCAGCAGCTCCACGGCGGTCTGGCCCATGCGCTGGGTGGGTTGCGCCATCGTGGTCAGACCCGGACGGGTGTAGCGCCCGTATTCGATACCGTCGAAGGCCACAACTGCCAAATCGTCCGGTACGTGTAGTCCGGCGTCGTATGCGGCGCGCAACATGCCCATGGCCTGCAGATCGCTGGTGACGAAGACCGCCGTCGGCGGCACCGGATCGCGCAGAAGTTCCGACAGCGCCCGATATCCGGCGGCGCCGCCGAAATCGGTTCGCACGACCGGTCCCTCGGGCAGTCCGGCCGTGGTCAGCGCCTCGCGATAGCCGCGCACCCGGTCCTCGGCGGTGGAGACGTGCGGGCCGCTGAGACAGGCGATGCGGTGGTGGCCGTGGCCGATGAGGTGTTCGACCGCGGTGCGCGCACCGGCCACCGAATCGCACAGCACATGCGCGCAGCGCGCCGGATCGATGACGCGATCGAGCGCGACAAGGACCATATTCGCCTGTTCGCAGGCCTCGGCGATACCCGCGCCCCAGGACGACGAGATCGCGAGCAGGCCCTCGACTCTGCGATCGATGAACGATCGCACATAGGCCTGCTCGCGCGATTCGTCCCCGGCGGCATTGCCCACGAACAGCGGATACCCCCGCGCGAAGGCCGCGGTCTCGATCGCGGCGGACAGTTCGGCGAAGAACGGATTGGCCCCGTCGGGAATCACCATGCCCAGCGCGTGCCCGCGATTCATCCGCAGGCTGCGGGCCGACATATTGGGCCGATAGCCCAATTCGGCGATGGCGGCCTCGATTCGGGCGCGGGTGGCCGGTGCGACCGAGCGCGGTCCGCCGTTGAGGACATAGCTCACCAGAGCCGGTGAGGTGCCCGCCAATCGGGCCACGTCGGCGCGTGTCACCACCATCGAAATCTCCCGTCCGTATCGGATGAGCCCCTTGACAGCCGGTGACCCGGGTCACACACTACCAATCAACTCGTGTTGATCAACACGAGTTGATTCCGAAAGGTCTGTTACACCATGGATGTTCGAATCAGGCGCGCCCTACTGCCGCTGGTCCTGGTCGGCGCGCTCGCTGCGGCCGCGTGCGGTCGCGGCGGCGACAGCGGCTCGGGGGAGTTCCGCATCGCGATCGTCACCCGCAACTTCACCAATCCGTACTGGGCCGCGCTGCGCGACGGCGCGCTGGCCGAGGGCGCGGCGCGCGGGGTGAAGGTGGTGGTGCAGGCCGGTCAGTCCGAGACCGATGCCGACGGGGAGAACGCGCAGATCTCCACGATGGCCGCCCAGGGCTATGACTGTTTCGGCGTGGTCCCGGTCAACGGTACGAATGTCATCACCCCGCTGGCGGCGGTGGCGCGCAAGAACATTCCGATCCTGAATCTGGACACTCAGATCGACGCCGCGGCCTCCCGGCAGGCCGGGGTCTCCTACGCGAGTTTCATCGGCTCGGACAATCTCGAGGCCGGTCGCACGGCCGGTCGCACACTGCTCGAGGCGCTGGGCGGCACCGGCAAGGTCGTGGTGCTGCAGGGCATCGCCGGTGAGCAGAACGGCATCAATCGCGATCAGGGCTTCAGCGAAACCGTCGCGGGCAAACTCGATATCGTGCAGAGGGCGCCCGCCGACTACGAGCAGGACAAGGGCCTGCAGGTCACCGAGGCGATCCTCAAGGCGCATCCGGATATCACCGGCGTCTTCGCCGCCAACGACACCATGGGCCTGGGCGCGGCGCAGGCGATCCGTAACGCCGGGCGCACCGGGCAGATCAAGGTCATCTCCGTCGACGGGATCCAGGCCGCGCTCGACGCGGTGAAGGCCGGGACGCTCTACGGCACGGTCACCCAATATCCCTATGCCGAGGGCGGACTCGCGGTACAGGGCTGCCTTGCGCTGCATCAGGGTAAGAAGCTGCCCGAGCGGGTGGTCTCGCCGATCGCGTTCATCGGTCACGACAATGTCGACCAGCAGATCGCGGCCTTTCCGCGCCCGATCGTCGGCTTCGACAATCCGCTGGAAGGACTGCTGACCAAGTGACCGTCGTCGCCGCGCGTCCGGAAATCGCCGCCAGGGCGGCCGAATTCGCCGCGCCCCTCGCCCTGATCGTGCTGTGGGTGGCGTTCTTCATCGCCACCCCGCACTTTCTGACCCTGGACAATATCGGCGATCTGCTGGTCGCCTCGACCATCCTCACGGTGCTGGCGCTCGGGCAGCAGTTCGCCATCACCGTCGGCGGCATCGATCTGTCGGTCGGCGCGAATCTGCCCTGGGCCGCGGCGATTCTGGGATATCTGGCCACGCACGGCTATCCCACCGCGGTCGCGATCGCCGGGGCGATCCTGGGCGGGCTCGCGGTCGGCATGATCAACGGCCTGCTGGTCGGGCGGCTGCACATGACCGATTTCGTGGTCACCCTCGGCATGCTCAGCGTGCTCAACGGTGCGACGCTGCTGCTCACCCACGGCAATACCCAGGCAGTGAATTCGACATTCCTGCGCACCCTCGCGCTCGACGGCATCGGGCCGGTGCGCTGGTTCTGGCTGCTGGCGCTGATCGCGGCGCTCGTGGTGGCGGGCATCGTGTTTCGCACCCGGGTCGGCACGCATCTGCTGGCCACCGGCGGTCGGCTCGAGGCCGCGCGCGACACCGGTATCGCGGTGAACCGGATCCGGCTGTTCGCCTACGCCATGTCCGGACTGCTGTGCGGTATCGCCGGAGTCATGCTGGTCGCACGCAACGGCGGTGCGGATCCGTCGTTGCAGACCACCTATCTGCTGTCCTCCATCGCGGCGGTGGTGCTGGGCGGTTCGTCGCTGTCGGGCGGGAAGGCCTCGGTGCTCGGAACCGTCTGCGGGGCCGTGCTGTTCACCTCACTGATCAACGGATTCACCATCCTCGGCATCTCGCAGTACTACCAGCCGGTCGCCGTCGGTGCGGTGCTGTTGCTGGCCGCCGGGATCGCCCGCTTCCGAAAGTAGGCCCACGATATGACGATTCCACTGCTCGAGGCTCGCGAGCTGACCAAATCCTTCGATTCGGTGCGGGCGCTGGGCGGGGTGAGCATGACGATCCCCGAGGGTGAGGTCACGGCCCTGGTCGGCGACAACGGCGCGGGCAAATCCACGCTGGTGCGCTGCCTGACCGGGGTGCAGCCGCCGGATGCGGGCCGAATCCTGTTCCGCGGCGAGGAGGTTCGGCTGCGATCGCCCGAGGACGCCCGCAAATTGGGCATCGAGACCGTCTACCAGGACCTCGCGCTGATCGACGATCTGGCCGTCTGGCAGAACCTGTTTCTCAATCGGGAACTGGTGTATCCGTTCGGCATCGTGAACCGCCGCGCCATGATCGACCGCGCGGGGGAGATCCTGCGCGATCTGGACGTGGACGTGCCGTCGGTGCGCACCACGGTGCGACGCATGAGCGGTGGCCAGCGCCAGAGCATCGCGATCGCCCGCGCGGTGGCGTGGGGGAAGTCGATGGTCATCATGGACGAGCCGACCGCGGCGCTGGGCGTGCGCGAGACCGCCGCGGTGGAGCAGCTGGTGCGTGGGCTGCGCGAGCGTGGGATCACCGTGCTCGTCATCAGCCACGATCTGGCGCAGGTCATGCGCATGTGCGACAACGTGGTGGTGCTGCGCCGGGGCAGATCGGTTGCCGCGCATCGGGTCTCGGAGGTCGACGGCGATCGGCTGGTGGCCCTCGTCACCGGCGCGGCGCCGGGCAACCTCGAGACCGTCCCCGCGGCAACGGATGAGCGCTGATGCGTACCGGCGGACTGATCCACGCCGAATTGCTCTCGGCGCTGACCGCCCTGCGGCATACCGACCTGTTCGCGGTGAGCGACTCCGGGCTGCCGGTGCCGCGCGGTGTGGCCGTCATCGATCTCGGGGTCGCCTACGGCCTCCCCCGGTTTCAACCCGTACTGGAGCTCGTGCTGCGCGAGGTGACCATCGAAAAGGCTTGGGCCAGCCGCGATGTCGAACAGCGCAATCCCGAGGTGGCGGCGCTGCTACGCGCCCTCGACGCCGAACCGCTCGAGCACGAGGAATTCAAGCGGCGCGTCGGCGACTGCCGCTTCGTGGTGCGCACCGGGGAGGCCAGCCCGTTCGCGAATGTGCTGCTGCGCGCGGGAGTTCCGTGGCTCGACGGTGATCAGTCGTACCAATGCTCCTCGAGCGTGGTGGCCGGATCGACCGGGCCCGAGGGGCAGTAGTCGCTGGGCAGGCCGTCCGGTGTCGGCACCGGATGGCCCGCGCCGAGCAGATAGACCACGCTCTCGGTGAATCCGTCGATTTCGAGCAGGGCCTCCAGGCGCTCGTCGTGGAAGCGCGCGCTCTGCCAGGGGCCCAGCCCCAGCGCGGTCGCGGTCAATGCGAAGGTTTGTCCAATATGTCCGGTATTCAAGAGTACCGCGCGATAGGAACGGGAGTGGTGATCCTCCTCGACGGTGCGCGGGACGATCGCGGTCACGAAGCAGGCGAACGCCGAGGCCGACCAATCCGAATCGCCCAGCGTCACACTGTCCATCGTGTCGCGATCGAAGGAATCGGACAGCAATTCCAGGGCGTGCGCCTCGCTGTTGTAGTGGTAGAGGCCCGGATCGATGCCGAGGACGTCGAATACCGCGATATAGGCCTCCAATCGGTGATGGGCTCCGTCGGAGGGACTGGTCTTCATCAGCCGGGTGCCCAGCGGGCCGCCGTCGCGGACCATCATCGGCGCGAAGGTCCGATGCAGCAGTGACGACAGCACGCGATCGTCGACCGGACGTGATTCGAAACGCCGAATGGTGCGGCGGGAGAACAGCACTCGATCGTAGGAGGCGGTGATCGGCGCGAGATTACGCGGCAGATAGACGCGCGGGGCGCGGGGATAGACCTTGAACAGCGGCGGTGCGCCCACGCTGCCGTGGACCTGTCGCCGCTGGTCGCCCTCGTGCTCGCCACGCAGCAGGCCCGCGGCGGCCAGTTCCTCGATGGCCGAGAACACCGATTCCGGGGTGTGGTCGGGAAACGAGGTCGCGACCTGTTTCGCCTCGGACCAATCGTCGAAGCGATCGAGCACCTCGACGTCGAGCGGGGCCAGGGTGACCGCCCGGTCCGGTTCCAGCCGTGGTGATTTCCGGGACAGATAATTCTCGGCGGTCAATTCGTTGTCGTGCCAGTAGAACACCAATGTGCGGGAGCGCCGGTAACGCATGGCGGTCGCATCTCATTTCTCGTCGGTTCTCGAAACGGGGTTGTCGAGAATATTTCTGTACCTGACGATTATGGACACCCGGTCACCGTGGCGGCCATCCTTTTGACCTGGATCGAAACGTTGCAGCAATCACGTCGTAATCCTATGGGCCCCATAATGTTTCGGGCCTGTGTAGTTGTTCCTACAGCGTATTGCCCGGTCCCGGGGGTAGGCAGCCCCGAGAACCGGGGACTTGAATCGACCGGTGCGCTCAGCAGCCGAGCAGGTCGGCCAGTGCGCCGAAATCCGCGGCGACGAGGTCGCTGACGGTATCCGCGGCGCGATCGGCGCCGCGGTGCGGACCCTTCTCGAGCGGCCGCTCGACGAAGGCCGTGCGCAGTCCGGCCGCGCGGGCGCCATCGAGATCCCAGGTGTGACAGGCGACCATGAGCACCCGATCGGGTTCGACGTCCAGCAGACCCGCGGCGGTGCGGTAGACCTCGGGCGCGGGTTTGTAGGAGTGGGCCAGTTCCGCGGAGACGACGCAGTCCATCGGCAGCGCCGCGGCCTTGATCAATCGCGTGAGCAGGGCGAAGCCGCCATTGGACAGTGCCGCAACGGTGTATCGCCGCCGCAATCGTTCGAGGCCCGCCACCGAATCCGGCCACGCGGGCAGCACATGCCACGCCCGCACCAACCGTCGCCGCGCCGCCTCGTCGAACGCCCCCGCCACACCGTGCCCGTCGAGCAGCGTGTCCAGCGATTCCCGGTGCAGCGTATCCAGATACGCCCACGCCCGTTCCCCGTCGCGGACCCGCTGCATCGAGGGCGCGTACATCTCCCGCCAATCGTCGGCGAACTCCCCGGCGTCCAGATCCACCCCGGCGGCATCGAAGATCTCCGCGGCCTGGGCGGCCACGCCGCTGTACCAGTCCACCGTGGTTCCGAAGATGTCACAGGCGATCACCTGGATCCGGTCCCGATCGAATTCCGTCACACCGCCTCCTCACACCGCCGATCCCCAAGTTTAGGGATACCGGGCGGTTCGGTGGCGGCCATAGCGTTGGTCCCATGTCCGCCAC
Organism: Nocardia pseudobrasiliensis NBRC 108224; assembly: GCF_001613105.1. GTDB lineage: Bacteria > Actinomycetota > Actinomycetes > Mycobacteriales > Mycobacteriaceae > Nocardia > Nocardia pseudobrasiliensis. Next base: position 47,320 of record NZ_BDBS01000003.1, on the reverse strand, counting down.
GCGCGGCCGGCCGCAGAAGATCAAAGCCGGCGCCTACAAGAAGTTCGGCTCCACGCTTCGTGACGAGCCGCCTCGGGAGACGCGGGTCACATCGATCCGCGCTGCGGATAATCCGCGGTTGACCGCCGCGCTTTGATTGCTGACTATTAGCTAATGCACGCATTGCTCAGTCTCGGGTTCTGCGGATTCCTGCTGATCGGTGTTCTGACGCCGAATCGGCGGCCGCGGCGGCGAATGCCGCGGATTCGCTCACGGTCGGCCGGATTATCGGTACTCGTCGCGCGTTCGAGGTGTTCGGACGCCGATCGGGAGCCGCGGTGAGGCCGTATGAGTGCGCGCTCCCGCGCTGACGGCCATGGACGGTCGGCGTGCGGGTGATGATGCGCGACGCCGGGCGTGCGTGGCCGTCGGGCTGGGGGTGGTGGCGATGCTGCTGTGCTGGACCGTGTTCGGGGGCATCTTCTTCGGAACCGCGGCCTGCGTGGTCGCCCACGCGGTGCGCGTGAGCAGACCGGAACCGCGGATCCGCCGAGCCTCGATCGCGGCGAGCCTGCTCGGTATCGTGGCCGGGGTCGCGGCGATCGCGATGATTCCGATCGAATTCACGCCGACTGTCTGATGCGGTCGAACAGGGCGCGCATATGCGGCCCGATCTCGGCCAGCTCCACATACGGAACCCCGGCCGCGCTGCCGTCGAGATAGGCGAAGCGCATCTGCCCGGCCATATCGCCCTGCTGGACCACCGAAATCCCCGCCGCGGCCGCCGCGCGCAGGGCGGCGTCGAAATCCTCCGGTTCGACGCAGATGTGGTGCAGGCCGGGTCCGCGCTCGCGCAGGAATTCGGAGTAGATGGACTCGCCGCGAACGGGTTCGATCAGCTCCAGCTGGGTGGCGCCGCTGTAGGACAGCGAGATGTGCGCGGTGAAATCCGCGGGCGTGCCGCGATAGGTGCACCTGTCCGGGCCGAATCGGATATCGGGCATGCGATTCCAGCTCCGCACGCCCAGGCAGGCGCCGAGAAAGCCCTCGGCCGCCGCCACATCCGAGACCACCCAGGCGATCTGGGTGATCGGCCCGCCCGCGAGATTCATCGAATCAGTGTGTCACTGGATCTCTTTCACGGTGATCGACAAACGTGGTTTGGTCCGCTCGCCGGGGCCGGCGACGCGATCCCACACCGCGTCGATCATCGGAGCGAGTAGCAGTTCGCCGAATTGGCGGATCAGCACCTCCACGATCTGGGTGGATTCGTGTCGCGCGGTCGAGGCCAGGCCGGTCTCACGCAGGGTGCTGACCTCGCGGCGGGTCAGGTCGACCAGCGATTCGAGCAGGCGCATGCGGGTTTCGGCGGGTTCGAGCACCGAGCGCCGGACGTAGTTCACCACGGCCGGATTGTCGGCCAGCATGCGGCGCACGGTCTCGTCGCGGGCCGCGGCGACCTCGCCGGGGGTTCCGGTCGGGGGCACCGAGGAGACCGCGGCGTCGAAGTAGTCGACGACCAATTGATCGACGGCCTCGATCAGGCCCGCCTTGGTCTTGAAGTGGTGCTGTACCAGGCCGAGGGTGACCCCGGCCTCGGCCGCGACCGCGCGCAGCGATACCCGGGACTCGCCGAACTGGGCGAACAGGTCCATAGCCGCGTTGCGGATGCGCGCCTTGGCGGTCAGGTCGTCATTGGTCGCCCGTGGATTCAGCATCGCCCCTCGACTCGTCGTATGTGGTCGGGTCAGTTTACGCGGTGTAGTAATAGCTGGTCGCACGCTCAGCAATCGCTACTGTTGACCTAATGACTATACAAACGTATCGTTCGCGGCATGGACGTAGTGACGCCGCGCCCGCTCGCGGGTATCGAGGTTGTCTCCCTGGCCGTGAATCTGCCCGGCCCGCTGGCCGCGGCCCGGCTGGCCGAACTCGGGGCCGAGGTCACCAAGGTCGAGCCGCCCGCCGGTGATCCGCTCGCCGCGGCGGCGCCGGACTGGTACGCGCGGCTGGTCGCGCCCCAGCGCGTGATCACCCTGGATGTGAAACAGGGCGGTGACCGGGCGAAACTGGACGAGCTGCTCGAGACCGCGGATGTGCTGCTGACCTCCATGCGCCCCACGGCCCTGGCCCGGCTCGGATTGGCCCAGCCGCAGCAGCGGTTCCCGAGGCTGTCGCTGATCGAGATCATCGGACACGCCGAGGATCCCGAGGTGCCCGGCCACGATCTGAACTATCAGGCCGTACACGGCACGCTCACCCCGCCGAAGCTGCCGACTGTCCCGATCGCCGATGTCCTCGGCGCGGAACGCGCGGTGTCGGCGGCCCTGGCCGCACTGGTCGCGCGCGGGAAATCCGGTGCGGGACAGTCGTATCGGGTGGCGCTCGAAGAAGCCGCCGCGTGGGCGGGCGGGGCCGTGCGCTACGGCCTGACCGGGGAGGGCAGGGTGCTCGGCGGCGTATTCCCCGGCTACGGCATCTACGAATGCGCCGACGGCCATGTGGCCCTGGGCGCGATCGAACCGCATTTCTTCACCGGCGCGCTGGCCGCGTTCGGGGCCGACGGCAGCCACGAGGGCTTCGCGAAAGCCTTCGCGGACAAGACCATCGCCGAACTCGAGGCCATCGCGGCCCGCAATGATCTGCCCCTCAACGGTATCCGCACCACCTCCGGAAAGTAGAGACGCCGATGTCCGCACTGTTCCCCGATTACCGTCCCGCCTGGGAGACCGAACAGCATCGCGAATTGCGCAAGCACGCCGCCGAATTCTTCCGCAAGGAGATCGTGCCGAACCGCGAGCGCTGGACCGAACAGCACATGGTCGACCGCGAATTCTGGAACAAGGCCGGTGACGCGGGCCTGCTCGGTCTGGACCTGCCCGAGGAATTCGGCGGCGCCGGAGGCGATTTCGGCCTGCAGGCGGTCGTGCAGGAGGAGCTGGTCTACGCCCACGACAACGGGTTCGGCTTCTCGGTGCACTCGCCGATCGTGTCGCACTACATCTACAAGTACGGCAACGACGAACAGCGCGCCAAATGGCTGCCGGGCATCATCAGCGGCGATCTGGTGCTGGCCATCGCCATGACCGAACCGGGTACCGGATCGGATCTGCAGGCGGTGCGCACCACAGCGATCCGCGAAGGCGACCACTACGTCGTCAACGGCTCGAAGACGTTCATCTCCAATGGAACCCACTGTGATCTGCTGGTGATCGTCGCCAAGACCGATCCGAGCCAGGGCGCGGCCGGTGTCTCGCTGATCGTGGCCGAGACCAAGGATCTGCCGGGCTTCGAGCGCGGCCGGGTGCTGGCGAAGATGGGCCAGCACGCGCAGGACACCCGGGAGCTGTTCTTCTCCGATATGCGGGTTCCAGTGGCGAATCTGCTCGGCGAGCAGGAGGGGCTGGGCTTCTATCAGCTGATGGAACAGCTGGCCCGGGAGCGGCTGATCATCGCGAGCCTGTGCTCGGCGCTGGCCGAGGCCGCGGTGCTCGAGGCGCTGAACTACTCGCGCGAGCGCGAGGCGTTCGGGCGGCCGATCGGCAAATTCCAGCACAACGCCTTCACCCTGGCCGAGCTCAAGACCGAGGCGCTGGCCATCAAAACCCTTGTCGACTACGCCATTTCGCAGTACATCGACGGTAAGAACGATCCGGCGACCGCGTCGATGGCCAAACTGTTCGCCGCCGAGACCGCCGACAAGGTGGTCGACCGCAGCCTGCAGCTGTTCGGCGGATACGGCTACATGATGGAGTATCCGATCGCCCATATGTACACCGGCTCGCGCGTGAACCGGATCTACGGCGGCACCAGCGAAATCATGAAGGAAATCATCTCCCGCTCGCTGTAGCGGTGCGAAGGAACGTCGACATGGGTACCGAGGCATATATCTTCGAGGCGATCCGCACGCCGCGCGGTAAGGGTAGGAACACCGGGGCGCTGCACGAGGTGAAGCCGATCTCGTTGGTGGTCGGGCTCATTCAGGAATTGCGCGCCCGCTTCCCGGAACTGGACGAGGACCGCATCGCCGATGTCGTGCTGGGCTGTGTGACCCCGGTCGGGGATCAGGGCATGGATATCGCGCGCACCGCGGTGAATCTGGCGGGTCTGCCCGACACCGTGGGCGGTGTGCAGATCAACCGGTTCTGCGGTTCGGGCCTGTCGGCGGTCGGTATGGCCGCCTCGAGCGTGCGATCCGGTTTCGAGGATCTGGTCATCGCGGGCGGCGTGGAATCCATGTCGCGGGTCGAGATGGGCAGCGATCGCGGCGCGATGGCCTACGACGCGGCCACCGCCTACGACAACTACTTCATCCCGCAGGGTGTCGCGTGCGACCTGCTCGCCACGATCGAGGGGTACACCCGCGAGGAGGTGGACGCCTACGCGGTGCGCTCCCAGGAGCGCGCCGCCACGGCGTGGGATGCCGGGCGATTCGACAAATCCGTTGTGCCCGTTCGCGATATCAACGGATTGACCATTCTCGACCACGACGAGCACGTTCGTCGCGGTACGAGCGTGGCCGATCTGGGCAAACTCGCCCCGGCCTTCGCCGGAATCGGTGAGTTCGGTGGTTTCGACGCCGTCGCCACGCAGCGCTATCCCTTCGTGGAGAAGGTGGATCACGTACACACCGGCGGCAACAGCTCCGGCATCGTGGACGGGGCGGCGCTGGTGCTGATCGGCAATCGGGAGGCCGGTGAGGCCTCCGGGCTGACCCCGCGCGCCCGGCTGGTGTCCTATGCCACCAGCGGCGCGGATCCGGTGCTCATGTTCGAGGGGCCGATTCCGGCGGTGGACAAGGCGCTGTCGCTGGCGGGCCTGTTCGCCGACGAGATCGACGTGTTCGAGATGAACGAGGCCTTCGCCGCGGTCGCGCTGAAGGTGCAGCGGCACTTCAAGATTCCCGACGAGAAGTACAACGTCAACGGTGGAGCCATCGCCATGGGGCATCCGCTGGGCGCGACCGGGGCGATCCTACTCGGCACGGTGCTCGACGAACTGGAACGCACCGGCGGGCGCTACGGGCTGATCACACTGTGCGTCGCCGGTGGCATGGGTGTCGCGGCCGTGATCGAGAGGGTGTGAAAGACCATGACCGACAGCATTATTCGCTGGGAGCGGGATGCCGACGGCATCGTCGTGCTCACCATCGACGATCCGGCGGGCGGGGCCAATACCCTGACCGACGCCTACGTCGAGGAGATGGGCCGGACCATTGATCGGCTCGAGGCGGAGATCGACTCCATCACGGGCGTGGTCCTCACCTCCGGTAAGAGCACCTTCTTCGCCGGTGCGGACCTCACGCAGATCATCGCGGCCGGACCGGAACACGCGCAGGAGTTGTTCGACGGGTCCATGCGGATCAAGCGGGATCTGCGGCGGCTCGAGCGGATCGGCAAGCCGGTGGTCGCCGCGATCAACGGCGCGGCCCTCGGCGGCGGTCTGGAGCTGGCGCTGGCCACCCATCATCGCATCGCCGCCGATGTGCCCGGCAGCGTTATCGGACTGCCCGAGGTGATGCTCGGCGTGCTGCCGGGCGCGGGTGGCGTGGTGCGCACCGTGCGGCTGCTGGGTATTCAGAGCGCGCTCATGCAGGTGCTGCTCACCGGCGCGCGGATGAAGCCGGGTAAGGCCGAGGAAGTCGGGCTGATCGACGAATTGGTCGGCACGGTCGAGGAATTGACGCCCGCCGCCAAGGCGTGGATCAAGGCCAATCCGGACCGGCACGTACAGCCGTGGGACGCCGAGGGGTACCGGATTCCGGGCGGGTCGCCGAGCACCCCGGCGCTGGCCGCGAATCTGCCCGCCTTCCCGGCGAATCTGCACAAGCAGCTGAAGGGCCAGCACGATATGCCCGCGCCACGGGCCATTCTGGCCGCCGCGCTCGAGGGCGCGCAGGTGGATTTCGAGACCGCGCAGCGGATCGAGGCCCGCTACTTCGTCAGCCTGGTCACCGGGCCGGTCGCCAAGAACATGATCCAGGCGTTCTTCTTCGATCTGCAGCAGGTGCAGGGCGGCGGCTCACGGCCGCGGGACATTCCGGTGCGCACGCCGAAGAAGGTGGGGATCCTCGGCGCGGGCATGATGGGCGCGGGCATCGCGTATGTGACCGCCAAGGCCGGTATGGACGTTGTGCTGAAGGATGTTTCGCTCGGGGCCGCCGAGAAGGGTAAGGCCCACGCGGAGAATCTCGAGGCCAAGGCGTTGCGCAAGGGCCGCACCACCGAGGAGAAGTCCGCGGCGCTGCTTGCTCGCATTCAACCAACCGCGGACGCGAAAGACCTTGCGGGCGTGGACTTCGTGATCGAGGCGGTCTTCGAGAACACCGAACTCGAACACAGGGTCTTCCAGGAGATCGAAGCGGTGGTCGACGCGGACGCGGTACTGGGTTCCAACACCTCCTCGCTGCCCATCACCGGATTGGCCACGGCGGTGGGACGGCCGGAGGATTTCATCGGCATCCACTTCTTCTCGCCGGTGGAGTCCATGCAGCCGATCGAGATCATTCGCGGTGCGAAGACCTCCGACGAAACCCTCGCCCGGGTCATCGATTACACGCTGGCGATAAAGAAGTATCCGATCGTGGTCAACGACGGTCGCGGCTTCTTCACCACCCGGGTGTTCAGCATGTATCTGCTCGAGGCCATGCACATGCTGTCGGAGGGCATCGATCCCGCGATCATCGAACAGGCGGGTCTGCAGGCCGGATATCCCGCCGCGCCACTGCAATTGGCCGATGAGCTCAGTTTCGGCACCATCCGCAAGATCATGGACGAGACCCGCGAGGCCGCCCGGGTGGAGCGGTTGCCGCTGGCCGATTCGGTGAGCACCTCCGCCGAGGTGGTCGCCACGCTCATCGATGCCTGCGGTCGTACCGGAAAGGCCGGGGGCGCGGGCTTCTACGACTACGCCGACGGTAAGCGGACCGGCCTGTGGCCGGGTCTGCGCGCCCGCTTCGAGACCCGCACCGAATTGCGGATGCCCTTCGAGGATCTGCGCGACCGCTTCACCTTCATTCAGGCGATCGAGACCCGCAAATGCTTCGACGAGGGCGTCATCTGCTCGGACGCCGACGCCAATATCGGCTCGATCTTCGGCATCGGCTTTCCCGCCTGGACCGGCGGCGTCCGCCAGTACGTCAGCGGATACCCCGGCGGCCCAGCGGCTTTCGCCGCCCGGGCCGCCGAGCTCACCCAACGCTACGGTCGGCGCTTCGCGCTACCGTAGCGCTCACGCGGGTAGTAGTCGGCCCATCGAGTGGACCTCGTTGACATCCTGGCTGGTGATGAACGACCAAGGGGCGGTGAAGAATCCGTTCTTGCCCCAGTTCGGACCCCAGGAGTTCTCGATGGTGACGCCCTTGGCGTCGTAGGCGATGATGGTGACCTCGTGGCCGCCGATGATCCTCTCGTTCGGGGACGGGTCGTAATTGGAATTGTTCGCGTCGAGTCGCTGGAAGCTCTCCCGGACGTCGAATCCGATCGGCACCGGCAGGCCCGAGGCGATCGCCTTCTTTATATTGGTGACCAGATCGCCGCCCTTGGTGAGATCCTTCGCCCCGGAGAGTTTGAAATGCGCGGCATTGGCGCGTTCGGCGGCGTCGGGCTGGGTGGTGTAGTCGAAATCGCCCTGCCAGTAATCGGATTTGGTGTCGATGCCCTGTTGCTGTTCCAGCGGCAGGGCGACACCGGCGTAGGTGCCCTCGTCGTTGCCCTGGGCGATCTGGGAGTAGATGAACATCGGCGCCTGCGGGCCGCCGCCGATCTGCTGCTCGTTCATCAGCACGCCGTAGCCGGTGTACCCGGTGGCCCAGGTGACACACGAGCCGACCGGGCCCTGATCGCCCGCGGGCAGCGCGTACTGCTGCAGCGAATAGGACGCGGGGGGTGCGCCGACCGCGCCGACCTGCACCGGCAGCGTCGTGCCGACGCTGGTGTCGCGGCCGAGGCTGTCGCGGGCGGCGCCGCGGTCGAGACCGAACGCGTGGTGCGGCGTCTCCGGCGCCGGATCGGCCTGCGCGGTGGCGGATGTGACGAGACCGAGTCCGACGGCCAAGGCGACGGCGGCGGACAAACGCGGATAGTGCACGGTTCCTCCTGGCAATGGGAATTGGGCGGGCCGAAAAGCATTGCAGGGCAGCGCCGCCCGGTGGGAGCTTCCGAATGGAATGATTCGAGAGTGTGACACATCACCGATGTCGGGTCAATGAAAAACTCGAGCGGGATTTTTCGAATCATCCTCGGCCACAATGTCGGCCGGGTGATCTTGTGCAATTCGCCGCGCGTATCTGTGATATTCGCCGTTCGAGTTGCGGGGGTATCGAACACGTGTATAGCGTCCGAGAACATTTCGGTCGGAAGGATCGCCACGTGGGGTTGAAACGGAAACTCGTCTGCTGCCTCGCGGTGCTGTGCGTGGCCGGTGCGCCGAGCGGGGTCGCTGCGGCCGATCCCGATTCCGCGGCGCCGGGACGCTCGAACGGATTGGTCGTCACCCCGAATCTGCCGTGGGTGCCCGAACCGCGGTCCGCGGTATTCGGCGCGCAGACGCTGCCGTATCTGCAGCAGGTGCAGACCGCCGATCAGTGGTGCTGGGCCGCGGACGGCTCGTCGATCGCCACCTATCTGCACCGCCCGATCACGCAGAACGACTATTGCAAAATCGTGCACGGCGCGGGCGCGGACGGCAGCTGCCCCAATGATTCGGCCTCGCTGGAACAGATCGCCGCGGCCTTCCACACCCTCGGATTCGACGCCGCGGTCGGCGCGCCCCTGTCGATGACCAAAGTGGTCGACGAGATTTCGGCGAACCGGCCCGTGCTCACGGGAATCGCGTGGACCGCGGGCGGCGGACACGCCCAGGTGGTCTATGGATTCGACGTCGACGCCGGGACCATCACCTACGGCGATCCCTGGCCGAGTTCGCGGCGCAGCGTCACCCAGACCATCGGCTCCTACACCCAGAATTCGGATTGGGTGTGGTTCGGCGAGGATTACGGTATCGTCGCGCGCTGATGTCTCTGCGCGGAATTCTGCTGATTCTCGGCTGTGCGTTCGTGCCGATGATGGACACATTCCTCGCGGGGGTGGCTCTGCCCGGAATCCGGCGCGACTTCGCGATCGCGGAGGGTTCGGCGCTGCTGAGCCTGGTGCTGGTCGGATATCTGGCCGGATTCGGCTCGCTGCTGATCGTCGGTGGCCGGGTGGGGGATCGGCTCGGGCGGCGAAAGACGCTGTGGCTGGCCGCCTCCGGATTCCTGCTCGCCTCGGCGGCCTGCGGGCTGGCCCCCGGACTATGGGCCCTGGTCCTCGCGCGAGTGGCGCAGGGCGCGACCGCGGGCTTCGTGATGCCGCAGATCCTGGGACTGCTCACCACCCAGGCGGGACCGCGGCGCGACCGCGCGATCAGCTGGTACTCCTCGCTGAGCGGGGTGTCCGCACTGGTCGGATTGATCGGTGGCAGCGCGCTACTGGATCTGGTCGGCGGCCCGGACGCGTGGCGCTGGCTGTTTCTGGTGAATGTGCCCCTGTGCCTCGTGGCGTTGGCGCTGCTGCCGCGCTGGGTTCCCGACACCCGGCCGAACGCGGACCGGTACATCGACGGGCGCGGCGGGGCGCTGCTGTCGCTGACCGTGCTGGCCTTCCTGCTGACCGCGTCGATGCCCACGATCCTGGGCCCGGCCACTCTCGGGCTCGCGGTGCTCACCGTGGTGGTGGGCCGGGCGTGGCTGGCGCATCAGCGCCGCTGCGCGCGGGCGGCGATCACGGCGGTGGTGCCGGACGGCATATTCGACAATCCTTCCCTGCGTTGGTCTTTGGCGCTCATGCTGCCGTTCTTCGCCGGGGCGGGCGGGTTCCTGTACGCGCTGCCGCAGACGCTGCAGGAGGGGCTCGGACGCACGCCGCTGATCGCCGGTGTGCTCACCGCGCCGATGGCGTTGGGATTTTTGATCTCCTCGTTCACCGTGCCGCGACTGCGGCAACGGCTGGGCGTGCGGACCATCGCGCTGGGCGCGGCGATCCAGGGCAGCGGTCTGGCGGGGACGGCCGTCGCGGTGCTCACCACCACGACTCCGCTGCTGTGTCTGGGACTGTTGCTGATCGGCACGGGTCAGGGCATCACGTTGGGCGCGATGAACGCGCATATGTTGTCGCTGGTCCCCGCCGAACTCGCCGGTATGGGCGGCGGGGTACTGCTGACCGCGCAACAGGTTTCGATCGCCACCGGCGCGGCCGTGCTCGGCGGGGTGTTCGGAATCGTCGTGCAGTCGGCGGGACATCGGGCCGCCATGGCAACGGTGGTGTGCGTGCAGATCGGGCTCGCGGCGATCGTGATCGCCGCAAGCCTGCGCTCAGCGGCTCTCGGTCGCGTCAGCGGGCGCTAGCGCCGAGATCTCGGCGAGCCCGTAGCCCATCTCCTCGTGCAGGAAGCGGACCATCGTCCACCATCGTGCGCCCTCGGCGTCGAAATCGCCGAATCGGCCGCAGTACAGCGGAATCCAGCGCAGCGACTGTTCGAGCATGGTCTCGCGCGACTGCCGGTCGCCGTAGTCGCCGTAGGAGATCGACCGGTGGTGGATGAAATGCCCGCCGGGTAAACGGTTTTCGCAGAGATCGGTGTATTCGCGGGTCTGCAGGATCAAGTAGTGCCACACCTCGTCGATCTGCTGTTCGACCGGCAGGAACAGCCCGCCCAGGGCCTGCGGATGCGCCGAGACCAGGGTCAGGTAGCGGACCGCCTCGCGGACCTGCGTCCGGGCGGTCGGCTCGTCGATATCGTTGTGGCGCTGGGTGTATCGAACCGTCTCCGCGTAGAGCTCGCCGAGGACGTCGTGTTCGAACATGGGTGTGCTCCTTCAGCGAACCAGCCAGGCGTACTTTCCGGACGGCCCGATCGGGATGTGGACCCGATGGGCGGCGGTGACGTGCAGCCTCGTGAGATCCGATGCGGCCGTGGCCAGCGCCTTGGTCGCGGCGCGGTCCAGCGGCTGCCCGTCGAAGGTGGTGTAGCCGAGGACGGCCTCGGAACCGTGCACGCGCAGCTGATAGACGAAGACGCGCGGATCGGTCTCGGCCACCACATCGTCGAGTTCGGCCTGCGAGGTGATCGCACCGTCGGTGACGAGCAGTTCCTTCTCGCGCCCGCAGAAGCGCGCGATGCGGGCGGGTTCGGAGGATCCGTCGTGGGTGTGCACGCAATCGCCGGTGTTGTAGCGCAGCAGCGGCATATACGGATTGCGGATACTCGACACGACCAGGCTGTGAATGCCGCGGCTGCCGGGAATCGGCTGCAACTCCACCTCCATGCCGTGCAGATGCGGGTGGTAGTCGCCCCGGCTGTCGCCGTAGTACAGATAACCCAGTTCCGTGCTGCCGAACAATTCGATCACCGGGCAGCCGAGCCGTTCGACCAGATAGCGTCGGACATTGCGCGGGGTGAACTCGTAGCCGTGAATCGCGCTGACCGGGTGGACGAAACGCTGACCGGCCGCGCGCAGCAGATACACCGCGTGATAGGACGAACAGTCCAGATGGTATCGGCCAGCGCCCTTTTCGTGGCGCACGTCATCGATCTCGGCGAGCATGCGCCGCACCGACGCGGCGGGCCACAGCGCCGGATCGAGATCCCGGTTGACGTAGAAGGTGCGCTCGTCGAGCCAGCGCCGCACGGCGTCCTCCGGTGCGCCGCCGCGGGATTCGCTGATCCGGGCCACATGATCGGTGGCCAGTCGGGTGGTGACCGATACGCGCGGTACACCCGCGGCGAAGGTCGCGCCGATTTCGGGATGGTCGCGCCAGACGTCGTAGTAGGTCTTCAGCAGGAACAGCGGCGGCCGGATCAGCTGCATCCGGGCGTGATTGGTGCCGGTGGACCAGACGTATTGCGCCGCACCGGAGTCCAGGGCGGCACGGACGCGGTCGGTGAGGAACGAGTCGGGAAACGACTGCGCCAGATCGGCTTTGGTGATGACCGGGAAGGCGTTGATCGCCGCCCGATCGCGGTAGAAGGGGATGTCGCGGGTCGCGTCGACGAAGGCGTCCGGAAGCGGGCGGGTGGTGGGAGGCGTATTCATCATGGCGCCGGCGAAGCGGGCCGGACCGCCGCGGCGATCCGGCCCGAACGCACTAGGAGATGCAACCGGCCTTGGAGATGCATCCCGACTTGGAGATGCAGCCGTCCTTGGACGATGACGAGGAATTCGCCGCCACCCACCTGTCCCAATTCGAATCCTGGGCGAGAATCTTGATCACGTCGTTCATGGAGCATCCTCCGATCGAAGCGAACCTACGACTTCGAGAGTAAAGGAGGAGTAAAGCGCTCGCCAAGGGTATGAGCTAGGTCACATCAGCCGATCGCGCCGGAGTTGGCGGCGACCACACCCGTGGCGACCAAGCCGATCAGGATGATGCCGACGATGATTCGGTAGTAGACGAAGGGTGCGAAGCCGCGCGTGGACACATAGCGCAGGAACCAGGCGATGACCCCGTAGCCGACGGCGAAGGCGACCACGGTCGCCAGAATCGTCGGACCCCAGTCGGGGGAGTGACCCTCCTCGCCGATCTTGGTGAGTTCCAGCAGTCCGGACGCGAGGACGGCCGGGATGGCGAGCAGGAACGAGTAGCGGGCCGCGGCCTCGCGGGTGTAGCCCAGGGCGAGGCCCGCGCTGATGGTTCCGCCGGACCGGGACACACCCGGGATGAGCGCGAGCGCCTGGGCGAAGCCGTAGCAGAGCGCATCGCGCAGGTTCAGCTCGTTGAGGGGTTTGCTGTTGCGCGCGGTGCGATCGGCGAGTCCCAGGATCAGGCCGAAGACGATCAGGGTGACGCCGATGATGCGCAGATCCCGGAACGCGGTCTCGATGGTGTCCTGCAACGCCACGCCGAGCAGGGCGATCGGCAGGGTGCCCGCGATGACGAACCAGCCCAGGCGGGCCTGCGGATCCTTGCGCAGTTCGGGCCGGAACAGCGAGAGCGTCCAGGTTTTGATGATGGCCGCGATGTCGTTGCGGAAGTAGATCAGCACCGCGGTCTCGGTGCCCAGCTGGGTGACCGCGGTGAAGGCCGCGCCGGGATCGGGCCAGCCCAGGGCCGCGGAGGTCAACCGCAGGTGCGCGCTCGACGAGATCGGCAGGAATTCCGTCAATCCCTGCACCAGCCCCAGTACCAGGGCATGCCACCAGCCGATCACTCCACAACCTTTCCTTGTGCCAACCGATTCCGACCGCGAATCGTATCGGCACGGGCGCGGGGTTCGTCCCTCGGCCGCTACAGCGCGCGAGATGCCAACTGCCGCAGGCGATCGCCGTGGGCCAGCAGTACGCGCAGGGCGGCGTCGTCGATACCGCGCAGCGCGGTCAGATCCAGCAGCACGGTATCGGCCGGGCGCAGGGTGACGGCCATGGTGAGCGCGTCGTGCAGCCGAAATGCGTTGGTGGAGTCCAGGGTTCCGATGACCGCGATGATCGGCGCGCCGCCGCGCGGGAGTTCGGTGACGATGGTGACCGCGGTCTGCACACCGGGATGCTATCGGGCGCGCGGCGGGTGGGACAGCCGGATATTCGGGTCGCTCGCGGCCGTGGCGGGCGACTCGCGATCGACCACCCGAATCTGTTGATAGCTGTCTATTCGCTAATCTAGGTCGAATTGACCGACTCGCCCGGCAGAGGAGACGCCTCGGATGCGGAATCTACGTGGTGGTATCGGCTCTTTGGCAATGGTCGCCGCGCTGGCGGCCATGTTTCCGGTCGTGGAGGCCGGAACCGCCGGTGCGGAAACTCCGGGGATGCTGATCTCGGAATCGGCGCAGCCGGACAGCTTCCACGACATACCCGGCGGTTCGGCGGTCAGCTACTGGACCACCGACTCGAGCGGGGCGCCGCGCCCGGCCAGCGGTGCGCTGTTCGTCCCCGCGGGCGACGCGCCGGTGGGCGGCTGGCCGATCGTGGCCTTCGATCACGGCACGACCGGGCTCGGGCAGGGCTGCGGCGGTAAATCCGATCCGTCGACCTATCCGCGCACGGTCTATATCGCCGAGGAGGACATCCTGATGCGGCATCTGGTGTCGCTCGGATTCGCGGTGGTCGCGCCCGACTATCTCGGGCTGGGTCTGTTCGATACCGGGCCGCATCCGTATCTCGAGCTGAAGACCGAGGCGGCGGCGACCATCGATATGGTCCGGGCCGTGCGCTCGGCGCGGCCGGAGTTGTCGCGGACCTGGTCGGTGCTGGGGCTGTCGCAGGGCGGGCAGGCCGCACTGGGCACCGGGTGGACGCAGTCGCGCGTGGCTCCCGAACTCGATTTCCGCGGGACCGTCGCGGTGGATCCGGAATCCGATATCGAGAAGGCGCTGCCTTTGGCGGGACCCGGCTTTCCCGCGGTGCCCGGTATGGAAGGGCTCACCGGATATTTCGCCGATATTCTGGGCGGACTGCGCGCCGCGCGTCCCGATGTCGACGTGAACGGATATCTGAGTCCGCGCGGGCGTGCGCTGCTGGATCAGGCGTCCACGCTGTGCCAGCCCGCGATCGATGCCGCCGTGCGCGGGGTCGGGGTCGGGGAGGTGTTGTCGAAACCATTGTCCGACAGCGTCATCCGGGACGCGCTGCGGTCGTATATGACCGTGCCGACCAGTGGATACAATGCGCCGATCCTACTGTTCCTCAATGCCACCGACACCGACGTGCCCGCGCCGCTGCACGGTGCGCTGGTGACCCAGTTCGCGGCCAACGGCGTCGATTTCCGGGTGGTTCCCGGCGCGGGGCGACATGTGCAGTTCAATCCGGCGATGTGGGCCGCGCTGGACGCGTTTCTGGCCGGGGCCCGCTAGAGCGAGGCGGGGAATTCGCCGGTCTTGGTGAGATATTCGGCGATATCGGCCAATTTGATATTGGTGTGCTGACTGGCACGGACGAGCAGAGTGAATGCCTGATCGGAGGTGAGCCGGTGGCGTTCCATGAGAATGCCCTTGGCCTGACCGATCATGTCGCGCGTGTCGATCGCCTGGGACAGCTGTGCCAGTTGCTGAGCGTCGGCCATGGCGACGGCGGCGTGGGTGGCGAACAGCAGTCCCACACGCTCGGAATCAGGGGTGAATGCCTCTGCGGCGTGGGAATAGAGATTCAGTGCGCCGAGATCGTTGTCCGCGACCCATAGCTGGAACGACAGCATGCTGCCGATGCCCAATTGGGCGGCGCGGGCGGCGAACCGCGGCCAGCGCTGCTCGCAGGCGGTATTCGGCATCGAGACGGTGTGTTTCTCGTAGAGCGCGTCCACGCAGGGGCCCTGACCGAATTCGATCTGCGCCCGGTCCACCTCGCGGACCAGTTCGGCCGAGGCGAACGGCGTGCTCATGGCCCGGCGGGCCTGGACGACCGACAAACCCGCGTATGCGGCCCCCGGCACCGTATGCACCGCGGACTCGACAATGCTCTGCAGCGTATCCTCGACGTTCACCTGTTCCTGCAGATGACGTGCCAGATCACCCAGTCGTGCGGCCAGATCCGACGTCGTGGTGAACTCGGTCGGCCCGTTCGAAGTCATATCCCACGTCCTCGGAGAAGCGCTACCGTGTCCGTTCTCTCCGAGACTACCCGCCACGGTGCCGACCGCTCCGATGGGCGTATCGTTTTTAATTCTCCTGACCCACAGCGTATTTCGCGGATAATCCGGTCAGCGCACCGGATCGGATTCCAGCGATCGGCCGAGGTCGAGGTATTCGGCGCGGGACAGCGATACGCTCTGGCCGCGCCGGTACCCGGTCGGCGCGATGCGGTTGTCCGGGCGCAGGATCCGGAGCTGACCGTGATTCTCCTCGAGGAGAATGCGTGCGATGCGATTGTCGCGGAACAGGTGTTGGACGGTGACCGGGGCCACGTAGACCTGACCGGCGGTCAAGGGGTGCAGGCCGACCAGGTCGTTGTCGTTGTGGCAGACGAATATGCTCAGCTGGCGTGACCACATCCGCAGGCCGAACTCGTCGAATTCGGCTTCCTCGACGATCACGGTGTGCGAGATGCCTTCCCGGGTCCGGTGACACCAATCCAGCAATTCCTCGGCATTGCGGGCGAGGGTCCAGCCGAACTGGACGATGCCGATATCGTCGGTCCAGTACTCCTCGGCCACCCGGCGATAGTCGCCGGAGTTGTAGAGGGCGATGTAGTCGTCGAACCGTGCCTGATCCACCGGTACCACCTCTCTCGTCATTCCGATAGTTCCACTATTGGCTGGACCGATCGGTTAGTCAACCGAGTGGTACTACAATATTCGTCACACTGGTTAACCGGCCGCTAATGAATATTCGGATGCATGAGCTGGCCGGGGATGCCAGGATCCGCGCGATGAATCGTGAACAGATCTCCGCGCTGGCGCATACGGACCATCCGATCGCGGGCCCGATCGGGGACGAATCGGTGCGGCGGCTGCTGCGGCGCGCGATCGTGCGCGGCGACGAACAGGTGCTGGACCTCGGCTGCGGCGGCGGGGAATGGTTGCTGCGGGCGCTGGCGGCGTATCCGGCGCTGCGGGCCGAGGGCGTCGATATCGCCGACTCGGCGTTGGCGACGGCGCGCGCGAATGCGCGGCGGCTCGGGGTCGAGGATCGGCTGACGCTATATCGTTGCGACGCCGCGGGATTCGCGGCCGAGCGGACCTTCGATCTCGTGCTCAGTGTCGGGGCGGTCCACGTTTTCGGCGGTCTGACCCAGACCCTCGCGGCCGCGCGAGCGCATCTCGCCCCGGGCGGGCGGGTTCTGGTCGGTCATGGTTTCTGGGAGCGCGAACCGTCGGCCGAGGCGGTCGAGTTGCTCGGCGAGCTCGATGATCTGGCCGCCACGGTGGACCGGGTGGTGGCCGACGGATGGACGCCCGTGTACGGGTATATCAGCACGCGGGCCGAGCTCGATGAATACGAATGGTCCTGGACGGGGTCGCTGGCCGAATGGGCGCTCGATCATTTCGGGGATTCCGACGGTCGCGAGGCCTTCGCGGCCGCGGCGACGCATCGGCACCAGTGGGTGCGCGGGTATCGGGAATCGTTCGGCTTCGTCTGTCTCGTACTGCGGGCGACGCCGGATTGGGAGTGATACCCGTCACAGAGCGAGGCGAGCTCACCGCCGATCCTTGCGTGTCGCATGCCGCGAGATCCGGTCGGATCCGGCCGGCGGCTGCGGGGACGTGAAGCTCGAACTTGTGCGGCGGATCAATCGAATCGGCGACACTCTGGTCGGCTGCCCGTTGAAAAATTCGGCCGCGCGTATGTCCGACCGACGCGCGTCGCGCCTTCGAGCGAATTCATAGCTATTCCTGAGTGATAGATTGCGTCAATTCGTGTGATGTCTCATCGAGGAGCACAACATGCGTGTGATCGGAATATCGAAGTCGCTCGGGCGTGTGGCGGTGGTGGCAGTCGTCGCGGCGACTCTCGCGGCCTCGGCGGGAACGGTGTGGGCCGAACCGAATTCGCAGGTTCCCGTGCAGCCGGTGCTGCCGTTCCCGATACCCCCGCTGCCGCCGGAACTGGATCCCGGGTTCTACCAACCCGATCCGGCCGTCGTGGCGGCGAAACAGCCCGGTGAGATCATCGCCGCCCGCGAGGTGCATCTGTCGCTGTACTCGGTGCTGCCCTACAACATCGACGCCTGGCAGCTGTCGTTCCGCTCCACCAATACTCGCGGCGAACCGATCGCCGCGGTCACGACCGTGGCCAAACCGCGCGGCGGGAACAACGGGCTGCCGCGGAATCTGCTGTCCTATCAGTTCGCGATCGACTCGAGCGCCCGATACTGCTCACCGTCCTATGAACTGCAATTGGCGTCGGTGCCGCCGAATATCACGGGCGCACTGAACATTCCGGTCGAGTTCATCAATGCCATCACCGGGCTCGGACTGGGCTGGGCGCTGAACATGCCCGACTACGACGCCACCTACATGGCCTTCGGCGCGGGCCCGCTCAATGCCCGCATCACCCTCGACAGCATTCGCGCCGCGGAGAATTTCGACCTGCTCGGACTCGACGGCGTGCGGACCAAGGTCGGTCTGGTCGGCTATTCCGGCGGCGCCATCGCCACCGGGCACAGCGCCGAGCTGAAGGCTTCCTACGCACCGGAGTTGAATGTCGTCGGTGTGGTCGAGGGCGGTATCCCGGTGGATCTGGTGCGCATGATCGATATGGCTAGCAACAATGTGGCATCTGGGCTGCTGCTCTCGGGCATGCTGGCCGCCGCGCGCGAATATCCGGATTTGCAGACCTATTACGACCAGCACATGAACGGCTTCGGCAAGGCCATGGCCGTGGTCAAACAACCGTTCTGCCTGTGGGGTGCGGCCGTACTGCCGTTCGTAAACCTGCGCGGGCTGTTCGATCGGCCCGACGCATTCAGCGATCCCGTGCCCGCCGCGGTCTTCGAACAACTGCGGCTGGGGCATTCGACCCCGGACATGCCGGTATTCATGTTCCAGTCCAATCCGGACTGGATCGTCCCGGTCGGCCCCGTCAACGACCTCTACGCCACCTACTGCAAGGACCCACGGGCTCACGTCGAATACGTCCGCGACAACTTCAGCGAACACTTCTCCCTGCTGCTCATCGCCTGGGCCAAGGAGATCACCTGGCTGAAGGACCGCTTCGACGGCGTCCCGGTCCCCGACGGCTGCGTCTTCCACGACGAGGGCTCCATGGCCCTGGACCAATCCACCTGGCCCGAATGGCTCCGCAAGGTCGTCACCGTCGTCCAGGGCATCTTCCAGTACCCGATCGGCAACTGATACAACGCTTTCATGGCAATTGCGCGACTGGGCGCGATCTCACTCGACAGCGACGATCCGATCGGGCTCGGGCGGTTCTATCGCGAACTGCTCGACCTGACCGTGACCTACGAATCCGAGGAATTGGTGGCGCTGAAAGCGCGCGGGGTCTTCCTCACCATCGAGCGCGTCGAGGAGTTCCGCCCGCCGGACTGGCCGGACAACGAGATTCCCAAGCAACTGCATCTGGATCTGTTCGTCGAGGATCTGGATCGAGCGGAGGCGGAAGCGCTCGCGATCGGAGCGCGAAAGCCCGAGACGCAGCCCGCGCCCGACCGATGGCGAGTGCTGCTGGACCCCTCGGGACATCCGTTCTGCCTGACGATTCCGGCGTCGGCCTGATCCGCTCACCGCGCCCGGAGGCGGCGATCGAGATCGTCGCGGCCCTCGCCCGACAGCTGTTCCAGGGCGATCGGGCGGCCGGTGAGCAGCAGGAGCAGGGCCACGATCGGTCCGCGGATTTCGGGGCCGGAGCCCACGGTCCACTCGGTGTCGGTTGCGGACAAACGGAATTCGCCCAGGCGTCGGCGGGCGCGGAACGGCCAGCCCATGGCCCATACGCGGGTCGCGGCGACGGCGGCGTCCGGTGGGGGTACCGGTATCGGACGGGTGAGGGGGAGGGCGATGTCCTGAGCGTGAACGATGGTGTCGAAGAGGATGTTTCGCACATTCGTCGCCGCGGGCAGGGTGCGGGTCGGTGCGCTCTCGCGCAGTTCGGTCAGCAGATCCGCCTCGGGGCGGCGGGCGTAGTCGCGGGTGAGGGCGTCGATCATCGCGTTGTAGCGGCCGCCTGCACGCGCGAGGGCGCGCACCGTCGGCCACAGCGCCAGCGGGTGGGTCGCGAGAACGATATGCGCGACCACCTCGCGCACGCGCCAGCCCACGCACAGTGACGGGGTCTCCCACTCCTCGACGCTCAGGCCGGACAGCACATCCGCGAGCGCGCGGCGCTGTGCCTCGATGACTCGCCACGCGCGTTCCTCGTCGAAGTCCATCGGTCGCCTCCGCTACGATTTAAGTCAGCCTCTCTGACTAATTTAATCAGCTTCTCTGACTAGCCACAAGGAGTGCCCGTGACCGAGAACGAGCTGAATGTCGGAGTGCTGATGTTCATTCCGTATCGCGCGATGGAGAACCGGGTCTTCGCCGCGCTGGCCGCGGGCGGGTTCGGTGATATCACGCTCGCGCAGGCCAGGCTGCTGGCCCGGATCGGGCCGCGGGGCACCCGGCTCACCGATCTGGCCGAACAGTCGCAGGTGACCAAGCAGACCGCGGGTTTTCTCGTCGATCAGCTCGAACGCACGCGATACGTCGAGCGGGCGCCCGATCCGACCGACGGTCGCGCCCGGCTGATCCGGCTGTCCGAGCGCGGTCGGCGCGGGGTCGAGATCGCCAATGCCGAGGCCGCGCGGGTGCAGGCCGAATGGGGCGAACATCTGGGCGCGCGGCAGATGGGTCAGCTGCGCACGATCTTGAACCGGCTGCGGGAGATCACCGATCCGTACGCCTGATTATTTTGCGTCCCAATAGCATTCCACGATCGCCGTGGTGAACGGGAAGCGCACGGGGGTGGGCCCGAAGGCCAGCCGGGCCGCGGTTTCGGAGGCGGACACGATCGCCGCGGCGATCGTGTCCGCCTCCTCCTCGGGGCAGTGCACGATCACCTCGTCGTGCTGGAAGAACACCATCTCGGCGCGAAGTCCCCGCTGCGCCATGGTGCTGCGCAGTGCGGCCAGGACCAGCAGCGCCCAGTCCGCGGCGCTGCCCTGCACCACGAAATTGCGGGTGAAGCGCCCCCGGGCCCGGGCCGCGGAGGTGCTGCCATAACCGGTGGGCGCTTCGGAATCCTCCTCGGGCGCACCCGCCGACACCGGCGGACAGGTCCGGCCCAGCCAGGTGCGCACCAACCGGCCCTCCTCGCCCGCGCGCGCCGCCTCGTCGACGTAGGCGATCGCGGCGGGGAATCGGCGGCGCAGTTCGGCCATATGGGTGAGCGCGTCGCCGGAGGTCTGCCCGTAGATCGCGCCCAGCATGCCGAGTTTGGCCTGGGCGCGATCGCCGCCGAACACCTGGGCCGCCAGATCCGCGTATAAATCGTCGCTGCGCCCGGCGACCTGCATCAGGCCCGGATCGCGCGAAATCGCCGCCAGCACGCGCGGTTCCATCTGCGCGGCATCGGCGACCACCAGCCGCCAGCCGGGGTCCGCGCGCACCGCGCGCCGGATCACCTTGGGAATCTGCAGCGCCCCACCGCCATTGGTTGTCCAGCGGCCGGAAACCGTTCCGCCGGGCAGATATTCGGGCCGAAACCGCCCCTCGTGCACCCACTGCTCGAGCCAGGACCAACCATTGGCGGTGTAGAGCCGATACAGCGACTTGTAGGCCAGCAGCGGCGCGACCGCGGGGTGATCGATGCGCTGCAATTCCCATTTGCGGGTGGAGGACAACTGGATTCCGGCGCGATTGAAAGCCCGGATGATCTCGTTGGGCAGATCGGGACGCACCCGTGCGCCGAAGGCCCGCGACACCTCGTCGGCCAGTTCGGCCATCCGGCGCGGTTCCCCGCCGCCGGGGAAGCGCTCGCCCAGCAGCTCGTCCAGCACCGCGCGGTGCACGTCGGCGTGCCAGGGGATGCCCGTGCGCGACAGCTCCGCGGCCACCAGCATGCCCGCCGATTCGGCGGCCAGCAGCAACCGCATCCGATCGGGATGCTCGGCCCTCGCGGTGCGGGTCAACTGTCCGGCGTAGACCTCGAGCAGGGCGGTGAACTCATCGATACCCGACGGCAGCGGCACCGGACCGGATTCGAACAGCGACGGCTGGGTCTCTGCGGAACGAATCGGCGCGTCGGGTGGAACGGGCAGCCCGCGCAGCCGCGCCCACGCGGCCGCCAGCGAACGGGCTTGGCCCGCTTGCCCTTCCTCGTGCCCGATGAGCAGCGCCTCGGCGGCCTCCACGTCGTAGCAGCGTTCGACCCGCACTCCGGCCGCCAGCAGATGCCGGTAGATCTCTGCGGTGGATCGCCAGACCCAGCGCTCGACCTCGGGCCGCGCCGCGACGGCCGCGGTGAGCGAGGGCTCGTGCAGCACCGGGCCCGCGGGGCGGCCGTCGGGGTCGAGGGGACACAGGCATGCGCCACCGTCGCTCGTCCGCGCCACCGCCCATCTCATGGGCAGAGTCTCGCACCGAGGGGTGACAACCTCGGTGATCGATCGGCTCCCAGCCCCGGCGCGGCGCGCGTTCGGCGATGCGGCGGGAGAAGATGTGCACCAGCCGCGTGGACGGCACCAGCGCGATGAGCGGCATGCCGATCACGGCGTGGATCTGATACGAGGTCGGCACGTCGAGCATGAGCGTGCCGTCGGCCACCCATGTAGGCACGGGGCCCGCGCGACCCGCTGGAGAACACGCCCGGGATCGCGGGGCGGTTGCTCCTACACTGGGCCGGTGGCACAGCGATGGTGGCGGGACCTGGCCCCGGCGGCCGGATCGTTCGTCATGGCCACCGGAATCATTTCGATCGGATTGCATCTCACCGATTTCGAGGTGTTGTCGGTGCTGTGGCTGGTGCTCGCGGCCGGGGCCTGGCTGGTGCTCGCCGCGGACTTCACCGTGCGTTTGCTGAGTGATCAGGATCGCTGGCGCAGCGAGGCGGACACCCCGCCCGCGCTGACGGCCGTCGCCGCGACCACCGTGCTGGGCACTCGCCTCGCGCTACTCGGCTGGTCGGTGCTCGCGGTATTCGCGCTGGTGATCGCGGTTGCGGTGTGGCCGCTGCTGCTGGCCTTCGTGATTCGGCGCTGGGGTGCGCGCATGCCCGGCGCGGCGTTTCTTGTGTGCGTCTCGACTCAGGGCATCGCGGTGCTGTCGGCGACGCTGGCCGCGCGCGATCACGCGTCCTGGCTGGACTGGGTGGGGCTGGTGTTCTGGTGCGGCGGGCTGGTGCTGTGCGGGTTGGCGTTCGGCCATTTCGATCTGCGGCAGGTGTGGACCGGTCGCGGTGATCAGTGGGTCGCGGCGGGCGCGCTGGCGATTTCGGCGCTGGCGGGTGCGGAACTGCTCGGGGCGCACTGGACCGGGACCGCACATCACGTACTGCGCGTTCTCACGCTGATCCTGTTGGCGCTCAACCTGATCGGCTATGTGATCCTGCTGCTGGCCGAATTCGCCCGGCCCCGGCCCGATTACGACATCCGGCGCTGGGCGACGGTCTTCCCGCTCGGAATGACCGCGGTGGCGGTCTACACCACCGCGGGAGTCATCGATGTACCCGGCCTGTCGGCGCTGGGCCGGATTCTGTTGTTCGTGGCCGTGGCCGCGTGGCTCTACACCCTGGTCGCACTGCTGCGCGCGCGGATTCGGGTCGGGCGGGTCTGAATTCCGGTCGAAATGAGATCGAACTTCCGCCGGTGGCAAACGAACCCGTATCGTAGAACCGGGCCGGGGATCTGTTGTTCGTTCGCACAAGGGATTCGATCATGATTCGCGTGTCCGCACCCATCCTTCTCGCCGCCGCCGCGGGGCTGCTCATCGCATTGGCTCCCGCGGCCGCCGCGGATGTTACGAGTCTGACGGCCGATCCCGGGCTCAGTTGGGGGCCGTCGAGCAGGTATGGGACGTCGTGCTCCTATCAGCTGACCGCGGCCACCAATACCGGCGCGAAGGTGTCGTTCTACGACTTCACCGAGGCGGCGACCTTCGCGCCGAGCAATTACGTCGATTCGGTCAACGGAGTCGCGACCGTGCGTTGGACGCCGACGCGGCCGGGGGCGCATCGGATCGTGGCGTATCAGACCTCCGCCGGTGGGCCGGAGATCACATTGCAGGTCGGGACCGGGATCAATGCCGGTTCGGCCTGTCTCGTGCTGCCCTGATCAGCGGCGAAACGGGTTGCGCCGCCGGGGTTTCGGCGGAGGCGCTCCGGTGTGCGCGGCGAAGGCGGCGGCATCGGCGGCCGTTGTCGTCTTCGGGTGGTCGCGGGCCCAGGCGATGAAATCGGCGGTGAACGTCGCGCCGCGGGCGTGCGCCAGCAGCGGATAACGGCGCGCGACCTCTCCGGCGCGCTTGTGCAGCAGGGCATGGGCGGTGGCGGTGAGGTCGCCGGGATCGAAACCCGGCGGCGGCGGACCGCCCGCCACGAGTGCGCGTACCAGGGCCCGCTGCTGTTCGGCGAGGGTGGGTTCGCTCATCGCGTCGCCAGGGAAGTGGGCGCGGGGCGGCCCGCGGCGGCGGCCAGCGCGTCGAGTTCGGCGAGCAGTTCGGCCGCGGACGGATAGTTGTCGTCGCGTTCGAGCATGAGCGGAACGGGATGGCGCGCAACGAAATCGGAGACCAGCGCGAGCACCTCGGCGGGCACCGGATCGGCGTGGGTGTCGTGATAGCGGCCGCCGGATTCGCGGCCGCCCGCCACATGGCAGTAGGCGATGCGTTCGGCGGGCAGGCGGCTGAGCTCGGCGAGCGGATCGCGGTCGCGATTGCGCGCGTTGGCGTAGACATTGGCGATATCGATCAGCAGATACACCCCCGTGCGGTCCACCAGTTCGCTCAGGAACTCCGCCTCGGTGAATTCGGCGGTGGGCCAGTCGAACAGCGCCGCGATATTCTCCACCGCCAGCGGCACGTCCAGTTCGGCCCGGGTGCGGGAGATGTTGTGCGCCAGGGCCTCGAGCGCCTCGTGGGTGCGGGGCACCGGCAACAGATGTCCGGCCTCGACTCCGCCCGCGCGCACGAACGCGATGTGCTCGCTCACCAGCGGGGCCCGCACGGCGCGCGCGGCCGCGGCGAGATGGGCGACGCGCTGCGGCTGCACCGGCTCCGCGCCGCCGAGCGACAGTGAAACACCGTGCGGCACCACGGGTATGCCGCGCTCGCGCAGCGCCGTCAGCTCAGGCGGCGGCGTCACCTCGGTCGTGCCCCGGCGTCGACGCGAGGGCAGTGTCTCGGCGATCACCTCGCAGAATCCGAGCCCGTCCAGATCGGCGACGAATCCGCAGATCTCGCGCCGCCAGCCGATGCCGAGCGCCGCTCGCGGCAGCGGTGACTCAACCACCGCAACCCCCGCCACAGCCGCCGCCGCAACCGCCACCACCGCAACTGCTCCCGCTGCAACTGCTTCCGCTGTCGCCGCTGGAACAGCTGTCGCCCGAGGAGATGTCCGAACCGCCGGAGACCGGGGCCATGGCGCCCGTCGCGGAGGCCAGGGCGGGATCCAGCGACCAGATCGCCGCGGCTCCGAACAGCGCGGCCGCCATGGCCGCGCTCGCGGGGCCGTAGGTCGCGAAGGCCGGGGCGTTCGACGGCCGTAGATGGCTGTTGCGCAGGTTCGCCTCCCGCAGCGCGGCCTTACCCGCCGGGGTGAGCCGGGCCGGTCGGATCACCGGAATGGTGAGGACCAGCAGCGCGATCACCAGAAAGATCAGAAATCCCACCGATCGGCCGTTGGCCAGTCCCGCGACGATCCGCGCGAGGCCGATCGCGAAAACCACCACCGCCGGAAGCGCGGCCAGCAGCAGCGTCAACTGCTGCTCGGGCCCGGACAGCAGGCCGCGTTCCACCAGCCGCTGCCGCAGCCGCGCCAGCGCCGGGGCGACGGCGACGCCCAGGCTCGCGACATCGCGGCGGCCGGGCGTGTTCAACCGATCGTAGAGCGCCTTGACCAGCGGATCCGCGGCCGGACCCGGTGGGCGGCACGGATTTCCGGCCGAGTCGATCATTTGTCCGCTGCGTAGTTCCGCCAGCCCGGCCAGGACCGCGCGGCGATCGTCGAACAGCATCGCCGTCTCCACCGGATTGAGCCAGATCTCGACCCGCTCGCTCGACGTCCTGGTCGCCCGCGCCCGCAGTACGAAACCCGTACACAGGGCGAACACCGCGAGCAGCACATAGATCAGCAGGAAATCCGGTCCGGCGATACCCCAGGTATCGGCCGACAGAACGGTCGCGGCGGGAGTGACCCGATCACGCATGGCACTCCACCTCGGAATAGCCCGATAACGAACGAGATCAGTATCGCACCTCGGCTGTGAAGGGCCGATGAAAGCCGCGTGAACCAGCGGACCGAACACCACGAAACCGCCGAGATATTCACCGCCGCATAGGGTGGGGCGTATGCCTTGGTAGTCCCCGATGTCGGGATGCTACGGTTCAGGCCGGAAATAGCGGACGATAGCCCTGGGTACCACGCGTTTCGGCCTCGGCACTATCGACTACGAAGGGAATCATCATGGCCCGCAAGGTCGTTGTCGAACTCGTCGATGATTTCGACGGCAAATCACCCGCCGAGGAGACGGTGTCGTTCGCGCTCGACGGCGTCGAATACGAGATCGATCTGTCGATGCTGAACGCGGGGCGGCTGCGCGAGATCTTCGAACCGTGGGCCCAGCAGGGTCGTAAGGTCGGCCGCAGCCGCGTGGCCGCCCCGGCCCGCCCGGCCGCCGCCCGCGAGCAGACCGCCGCCATTCGCGCCTGGGCGCGCAAGAACGGTTACGACGTCTCCGATCGCGGCCGCATCCAGGCCGATGTGGTCGCCGCCTACGAGAAGGCCAGCGCCTAGTCCGCACGCCGCCCCGCGCCCCGCCCGGAGTCGATTTCCGGCGGGGCGCGTTCGTGTCGTGTTGGGGCGCACGCGGATTCGAGCGGGCCTCAGGCGGTGCCCAGCCCGGCGTCGACCGCGTCGCACAATCGGGAGAACAGCGGCAGCGGTGGGGCGACGGTCGGGCGCGCGCCCTCGGCGGATCCGCGTGGGGGGAT
The DNA here is from genome assembly GCF_001613105.1 of Nocardia pseudobrasiliensis NBRC 108224. GTDB lineage: Bacteria > Actinomycetota > Actinomycetes > Mycobacteriales > Mycobacteriaceae > Nocardia > Nocardia pseudobrasiliensis. The sequence goes on along the minus strand of NZ_BDBS01000003.1, from coordinate 20,792 downwards.
GAAGGTTTCGACCAGTTCGATCGCCGCCGCGATGCGTTTGGCGTCGTCGGCGGTAGCGTCTTCGCGCAGCGTCGGCAGTTCCTGCACCTCCTCGGAGGCCAGATGCATCGACACCATATCCGCGAACGCCTCGAATCGGCGGCCGAATTCCGGATGCCTCACACCGAGCTCGTAGAGTTCGGCGAGGGTGTCGAGCACCTGCTTCTCCTCACACAGGCGCGCGTCGGTGCATTCGACGCCGGAGCGGTCGGCGGCCGAATGCACCAGCGATTCCTCGACACTCTCGTGCGCGGCGATCAGCCGGACCAATTCGGCGAACGACGTCTCCGGATCACCGCTCGCGCGTACCTCCGCGAGCAGACCCTCGATTCGCCGATGCTGTCGCTCGAGTAAGTCCGCGGCGTTGTCTGCGGCCCGGGCCACAATGACCACCCCTTTCCGCTTATACCGAACCAGCTTGCTCGGGGATTACCCGACCGATCGGCTCGACAATCGTCCGGGGGCCGACGAATCCGTCAACACGGCTTATTGGGGGCATCGTCGCGCATTACGCTGACGCTCATGACGTGGCGATTCGGGGCAGTGGGCGTTTTGGCGGCGATCGCGGTGGCCGGATCGGCGACGGCCGCGTCGGCGACCCCGGCGACCGGTGTGAGCGGGGTCATCCTCGCGCAGTACACCTTCGGCGGCATCGACTACATCCTGCGCGAGATCACCATCGCCCCGGGCGGATCCACCGGCTGGCACTACCACGACGGCACCCTCTACGCGGCCGTCCGCTCCGGACATCTGTCGCACTACGATTCGACCTGCGGCTCCGACGGCGAACACCCCACCGGCGATCTGTTCACCGAGCGCCCCAACTACATTCACATCGGCCGCAACGAGGCCGCCGATCCACTGATCCTGGATGTGCTCTACGTCCTGCCCACCGGCAGCCCGCTGGCCGAGGACGCCCCGGCCCCGGGCTGCTCGTAGCGATGCGGGGTGCGCACGGTCAGCCCGGTCGCGGCCGCCGGTTCACCGATTGCGCGGGATCGTCGGAGTTCGTCACACCTGTGACCGTAGAGCCTCACGCCGCGTGAGGTGCAAGGCCGGGGCGGGAGTGTGGGTTATGGTCTCCCGTGACGAGGTCCCGCACGCTGAGCAGTTGTTTCTACGGGAGGAGATCTGTCATGTACCAGTGGGGTGTTCGTTCGGCCCGTGTCGCCGCGGGCCTGATGACCGCGGCCGCTCTGACCGTCGGCCCGGCCGGTTTCGCGAGTGCCGATGTGCCGGGAACGGGCGCGGTGCAAATGGATTGGCAGCAGGCGATGCAGCGGCTACGCGTCGCGGCGGCGGGGAATCCGGCCGCCGTGCAGGCCGTCGATCGGTTGATCGCCGCGGGTCGCACCGCGCTGACCGCTCCGATCGCCCTGCCCGCGCAGCCGTTCCAGATTCCGGCGCAGTCCGATATCGGCCGCGGCGACGGGCCGGGGGTGTACGGGTCCGGAATCGCGCTCGGGCTGGACGGATTCCGGTTCGGATTCTTCGGCGGGCCGGGCACCATCGCGCCGAATCAGGGTGGGGCGCGGTTGCAGGTGGTGTGGATCAATCTGTCCAATGGGCGCAGCGCCACCGATGATCTGGTGGAACACAATGACGTGCCGGTGGATACGACGATCCGCACCCGGGTGCTCGATACCGGGCCGGGCATGATCGTGGCCGCGGTGTACGGCAGCCTGTGGCATCGCTGGCCGGTGCCGGTCAGCGACGCCAATCCCGATGGTTACCAATATCAGTTGGGCACGATCAGCGTTCCGTCGTTCGGAGCGGTGTACAACTGAGCCGCCCGGCGGCCAGCTGGGTGGTGACGGTCGCGACCCGCCGTCCCAGGTGACGGCAGGTCGCGATATCGGAGCCGTGCACACCCTCGGGCGGTAGATCGGTATCGGTCTGCGCGCCCGCGCCGAGGAAGAACGCCAGCCGGTTGAGATCGTCCTTACTCGAGGTGGTGCTGTTCCAGCCCGCGACCAGGCCCAGGTTCACCCAGTGCATGTGATGCTGGGAGGCCAGTACGGCCAGTGACATCAGCGTGTGCAGTTTGTCCCCGGCCATACCACCGGAGTTGCTGAATCCGGCGGCCACCTTGTCCCGCCACGTGCCCAGCACACAGCGCGACGAGGTGGCCTCGGCGAAGATCTTGAACGCCGCCGAGACGTCGCCCATATAGGTCGGGCTGCCGAAGATGATGGCGTCGGCGGAATCGAGTGTGTCCCAATCGTCGTCGGTGATCCGGTCCACCGCGATGACGTCGGCGGCCGCGTCGATGTCGCGAGCGCCCGCGGCGACGGCCTCGGCGAGGACGGCCGTGTGGCCGTATCCGGAGTGGTGGGCGATGGCGATTCGTGGGGGAGCGGGGTATTCGTCGGTCACCCTTCGAGCCTCGCCGCGGGGTGGGCGTCGCGTCCAATACCTGCGTTCATAACCTTGTGGAATGGATATCGACACGCGGTTGCTGCGCGCGTTCGTCGCCGTCGCCGAGGAGGGGCATCTGACGCGCGCGGCGGCGCGGCTGTATCTGTCGCAGCCCGCGCTGACCAAGCAGATCCGGCAGTTGGAGCGGCTGCTCGAGGTCGAGTTGTTCGTGCGGTCGCGGGCCGGGATGACGTTGACCGAACCCGGTGCGGTGCTGGCCGAGCAGGCGCCCGAGCTGCTGGCGGACTGGGATCGGATGCTGCGCGCTGCCAAGGGCAGTGCGAGCCGGGCCGCGCGGGTGTTGCGGATCGGCTTTCTGGCCAGTGCCGCCAATGAATTCACACCCGAGATCGTTGCGGCGTTTCGCGAGCGGGAGCCGATGTGGCGGGTGGATATGCGCCAGTTCGGCTGGACCGATCCGAGCGCGGGCCTCGCGGCCGGGGAGGTCGATCTGGCCCTGGTGCGACTGCCGTTTCCGGGACAGGACGACTATCGGGTGCGCGAACTGTTCACCGAATCGCGCTGGCTCGCACTGCCCGCCGCGCATCGCCTCGCGGGGCGGGAGGTCCTCGAATTCGAGGAGCTGTGGGACGAACCGTTCGTCGCGTCGCCGCCGGAGAACGGGCCGTGGCGCGATTTCTGGATCGGCGCGGACGAACGGCCCGCGCAGACGGCCGTGATCGGGGCCATCGCCCACAACACCGACGAATGGCTGACCGCGATCGCCAATGGATTCGGCATGAGTTTCACCCCCGAATCCTCGGCCCGCTACTACCCGCGCCCGGGCATCGCCTATCGCCCGGTGCGCGGGATCGGACCCAGCCGGGTCGCGATCGCCTGGCCGGGCTCCTCGGAGCCGAATGCGGTGGTGCGCGAATTCATTCGATGTTGTGTGCGGATGTGTTCCGCTCCAGGGCAGAGCTCAGTTTGAGTAGAAACCGGCCCAGATGCGGATCGGTGTCGGGCAGGCCGTAGGGATCGATATCCCACCACGCGCCGCCGTCGAATTCGTTCGGAGCCAGTGGATAGTCGCGGGTCCGGTCGCCGCGGATGACGTACCACAGCGAGATGTCGATATGCGCGACGCTGTCGGTCACGTCGATCATGGTGAGAAACAGCGGCCGCTCGCCGACCACGGTGAACTCGGCGGATATGCCGAGCTCCTCGACGGTTTCGCGGCGGGCGGCCGCGCCGGGACGCTCATCCGGTTCGACATGACCGCCGGTCGGCAGATGCAGTCCGGACTCGAGATGTCTGCCCAGATACACCCCGCGCCGATCCGGATCGACGAGGACCGCGTAGACGGCCAGATGCGGTGAAGGCGTTGCGGGTTCGACGCGGCGGAAGATGTCATCGGTATCGGCGAGCCAGGCCAGCGCCTGATCGATGTGATGACGCTCCAGCCCGTCCAGCGGCACGATGCCGCGCACGATATCGGAGACTGCGAGGGTGGCGGGTCCCATGAGCGCCGACTGTAGCGGCGAGGACCGACAGGAATGCTTGCCCTGGAGTGCGCTCCAGGTTCTAATCTCGACGTCATGCGGCTGAGCTTCGGCATCAAAACCACTCCCGCCCATGTCGATTACGCGGATATCGTCCGAGTGTGGCAGGAGGCCGACGAGATCGAGGAGATCGAGCACGCCTGGCTCTACGACCATCTGTTGCCGCGTGTCGGACCGGGGCCGATTCAGGAATCGGAGCTGGCCGGGCCGGTCTACGAGGGCTGGACGCTGCTGGCCGCGCTCGCGGCGCAGACGCGGCGACTGCGACTCGGATTGATGGTGACCAACAACAGGATTCGACGCCCCGCGGTGCTGGCCAAGATGGCCGCCACCGTGGACGTCATCTCCGGCGGACGCTTGGAATTCGGCCTCGGTATCGGCGGCTTCCCGCGCCGTGACCCGCGATTCGAAACGATGGTCGCACCCGAGTACAAGGCCTATGGGATCGAACCGCGCCCCTGGACCGAGGCCGTCGCGGACTTCGCCGAATCCTGCGAGATCATCCGCCGCCTCTGGACCGAGGAGGTATTCGACTACACCGGCCGCCACCACCGCCTCCGCGCCGCCCGCTGCAACCCCAAACCGGTCCAGCGCCCGCATCCCCCGTTCCTCGTGGCGGGAGCCGGGCAGGCGACCCTCGGACTGGTCGCCGACCACGCCGACATCTGGAATGTCATCGGCCCGCCGGTCAATCCGATCGAGGCCCTGCGCCGCCACAGCACGACCCTGGACGAACTATGTATCGCCCGCGGCCGCGATCCCCGCGAGATCACCCGCTCGGCCCAGATCGTCATCACCTACGACAACCCGGACAGCACCCGAAACACCCTCCGACAGTTGGCAACCGCAGGCTTCACCCACCTGGTCCTGAGCCTGCCGAGCCCCTACCCGCGCGACGTCGCCCACTGGGTGGCCGACGAGCTGATCATCCCGGTGCGGCGGACGCTCGACGGTCTGCCTCCCCGCTGATGTCGGCGGTTGGCGGTACCTTGAGCGGCATGCCCGTTTTGTCGCGTCGTCGTATGGTGGCGGTGCTGGTCGCTGCCGGTTTGTCTGTGGGGGTCGTGGCGCCCTCGGCGAATGCCGGGGGTGCGTTGAACGGCGTGGAGTTGATCGATCCTGCCAATTCATTCGCTTCCGCCGCTATGGCGATCGAAATCGGTTACACCACAACGGATCAGCGTGGTGCGCCCGCGTCGGCGTCGGGGGGACTGTATCTGCCGAAGGGGTTGCCGCCGGTGGGCGGGTGGCCGCTGGTGGTGTGGGCGCACGGGACCGTGGGGATCGGGGATTCGTGTGCGCCGTCGCGGCGGCCGCAGTCCGAGCGCAACAGTGTGTATTTCAATCGCATCCTCGACAGCGGCTATGCCGTGCTCGCGCCGGACTATCAGGGTTTGGGTACGCCGGGGCAGTTCAGTTATTACAACACCGCGGTCGAGGGGGCCTCGATTCTCGACGCGGTCGCCGCGGTTCGCGCGACGCCGGTTCCGCTGTCGCACGACTGGGTGGTCATCGGTCAGTCCGAGGGCGCGCACGCGGCGATGAGCGCGGCGGCGCTGTCCGCCGGGCACGGGGCGGCCGAGGGGCTGCGCGGTGTGATCGCGACCGGGCTGCGCACCGATCCGCCGCGCAGTCTGCGGGAGATGTTCCGCGTCGATTCCACCGGATCCGCCAATCAGGTCGGCTACGCCGGGTACTACCTGGCGGCCCTGGCCGAACTGCATCCCGAGCGGGTCACACCCTATCTGTCCGATTTCGGTCGCGACTATGTGGAAAGCGCTGCCACCCAATGCCTTTCGGATCTGGTGGCCCGCGCGGGCGGCCGCCGCCCGGAGGCCCTGGTCGCCGATCCGGCCGATCCGACGCCGACCTTCGAATCCGATATCGCCGCCCTCACCGGATATCGCGAGAACGGTTTCACCACCGATATCGCCCTCGGCTACGGCACCGCCGATATCGACGTGCCACCGGACGAGACCGACGCCTATGCCAGCGCCCTACAGGATATGAATCCGGGGATCCGCGTCACGGTCGATCAGTATCCCGGTAAGGATCACAGCGGCGCGTTCGTCGCCTCGCTCCCGAACGCCCTGGCGTTCCTGCGAACTCATCTGCGTTAGTTGTCAGTGCCGATACAGCGTCGGCTCGATGGTCAACTGGAATGCCGATGTGTCGATTCGCACAGGGGTCAGCGCGGTCGGAGTGAGATCACCCGACACCGCATTCGGGCCGTCGAAATAGCAGTGCCCGTTCGGATTGACCACCAGGGTCTTTCCGTTCGCCTCGGGAATGCGCACCCGCGCCGCGCCGCGCAGTTCGACCGCGGTGCCCGCGGGGATCGGCACCCGCTCGTGCGCCCAGGGCGCGAGGTAGGGATGTGCGGTGATCGTCGTGGTCGAGGCGGTGTCGACATCGTCGAGGGCCGGGACCTGGATCGGTGACCAGACCGGGGTGAGATTGTGGCCCGGGTCGACTCCGGCGCCGTTGGGCGGCTGGGCGTAATCGGGTGTGAGGGCCGCGGCGTGGGCGGGGGCCGCGGTGAGCAGACCCAGTCCCGCGAGAATTCCGACGAGGGCGATCTTCATAGCGCAATCCTGGACCGCGAGCCGGAACTCGCGACCGTTTGCGCTCGAGTAGATCGGAAAAGCTTCCGTATGTAACGTTATCGACCGGCAAAGCCGAAATGCGTGGTAGCGGAATGTTCACGCGTCAACCGTCTTCGCCGTTGTTATCGAGTCACATCAGGATGTAGGCGATGAAGAAAGTTTTCATCGGATTGTTCGGGCGGCGCCGTCGGCGCCGATCGCCCGCCTCGCTTCCGGCGGGGCTGAGGGTATCGAATCCGTTGCAGCACACGGTGATCACCGTGCGCACCTGCCGTGGCGTCACGACGCCGGGGTATCGGGGCCGCGCGGACGTGTAGCCCGTGCCGCATCGGGTATGACCTCCGGCACAGTTCGCCGAATCCGAGGGCCGTCCGATGAAACTTCCCCTGTTCGCCTCCGCGCCGGTCGAATCCGTTGTCGATTGGATCGCCGGACAGGTGAAACAGCTGGTGCCCGAGGCGGATATGGACAACCGCGATCCGGAGTTCATCGCCCGCGTGCTCGGCCCGTCGTGGCAGCTGGCGCGGCTGTACTTCCGCCCGGAGGTGCGCGGGCTGGACCGGATCCCGGCCTCGGGCCCGGTTCTGCTGGTGGGTAACCATTCCGGCGGCAACACCTCACCCGAGGTGCTGGTGACCGCGCTGGCATTCGCGCGGCATTTCGGGCCGCGGCGGCCGTTCTACCAATTGGCCCACAATCTGGTGATGCTCGTGCCGGTCCTCGGGCCGGTGCTGGGCAAATGGGGCACGATCGCGGCCACCCCGGATTCGGCCCGGGCCGCATTGCGCAGCGGCGCGGTGGTTCTCGTCTATCCCGGCGGCGACTGGGAGGTGCATCGGCCCGCGTGGGAGGGCGATCGGATCGACTTCGCGGGCCGCACCGGATTCCTGCGGCTCGCGTGGCAGGAGCGGGTACCGATCGTGCCGATGGTCAATTACGGTGCGCACCAGAATCATCTGATCCTCACCCGCGGGGATCGGCTGGCCCGCCTGCTGCGGCTGGATCGAATGCTGCGGCTGAAGGTGTTCCCGATCTCGCTGGCCGCGCCGTGGGGGCTCAATATCAGCGATCTCGCCGGACATCTGCCGCTGCCGACCAAGGTGACCATCGAATTCCTCGAACCGATCGATCTGCGCGCCGAACTCGGCCCCGAACTGGATCTGTCACGGGCCTACGAGTACATCACCGGCCTCATGCAGCGCACGCTGTCGCGGCTGGCCGACGAGGCCGACCTGCCGATCATCGGTTGACGCATCCCACGCACGAATAGTTTGTGCGTTAACTGTTGGCGCGTTAAGCTCTGGGGCGTGGAGATCGAAGATCCGTTGCGGCTGGACCGACAGGTGTGTTTCGCGCTCGCGGTCGCCAACCGATCGGTGCTCGCGGTCTATCGGCCGCTGTTGGAACCGCTCGGGTTGACCCATCCGCAGTATCTGGTGATGCTCGCGCTGTGGGGTGAGGCGCCGATGTCGGTGAAGGCGATCGCCGAGGCGATTCAGCTGGATTCGCCGACGCTGTCGCCGCTGCTCAAACGGCTCGAGGCCGCGGGGCTCATCACCCGCCGGCGCGACGAGCACGATGAGCGCACCCTGCTGATCGACCTCACCGCGGCCGGTTGGGCGTTGCGCCGGGAGGCGGAGAAGATTCCGCCGGCGGTGGTGCGGGCGCTCGGGGTGGGTCTGGCGGATCTCGAGGAGTTGCGCGAGGTGCTCACCCGCGTGAACGAGGCGGCCCGGCGGGCGCCGGTAAGTAGGGAGAACCGATGACGCGACAGACGCCCAATCCCGTTCAGCGCCTGCGCTACATCTGCGGGGCCACCCTGCCGCCGGAACTGCGCGAGTGGGTGCTCGAGGATCTGACCGGACCGGGCGCGGGCCGACGCTATCTGCTGCGGTTCCTGCTGCCGATGATTCCGGTGCTGTGCCTGTTCCTGCTGGTGCCCGGTCCGCTGTGGATCGGGCTGTCGATGGCGGCGCTGCTCTACATTCCGCTGATCTACTTCACGATCGCGCTGATGTACGTCTACCGCCGCCACCGCCTGGTCAAGCACGAGCTGGATCCCGCGCTGGCCGATGTCACCGAGCGTCGCCGCGCCGCGGCCGAACGCGAGGCCTACGAACTGCGCCACGGCCGCGGCTGAAACCGCCTCGGGCTCAGTGCGATTCGGTGCCGTGGGCGAACCCGCCGGATTCCGGTCCGCGCAGCGGCCGGTCCTGGGCGCGCAGTCGCGGGATCGCGCGCTCGAACGCCTCGATCAGCAGATCGGCCAGATCGTGGGTGAAGCCGTTGCGGACCACGACGCGCAGCACCGCCAGATCCTCGCGGTCGGCGGGGAAGGTGTAGGCGGGCACCAGCCAACCCTGTTCGCGCAGCGCGGCCGAGACGTCGAATACCGAATAGCCCGTTTCGGTCTCGGCGAGGGTGAACGCGAACACCGGCAGTTGCCGTCCGTCGGTGAGCAGCCGGAACGGGCCCAGTTTCGCGATGCGGTCGGCCAGATCGGAGGCGACCTCGCGGCAGTAGCGCTGGGTCCGTTCGAATCCCCTGCGGCCCAGGCGGAGAAAGGTGAAGTACTGGGCGATGACTTGGGCTCCCGGGCGGGAGAAGTTGAGCGCGAAGGTCGGCATCTGGCCGCCGAGATAGTTCACCCGGAACACCAGATCCTCCGGCAACGCCTCGGCATCGCGCCAGACCACCCAGCCCACACCGGGATACACCAGCCCGTACTTGTGCCCCGAGGTGTTGATCGAGGCCACGCGCGGTAATCGGAAATCCCACACCAGTTCCGGATCGCAGAACGGCGCGATCATCGCCCCGGACGCGCCGTCGACATGGACCGGGATATCCCAGCCCCGCCGCTCCCGCAGCTCGTCGAGCGCGGCGCAGATCTCGGCGACCGGTTCGTAGCTGCCGTCGAAGGTGGAGCCGAGGATCGCGACCACGCCGATGGTGTTCTCGTCGCAGTATTTCACCGCCTCCTCGGCGGTGAGGTGGAAGCGGTCGCCGGACATGGGCACCAGCCGCGCCTCGACGTCCCAGTAGTTGGCGAATTTCTCCCAGCACACCTGAACATTGATGCCCATCACCAGATTCGGCCGATCGGTCGGCTCTCCGGCGGCGCGGCGTCGATGCTGCCAGCGTCGTTTCAACGCCAGGCCCGCCAGCATGCACGCCTCGCTCGAGCCGGTGGTCGAACAGCCGATGGTGTGATCGGGATCGGCGGCATGCCACAGATCGGCGAGGATGCGCACGCAGCGCTGTTCGAGTTCGGCGGTGCGCGGATATTCGTCCTTGTCGATCATGTTCTTGTCGGAGCATTCGGCCATGAGCACCCGCGCCCGCGGTTCCATCCAGGTGGTCACGAACGTCGCGAGATTGAGCCGGGCATTGCCGTCGAGCAGTAATTCGTCGTGGACGATCTGATAGGCGGTATCGGGATCCAGATCCCCGTCGGGCAGCCGATTGCGCGGAATCGACATCGGTTCCCGAGTGAAGATCGGATTCACGGCAATCTCGTCGGACATGACGGCAACCTCCGGGTGGGGCGAATCGGTCAGGGCAGCGGGACGGTCCAGCGCGTTATCGATCGCGACCCCGGCCGCGGCGGCGAGCGCCTGCACGATCGCCTCGTCGTCCTGGGTGAAGCCCCGGCTACCGAATTTCTCGGTCGGATACAGATTCCCGAACACCTCGTCGCGAATGCGGATCGGCGCGCCGAGAAAGGTGCGCATGGGCGGATGATTCGGCGGGAAGCCGACCGAGGCGGGGTGATCGGAACTCGACGACACCTGCGCGCGCGGATCGGCGATCTGCCGCAGGGTCGCGGCGTGCTGGGCGTGCTGTTCGACGAGCCGAAGACGATCCGGCTGGACAATCTGGCCGAACCGCCGTCACCCACCGGATTGCCTCCTCGTCACCGAGTCGCGAGCCCGCTGAAGTCCTTTATAACAAACCGCCGGGTCCACCGGTCTCGGCGGAGAGGACTTTCGCCTCTGTCGAGGGGGATCGACGCGGTGGTCGGATGGTCGAGACAGCGCGGTATGAACTCCCGGACCGAAAGGCGGACAACGACGTTGGTACGCGAACTGACCCAGCGCGAAATCCTGACCGAGCTCGAATCTGTGGCCGAGGACGCCCTCAACCGCCATCTATCGATGGCCAGGGACTGGCATCCCCACGATTACGTACCGTGGGACCGGGGGCGTGATTTCGCGATGCTGGGCGGCGTGGACTTCGAGCCGGGGCAGTCCTCGCTCAGCGAGGTCGCCAAGGCGGCGCTGGTCACCAACCTGCTCACCGAGGACAATCTGCCCTCGTATCACCGCGAGATCGCCGAGAACTTCTCCCGCGACGGCGCGTGGGGCAGCTGGGTGGGCCGGTGGACGGCCGAGGAGATGCGCCACAGCACGGTGCTGCGCGACTATCTGGTGGTGACCCGCGGGGTGGATCCGGTCGCCCTCGAGCGGGCTCGCATGACCCATATGACCAACGGCTTCGCCGCGCCGCTGGACCAGCTGCCGGGGGAGGAGGCGGGTTTCCTGTATTCGGTTGCGTACGTGAGCTTTCAGGAACTGGCCACTCGTATCAGCCATCGCAATACCGCGCGGGTGTGCGGGGATCCGGTGGCCGATCGGATGCTGCAGCGCGTCGCGCTCGACGAGAACCTGCACATGATCTTCTATCGATCCATGTGCGAGGCCGCGCTGGAGCTGGTGCCCGATCAGGCGATGGCCGCGATCGACACCATCGTCGAGAACTTCCGCATGCCCGGCGCGGGGATGCCCGACTTTCGCCGCAATGGCGTGCTGATGGCCAAATACGGCGTCTACGATCTGCGCCAGCACTGCGAGGAGGTGCTCGATCCGGTGCTGCGGCAGTGGAACATCTTCTCCCGCACCGACTTCGGTCCGCGTGGCGATCGGGCGCGGGAGCGGCTGGCCGCCTTTCTGGATCGGTTGCGCACCGTGGACATTCCGCGTTTCGAGGAACAGCGCGACCGGTCGCTGGCCCGCGATCGGGCACGGGGAATCGACCGGACCTCCTAGGCGCGCGTTTGCGGGGATACTGGAGTCGTGTCGGAATCCGTTGCGGTCGGTAGTTTCCGGTTCTGGTTCGCCACCCGCCGGTGGGAGTGGTCGGCGGAGGTCTATCGCATGCACGGCTATCGGCCGGGTGAGGTGGAGCCGAGCACCGAACTGATTCTGGCGCACAAACATCCCGACGATCGCCGGGGTGTGGCCGAGGCCATCGATCGCTCGGTCGATCTGGGCGAGCCGTTTTCCAGCAGGCATCGGTTCCTCGACACCGCGGGCGTCGAACACGATGTCATGGTCGTCGCCGATCGGATCCGCGACGAGAACGGCGCGGCGGTGGGCACTTCCGGCTTCTATATCGATCTGGGCGGTGTGCTCGGAGACGACGAGCGGGCGGCCCTGGACGCGGAGCTGCCGCGGCCGTTCGCGGCGCGAGCGGTGGTCGAGCAGGCCAAGGGCATACTCATGCGCATGTACGGCATCAGCGCCGAACAGGCGTGCAAGGTACTCGTCTGGCGTTCGCAGGCAACGAATCTGTCGCTGCGCGACCTGTCGGAGCGGCTGATCGCCGAACTACCGCTGGTGCCGCCGCCCTCGCCGGCGACCATCGCGGCCTTCGACCACATCCTGATGACCGTGCACTGACCGGTCAGTTCGATCGGCGCAGCCGATTGGCCTCGGCGTCGAGTGCGGCGGCGCGCAAATAGATTTCGGTGACCTCGGATGAGCGGTCGTGCCAGAAGCTCACCTGTTCGGCGCAGCGGGTGACATGGCCCGCGGCGGCCTCGAGGGCGATCTCGTCGCCCAGGTGGATGAGTTGGCGCTGCTGCTGTTCGGCGTCTGCGAGGCGATGTTCGGCCTCGAACAGCTTGCGGCGGCAGTGATCCGGATCGACGGCACTTTCGCGCAGATCCTCGGCGGCGCGTTCGAGATCGTCGACGCGCTGGCTCTGCGGATCGGGCGCGGGCGGCGGTTCGGGCGGCTCGAGCGGCGGAAGGGGCGGCTCCAGTGGGTAATTCAGCAGCGCCGACAGATGCGGCTGTTCGAGGTTCTGCTGACGCGCCAGGGCCAGTCGGCGGTCCTCCTCCTCGGTCGCGCGCAGCAGGGCGATCTGCTCCTCGACATATGCGTCGGTGATCGGCAGGTGGATCAGCTTGGCGGTCATGGCGATCAGCTCCCCGCCGTCGGCGTCGCGCAGGATCACCGCGAGCCGATCGATGGGGACCGGATCGGGGCGACCCTCCATTCGCGCGTCCACCACCGCGTCGCGGCAATCCTCCAGCGCGGTCGAGCAGGCCAGGTCGAACAGCTCGCTGCTCATCTCGTAGACATCGGTGGCGGCCTTGCCCGTCCAGGGATGGGCGTCTTCCCAGGACAGGGCGCCGGATTCCACGACGCGGTCGTCGTGGCGCAACTCCCAGGAATAGTCGGCGGCGGATCCGTCTATCGGCACATCTCGATTGTGGCCCGGGGCGGGCAACCGTGGGAGCGGATCATCGGATGTTCAGCCGATCACGGCGTTCATGATTGTGCCCGCACTGGTGGCGACGATACCGCCGATCATGGCGCCCGCGACCATGCGCGGCGCCTGGGAGCCGCCGCCGGTCCACTTGTCCCAGGCGAATCGGCCACCGGCATAGACGATCCCGAGTACGCCCGACAGCAGGACGAACCAGGTGAAGTAGCGGACCAGCTTCATGAGCTTGTCGGCGACGGGCGGCGTCTCCGGAGTCGGGTTGCCGAGCTGGGCGAGAACGGTGTCGTGCAGGGCCGCGAGAATCATGATGGGGCTCTTTCGCTGTCGTGAAGCTGCTCGGTACCGGACATGAAAATGCTAGTGCCGGAGCGGGATTCGATGCCAATCTTGGGTGAGAGGCGTCGGGAATCCGCCGAGCGGTCACGCGACCAGCGGCGTGGGCCTAGAGGATGACCTGCGTCGTTTCCAGGAATGCGGTCTGATTCACCGCATCGGTGGAGGCGTTGTCGGGCAACGGATTCGCCGGTTGCGGATCCGGTGGGAGCTCGACGACGGGTTCGGGCGTCGTGGGGGCGCTGTCGGTGGGGACGGTGATCAAGGTCACCGGATCCTCGGCGGGTGGTTCGTTGGCGGGGAGGGCGTCGAGTTCGCCGCGCAGTTCGGTGATTTCGGCGGCCAGGACCGCGCGCAGCTGCTCGCGTTCGTGCAGGCTCGCGCGCAAGCTCTCGATGGTGTCGTCCATCGCGGCCAGGCGGCGGTCGGCGCCGTCGAGACGCCAGGCGATGACCGCGCGGCGGTCGACATGGCTGCTGGCGTTCTCGACCCAGCTGACGACGTATTCGATCCAGTCGGGCTGTTTGGGCATCGGCTCGTCGTCGGACCAGCCGCGGCGCAGCGCGGGTTTGTTCGACAGCACCTTCTCGATGTTCGGATCGGCGAGTTGGACCAGGTTGAGCTTGCCCGCGCTGGTGACCACCGCGGTGATCCGATACTGCCCGGCCAGATGCATCCGCAGCTCGGCGGTGCCGCGCCCGTCGGCGTCCATCGCGCCCAGCCACGGCCCGTAGGCCCCATCGATGATCGCCTCCAGCACTCCGAGCTGCCCGACCCCGCGACGCAGCCGGGTGGCGCGTTTGCGTAGGTCATCGGGCGTGGCGGTCATCTGGTCCCAGTGCATCGCACCCGCTTTCTTCGACTCATCGATATAACGATCCCTACGAATCTATCGGCATCGGCGCGGCGGTCGTGGTAGTGGAGTCGGCGCGGCGAGACAGTCGTCACAGCCGATCGGTGGGCGCCTGGCCGCGGCGACGTCGGCGCAGGCCGATACCGCCCAGCGGCGCGAGCAGGCCGCGGCGGCGGGTGGCATCGGCCGGGGCGTCGGCGAGCGGATCGCGATAGCAGGCGCAGTGGCTGATGAGATTGCCGCGCAGGCGCAGTGCGAAGACATAGCCCTGGCGGTGATGCGCACCCGTGGACCGGGAGATCAGCTCGCCGCGGGCGAATACCAGCCAGGTGGCCGGATCCAGCAGTGGTTCGGCGGCGGCGAGTTCGGTGACGCGCAGATCCAGATCGGCCAGGCGCGCGACGGCGGTCTCGATCTCCGCGCGTCCGGTCAGTCGGGTCGGCAGGTCGGCGGGCAGGCCGTGCAGTTCGATCACGGCATCGTCGGTGAGCATGGTCAGATATCTGGCCAGCAACTCCGAGGCATGCCCGGTGGTGGTCAGATCCTGCACGGTGAAAGCAGTGGGGATGTCCATTGCGCGGCTCCTCGAATGCTGCGATTACCACCTCATTACTCGCCAGTTACCTCAACAGTAGATCGATTGATAGCGTTGAGCGCTGTGACAATTCCGCCAACGGATCAGCACGGGTTTTCGATCCGTCTGGAATGGGGCCGCGAAGGGCTGGCCGCGCTGGCACCGCACTGCGGGGCCGTGATCATCATCGATGTGTTGTCGTTCTCGACGTCGGTGGACATCGCGATCGGACGCGGTGCCCGGGTGCTTCCGCTGCCCTGGCGGCGCGCCGATTCGCGCGTCGAGGAGGCGGCCGAGCGGGCGGGTGCGGTCGCGGCCGCGGCCAAGGGCGAGCCGGGGTGGTCGCTGAGTCCGGCCTCGCTGCTGGACCTGCCCGCGGGGACGCTGCTCGCGCTGCCCTCGCCCAATGGCGCGACCCTGTCGGCCCTGGCCGCCGATCTGGGTCCGGCGGTGTTCGCCGGATCGCTGCGCAATGCCGATGCGGTGGCGCGGGCGGCGGCGGAGGCCGCGGGAGACCGTCCGATCGGAGTGATCGCGGCGGGGGAGCGGTGGGGCGTGGTCGAGGGACCGATGCGCCCCGGTATCGAGGACTATCTCGGCGCGGGGGCGATCGCCGCCGCGCTACTGGATCGCCGCGATGACGCGTCATCGGAAACGCGGTTGGCGGCCATGGCATTTCGAGCCGCCGCCGACCACATCCCGGCGCTGCTGACCGAGGCGGTGTCCGGGCGCGAGCTCATCGGCATGGGTATGGCCGCCGATGTCGCGCTCGCGTCCGAGGTCGATGTCAGCACCGCCGTGCCGCGGCTGGTCGACGGGATCTACACCGACTGAATCAGTCCGAATAGTGTTGCCCGCCGCGCAGTTTCGAGGCGTAGACCGCGGCCTGGGTGCGCCGCTCCATACCGAGTTTGGCCAGCAGCCGGGAGACGTAGTTCTTGACTGTCTTCTCCGCGAGGAACATGCGCTCGGCGATCTGCCGATTGGTGAGCCCCTCACCGAGCAGATCGAGCAGGGTGCGTTCCTGATCGGTGAGGGCGGCCAGCGGACCGTCGGGCCGGGTGCTGCGACGCAGCCGGTCCATCAGCGCCGCCGCGGCCCGATTGTCCAGCAGCGAACGGCCCGAGCCGACGGCCTTGATCGCCTCGGCCAGCTCCATCCCCTTGATGTCCTTGACCACATAGCCGCTGGCCCCGGCCAGGATCGCGTCGAGCATGGCCTGCTCGTCGGTGAACGAGGTGAGGATCAGAGAGCGCAGATCGTCCAGGCGCGAGAGCAATTCGCGGCACAGCTCGATGCCGTTGCCGTCGGGTAGCCGCACATCCAGCACCGCCACATTCGGGTGCAGGGCCGGGATTCGGGCCAGCGCCTGGGCGACATCGCCGGCCTCGCCGATCACGGACAACTCCGGATCGGCCTCCAGCAGATCGATCAGACCACGCCGGACGATCTCGTGGTCGTCGACCAGGAACACGGTGATCATGGCTGACGTCCAATCCGTAGCAGGGGTTCGAGATCACGATAGGTGACCCGGATGTGCCTGGATATGGACCTAAGTCCCTTCGACCGGCCCTGCCGCTCTCACTCCCGCGGAGCGGGCTGTTCCGCGGCCACCTCCTCGCCGGACGTCGCGTGACGGCTCACGCGGTGACTGTGCCTGCCGCCCTTGGCCTTCGCCTCGGTCGGCTGGGCCTTGGCGCCCTTGCGGCCCGCCGCCCGCGGGTCGGCGGAATTGGCGCCGCCGAAACTTCCACTGCTGGCCAAGCCGCCCTTGCGGGCCTGTTCCTTGGTGTCCGCACGGTTGCCGAATTGCCCAGGATTCTTCCGATCCGCCATCTCGGCTCTCTCCTACTTCGTCGATGGTCGACAACGCGGCCGGTAGCCGCCGGTACCCTGGCTCTACCCCGAGGCAGACGCCGTAATCGTCCGCGATTGGCCGCCGATCCGGCGGGTATGTCGGCGTCATGATCACTCGACTACCCCTGTGGTGCTGCGCGGCCGCTGCCGCGCTGGTCGCCCTGTCCACCGCCGGCTGCGAACAGGCCAAGGAGGCGGTGAACAAGGGCGGCGATACGCCGTGCAGTGAATTCGTTGCGCAGGACAACGACAAACAGCATGTGACCGTGCGCAAATATCTGGAACAGGACAACAAGAGCAAGAATCCCGATGACCAGACCGTCGACCGGTCGGTCACCGCGATTCAGCTCATGTGCAAGGCCCAGGCCAATCCCGATACCCAGATCCGCAATGCGGATCTGACCGGAATTCTGGTTCCCAAGTAGGGGATCGGCCGGGGGATCAGACGCCGGGACGCGGGACCTCCCCGCGCCACGCGCCGGTTTCCCGGCCGTGCTCCTCGACGAATTCCTTGAAGCGCTTCAGATCGCCCTTGACTCGGCGATCCAGCAGGCCCAGTTTGTCGCCGACATTCTCGACGAAACCCTCGGGGTCGACGTCCATCTGGGTGATCACGCGGGTGGTGGTGTCATCGATGCGGTGGAAGGTGACCACGCCCGCGTGCTCGGGACCGGCATCGGAGCGCCAGGCCACGCGCTCGTCGGGATGCTGTTCGGTGATGGTGGCGTCGAATTCGCGTTCCACCGGGCCGAATTTGACCTTCCAGTGGGTGTGGGTGTCGTCGATCTGATCGATACGCTCCACACCCTCCATGAACTTCGGGAACGATTCGAATTGGGTCCACTGGTTGTAGGCGGTGTGAATCGGGACGTTCACCTCGGTCGAGGCGGTTACGGTGCTCATGGGTGGTGCTCACTTTCTCCGGCGGTGGCCGGGTGTCGTCGGAATTGCGGCACAGTGGGCGGCTACCCGAGTGCATTGCGGACAAACGATGTGACCGAACGCTGACATTTGCCGGGACACACCGTGTCCGGGGCTCGCGCACGGCCGCGCGGCGGTGAGAATGGTCCGATGATGCGGGTACTGCTCACCGGCGCGGCCGGATTCATCGGATCCCATATCCGTACCGCGTTGCGCGCGGCCGGGCACGAGGTGGTCGCGATCGACCTCATGCTCGCGGCGGCCCACGGTGCGAAGGCCGCGCCGCCGCCGGATATCGAGCGGGTCGACGTGCGCGATCCCGACGCCCTCGACGACTGTCTGCGCGGGGTGGACGCGGTGTGCCATCAGGCCGCGGTGGTGGGTGCGGGGGTCAACGCGCAGGACGCGCCCGCCTACGCCAGCCACAACGATCTGGGCACCGCGGTATTGCTGGCGGCCATGGATCGGGCGCGGTGTAAACATCTGGTGCTGGCCTCTTCGATGGTGGTGTACGGCGAGGGACGGTACGTCGACGCGCTGGGCGCTGAGGTCGAGCCCGCGCCGCGACGGCGAGAAGACCTGGAGCGCGGGGTCTTCGACCATCGCGGCGATGACGGCGGACTCCTGGACTGGGCGCCGGTGGACGAATCGGCTCCGCTGCGCCCGCGCAGCCTGTACGCGGCGAGCAAACTCGCGCAGGAGCATTTCGCCGCCGCGTGGGCCACGATCACCGGATCGACGGTGACGGCGCTGCGCTACCACAATGTCTACGGTGACGGAATGCCCAGGGATACACCGTATTCCGGGGTGGCGGCCATCTTCCGCTCGGCGCTCGAACGCGGCGAGGCGCCGCGGGTGTTCGAGGACGGTTGTCAGGCGCGCGACTTCGTGCACGTGCGCGATATCGCGGCGGCGAATGTGGCGGCGCTCGAGGGCCCGCTGTCGTCGTTCACCGCGCTCAATATCGCCTCGGGACAACCCATTACGATCGCCGAGGTCGCGGCCGTGCTGGCGGCGGCGAGCGAGGGGAAGCAGCCGGTGGTGACGGGGGAGTTCCGGGCGGGCGATGTGCGCCATATCGTCGCCTCGCCCGAGCGAGCGCGTCGGGAACTGGGATTTCGCGCGGCCGTCCGGCCCGAGTACGGCCTGGTCGAATTCGCCCGGGCCCCACTGCGTTCGGTATCCGGGGCCGGTGCGCCGCGATGGCGCTAGGCCAGCAGCGGCAGGCGCACCTCGAAACGCGCACCCGTGCCCGGGGATTCGGCGCTGATCGTGCCGCCGTGGGCCTGTACCAGTCCGGCCGCGATCGCCAGGCCCATCCCGCTGCTGCTGCCCAGATCGTCGGCGGTCGGGGTGCGCGCGGTGCTGCCGCGATATCCGGCCTCGAAAATGCGGGGCAGATCGACCGCGGCGATGCCGGGCCCGGTGTCCTCGACCCGAACCCAGGCGTGACGGCCCTCGCTGCCGACCGATACGTCGATGCGCCCGCCCGCCGGGGTGTGGGCGATGGCATTGGCGATCAGATTGGTGAACACCCGGCTCAGCGCCCGATCGCTGGCGGCCACCGGGATCTTGCGGCCGGGTTGGCTTGCGGTGAGGGCGATTTCGGCGCGTGCGGCGGTGGGGGTATTGGCGGTGACCACCTCGTCGACGAGTTCGCGCAGATCCAGGGTCTCCAGTGACAGGTTCAGCGCCCCGGCATTGATCTTCGACATCTCGAACAGATCGTCGACCATGGCGGTGAGCCGATGGGTCTCGCGAACGATGGTGTGGCCGTAGCGGGCCACATCGCCGGGCTGATCGACCACGCCGTCGGCCAGCGCCTCGCCCATGGCCCGGATACCCGCGAGCGGGGTGCGCAGATCGTGGCTGACCCAGGCGATCAACTCGCGGCGGGAGCGTTCGGCCGCGCGCTCCCGTTCGAGCATCTGCTTCTCCCACACCATGGTGCGGGCCTGGGCGCGGCCGAGCAGTACGGCGGCCGGAACCGTCACCGCGGTGACCACGCCGAGTACCACGGCGGTGCGCTCGAGTTCGTCGGTGAACATCAGTCCGCTGACGGCGATCACGCCGGTGAGGGTGGCCAGCGCCGGAATCAGCACCAGCGCGGCCATACTCGTGGTGACCGAGCGATTGCGCAGCCAGCGCAGCAGCAGTGCGCCGAGGCCGACCACGGGCAGCGATCCGGCGAGTGCGTAGCCGATCAGGCCGAGGGTGTCAGCGGGCATCGTCGGAATCGATTCTGCCCCAGGCATATCCGCGTCCCCAGACGGTATCTATGCGGTGGGCGTCGCCGAGTTTGGCGCGCAGGCGTTTGATGTGCACGGTCACCGTGGACAGATCGCCGAAGGTCCAGCCCCACACCTGGGCGAGCAGTTCCTCGCGGCTGTAGACGCGCTGCTGATGGCCGAGCAGGAAGGCCAGCAGGTCGAATTCGCGGGCGGTGAGATCGACGGGCGCGCCGTCGATCTGGACTGTGCGCGCCGAGCGGCGCAATTCGATTGCGCCGCTGCGCAATACCTCGTCGCCGGTGGCGGCGGGATGGGCGCGGCGCAGCACCGAGGCGACGCGCAGCGTCAGTTCGCGGGGGCTGAACGGTTTGGTGACGTAGTCGTCCGCGCCCGCCTGCAGGCCGATGATCCGGTCGTCCTCCTCGCCGAGCGCGGTGAGCAGGATGATCGGGGTGTCGGGGCGCGGGCCCGAGCGGACCCGGCGGCACAGCTCGACACCGTCGGGGGCGGGCATCATCACATCCAGTATCGCGAGGTCGATATCGTTGCGCGCCAACACCGCCGCCGTGGCGGGACCGTCGGCGGTCTCGATCACCGTGAGCCCGTCGCGTTCGAGATAGCGCCGGACCACCTCCCGGACCACGGGATCGTCGTCGGCTACCAGAATGCGCATCGTGTCACCAGTTCGTCAGGACAATATGGTTGAGCAGTAGGGCGGTCGCGGCCTGAACCGTGAGCCAGAACCTGGCCCCTCGGCCGGGCAGCAGGGCCGTGCCCGCGAGCACCCATACATCGAACGGTAACCAGATCCGTTCGGTTTCGGCCTTGCTGAGTCCGCTCAGATCCGCCGCCAGGATCGCCGCCACACCGGCCGCGGCCAGGACGGCCGCCGGATCCAGGCCCGCGACCCACGGCCGCCAACCCCGGCGCAGCGCGGGCAGACCCGCC
>NZ_BDBS01000002.1 GCF_001613105.1 Nocardia pseudobrasiliensis NBRC 108224 | reverse complement strand
CGATTCCCGTTCGGCGCGGGCGGCGCGGCGCAGCGAATCCGCCTTGCCGCGCACCGATTCCGCGCGCTCCTCGGAGGTGCGCACCGCCAGCCGGGCCTCGACCTCCATGGAGCGGGCCTCCGCGAGCGCCGCCGCGGCCTCCTCGCGCTCCTGACCGGCGGTCTCGGTTCCGGCGTCGGAATCCGAATCCAGTTCGGACTGTTCGGATTCCGCGTGCCGCAGCCGATCCTCGAGTTCGGCCAGCTTCGTCAGATTCTCGTCGCGTCCGGTCTCGGCGTCGGCCCGCTGGGCCAGCAGCCGCTCACACTCCTTCTGCGCGGTGCGCGCGCTGTCACCCAGACGACCGAGCCGGTCGTAGATCGACACCAGCGCCTGATCGGATTCGTGCAGCGCCAGCAGCGCCTGATCGGCGGCCTCCTTGCGCACGGTCTGCTCGGCCAGCGCTCCCGACAGCGCCGCTTCCAGTTCCTCGGCCTGCCGCTGCCAGGACTCCAATTCGGCCTTGGCCGAGTCGATATCGGCCTGGATCTCGAGCTGACTGGGCGCGCGATAAGAACCACCGAGCAGCCAGCCGGTCCCGGTGAGATCGCCGTCGCGGGTGACGACCTTCAATGCCGGCTGCGCCGAGAGCACCTCCGCGGCCGCGGTCAAATCGTCGACCACCGCGATCCCGTGCGCCAGCGCCTCGATGGCGACCCGCAGATCCCCCGGACAATCGACCACCTCGGCCAGCCAACGCCCCCCACCCGGCAGCGCGCCGGGTGAGCCCGACGGCGCAATGGCCTCTCCCGCAGCCGAATCAGGGGACGCCATGGTCGTCGGTCCGTCACCGAAGCCCTGGGCGGGCGCTGCCGTCGCGGGACCATGCTCGGGCGTGGCGCTACGAGGCCGCTCGCTGTCTGTCGCGCGGGCGGGGCTGCCGAAGACGAGCGCCGCGCGGCCGCCGTCGGCCGCCTTGATGGCGTGCAGCGCCGCCGCGGCGGCCGAATTCGATTCGGCGGCAATGGCGTCGGCCATGGGGCCGAGGGCCGCGGCGACCGCGCCCTCGTAGCCGGGGTGGATGCGCAGTAGGCCCGACAGCGGGCCGAGCAGGCCCCGGCCGTGGTTTTCCAGCAGCCATGCGCCGCCGTCCTTGCGGGACAGGCCCATGGTGAGGGCCTCGATGCGGGCGGTGAGGGAGGCGACCTTCTTACTCGCCTCGCGATCCTTCTCGCGCAGTTCGGTGACCCGCTCCTCGGCCTGCTGCAGGGCCTGGGCGGCGTGCTCGTAGGCCTCGTCGAGACTTTCCTCGCCCGCGTCGAGTTCGTTCAATTCCGTTTGGACGGATTCGAATTCGGCCTCGGCGGCGCCACCGCGTTCGCGGGCCTCGGCCAGGGCGGTGGACAGACGCGCGATCTCGGTGTCGGCCGATTGGGCGCGGTGGCGCAGATTGTCGACCTGCCCGGACAGCCGCGCCAGGCCCTCCCGGCGGTCGGCGATGGCCCGCACGGCGGCCAGATGGGCCTGTTCGGCGGCCTTGGCGGCCTGTTCGCGCTCGTAGAGCTGCTCGCGCGCGGCTTCCAGGGTGGCCGTGGCGATTTCGACCGCCTCGAGCAGTTCGGCCTCCTCGGCCTCCACACGGGCGGCGTCGGCCTCGAGTTGTTCGGGATCGCGGCTGGTGCCCGTGGGTTGTTCGATGGTCAGGTTGCGGGCGCGGTCGCGCGCGATGCGAATGGTGGCGTTGACCCGCTCGACCAGGGCCGAGAGCTGGAACCAGGTCTGCGCGGCGGCCTCGGCGCTGGGCGTCAGGCGGGAGAGCTGGAATTCCTGTTGGGCCAGCGCGGCATTGGCGGCGTCGAGTTCGGCCTGGACATTGATCTGCTGCTCGCGGGCGAAGGCCTCTTTACTCTGCTGGCTCTCCAGCTCACCGCGACGGCCGACCAGATCGTCGGCGGCCAGACGCAGTCGGGCATCGCGCAGTTCGGCCTGGACGGTCGCGGCGCGGCGGGCCACCTCGGCCTGGCGGCCCAGCGGTTTGAGCTGGCGGCGCAGTTCGGCGGTGAGGTCGGTGAGGCGAGCCAGATTGGCCTGCATGGCCTCGAGCTTGCGAACCGCCTTCTCCTTGCGCCTGCGGTGTTTGAGCACACCGGCGGCCTCCTCGATGAAGGCGCGGCGGTCCTCGGGGCGCGATTCCAGAATCGCCGACAGCTGACCCTGGCCGACGATGACGTGCATTTCCCGGCCGATGCCGGAGTCGGACAGCAGCTCCTGCACATCCATCAGGCGACAGGAGTTGCCGTTGATCTCGTATTCGCCCGCGCCGTCACGGAACATGCGACGGGTGATCGAGACCTCGGAGTACTCGATGGGCAGTGCGCCGTCGGAGTTGTCGATCGTCAACGTTACCTCGGCACGGCCGAGGGGCGCGCGGCCCGCGGTACCGGCGAAGATGACGTCCTGCATCTTCCCGCCGCGCAGGGCCTTCGCGCCTTGCTCACCCATCACCCAGGTGAGCGCGTCGACGACGTTCGACTTGCCCGAACCGTTGGGACCCACCACACAGGTGATGCCCGGCTCCAGGCGCAGCGTCGTCGCGGACGCGAAGGATTTGAAGCCCTTCAGCGTCAGACTCTTCAGGTGCACAGTCGGCCAGGCTACCTCGTCGATGGGCGTTGCCCCGAGTATGCCGGGCGAACGTGTTCGCCCGGCGAGTTACCACTCAGGCGGCCGGGTCGGCCTTCACGGTCAGGGTGTAGTCGGCGGCGGCGCCGTCGAGAGAGACGATCTGCACCTGGTAGTCGGTGCCGTCGGTGACCCAGTCGGCGACGGGGGCCTCGGCGGCGATCATCGGGCCGATCAGCGGCGCGACCGAGACGCGGGCGTTGTTATTGGGCGAGGTGACCTCGAGGTGCAGCTTCAGCCCGCCGCCCGCGGCGATGGCATAACCCTCGGGCTTGCCCTCCATGACGCTGCCGGTGTACTGGCTCTCGCCGGGTCCGACCTGGAGCCGGTGCGAGAAGCTGGGCAGCGCGGGGATGCCCGGCGCCTGGGCGCTCGCGACGCCGCCGGCGACGGCGAACGTGGCCGCCGCGATCACGGCGATGAGCACCGCGGGCACGGCCCGCAGCAACGAACGGAACACACGGGATGCGGTCATGGGGCCTTATTGTTCCCCACAGACCGCCCGAGATCGCAAGCGGCTGGGGGAAATTGATCATCAAATCGCCCGAATTGGGTGTGTCGCACCGGGGATTGCGAACCTACGGTCGGCTTTTCGCCCACGTCGCCGGTCGCGCGGGCATCGGCGGGCGTACGGGCGCAGCGGGCCGTGACCTCCCGGCCCGGGGTTCGCACGGCCGAGCCTCCCACCCCGCGACAACCCGGAACGCCAGCACCGCACCCCACGGCCCGATGACCCAGATCGGCCAGAAGTAGACGAACTCACCCAGGCCGAGTGAGACCGCGGCCCAGATCAGCACATTGAGCAGCCCCACCCCGAGCCACGCACCGCCCTCGATGCGCTGCCACACGGGGATGCGCGGGGCCGCTTTCGAATTCCGCGCCGAGGCAGGCGCTTTCGGCAGATCCGCGACGACCGCCCGCAAATCCTCCTGCGTCGCAGCGGAATACACCCGCTCCAACCGCCCGTCGTACTCCGCCAGATCGATCCGCCCCTCACCCACACTGCGCACCAGCAGATCCGCCACCTGCTTCCGCTCCGCGTCGGAGACCCGGGTGCCGCTCGCGATATCCATGAGCCCGTCCTGTCGATATTCCAATGTGGGATGCTTATAACGATGTTATAGCTCCATTGTGGAATGTCAATCCTCAGCCTTCGACCGAGGGAAAGAGACGGCGAAGCCGGGAGGTGAAGCAGGGGAGGCGGCAGCTTCTAAGTTAACGGCCATTTGCGTTCGTATGTGAGTAAATGAGAAGGTAGAGCTCCACTATTCGCACAAGGAGTTGCCCGTGGATCTGGACTGGTCGCCCACCGATCTGGCGTTTCGCGACGAGGTGCGGCGCTTTCTGGACGAGAATCTGACGCCCGAGTTGCGCCGAGCGGGGCGGCTCGCGACGAGTGTGTATCCCGATCACGAGGCGAGCATGGCGTGGCAGCGCATTCTGCACGCGCGAGGCTGGGCCGCGCCGGCCTGGCCGGTGGAGCACGGCGGGTGCGCGTGGAGTCTGGCGCAGCACTACATCTTCGATCGGGAATCGACGCTGGCGGGTGCGCCGATGCTGTCGCCGATGGGGATCCGGATGGTCGCGCACGCCATCATCGCCTTCGGCACCGC
Source organism: Nocardia pseudobrasiliensis NBRC 108224 (assembly GCF_001613105.1). Classification (GTDB taxonomy): domain Bacteria; phylum Actinomycetota; class Actinomycetes; order Mycobacteriales; family Mycobacteriaceae; genus Nocardia; species Nocardia pseudobrasiliensis. The sequence continues at coordinate 589,660 of NZ_BDBS01000002.1, read as the reverse complement.
GGAGCAGAAGGCGTATTTCCTGCCGCGCATCCTGACCGGCGAGGTGTTCTTCTGTCAGGGCTACTCCGAACCCGAGGCGGGTTCGGATCTGGCCTCGCTGGCCATGGCCGCGGTCGCCGACGGCGACGATCTGATCTGCACCGGCAGCAAGATCTGGACAACCCATGCGACCGAGGCGAATTGGATCTTCTGTCTGGTCCGCACCGCGCGCCTGGAACGCAAACAGCAGGGCATCACCTTCCTGCTCATCCCGATGGACTCCCCCGGCATCCAGGTCCGCCCGCTGGTCATGACCTCCGGCGAACAGGTCCAGAACCAGGTCTTCTTCGATCAGGTCCGGGTGCCGAGGTCCAATGTCCTGGGTCGCGTCGACGACGGCTGGACCGTCGCGAAATATCTGCTGAACTTCGAACGCGGCGGCGCGGCCTACGGCCCCACGCTGCAGGTCATGGCCGAATCGCTGGCCGCCCAGGCCGCCGCGGCGCCGGGCCCGAACGGCGGTGCGCTACTGGACGATCCGGCCTTCGCCGCCAAACTGGCCGACGCCCGCATCCGCGCCGATGTGCTCGAGATCCTGGAATACCGCACCATGTCGGCGATCTCGCACGGCCGCGATCCGGGCCCGGCGGCCTCCACGCTGAAGATCCTCGGCACCGAATTGAGCCAGCGCCTCACCGAACTCGCCCTCGAGGCGGCCGGTCCGCGCGGACGGGTCTATCAACCGCACGCCGCCATGCCGGGCGGTCCGGTCGCCGACTACCTGCCGCCCGCCGACGACCACCTCAGCGGCGCGGACTGGCAGGCGGTCGCCCCGCTGCGCTACTTCAACGATCGGGCGGGCTCGATCTACGCCGGTAGCAACGAGATTCAGCGCAACATCATCGCCAAGGCAACCCTGGGACTGTGATATGGACTTCGAACCGACCGCCGAACAACAGCTGCTGCGCGACACCGTCACCGACTTCCTGACGGCCCGCTACGACCTGGAGAAAAGCCGCGCCGCGGCCCGCGTGGGCTCGGGCTGGCAGCCGGAGATCTGGCGCGCCTTCGCCGAGGAGGTTGGGATACTCGGCGCGAGCCTGCCCGAGAATGTGGGCGGATTCGACGGCGGCGCGGTGGAGACGATGCTCATCGCCGAGGCGCTCGGCGCGGCGCTGGTCGTGGAACCGTATGTGGACACCGTCGTGGTGGGCGCGGGGCTGCTGCGCCGCGCGGGCGGGGCCCGGGCCGAAACCCTGTTGCGGGGTATCACTTCCGGCACGGTCGTCACGGCTTTCGCCGCGCTGGAGGCCGATTCGGGCTACGACCTGAACAGGGTCTCGACAACCGCACGGCGCGAAGGGGATTCGTGGGTGCTCGACGGTGCGAAGATCGTCGTGACGAGCGCGCCGCTGGCCACGCATCTGCTGATCACCGCCCATACGCCCGCGGGTCTGTCGCTGTTCGTGGTGGACGCCGGAACCGCCGGTCTCACCCTGCACCCGTACCGGACCATCGATGAGCGCCGGGCCGCCGATATCGTCCTGGAATCCGTGCGCGTACCGGCGGACGCCCTGCTGGGAACCGAAGGCGCGGTCGCGGATTCACTCGCGACCGCCGCCGACGAGGCGATCGCCGCCATCGCCGCGGAGGCGGTGGGCGCGATGCGCCGGGTGCTGGCCGACACCGTCGACTACGCCAAACAGCGTAAGCAGTTCGGCGTCCCGATCGGCAGCTTCCAGGTGCTGCAGCACCGTATGGTCGATATGCATCTGGAACTCGAACAGGCCGTCGCCGCAATGTATCTCGTCACGCTGAAGCTCGACACCGCCCCGGCGGAACGGGCCCGTGCCGCGGCCGCCGCCAAGGCCACCATCGGCCGCGCGGCCCGCTTCATCGGCCAGCACGCGGTCCAGTTGCACGGCGCCATGGGCATGACCGAGGAACTGTCCATCGGCCATTACTTCAAGCGCCTCACCGCCCTCGAGTACGAATGGGGTCCGGCCGACCATCACATCGCCCGCTACGCCGCCCTCACCAAGCCCGTCGCCGCGCAATAAGCTCGCGGGATGCGTTCGGAATCCCCTGAGGTGCTCGCACCGGTCGACCCGGCGGAGGTCGGACTGTCCCCGGATCGACTGCGCCTCCTCGACGAGGCGCTGACCGCGGAGGTCGCGGCGGGGCGGCTGTCGGGTGCGGTCGTGGCGATCGCTCGTGGCGGCGGGCTCGCACATCTACTCCCCGTCGGCTGTCGCGATGCCGCGGCCGGTGTGCCGATGACCGCCGATACCCTGTTCTGGCTGGCCTCCATGACCAAACCCGTGACCGCCGCGGCCGCGCTGAGCCTGTCAGAACAGGGCGCGCTGCTGTTGAGCGATCCCCTCGCGACGCATCTGCCGGAGTTCGAGGGGCAACAGGTGGCCGTCGTCGATCCGGATACCCAGGCGGTGAAACTCGTCGAGCCGGTTCGGCCGCCGCAGCTGTTCGATCTGCTGCGGCACACCAGCGGCATCATCGAGGGGTTGCTGGGCGACTCGCCGGTGCATCGGCTCTACGCGGAGGCCGTCGGCGACGGGGTCACCGAACACACCGGCCAGGATTTCATCGATCGACTCGCCCGCCTGCCGCTCCTGCATCAGCCCGGCGCGCAATGGCATTACGGGCTCGGGCTGGATCTCACCGGGCTGATCATCGAACGCACAACCGGCACGCCCCTGCGCACCTTTCTGCGCGAGCGGATCCTCGAACCGCTGGGCATGCGCGACACCACATTCGGTGTGCCAGAAGAACATTCCGATCGCCTGGCCCGCCCCGAGGTACAGGATATGTCCCGGGTGCGATTCGACCACGGCGGCTCGGGCCTGTTCGGTACCGCTACCGACTACCTGCGCTTCGCCCAGATGCTGCTCGGCGCAGGACAATTGGGCACACAGCGGCTACTCGGCCGCAAGTCGGTGGAGCTCATGACCGCAAACCAGCTCGAGCCCGATACCGATGCCCACTGCCTGCGCGCCATGGGAGATTGGTCGCGCGGCAACGGTTTCGGTCTCGGCCTGGCCGTCCGCGGAGCGGTCGGCGCTCCCGCGGCGGGCAGTCCGGGCGAGCTGACCTGGCCCGGCGTCTCGGGCACCTACTGGTGGGCCGACCCGCGCGAGGATCTCGCCGTGGTCTATCTCGCCCACACCGAGGACCGCGTGCACAAGCGCCGCCACTATCAACTGATCCGCGCGCTGGTGCTGCAGGCCCTGAAATAGCCGAGGCGTCACCCACTTCCGGCACAGCGGGTGACGCCTCGGTTCTTCATCGCACGGGACCGAAGTCCCGGGCGGCGATGTGGGTGGGCCGCGCGGTCGGCGCCGCGTAGGGCTCCCCCAGGACGTTCTCGACGCTGTTGAACACCATGAAGATGTTCGACCGCGGGAACGGGGTGATGTTGTTGGCCGAGCCGTGCATGATGTTCGAATCGAACAGCAGCGCCGAACCGCGCGCACCGGTGAACTGGGCGATACCGTGACCGTTCGCCAGTTCGGTGATGTGCGCGTGCGAGGGCACGCCGATCTGCTGCTCCTTCAACGACTCCCGATAGTGATCGGCCGGGGTCTCCCCCTGACACGGCACGAAGGTGCGGTGCGAGCCGGGCATCACCATCAGGCTGCCGTTGAACGGATAGTTGTCGGTCAGCGCGATCGACAGGCTCACCGCTCGCGGCGCGGGCATACCGTCCTCGGCATGCCAGGTCTCGAAATCGGAGTGCCAATAGAATCCGGCGCCCTCGAAACCGGGCATGTAGTTCACCCGGCTCTGATGGATGTAGACGTCCGAGCCCAGCACCTGCCGGGCCAGTCCGACCACCCGCTCGTCGCGCACCAGTTCCGCGATCGCCGCGCTGATCTTGTGTACCTCGAAGATCGACCGGACCCGGTTCGATTTCTTCTCGATGATCACCCGCTCGTCCAGCCGCAGCTCGGGATCGCTTGCCAGCCGGTCGATCTCGGCGGAGAAGTCGGCCACCTCCGTCGGGCTCAGCAACTCGTCGATGATCGCGTATCCGTCGGCATCGAAATTCGCCAGTGCGGGCGATTCGATCCGCCCCCACACCGTGGGGTCGGTCCGCTCGATCAGCGGTGCGGCACCGGCGGTCCGAGTCGGGTATCGGTCGATTCGACTCTCGGCCAACGTCATCGCGGTGTGTTCCTCCTTATTGCTACTGGGATACGGCGACCAACGGGTAGACGCCGTTCTCGTCATGTACCTCTTTGCCCGTCACCGGCGGATTGAACACGCACAGCATCCGCATCTTGGTGCGGGTGACCAGGCGGTGGCGCTCATGCCCATTCAGCAGGTACATCGAGCCCGGGCCCAGTTCGTAGCGCACATCGTTGTCCAGGTCGTAGAGCGTGCCCTCGCCCTCGACCAGCCACACCGCCTCGACATGGTTGGCGTAGTGGAACTCGTGGGTGGTCCCGGCCTGAATGGTGGTCTCGTGGAAGGAGAATCCCACCCCGTCCCCGCCCAGGATGATGCGCTTGCTACGCCAGCCCTCGGCCGCGACGTCGCGATCGGTGCCGGTGATCTCGTCGGTCGTCCGCACGATCATGTCTTCAGTTTCCTCCTCTGACCATGTCGACCGCACGCCCCAAAATGCTCAGGCCGTGGTCGAGTTCGTCCTCGGTGATAGTCAGCGGCGGCAGCAGCTTCACGACCTCGTCCTCGGCGCCGGAGGTCTCCACCAGCAGGCCGTGTTCGAACGCGATGCGGCTGACCTTGCCCGCCTGCGAGGGCTCGTCGAACACCAGGCCGTGCACCAGGCCGCGGCCGCGGGTGGAGATGCCGGAGTAGTTGTCCGACAGCTCGGTGAACGACTTTCGAATCCGCTCGCCCTTGACCGCGGTCGCCTCCTCGAGCCGGTTGTCGCTCCAGAAGTGCTCGAGCGCGGCCGTGGCGGTGACGAAGGCCGGGTTGTTACCGCGGAAGGTGCCGTTGTGCTCACCGGGCGCCCACTGATCGAGATCCCGGCGCATCAGTACCAGGGCCAGCGGCAGGCCGTAGCCGCCGATGGACTTCGACAGCGTGACGATATCGGGGGTGATGCCCGCGGCCTCGAACGAGAAGAACGGGCCGGTGCGCCCGCAGCCCATCTGCACATCGTCGACGATGAGCAGAATGTCGCGCGCCGCGCACAATTCGGCGAGCCGACGCAGCCACTCCGGCCGCGACAGGTTGACCCCGCCCTCGCCCTGCACCGTCTCCACGATCACCGCGGCGGGCTTCTCCACGCCGGAGGAGTTGTCGTCGAGGGCCTTCGCCATCCAGGCCAGCTCGTCGCCGCCTTCGAGGTAGCCGTCATAGGGCATCGGGTTGACATGCACCAGCGGCACGCCCGCCCCGGCGCGCTTGGCGGCGTTGCCGGTGACCGACAGCGCGCCGAGCGTCATACCGTGAAACGCGTTCGTAAAGTTCAGGATCGTGGTGCGGCCGGTCACCTTGCGGGCCAGCTTCAGCGCCGCCTCGACGGCGTTGGCGCCGGTGGGGCCGGGGAACTGCACCTTGTAGTCCAGACCGCGCGGATCCAACAGCACGCTGTTGATCGTCTCCAGCAGTTGCTGTTTGGCGACCGTGGACATATCCAGTCCGTGGGTGATTCCGTCGCGGGAGATGTAATCGATCAGCGCCTGCTTGAGCACGGGATTGTTGTGCCCGTAGTTGAGCGCACCCGCGCCCGCGAAGAAATCGAGATAATCGCGGCCACTGCCATCGCGCAACCATGCGCCCTGCGCGGTATCGAACAGCGTCGGCCAAGAGCGGCAATAGCCGCGCACATTCGATTCCAGATTTTCGAAAACGGTCATCTCAGCCGTGGTCATCGATGATCCCTTCGTGATGTTTGGGCCGCTGCTTTCAATGGCCCGATCCGGTACAGGTCCTCTGATTCGTGCCCGTCCGGGAAATCCTGTGGTTCGAACAGCGTCTGCCGCGTCATGCGCGCGCCCCGGCCGCGGGCCAGGGCGGCGAACATCGCCAGCGACGCCTCGTTGTCCGGTGACACCGTTGTCTCCAGCGTCGAAATGCCTTGCGCCGCAACATTGTTAACCAAATGATCCAACATCGCAACGCTGAGCCCGCGGCCGCGGTATGCATGGTCGACCGCGACCTGCCAGATGAACAGCACGTCCGGCGCCTGCGGGCGCAGATATCCGGTGACGAATCCCGCGATATCTCCCCCGATTTCGACTACGACCGAGGTGGCGCGAAAGTCACGGCACCACAGCAGATACGCGTAGCTCGAATTCGCATCGAGCACCTTCGAATCCACCGCGATCCGCCACATAGCCGCCCCGTCACCGAGGCGTGGTGCGCGAATCACAGTAGGAACCGACGTCTCGATCGGCATACTGCGTGTTCGGGTCTGCATGTAGCTAGATTTGCCAAGAAAGTTTGAGGGCAACCTGTCGGCTTCATTACAGTCGTGTTACACCGGCGTTTTCAGTGAGTTGCCTCACTTATCGGCAACCAAACCGTGAAACGCGCGCCCCCGCCGTGACGTTCACCACATTCCACTCGCCCGCCATGGGCCGCAACGGTTTCCGCGACCAGCGCCAAACCGATTCCGGTGCCGGTTCCCGAACGCCGCCCGCGGCGCACGGTGACGAACCGGTCGAAGATGCGCTCGCGGTCCTCCGCCGCTACGCCGGGTCCGGCGTCGTCGACCGTGATCACCACCTCGCCGCCGTCTCGCCGCACACCCACGGCAATCACCCCGCCGCCGTGCCGGTCACCGTTCTCGAGCAGATTCACCACGGCCCGTTCCAGTTCGAGTTTGCGACCCAGCACCGTGGCGTCGACATCGGATCGCAACAGATCGGGCGGATAGCGCAGTTCCGCGAGTGTGTGGGTGAGCAGATCGCGCACCGACAGCGGCTCGGCGTCCGCGCGGTGCATCCGCGCCTCCGCGCGCGCCAGAGCCAATAGATCGTCGAGCAGCCGCCGCAGATGGTCCAATTCGGCGCGGACGAGATCCAGCGCCCGGCGGGAGCGCTCGGGCAGTTCGTCCCTGTGCCGGTTCATCACCGCGACGCTCGTGGTCAAGGTGGTCAGCGGCGTACGCAATTCGTGACTTACATCACCCACGAGGCGGCGTTCTCGATCGATACGCCGTTGCAAGGAGTCGACCATCGCGTTGAACGCGTCCACGGTCGGCGCGAGATCGGGATCGTCGGTATCGGGCAGCCGGGTGCCGAGCTGTCCGGAGGCGATACTGGCCGCGGTACCGGTCACCTGGCGCAGCGGTTCCAACAGTCGCCGCGACAGCCACAGTCCGAATACCGCGCCGATGCCGGTACCGGCCAGCGCGCAGACGATCAGGGTCTCCCAGAAACCGCGTTCCAACAGGGCCACCGTGGCCGCGAGCAGCGCCGAGACCAGTCCGGCCGTGACGGCGAAGGCGAAAATGGTTCTCGCGCGCAGACTTTGCCGTCGCGCGAACGCAACTCCGCGTCGGCGGCTAACGCTGCACATCCAATCGGTAACCCAAACCGCGCACCGTCACCACGAGCACCGGATCCGACGGATCCTTCTCGACCTTGGTGCGCAATCGGCGCACATGGACATCGACAATGCGCTCGTCACCGAAAAACCCTCGGTCCCACACCCTTTCCAGCAGTACGGTGCGCGAGAGCACACGCCCGGGCGTCTCGGCCAGTTCGCACAGCAGGCGGAATTCGGTGAGGGTCAGATGCAATTCCTCCTCGCCGCGGCGCACAATGCCCGCCTCCGGCGAAAGCAGCAGCGGCGCATCGGGATCCGCGTCCAGCACCACCTCCTGCGGCGCGGGCGGCTCGGCGAACTGCTGCGCGCGGCGGCGCAACGCGCGCATCCGCGCGGTGATCTCCTTGATTTCGAAGGGTTTGGTGACGAAGTCGTCGGCACCGGCCTCGAGGGCGGCCACCACGTCATGGGTGTCGTCACGCGCGCTCACCACGATGATCGGAACATCGTGATCGCGGCGGATCTCCCGGATACAGGAGAAGCCGTCCATATCGCCCAGCATGAGATCGACGATCATCACATCCGGGGCCCCGTTGTCACGCAGCAGCTCGAGGGCGTCCTCGGCCTCCTCCGCCTCCGCGACGTCGTAGCCCTCATCCTCCATAGCCAGTCGCAGAGCGCTGCGCACCCGATCGTCGTCCTCAACGATCATCAGGTTCGCGCCCATGACTCCCACCTCACTTCAGACACACACCGGTAGCTGGAGTACCCGACCGACCACCTCGTAAACCTGGGGCAACACCTCGGGGTGCCGCCCGTTCTCCCCGCCCCGTAAACTACCCGTCGAGACAGTTAGGCGATTGGTGCGCTGCGGGGGTCTGCCCGCCCGAGCGCACGGCGAGCGCAGGAGACACCATGTCAGGTCGCCGCTGCCGATTCGGTATCGCCACCGGAATTGCCCTGGTGACGATGCTGTTGGCCGCGTGCTCATCTTCGTCGGGGACCACGCCGAAACCGGCGCCGGGCTCCGCAGGTCCGGCGGCACCGATCATCGCGGTGACGCCCGGGGACGGCAGCAAGAACGTCGACCCCCTCGGCAAGATCGAAGTGAGCGCGTCCGACGGCATCCTGACCGATGTCGCGATGACGAATGAGCAGGGCAAGCCGGTCGACGGCATCCTGACCCCGGATCGCACCGCGTGGAAGCCGACCGCGCCGCTGGGTTACGACCACACCTACAGTGTGTCGGCCCAAGGCATTTCGATCAGCGGACCGACCGGGCCGTTCAAGGCGTCGTTCGCCACGATCACCCCGAGCAATCAGACCAAGGTGTATCTGACCACCACCGGCGGTCAGCCGCTGGCCGAGGGCGGCACCTACGGCGTGGGCACGGTGATCGTCGCGCATTTCGACGAGAGCATTCCGGACAAGGCGGCCGCGGAGAAGCGACTGACCGTGACCACCGATCCGCCGGTGCAGGGTTCCTGGTACTGGCTCGACGATCGCAACGCGCACTGGCGACCCGAAAAGTATTGGGCCACGGGCACGAAGGTCTCGGTGCAGGCCAATCTCTATGGCGCGCAGTTCGGTCAGGGCCTCTACGGACAAGAGGATTCCAAGACCAACTTCGTGATCGGCCCCGCGCACGTCGCCATCGCCGAGGACAGCACCCACCAGGTGCAGGTCTTCGAGAACGGCAAGCTCATCCGCACGATGCCCACCTCGATGGGCCGCGGCGGCAGCGAGCAGGTCGGCAACAAGACGATCTACTTCAACACCCCCGCGGGCATCTACACCGTGATGGACCGGGGTAATCCGGTCATCATGGACTCCTCCACCTACGGCCTGCCGGTCAATTCCCGGCTCGGCTACAAGGAGGCCATCGGCTGGGCCACCCGCATCAGCGGTGACGGCATCTATCTGCATCAGCTGGACTCCACCGTGTGGGCGCAGGGCAGTCAGAACACCTCGCACGGATGTCTGAACCTCAACCTCGATAATGCCCAGTGGTTCTACAACTGGGCGATTCCGGGGGATGTGGTGGAGATCCGCGGTACCACCGGACCGCCGCAGCAGTCGTGGAACAACGGCGACTGGACCATTCCGTGGGACGAGTGGCAGGCCGGTAGCGCGCTGCGCTGACTCATGCCTCGCAGGCCGTGCCCTGAATCGTGTAGTAGGCGACCGGCCCCGATTCGACCAGCGAGATCGGATCGAATCGGTAGCTGGTGACGCTGCCGGTGCCGGGGTCGGGGACCTCGATCGCCGCGCCCTGGCTGAAGACGATCTCCACCTCGGCGGCGTCGGTATCGGTCAGCAGTGATCGGATGGCCCGGTTCGTCGTGGCCAGGGGGCGCAGCGCGGCCAGGGCGTGGCCGTTGCCGCCATTGCTCAGTTGGCCGTCGACGTACCAGAGCAGCATGTGCCGCGCCGTCGAACGCCACTCCGGGAGCTGCCGCGCGTGCGGACTGGAGAACAGCCATTGCAGCAGGTTCTCTCCCGCACACAGACCGGTGAAGATCGCACGCCATTGTGCGTTGCACGCCACCAGATCCCAATCCAGGGTCAGATTGGCGGCAGGTCCCGGGTGGATGTCGAGCGGATCGGTATCCGTCGGATGCACCGCTAGGCGGAACCCAGCGCGAGCATGCCCAGCGGGCCCAGCATGCTGCTGCCGGCGCCGGCGCTGCCGGTCGCGGCCTTGGCCAGCGGCGCCACCGCGGAGCTGCCGGTGGACAGACCCTTCGCCAGGCCGCCCGCGGCGGAGCTGCCGGTCTCCAACGTCTTGGCCAGGCCCTCGAGCAGTTTGCCGATATCGGCGCCGCCGTCGGCGGTGGGCTTCTTCTTGTTCTTGGCCTTCTTCGCGGCGGGCTTCTTCGCGGCCGCGACCTTGGTCGCGTGCTTGGACGCGGCGACCGGGGCCTCGGTCTTCGCCGCCTCGACCGCCTTGGTGATGGGCAGGGATTCGACGTGGTTCACCAGTCGGACCGTATTGGTGTCGGTGCTGGTGGTCGTCGAGTGCGACGGCTGCGCATTGGCCGTGGTCGTGCTCAGTTCGGCGATGCCCGCGGTCGTGACCAGCGCGGTCATCGAGAGCATGGCCAGTCGGACCGAACCCACCGAGGTCTGTTTCTTGCTGTGCTTACCCATGAGATGTCTTCCTTCGTCGAATTGTCTTGTGTCACCGGCTAGAACAGGCCGCCGCCGACGCCCGCGAGATCGCCGAGGCCGCCGCCGAACAGATCCCCGCCACCGCCGAACAGATCGCCACCGCCGCCGAGCAGATCGCCGCCGCCGTTGCCGAACCAGTCGAAGCCGCCGCCGTCGCCGCCGAACAGGTCGCCACCGCCGTCACCGCCGCCGAGGAGGCCACCGAGCAGGTCGCCACCGTCGCCTCCGCCGCCGAACAGATCGCCGCCGGAATCGCCTGCGCCGTCACCGTTTCCGAACCAGTCGAAACCGCCGCCGTCCTCGGAGGCGTCGGCGCCCTCGTCGCCGCCGCCGAACAGATCGCCGAACAGGCCGCCGCCGTCCTCGGTGGCCTCGTCGCCACCGACCGTGTCACCGCCGTCGGAGGCTTCGTCGCCACCGAACATGTCGTCGCCTTCGGAGGCCTCGTCGCCACCGAACATGTCATCGCCGCCGGAAGATTCATCGCCGCCGGAGGAGTCGTCGCCGCCCGCGGACTCATCACCACCGGAAGACTCGTCGCCGCCCGCGGACTCATCACCACCGGAAGACTCATCACCACCGGAAGACTCGTCGCCGCCCGCGGACTCATCACCACCGGAAGACTCGTCACCACCGGAAGATTCGTCACCGCCGCCGGACTCGTCGCCACCTGCGGACTCGTCGCCGCCGGAAGATTCATCGCCCCCGCTGGATTCGTCACCGCCGCTCGGCTTGTCCTCATCTCCGCCGCTCGGCTTGTCCTTGTCGCCCCCGCCGGACTTGTCGTCGCCGCCACCCGAGGGCTTGTCCTTCTTGCCCTCGTCCTTCTTGGGTTTGTCGTCCTTCTTGTCTTTGTCGTCCTTGCCCTTGTCCTTGTCGTCGGCCTTTCCATTGGACGTGCCGAAATCCTGTGTCCAATAGGGGCTTCCGTCGGAACCTTTGGCATATCCGACGCCGATTTCCTTGAGACCGCAGTTCAAGATATTGGCGCGGTGACCGGGACTTTTCATCCACGCATCGACGACCTCGGCCGGCGTGCGCTGACCCATGGCGATATTCTCCGCCCAGGTCTGCGCCTTGTACCCGGCCTCGCCGATGCGATCGCCCGGATCGCCCTTCGGGGAGTCGTGATCGAAGTACCCGCCCTCGGCCATATCCTTGCTGTGGGCCTGAGCAGCCTCGGTGAGGTGGCTTTCGGCCTTCAGGTCGGAACATCCGGCCTTGGCGCGTTCCTTGTTGACCAGGCTGACGACTTCGTCGGCAGGAGATTTGGAATCGGGAGCCGCGTGCGCCGACGGGGCTCCGGCAATTGCCAGTGCGGCGAATGCCGAAACGCCGACGGATGCGGATATCGAGCGAAATGTAATCGAATGCGAAGTCATGTTTTCTCTCGAAGGCCGGAGCATAACGTTCGCATAACGATAACAGTCACATTCGAATCACGATACGAAACCTCGTGAGACTGAATAGCTTTGAAGCTCCGCCTTAAGAGCGGTGCGCGACAGCAAGATCAAAATATCGAATCGCGACCGCGGAACGGCCGCAATCGATTACAGATACCCGCCGTCGCCGACCGGCGCGGAGCTCGGCGCGACCTGCACGCGGGAACCACCGTCGCGCGCCTCGATCAACTCCGCCAGCGTCATCCCCGCCGAACCCACCGGGGGCCGGGGCCGATCGCCGAGTTCGCGATCCAGCCACGCCATGGACTCCGAATACGACAACCGCCCCACCTCGAGCTGCGCCAGACACCGCCCCGGCCGCACCACCGCCGGGTGCAGCCGCGAGAGATTCTCGTTGGTCGTGATCGCGACCAGCACATCGCGCCCCTGGCCCAGCATCCCGTCGGTGAGATTCAACAGCCGCGAAAGTCCCTGTCCGGTGGACTCTTTCGCCGAGCCGCGGATCAGTTCGTCGCAATCCTCGAGGACCAGCAGCCGCCAGCGACGCTTGGTGTCGTCGTAGGCGTCGACGCCGATGGCGACCTCCATGAGGTAGCCCGAATTGGCGAACAGCACCTCGGGATCGAGTACACAGTCGACCTGGCACCAGTCGGCCCATTCCCGCGCGAGCGCCCGCAGCGCGGAGGTCTTACCGGTGCCCGGCGGCCCGTGCAGCAACAGCAGCCGCCCACTGATCTCCTCGGGCCGCTGAGCCATCACCCGCCCCAGCGCGGTTCCGACCTCGGCGCTGTAATTGCCCTCGATCTGCGGCCAGGCCGCGGCCGTGATCGTGCGCTCACTGCGATTCGCGCACTGCGGCCCGAGATGCCAGAACCCCATCGAGATCCGGCTCTCATCGGGCTCGGCCTCGGCCGTCGCACCCGCCGAACAGGCCTGCACGACCTCGCGCGCCAACGCCTCGGTGACGGCACACACATTCAGCACGGCGGTTCCATTGGTCCGCCGCTGCGCGATCAGCGTCCACCCCTCCCCCACCGCCAACGTCACCCGATAACCGTCGTCATCACTGCTGCGCAGAATCCGCGCATCCTCGGGCAGCAACGACGCATCGGCCTTCACATGCTCGAGCGTCGTCGACACCGCGTGCGGCTGCACCCCGTTCACATAGGGCGCGATCCCCAACGCGTCGATGACATCACGCGGCGAATCCGCGTCATCGAGATTCATCACCCACGAGAGCTCCCCGGCTTCCACGCCCCCGAGCCCCTCGCGCCCGATGACCCGAAGCCGGTCCTGGGTTGAACTCATCCGACGATGATCCGACGAACCCACCCCGAGGTCCAGCGATTTTTACGGTCAATCCTCACTTTCCGGGTATCGGCTCGCGGGTCCGCCATTGCGGGCGGGTCAGGTAGGTGGCGGCGCGGAGGAGCCATTCGATCGGGCCGTAGGTGTGGGTGGTGAGCCACCAGCGACTGAAAGCCAGTTGGAGGGCGAAGGTGAGAAGGCCGAGGGCTACTACGGCGGAGATGGGGATTCGGGCCGAGAGGCCGTAGCCGCTGTAGAGGAGCATGAGGGCTACCGATTGGCCGATGTAGTTGGTGGCGGCCATGCGGCCCGCGGGGGCCAGCCAGGAGATGGGGGTGGACCAGCGGGGGGTGTGGGCCAGGTGCAGGATCAGGGCCAGGTACGCGAAGGTCATCAGGGGGTTCACCAACTCCTGCAGGCCCATGGACCATTCCGGGATCGCGCCCGCGTCGGCGGTGCTCTGGACGAAGGTGATCGCCGAGATCGGCAGGCCCAGGCCGAAGCCGACCCACATGGCGCGAGGTACCCAGCGGCGCAGGCGTTCCCGATCGCGGAACAGGCCCGCCTTACCCGCGGCCAGACCGAGCAGGAACATGCCCAGGCTCGGGATGCCCTGACTCAGCCAGGTCAGCGCCATGAAACGCGGCCCGACATGCAGCTGGGCCCGCAGTGTGTCCAGCGGCCCGCCCGCATATCCGTCCCGCAGCATCGACAGGCCCAGCCAATCGCCCACCGGCAGGTCCCCGTCGCTGGGCAGAAACGACAGCAGCGCGAATCCCACCACCAGCACGGTCCCGATCACCACCGCCGTTCGCGGCCCGATCCACCGCAGCAGCAACAGGATCAGGCACAACCCGGCATAGAGCGTGAGAATGTCGCCGACCCACAGCAGCAGCACGTGCGCCAGCCCGATCACGAACAACGCGAGGCAGCGCCGCACCAACCGGCGCGGCCCGGAGACGTTCGCCCGCCGCGCCGCCTCCAGTTGGAGGGTGAACGAATAGCCGAACAGAAACGAGAACAGCAGAAAGAACCGCCCCAGAAACAACGCCGAGACCACGGCGTCGGTCACCCGATCGACCACACCGTCGTGTTGCCAGAGCTGCCCGGCCACCGCGGCATGATCGGAGGTGAGCAGCCCTACCAGCACCACCGCATTCGTGATCAGAATTCCGAACAGCGCGAACCCACGCAGCATGTCGACCTCGGGAATCCGAACCCCGGAAGTGACCGAAGACGTTGCCGGACTTGCCATTACCCCACGCTATGGGCTCGCCCGCCCCACCCACATCGCCCCCGCGACCGACCCCGCATCGCCCTCGGGCGGTAATCTCCATCACCCCTGCGGCGTACCCGAGGCCCGAGATGTGACCGAAGTGTGACGCCGCGACAGACCGGAACTTTCCGGGCGTGGGTCACGGTTGTACCGGGTGTCGATATGAGGAGGTCATATGGCACGGGAGTTCAACCGCAATCCAGCGGCCGTCGCCGCGCTGTCGCCGGAGCAGTACCACGTCACCCAGAAGAACGGGACCGAGCGGGCATTCACCGGCGAATACTGGGACAACCACGAACCGGGTATCTATGTGGACGTGGTGTCGGGTGAGCCGCTGTTCGCCTCGGTCGACAAGTTCGACAGCGGCAGCGGATGGCCGAGCTTCACCAAACCCCTCGACACCGAAAATGTGGTCGAGAAAAGGGATTTCAGCCATCTGATGATCCGCACCGAGGTGCGCTCGACGCACGGCGACAGCCATCTCGGGCATGTCTTCACCGATGGTCCCACCGAGGCGGGCGGCCTGCGATACTGCATCAATTCCGCGGCGCTGCGCTTCATCCACCTCGACGATCTCGAGGCCGAGGGGTACGGGCAGTACCGCACTTTGTTCACCAAGGAGGACGCATGACCGATACTCGCACCGCGATTCTGGCCGGCGGATGCTTCTGGGGCATGCAGGATCTGATCCGCAAGCAGCCGGGGGTGCTGTCCACGCGGGTCGGCTACACCGGCGGCCGCAACGACCACCCCACCTACCGCAATCACCCCGGGCACGCCGAGGCCGTGGAGATCGTCTACGACCCCGCGCGGACCGACTATCGGGCGCTGCTGGAGTTCTTCTTCCAGATCCATGATCCGACGACCAAGGATCGCCAGGGCAACGACATCGGTAGCAGCTACCGATCGGCGATCTTCTACCTCGACGACGAGCAGCAGCGCGTCGCGCTGGACACCATCGCCGACGTCGAGGATTCGGGTCTGTGGCCGGGCAAGGTCGTCACCGAGGTGACCCCGGCGAGTGCGTTCTGGGAGGCCGAGCCCGAGCACCAGGACTATCTGGAGCGTTACCCGGACGGCTACACCTGCCACTTCCCGCGCCCGGGCTGGAAGCTGCCCAAGCGGCAGACCGCTACATCCTGATCGATCGCGCCACCCCGATTTCCGGGGTGGCGCGCCGATGAATTCGGCGCGTGCGTACCGTCCGAACGGATATGACGACTCACACGCTGGAAACCGCCGAAGCCGATCTGGTCTACGACGTGCACGGCCCGCTGCCGACCGCGGACGGCCGTCCGCCGCTGTTGATGATCGGCCAGCCGATGGACGCCCGCGGTTTCCGCGCGCTCGCCTCGTATCTCACCGATCGCACCATGGTCACCTACGACCCGCGCGGTATCGAGCGCAGTACACGTAAGGACGGCCGAGACGACCACCGCCCGGAGGTTCAGGCCGAGGATGTGCACGCACTGATCGAGGCGCTCGGCGTCGGGCCGGTCGAGCTGTTCGGCTCCAGCGGCGGCGCGGTGACCGCACTCGCGCTGGTGACGGCGCATCCGCACGATGTCACGACGCTCGTCGCGCACGAACCGCCGCTGATCCCGGTGGTGCCCGATGCCGCGCGCGCCGAGCGCGTGCGGGCGGAGATTCGAGATGTCTACGAGGCCAAGGGATTCGGCGCGGGAATGGCGGCCTTCATCCAGTGGACCTCATGGCGGGGTGAGGTCACCGAGGATTACTTCACCCAGCCCCCGGCCGACCCCGCGCAGTTCGGCCTGCCCACCGAGGACGATGGCGCTCGCGACGACATCCTGCTGTCGGATCGGTGCTGGGCGGTCAGCGGCTACTCCCCCGATATCGAGGCCCTGCGCGCCGCGCCGACCCGGATCGTGATCGCCCTCGGCGAGGAGTCGGCCGACGAGTTCACCGGCCGCGCCGCGACCGCGACCGCCGAACTGCTCGGCCAGCGGCCCACCGTCTTCCCCAGTCACCATGGCGGCTTCCTCGACGACGAATTCGGCTACCCCGGTCAACCCGAGGCCTTCGCCGCCAAGCTGCGCGAGGTGCTCGACGCGAAGGACTGATCCGAGCCACGATTAATCTCACCCTGCGCCAATCCCTCGTGCGGGCCGTGCCCGCGAGCCACCATCGATGCATACATGTGAATGTGCTCACCCCACCTCGATGAAGGCGCGAACATGACCGTGACCGACGAGTACCTGGCCAACAATGCCGAATACGCCGCCACCTTCGGCGGCCCGCTGCCGCTGCCCCCGAGCAAGCACGTCGCGGTGGTGGCCTGCATGGACGCCCGGCTGGACGTCTACCGCGTCCTCGGCCTGAAAGAAGGTGAGGCACATGTCATCCGGAATGCGGGCGGGGTGATCACCGATGACGAGATCCGGTCGCTGGCCATCAGTCAGCGGCTGCTCGGCACCACCGAGATCATCCTCATCCACCACACCGACTGCGGCATGCTGACCTTCACCGACGACGATTTCAAACGGTCCATCCTCGACGAGGTCGGCGTGAAGCCCGCCTGGGCGGCCGAGGCGTTCCCGGACCTGGACGAGGATGTGCGCCAATCGATTCGGCGTATCGAGGCCAGTCCGTTCATCACCAAGACCACCTCGCTGCGCGGTTTCGTCTTCGATGTCGCGACCGGCAAGCTGATCGAGATCGTGGCCTAGCCGGATCAGGAGATCGGTAAGACGACGCCGCGCGGCGGGAGGAAACCGTTAAGGAGTCACCGCCCGGCGCGACCGTGCGGTTCGATGGAATTTCCCAGACACTGCGAGGAGTGAGCCAACGATGACGACCGACACCAACCTGCTGTCGTCGTTCCATGTTCGCTGGTCGGCGGCGGAATCCGCATTCGTCGCGCGGTCGGATCGATATCCCGGTCTGACCTGTCGCGACGAATACTCCTCGCTGGCCGCGGTCGACGGCCTGCTCGTCCTGATCGAACGGCAGCGCTGCTCGCAGGCCACCCGCCGACCGGCCGCCTGAGCCTCACACCTCGATGTGCGAACCCATGATCACCGTGCGTTCGCGCGGCAGGCCGAAGTATTCCGCGGCGTCGGCGGTGATGTAGGAGGTGGCGATGAACAGATGCTTGCGCCACCTCGCCATCGTCGGCTGATCGCCGGGTCGCAGCTCGATCTTGGACAGGAAGTACGAGGCCTGATCCAGTTGCAGCCGTCCCTCGGTCGCGGCCGGATCCACCAGCGCCAGCGCGCGCGGCACATCGGGGGTTTCCATATAGCCGAATGTCGCTGTCACATGGGTGATTCCGTCGTCGGTGTGTCCGAGATCGTCCACCGCGATCCGCTCGGCGTCGGATACGCGCGGCACCGTCTCGGTATGGATGGACATGACGACGACGTGTTCGTGTCGCACGTGATTGGCCTCCACATTGGCCCGCATGGCCAGCGGCGCGGTCAACTTGCCGCGATTGAGGAATACCGCCGTGCCGGGAACGGTCGTGGTGCGCGTTCGGCCCTCGCGCAGATCGTCGATGAACACGCGCAGTGAGCCCTCGCGGCGTTCACGTTCGGCGGTGACGATCTCGCGACCGCGCTGCCAGGTGGTCATCACCGTGAAGGCCACCAGGCCGATCAGCAGCGGCAGCCACGCGCCGTGCACGAATTTGGTGAGATTGGCGCCCACGAACAGCAGATCCACGATCAGCAGCGGGACCGCGCCCAGGCACAGCAGCCACAGCGGCGTACCCCATTTCGCCCGTGCCACATAGAAGAACAGCAGGGTGGTGATGGTGATCGTCGCGGTCACGGCCATACCGAAGGCGAAGGCCAGGGCGGCCGAACTGCGGAAGGCGAAGATCAGGGTCAGCACCGAGACCATCAGCAACCAGTTGATCCACGGCACATAGATCTGCCCGACCGTGGATTCGGAGGTGTGCGCGACCCGCAGCCGCGGCAGATAACCGAGCTGAGCCGCCTGTGCCGCAACAGAATACGCGCCGGTGATCACGGCCTGGGCGGCGATCACGGTGGCCGCGGTCGCCAGCACCACCATCGGCAGCCGCGCCCACCCCGGGGCCAGCAGGAAGAACGGGCTGCTGATATTGGCCGAATCGTCGAGGATCAGCGCACCCTGCCCGAGATAGCTCAGCACGCACGCCGGGAACACCAGCAGCAGCCACGCCCGGGTGATCGAGCGACGGCCGAAATGGCCCATATCCGCGTACAGCGCCTCCGCACCCGTCACGGCCAGAACGATCGCGGCCAAAGCGAAGAACGCGGTGCCGAAGTGCCCGAACAGGAAACCCACCGCATAGGTCGGCGACAACGCCTCGAGAATCCGCGGATGCCGGGCGATCCCACGGATTCCCAGCGCCCCGATGGTCACGAACCACACGATCATCACGGGCCCGAAGATCCGCCCCACCACCGCGGTCCCTCGCCGCTGCACCATGAACAACGCCACGATGATCACCGCGGTCAACGGCACGATCATCCGCTCGAACGACGGCTCGACGGTTTTCAATCCCTCCACCGCCGACAACACCGAGATCGCCGGGGTGATCATGCTGTCGCCGAAGAACAGCGAGGCCCCGAAAATCCCCAGTCCCGCAAGGAATACCGCGAACCGCCGCCCGCGCGCCGTACGCCACCGACTCAACAGCGTGATCAAAGCCATGATCCCGCCCTCACCGTCGTTGTCGGCTCGCATGGCCAACAGCACATAGGTGATCGTCACGATGATCATCACCGACCAGAACACCAGCGACGCCACGCCGTACACATTCTCGGGACTCACCGGAACCGGATGCGGGTCACCGGGATTGAACACCGTCTGCAAGGTATACAGCGGACTGGTGCCGATATCCCCGAACACCACCCCCAGCGCCCCGATCACCAGCCCCAACCGCACCGCATCCGTCCCCGTCGAATGCGCGGCCACCTGCGGGCGATCTGTCACGGTCATCCTCCTGGCGGATACGCGGGGAACTTCCTCGCACCGGACGATACCGTCGGTTCGGTTTTCGGAGCGCTTCGACCTCAGCCCTGGTACGGGTACCGCTTGTCCAGATCCAGGTTCAGTTCCAGGACGTTGACCCGGGGCTCGCCGAAGAAGCCGAGGTCTCGGGCGGCGGTGTGGGCATCGACGATCGCACGGATCTGCGACTCGGAGGCGTTGCGGGCCTTGGCGATTCGGGGGATTTGGATGGCCGCGTACCGGGGGGAGATGTTCGGGTCCAGGCCCGAGGCCGAGGCGGTGACGGCGTCGGAGGGGACGGGGGTGTCCCTCGGGACATCGCCCGGGATCGGGATGATCCGGCCCGCGGAGTAGTCCTCGCCGGGGACCGCGCAGTCGACCTTGACGCCCTGGTAGGCGTCGAGGAACGGCTTCGTCGGGCAGGCCTCGTTGACGCTGATCACCTTCGTGGGCTTGACCACGTTGCCGTGCGCGTCGCGCGGGCCCATCACGGCCAGGACCGCGCCGACGCCGTCGGGAGTACAGAACGGCCGGGCGCCGGAAATCCCTTCGCGGTCGCCGATCGCCTTGCTGCGCGCGCAGACCGTGGACAGCAGGGCGAGTTTCGTCTTCGACGAATCGGAGTCGAGGGTGTCGACGTTGCTCTCCGGACCCTGGTTACCGAAGGCGGTATTGGTGGGGTCGTAGCCGTCGGGCATGCTGCCGTCGGCGGGCGCCGAGGCCGAGGGGCGGCTCTGGAAGTACTGCACCAGGGCGTTGCCCTTACCGTCGGTGAACGCCTGTCCGATCAGGCTCGAGCCGACGATCCTGCCGTCCCGCTCGATCAGCGAACCCTCCGCCTTGTCGTGCAGCCCGGGCAGCTGCGCGACCGCGAAAACCGCTACGGGATAGGCGATTCCGGTGATCACCGTGAGCACCAGCAGCGCGCGCAGCGCCGCGATGTGTTGCCGGATCCAGGTTGACATACGCATTAGGACATCCCCGGGAAGAATTGGATGACGAGGTCGATCAGCTTGATGCCGATGAACGGGGCGATGATGCCGCCGAGACCGTAGACATAGAGATTGCGGCTCAACAGCTTCGACGCACTCGACGGCCGATAGTTGACCCCGCGCAGCGCCAGCGGAATCAGCGCCACGATGACCAGGGCGTTGAAGATGACCGCGGACAGAATCGCCGACTGCGGACTGTGCAGCCGCATGATGTTGAGCACGTCCAGGCCGGGGAACAGCGCCACGAACAACGCGGGAATGATCGCGAAGTACTTGGCGATGTCGTTGGCGATGGAGAAGGTGGTCAGCGCGCCGCGCGTGATCAGCAACTGCTTGCCGATCTCGACGATCTCGATCAGCTTGGTCGGATCCGAATCCAGATCGACCATATTCCCGGCTTCCTTGGCCGCCGAGGTGCCGGTGTTCATCGCGACGCCCACATCGGCCTGCGCGAGGGCGGGAGCGTCGTTGGTGCCGTCACCGGTCATCGCGACCAGCCGCCCACCGTCCTGCTCCTTCTTGATCAAGGCCAGCTTGTCCTCGGGCGTGGCCTCGGCGAGGAAGTCGTCCACCCCGGCCTCGTCGGCAATCGCCTTGGCGGTCAAGGGATTGTCGCCGGTGATCATGACCGTGCGAATGCCCATGCGCCGCATTTCGTCGAAACGCTCACGCATGCCCTGCTTCACGACGTCCTTGAGGTGGATCACGCCGAGCAGCCGGGCTTTTCCGTCCCGCATCTCACCGACCACCAGCGGCGTGCCGCCGGAGGCGGAAATGCCGTCGACGGTGACACCGACCTCGCCGGGAATCGCGCCGCCGTTCGAGCGGACCCATTCGATGACCGCACTGGCCGCGCCCTTGCGCAGTTTGTGCCCATCGGACAGATCCACCCCCGACATGCGGGTCTGGGCGGTGAATTCCACCCAGGTGGCCCCGGTCAGCTCGCCCGGGGTGCGCTCGCGCTTGTTGTAGGCCTGTTTGGCGTACACCACGATCGAACGCCCCTCCGGCGTCTCGTCGGCGAGGCTGGAAAGCTGTGCGGCATCGGCGATCTCGTCGGCGGTCACACCCGGCATCGGCACGAAATCCGATGCCTGGCGGTTGCCGAGGGTGATGGTGCCGGTCTTGTCCAGCAGCAGGGTGTTCACATCGCCCGCGGCCTCGACCGCCCTTCCGGACATCGCCAGCACATTGCGCTGCACCAGCCGGTCCATACCCGCGATGCCGATGGCCGACAGCAGCGCACCGATGGTCGTCGGGATCAGACATACCAGCAGCGACACCAGCACGATGCCGGTGATGCCGTTGACGTCCAGTGCCTGACTGTCGGCGACACCCGGATTGTTGGCCTTGGAGAAGATCGCCAAGGGTTGCAGCGTCGCCACCGCGAACACGAAGATGATCGTCAACGCGGCCAGCAGGATGTTCAGCGCGATCTCGTTCGGCGTCTTCTGCCGCGAGGCGCCCTCGACCAGCGCGATCATCTTATCGATGAACGAGCCGCCGGGCTCCTGGGTGATCTTGACGACGATCCGGTCGGACAGCACCGTGGTGCCGCCGGTGACCGCCGAGCGATCGCCGCCGGATTCGCGGATCACCGGCGCGGATTCACCGGTGATGGCCGATTCGTCCACCGACGCAATGCCTTCCACCACATCGCCGTCGCCGGGGATGACCTGTCCGGCCTCGACCACCACGTAGTCGCCGCGCTGCAGTTCCGGCGCCGCTACCTTCGCCTCGGTGACCCGCTCCTGGCCGGGATGCCATTCCACGAGCCGTCGCGCGACGGTATCGGTCTTGGCCTTGCGCAGGGTATCGGCCTGCGCCTTACCGCGGCCCTCGGCGACGGCCTCGGCGAGATTGGCGAAAAGCACTGTCAGCCAGAGCCATACGACGATCGCCCAGGCGAAGAAGGTCGGCTCGGCCATCGCGAGGATGGTCGACCACACCGCGCCGAGCTCCACGATCAACATCACCGGATTGCGCCACAGCGTGCGCGGATCGAGTTTGCGGAAGGCGTCCGGCAACGACTTCACGAGCATCTTGGGGTCGAACAGGCCGCTGGTCACCTTGCTGCCGCTCCGGCCTTGCGGCGGTTGCGGTGTCGAGGGCGTCGCGGTGTCGAGGGTCGTTGTGGACATATCAGTGGATTCCTTCGGCGAGCGGCCCGAGCGCCAGTGCGGGCAGGAAGGTCAGTGCGACCAGAACCAGCGTCACGCCCGCGACCAGACCGACGAATTGCGGTCGATGCGTCGGCAGGGTGCCGATGGACTGCGGCGTATGACCTTGCTGCGCCAGCGAACCGGCCAGTGCCAGAACGAAGATGATGGGAATGAACCGGCCGAGCACCATGGCCAGGCCGAGCGCGGTATTCCACCACACGGTGTTGCCGCTCAGACCGGCGAAGGCCGAACCGTTGTTGTTGGCCGCGGAGGTGAACGCGTAGAGCACCTCGGTCAGCCCGTGCGGGCCGGAGTTGGCCATCGCGGCGCGCTCCCCGGGCAGAGCCATGGCGACAGCGGTGCCGA
The DNA here is from genome assembly GCF_001613105.1 of Nocardia pseudobrasiliensis NBRC 108224. Taxonomy (GTDB): domain Bacteria; phylum Actinomycetota; class Actinomycetes; order Mycobacteriales; family Mycobacteriaceae; genus Nocardia; species Nocardia pseudobrasiliensis. Next base: position 566,556 of record NZ_BDBS01000002.1, on the reverse strand, counting down.
CCAGCACGATCAGCGGGCTCACAAGGAAATAGGAAGCGGCGAGCTTGATTTCGCGCGGGGTGATCTTCTTGCCCAGGTATTCGGGAGTGCGGCCGACCATCAGACCGGCGATGAATACCGTGATCACGGCCAGGATCAGCATGCCGTACAGACCCGAGCCGGTGCCGCCGGGCGCGACCTCACCCAGCTGCATATTGAACAGCGGCCACAGCCCGCCGAGGCTGGTGTAGGAGTCGTGCGCTGAGTCCACCGCGCCGGTCGAGGTCAATGTCGTCGCTGTGGCGAACGTCGCGGAGTTCGAGACACCGAAACGAGTTTCGACACCTTCCATCGCCGCACCGACCGCACTCGGCACGGTGCCGTGGTGACGCAGTTGGAAGAAGTTGGTCAGCACCAGGCTCAACAGCGCCAACGACGCCATCACCGAGACGATCGCGAAACCCTGCTTGGTGCTGCCGACCATACGGCCGAAGGTGCGCGGCAGCGAGAAGCTGATCACCAGCAGCAGAAAGATTTCCACCCAGTTCGTCCAGGTCGTGGGGTTCTCGAAGGGATGCGAGGAGTTCACGTTGAAGAAGCCGCCGCCGTTGGTGCCCAGCTCCTTGATGACCTCCTGGCTGGCCACCGGCCCGCCCGGCAGGGTCTGCGAGCCGGTGTTGCCGACCGTCTGCGCGACCTGGTCGTAGACATGGAAGTTCTGGATCACGCCACCCGCGACCAGCACGATCGCGAAGACGAACGCGATCGGCAACAGGATTCGGACGGTTCCCCTCACCAGATCCACCCAGAAGTTGCCGAGATCGGCGGTGTGGTTGCGGGCGAAGCCGCGCACCAGCGCGATCGCCACGGCCATACCCACCGCCGCCGATACGAAGTTCTGCACGGCCAGCCCGCACATCTGCACGACATGGCCGAGGGTGGACTCACCGGCGTAGTTCTGCCAGTTGGTATTGGTGACGAAGCTGATCGCGGTGTTCCACGCCAGATCGGGCTTCATCTCGGTGCCCGGATCGGTCAGATGGAACGGCAGCCTGCCCTGGACCAATTGCAGGAAGAAGAGGAACAGCACGCTGATCGCCGAGAAGGCCAGCACGCTGCGGGCATAGACGCCCCAGCTCTGTTCCACCCCCGGCTGCACCCCGATGGCACGGTAGAGCACGCGCTCGGCGCGCGAATGCTTCGTGCCGGAGTACACCCGATACATGTAGTCGCCGAGCGGAATGTGCACGACGGCAAGCGCGATGACCAGGGCCGCCGCGAAGGCGATCCCTGCCGTGGTCGTGTTCAACTACTAGAACCTTTCCGGGTACAGCAGTGCGGCCACCAGATAGACGGCGACCGCGACGGCCAGCACGAGACCGATGATGTTCGCCGTCACAGCCGCTCCAACCCCCGTTGGATCAGGCCGAACACAGCGAAGATCGCCACGGTCAGCAGTGTGAACACCACGACAGACATGGGTGGAAAACCTCTCTTCGATTACGACGCACCCTGATGCGCCGCAGTGAGTACAGCGTCAAAATTTGTCGAAAAGAGTGCCGTTAACGCCTTCTTATCGTCTCCCGGGCCCGCATTGACGGCCCACTTACGGGTGTTCCCAGTGTGTCGTCTCCAGGACGTCAAGGTACGCGCGAATCGCGTCAAGAAAGCGTCAACGATGCCGAGCGGCAGCTTTCCCGCCGGGCACAGTGTGTTGTTCGGTCGCGGCATCCGGGTGACCGGCAATCGATGTCGGAGGGAGAAGAAGTGCCGGACTTCGCGGTCACGCTGAGTGTGATACTCGGCTTCCTGGCCTGCGCGCTGATCCTGCGTGTGCTCGCCAACGCGGGCAACCCGACCGAGGTGCGCGTGCCGCGGGACTCACGACCGTCCGCACGCGCGATGATGGACGAGTGAAACGCGGCCAATTACGCATCTACCTCGGCGCGGCCCCGGGTGTGGGCAAAACCTTCGCGATGCTCTCCGAGGCCCATCGGCGGCTCGAACGCAGCCGCGATGTGGTGGCCGCGGTGGTGGAGACGCACGGTCGGAAGAAGACCGCGGAACTGCTCGAGGGTATCGAGCGAATTCCGCAGAAGTCGATGACCTATCGCGGCGCGGCCATGCTCGAGCTCGATGTCGAGGCGGTCCTGCGACGCAAACCCGCCGTCGTACTGATCGATGAACTCGCGCATACCAATGTCCCCGGCTCCAAACACGAGAAGCGCTGGCAGGATGTGCACGAAATCCTCGACGCCGGAATAGATGTCATCTCCACGGTGAATGTGCAGCATCTGGAGAGCCTCAACGACGTCGTCGAGCAGATCACCGGCGTGGCGCAGCGGGAAACGGTGCCGGACTGGGTGGTTCGCGGGGCGGATCAGGTGGAACTCGTCGACATCACGCCGGAGGCGTTGCGGCGCAGGATGTCCCACGGCAACGTCTACGCCGCCGAAAAGGTGGACGCGGCGCTGCGCAATTACTTCCGGCCCGGAAACCTCACGGCGCTGCGGGAATTGGCGCTGTTGTGGTTGGCCGATCAGGTCGACTCGGCGCTGGCGAAATATCGCGCCGATCACAAGATCACCGATATGTGGGAGGCGCGCGAGCGCGTCGTGGTGGCGGTGACCGGCGGGCCGGAATCGGAGACGATCGTGCGCCGCGCCAGCCGCATCGCCACCAAATCCAGCGCCGATCTGATCGTGGTGCATGTGGTGCGCGGCGACGGTCTGGTCGGCGTCTCGCCGCAGCGGCTGACCCGGCTGCGCGATCTGGCCAACAGTCTCGGCGCGAGTCTGCACACCGTCACCGGGGAGGATGTGCCCAGCGCACTGCTGGATTTCGCCCGGCAGGTAAATGCGACCCAGCTGGTGCTCGGCACATCCCGGCGCTCGCGCTGGGCGCGCATTCTCGATGAGGGCATCGGATCGACGGTGGTGCAGATGTCGGGAAAGATCGATGTGCACATGGTCACCCACGAGGAGGCCAAGCGCGGATTCCGCTGGTCGTCACTGAGCCCGAGGGAACGCCGGATCTCGTCGTGGCTGCCCGGCATACTCGTGCCGTCGTTCATCACCGCTATCTGCTATTTCTGGCTGGACAACCATCTCGACCTGGACGGCGAGAGCGCGCTGTATTTCATCGGCGTGATCGCGGTATCGCTGCTCGGCGGCGTCGCGCCCGCCGCGCTGTCGGCGATTCTCGGCGGGGTCCTGCTGAATTGGTTCTTCGTCGCCCCGCGGCACAGCCTGACCATCGCCGAGCTGAACAATTTTCTGACCATCGTGGTGATGGCCATGGTCGCGGTCGCGGTCGCCGCGCTGGTCGACATCTCGGCCAAGCGCGCCCGCGAGGCGCGGCAGGCCTCGCGCCAGGCCGAACTGCTGACCGTTTTCGCGGGCGCGGTTCTACACGGCGCGGATCTGCACGATCTGCTCGAACGCGCCCGCGAGACCTACGGTCAGCGGGCCGCCAGCTTCGTCACCGCCGACGAGGTGCTGGCCTGTGTGGGCGAGGAACCGGCACGCCGCGTCGCCGATGCCGATACCGCCGTCGAGGCCGGTGACGACGAGCACTGGTTACTGCTCAACGGCCGCTCGCTCACCCCGGCCGATCGCCTGGTCCTCGGCGCGGTCGCCAACCAGGCGGCGGGTCTGGTGCGACAGCGGCAGCTGGCCGACGAGGCGCAGGCCGCGGCCGGAGTGCTCGAAACCGACCGGCTGCGCCGCGCCCTGCTGTCGGCGGTCAGCCACGATCTGCGCACGCCGCTGGCCGGGGCCAAGGCCGCGGTGTCGAGCCTGCGCAGCGACGATGTCGAGTTCTCCCCCGAGGACACCGCCGAATTGCTGGAGACCATCGAGGAATCCGTCGATCAGCTCACCGGCCTGGTCGGCAATCTGCTCGACTCCTCGCGCCTGGCAGTCGGCGTGGTGAAACCGCAACTGAAGCGGGTGTATCTGGAAGAGGTGGTCAATCGCGCGGTCGTCGGTGTCACCATGGGCACGCGCGGGCTGCGTCGCGCCGCGGTCGATCGGGTCAAGGTCGAGGTGGACAGCATCGCCGTGCGCGCCGACAGCGGCCTGCTCGAGCGGGTGCTGGCCAACCTCATCGATAACGCCCTGCGCTACTCCCCCGGCGACACGCCGATTCGGGTGACCGCCGAACGCACCCGTGACCGCGTGTCGATTACCGTCGTCGATTACGGTCCCGGCGTGCCCACCGGCCTGGAAGACCAGCTGTTCGAGCCGTTCCAGCGCCTCGGCGACCGGGACAACTCCACCGGCGTGGGGTTGGGACTGTCGGTGGTGCGGGGCTTCGTCGAGGCCATGGGCGGCACGGTCCACGCCGAGCCGACGCCCGGCGGGGGGCTGACGATGGTGATAGATCTGCCGGCCGATCAACAGGAACAGGAGAACGGGTGACGACACCGGCGATAGGACCTCGCGAACGCGACCAGGCCCAGGCCGCGTCGACGAGGGTGCTCGTGGTCGACGACGAGCCGCAGATCCTGCGGGCGCTGCGCATCAATCTGTCGGTGCGGGGGTACGAGGTCATCACCGCCTCCACCGGCGCCGCGGCCCTGCGCGCCGCAGCGGAGAAGCATCCGGATGTGGTGGTGCTCGATCTCGGCCTGCCCGATATGGACGGGATCGATGTGCTGGCCGGATTGCGCGGTTGGAGTCAGGCGCCGGTGATCGTGCTGTCGGCGCGCACCGATTCCGGTGACAAGGTGGAGGCCCTCGACGCGGGCGCCGACGACTATGTGACCAAGCCGTTCGGCATGGACGAGTTGCTGGCTCGGCTGCGCGCGGCCGTACGCCGCTCGGCCACGGTCGGCGACAGCGCCGATCCGGTCGTCGAAACCTCCTCGTTCACCGTCGATCTCGCGGCCAAGAAGGTCACCAAACACGGCCAGGACATCCATCTGACGCCCACCGAATGGGGCGTGCTGGAGATGCTGGTGCGCAATCAGGGCAAGCTGGTGGGGCGGCGGGAACTGCTGCGCGAGGTGTGGGGTCCGTCGTATGCGACCGAAACCCATTATCTGCGTGTCTATCTCGCCCAGTTGCGCCGCAAGCTCGAGGACGATCCCTCACATCCGAAGCATCTGCTCACCGAGGCCGGGATGGGGTATCGCTTCCAGTCGTGACCCTCAGCGCGTCACATGGATCGGCAGCGTTTTCAGGCCGTTGACGAGGTTGGAGCGGATCCGCCGCGCGGATCCGGCCGATTCGACGACGGTGAAGGCGCGCAGCAGTTCCTCGAAGAACACCCGGCCCTCCAATCGGGCCAGATGCACACCGAGACAGAAGTGGTGCGCGGTGCCGAAGGACAGGTGCGGGTTGGGATTTCGGTGGATGTCGAAGCGCTGCGGATCGGTGAAGACGGACTCGTCACGGTTGGCGGAGGTGTACCACATGGCGACCTTGTCGCCCACTCGAATCGGTACGCCGCCCAGTTCGGTATCGATGGTCGCGGTGCGGCGGAAGTAGTGCAGCGGATTGGCGTAGCGCAGAATCTCTTCCACCGCACCGGGAATCAGGCTCGGATCGGCGCGGAGCTCGCGGAGTTGATCGGGGTGATCCAGTAGCAGGCGCAGGCCCGAGGACAGCATGGTTTTGGTGGTGTCGTTGCCCGCGGTCACCAGTTGGGTGAAGAAGCCGCCGAATTCCAGCTCCGACATGGGTTTTCCGCCGAAGCTGCCGGACAGGACGAGACTCGTCAGGTCATCGCGCGGGTGCGAGTCGGCGCGGCGACTCCTCGCGAACTCGATCGCATAACCGGCCATGGCACTGAGCTCGGCCGCCGGATCCAGGTCGCCGACCAGCTCGGGATCCTGTGAGCTCGTGGACTGTTCGGCCCAACGACGAATCAGCGGCCAATCCGCCTCCGGGATCCCGAACAGCCCGCCGACCACCTGACTGGGCAGCACACCCGCCACCTCGTGCACGAATTCGACCGTGCCGTCCACCTCGTCCAGCAGCCGCCGAGTCAACTCGCGCACCCGCTCCTCGAGGCGGCCGATCACGCGGGTGGTGAAATGTCCGGCCAGCGGCTTGCGGTAGACGGTGTGCCGGGGCGGATCCATCATCAGCAACATGCTGCGGCTGCGCTCGAGGCGCTTCGGGGGCGGATTCTCCAGCAGAACGCCCGCGCGCTCGGCGGAGAACAAGCGCGGATTGCGGGCGACGTGGACGAGTTCACGATGGGTGAGCACGGCCCAGTAACCGGGTTCGCCGGGCATGTCCTGCCAGTGCACCGGTCCGGCTCGGCGCAGATCGGCGAATATCTCGTGGATCGGCCCGTCGACGTACAGGTCTGGGTCGTAGATATCGACGGTCACGGATCAGCTATACGTCATCACCGCGTCCTTGTGGCGGGAATGCCCCGGAGACCGGGAAAGGGACGGCTGCGCACCGGTCCTGAGCCAATGGCAGGATCGGGGTATGGCTGAACAGACCGCTGCATCCACTTCGTCGCCGACCACGCTGTGGGTCGAGCGCACCGGCGCCCGGCGCTATACCGGGCGCAGTTCGCGCGGCGCGGAGGTGCTGGTCGGTTCCGAAGGCATCGAGGGCGTGTTCACTCCCGGTGAGCTGCTCAAGATCGCGCTGGCGGCCTGTACCGGCATGAGCACCGACTTTCCGCTGTCGAATCGGCTCGGCGACAGCTACGACGTGACGATCCGGGTGTCGGGTGCGGCCGATCGCGAGAACGAGGTCTACCCGCAGCTCGACGAGGTGGTCGAACTCGATCTGAGCGAACTCGACGAGGCCGGGCGCGAGCGGTTGCTGGTGACCGTGCAGCGGGCCGTCGACAAGGTGTGCACGGTGGGCCGCACGCTGCAGACCGGAACCAAGGTGACGCTGTCGTTCCAGATCGACGCGTGATGGCCGATCCGATTCGGTTGAGCGCATGGGTGCACGGGCTCGTGCAGGGCGTCGGCTTCCGCTGGTGGACCCGCTCGCGCGCGCTCGAGCAGGGTCTGGTGGGATACGCCCGCAACACCAGCGACGGCCGCGTGCACGTCATCGCCGAGGGCCCGCGCGCGCGATGCGAGCGGCTGCTCGAACTGTTGCGGTCCGGCAACACGCCTGGCCGAGTGGATCTCGTTGTGGAAGACTGGGGCGCCGCACAAGGCGGTTTCACCGGCTTCGAGGAACGGTAGCGGCGGGGAACAGGGAGTCGATCGTTGGCAACTGACAATTCCGGCAACCGGCCCGACAACCCCGATTCGAGCGGCCCACCACAGCCCCCCGAATCCGCCTCGGCAACAACGCCGTCGGCCGCCCACCCGGAACCCACCGCCCCCCTGCCGGGCATGCCGAACCTGTTCCCGGGCCAGGACCCGACCGTGCACGGGGCGAGTGAGCACCCCGGCGAATCCGCGGGCACACGGCCGGGCGGCGAATTCGCGGGCGGACAACCCGGCAGCGAACCCTCGGGCGGACAATCGGACAGCGAGTCTTCGCGCGCACGCCCCGGCGGCAAATTCGCGGGCGGACAGCCAGACAGCGGAACCTCAGGCGCACAGCCCGGTAGCGAATTCGCGGGCGGACAACCTGTAGGCGAGCATCCCGGCGGCGAGCACGGTCCCGAGGAGCCGCCGCGGCGGATGCGCGGGAGTATGCAGCGTCAGGAGGCGGGGGTCACGCAGCCGCGGCCGCCGACGCTGGCGGAATCACGGGCGCGCGACAAGGCTCGGAAGCGCGCCGAAGAGGCGCAGCGGGCCGCCGAGGCGGCGCTCGAGGAGAAGCGTAAGCGGCGCAACAAGATGCTCATCGGGGGTGCGGCGGTGGTCGGCGTGGCCGCGCTGGTGGGTGCGGGTTACCTTGCCTACCAGGCGATCACGGCACCGGACGAGGTGACGGCTTCCTGTATCACCGACGACAACGGCAATCAGACGGTCGTCCCGGATCAGGACTGCGAGGTGGCGCAGGCCGCCTACACCTCGAGCCCCGGCTATTACGGCGGCGGCCCGCACATCCCGGGCATCTTCATCTACAACGGTCACCAGTACCGCTACTACTACGGCGGCAATCAGACGGTCGGCCGCCCGCCCACCGGCGGCAGCACGATCGCGCCCAGCCACGCCACCACGACCACCAAGAGCGGCACGGTCGTACGCGGCGGCCTGGGCAGCAAGAGCGGATCGAGCTCGGGCGGTTCGAGCTCCAAGAGCGGAGGTTCCTAGTGCGACGGGTACGCAGTCAGCCCCGAGCGAGCTGGCGGCGGATCATTGCCGATCAGGGGCTGGTGTACGGCTCCCCGGGCGTTGATCAGAACGGCCAACCGCGCCCGTACTGGGACGAATCGGTGCACTACGAATTCGATCTCGACGAGATCCTCGGTCTGGAGGCCCAGGTCGAGGTGCTGCATTCGATGTGCCTGCAGGCGTGCGAGCAGATCGTGCTCACCGAGCGGTTCGCCGAATTCGGCCTGCCGGAATGGAGTTGGGGCCCGATCAAGGAATCCTGGCAGCGCTCGGATCCCTATATCTATGGCCGCTTCGATATGCGCTACGACGGCCGCGGCCCGGCGAAACTGCTGGAATACAACGCCGACACTCCGACCTCCCTGCTGGAGGCCGCGATCGTGCAGTGGCACTGGCTGACCGACAAATACCCCGGCGACGACCAGTGGAATTCGCTGCACGAGAAGCTCGTCGAACGCTGGACCGAACTGCGCGAGAATCACCTGCCCACGGCCGAACTGCACTTCACATGGTCCTCGGCCGATTCCAGCGGTGAGGACAATGTCACCACCGCCTATATGCAGGAGACCGCCGCCGAGGCCGGATTCGACACCATCGCGCTGCCCATCGAGGAAATCGGCTGGGACACCGAACTGGACCGATTCGTGGATCTGGCCAACGCGCCGATCCAGTCGATCTTCAAGCTGTATCCGTGGGAGTGGGTCCTCGACGACGATTTCGGCAAGCGCGTGGTCGATTCGATTCCCAAGCACACCTGGATCGAACCGCTGTGGAAGACCATGCTGTCGAACAAGGCGCTGCTGGCGGTGCTGTGGGAGATGTATCCGGGCCATCCGAATCTGCTGCCCGCCTACATCGATGATCCGCACGAGCTCACCGAATACATCCGCAAGCCCAAACTCGGGCGCGAGGGCGCGAATATGACGATCGTGGGCACGGGCATGGAAACCGCGACCGGCGGCGTCTACGGCGACGAGGGCTTCGTCTATCAGATGTTCGATCCGCTGCCCGATTTCGACGGTATGCGGCCGGTGGTCGGCGCCTGGATCGTCGGCGATACCGCCGCCGGAATGGGCATCCGCGAAACGCCGGGACTTATCACCGACGACAGTTCGACCTTCGTCCCGCATCGCATTCCGACCAAGTAGCATCCACGCAACCCGACACCATCCACCACGGAGGATCCCACCTTGGCTACCACCACCCTCGCGCTCGAATCGGGGTACTGGAGCACGATCGGCCACGGCGTCGGAGCGATCCTCCTGTACGCCGTCGTCGGTCTGCTGCTCATGCTCGTCGGCTTCTGGGCCATCGACATCACCACACCCGGGCCGCTGCGCAAGATGGTCTGTGACGGCAATCCGAACGCGGTCGTGGTCGCCGCGGCGGGCATGGTCAGCATGGCGCTGATCGTGGTGCTGGCGATCTACGCCTCGGCGGGCAAACTGTCCGAGGGTCTGATCGCGACGGCCGTCTACGGGCTGGTAGGCATTGTGGCCCAGGTGATTTCGGTGCGCGTGCTGGAGAAGGCGGTCGGGCTCGACATCGGCGGGCTGCTGAAGTCTCCGACCTATGCGGTGCAGTCGCTGCTGGTCGCCTCCGCGCATCTGGGCATCGGCCTGGTGGTAGCCTTCGCGATCCTCTAGGACGCGGTCCAGGCCAGCAGCTCGTCCAGTGACCAGGCGTTGATCACCCGGTCGGCCTCGACGCCGTTGGCCATCGCGCGCTCGCAGCCGTACCACTGCCAATCCAATTGGCCCGGGGCGTGCGCGTCGGTATCGATCGAGAAATAGCAATCCATCTCGAGAGCCAGCTTCATCAAGCGCGACGGCGGATCTCGGCGCTCGGGGCGGCTGTTGATCTCGACGGCGGTACCGTAGGTGCGACACGCCTCGAAGACGACCTCGGCATCGAATTGCGATTCCGGGCGGGTGCCGCGACCGCCGGTCACCAATCGGCCCGTGCAGTGGCCCAGGACGTCGACATTCGGATCGGCCACCGCGGCCACCATGCGCTTGGTCATGGTCGCGCTGTCGTCGCGCAGACGCGAATGTACGCTGGCCACAACGATATCCAGCCGCGCCAGCAGTTCGGCCTGCTGGTCGAGGCGGCCGTCGTCGAGGATGTCGACCTCGATTCCGGTGAGGATGCGAAACGGCGCCAGCTCCTCGTTCAGCTCGGCCACCACATCCAGCTGGCGGCGCAGCCGGTCGGCCGACAATCCGTTGGCGATGGTCAGGCGCGGCGAATGATCGGTCAGCGCGCAGTATTCGTGGCCGAGGGCCATGGCGGTGCGCATCATCTCCTCGATGGGGCTGCCGCCGTCGGACCAGTCGGAATGGGTGTGCAGATCACCGCGCAGCCGCCTGCGCAGCCCGCCCGCATCCGGCGCGATCGCCTTTGCGGCCGTGCGCATTTCGGTGAGCCGGTCGGGGGTCATTCCCGCGGCGGCCTGCGCGATGACCGCCGAGGTCTTGGGGCCGATGCCCGGCAGATCCTGCCAGTTCCCCGCCCTGCGGTATCGATCGAAATCGACCTCCGACAGGGCGGCCACCGTATCGGCCGCCCGCCGGTAGGCCTTGACCCGATGCGTCTCGGCCCGGGAGCGCTCCATCCAGAAGGCGATCTCCCGCAGGGCCTGCACCGAAAGGTCTTGGGACACTATCGAATCCGTGAGTACTTCACGAAGGCGACTCCGTCCTCGAAGATGCGGCTGGTCGATACCCGGAACCGCGTCGGCTCCGGCAGATGTGCGCCGGGGCCGAACAGCGCACGGCCCCTGCCCAATACGATCGGGTAGAGCTTCAGGAAGATCTGATCGATCTCCGGCAGCAACACCTGCGCGAGTTCACCGCCGCCGCACAGCCAGATGCCGAGGCCCTTCTCCCGCTTGAGTTCTCGCACCCGCGCGAGCGGATCGTCGGAGATCAGTTCGACATCCGGATCCGGGCTCTCGGGCAGCGTCGTGGACGCCACGAACTGGCGCAGGTGCGCGTACGGACTCGAGGTGCCCGTCCGCACGCCGAAATCGTGCGTCTTGCGACCCATCAGCACCGTATCGAAGGTGCTGCCCGCCTTGTCCACGCCCAGCGACTCACGCACCTTCGTCGGCAATGTCTCCGGATATTGCGCGGTGATCGCCGGACCGTGATCACCCCCGACCGGGAAGAAGTCGACCGAACCGTCCTCGCTGGCGATGAAGCCATCGATGGTCGATGCGACGTAGTAGGTCAGCTTGCGCATCCGTCCTCCGTTTCACGGGCCGTACTCGAACAGGTCCGTAATGAAAACGGTAGCGCTTCGGTCGGGTCAGCCGCGCGGCTTCGTCTGGCAGCGAGGGCAGGAGAACGACGAACGATTCATGAACTTTTCGCGCCGGATGGGCGCACCGCAGCGTCGGCACGGCTCGTCCTCGCGGCCGTAGGCGGCCAGGGAGCGTTCGAAGTAGCCGGACTGGCCGTTCACATTGACATACAGCGCGTCGAAGGATGTGCCACCGGCCAACAGCGCCTCGCCCATCACCGTCTGCACATCGGTGAGCAGTCCGCGCAGCGCGGGCCTGGTGAGTTTGGCGGCGATGCGCTCGCCGTGGAGCCCGGCCCGCCACAGCGCCTCGTCGGCGTAGATATTGCCGATGCCCGAGACCACGGTCTGATCGAGCAGGACGCGCTTGATCTCGGATTGTTTGGCCCGCATCTTGGTGACCACGGCCTCGGGATCGAAGCGCGGATCGATCGGATCGCGGCCGATATGGGCGACCGATTCCGGGACCAGGGTGCCGTCGACCTCGACGATGTCGTTGAGCGCCCAGCCGCCGAAGGTGCGCTGATCGACGAAGCGCATCTGAGCGCCGTTACCGAGCGTGGCGACGATATGCGCGTGCTTCTCGAGCGGTGCGTCGGCGGGCTGGACGAGCATCTGCCCGCTCATCCCCAGATGCACCACGAGCGCGGTGTCCGGATCGTCGAAGGTGAGCCACAGGAATTTGCCGCGACGCTGGGCCGATTCGACCCGCAGACCAGCCAGGCGTGCCGCGAGATCGTCCCCACCCATGAGGTGTCGGCGGACCGACCGGGGATGTTTGACCGTGACGACTTCGATCCTGTGCCCGACAACGTGCTCGGCCAGCCCGCGACGCACAACCTCGACTTCGGGCAATTCAGGCATCGAAACTCCTCGAAACCGCGCACCAATTCACAAAACGAACGATTACCACTCACCGGACCACAGCGGAGGGAGCCCGACGATCGACCGTTCGCGGCCGTCCCGTCGTTCAGCGCTCGAAGCGCATGCGCGAAACGCGAGTCTCGAGCGCTGAACGACGGGACTCAGGGCCGCGAACACGCCGCGGCGAAGCGAAGGCAATCAAACACGGCGATCAAACACTGTTCAGCGCTTGCCAGGCCGCGCCCGCGGCCTTCTGCTCGGCTTCCTTCTTGGAGCGGCCGATGCCCTTTCCGTAGGCCTGACCACCGATCACCGCCGTAGCGGTGAATTCCTTGTCGTGGTCGGGTCCGGTGGAGGTGATCTCGTAGCTGGGCACGCCGATGCCGCGCTCGGCGGTCAGCTCCTGCAGGCTGGTCTTCCAATCCAGCCCGGCGCCCATGCGCGGACCGCGTTCGAGCAGATCCGCGAACAGTCGCAGCACCACCTGGCGCGCGACATCGATGCCGTGCTGCAGATGCACCGCGCCGAGCAGCGATTCCATGCCATCGGCGAGAATGCTCGGCTTGTCGCGGCCGCCGGTCAGCTCCTCGCCCTTGCCCAACAGCAGGTGGCGACCCAGACCACCCTCACCGAGGCCACGGGCGACCTCGGCCAGGGCGTGCATGTTCACCACGCTGGCGCGCAACTTGGCAAGCTCGCCCTCGGACTTGGCCGGATGCTCGAGATACAGCCGTTCGGTGATACTCAGACCGAGCACCGAGTCGCCCAGGAATTCCAGGCGCTCGTTGGTCGGCAGACCGCCGTTCTCGTAGGCATAGGACCGGTGGGTGAGCGCGAGCCGGAGCAGATCCGGACGCACATCGACGCCGAGTGCCTCGAGCAGTGAGGTGTGGTCAGCGGCGTCGCCGACGGCTGGGGCGTCCGCTGAGTCCTTGCTGGCGGTCACGATCGGCTACCGGATCGCGCGATCAGATCGCGGAGGTGACCTGGCGGCCCTTGTAGGTGCCGCAGTTCGGGCAGGCGATATGCGGCAGGGTCTTCTGGCCGCAGGCCCGGTTCGGGCAGGTGATCAGGGTCGGCGCGGTGGCCTTCCACTGGCTGCGCCGGGCGTGGGTGTTGGCACGGGACATCCGGCGCTTCGGAACTGCCACGACTAACTCTCCTCTGTCGTCGAACTTGCCGAGCCGTTGCGGCTCGCAAGAGAACTGTCTACGTCTGATTCTGCTGCGGTGTCGGCTGCGAAATTCGCAAGCCCCGCCCAGCGAGGGTCCAGTATCTCATGCTTGTGATCAGAACCCGCAATCGCCATCCGCACACCGCATTCCGGGCACAGTCCCGCGCAGTCCGGTTCACACAGCGGCTGCAGCGGTAACTCCAGCCCGACCGCGTCGATGATCACCGATTCCAGATCGATCATGTCGTCGACCAGGCGGTGGATCTCGTCTTCCTCGGTGGTCTGCTCGGTAGCCGAGTCCGGATAGGCGAACAGCTCGGTGAGCTGCAGCTCGATCTCCTCGGAGAACGGCTCGAGACACCGCGAGCACTCCCCCTCGAGCGGCCCGACGACCGTACCGGTCACCAGCACACCCTCGGAAACGGCCTGCAACGTCAGATCCATTTCGAGCTCGGCCCCCGCCGGAATCCCGACCAGATCGAGCCCGATCTTCCCCGGCGCATTCATCGTGCGACGCAACTCACGCATCGACCCAGGAGCCCGACCGAGATTACGCGTATCCACCACAAATCCCCCGTCCGTCTTCTGACGACGACGAGGATCGGAACCGGATTGGGCGGGCATCACGAACTCACTCGGGTTTGGGATTGGATGGGCAACCACTCCAGGTTACGCGAACCCCACCACCAATCCCAAAACGAGACCCCTCGCTGCGCTCGGGGAATAGAGAGGGCGCCGCCCGGAAACCAGAGAGGGTGCCGCCACTCACCTTTCCCCGAGCGGAGCGAGGGGTCAGCGGCGGAATTCGGAGGCGTAGTCCGGGACGCCGAGGCCGCTGCGCAGTTGTTGGCGGCCGCGGCCGACTGTGCGCAGGGTGTTGTGGAGGGTCTCCTCGAAGTCGGCGAGTTTGGCGTCGACGTACTTGTCGCAGTCTTCGCGGAGGCGGTCGGATTCGGCGTGGGCGCCGTCGATCAGGCGGGCCGATTCGGCGTGGGCGGCGCGGACTACCTCGGTTTGGGCGACCAGGCGGTCCTGTTCGGCTTGACCCTCGGCGACCGAGCGGTCGTAGGAGGCCTGGCCCGCGGCGATCATGCGGTCGGATTCGGTGCGGGCCCGGCCGGTGACGGCCTCGTATTCGGCCTTGCCGTCGGCGATCACGCGATCGGCCTCGGCCTGGGCCGTGCTGACCAGATGGTCGGCGTGTGCGCGAGCCTCGGCGACCATGCGGTCGGCGTGGGCCTTGGCGTCGGCCAGGATGCGGTCGGCCTCCTCGCGAGCGCCGGTGACGGTCAGATGGGCCTGCTCGTTCGCGCCCGCGATCGTGCTCTCCGCGCTCATCCGCGCGTCGTTGACGATCTTGTCGCGGTGATCGAGCACATCCTGGGCATCGTCGAGCTCACCCGGGATGGCCTCGCGGACGTCGTCGAGCAGTTCGAGGGCATCGCCGCGCGGGATTATGCAGTTGCGGGTGGGCGGGATGCCCCGCGCCTCTTCCACGATCGCGACCAGCTCGTCGAGTGCTTCGAATACGCGATACATCTGACCCCACTCTCCTGCCGAACTCTCTCTCGGCCCAGTGTGCCTCCCGTCACGATCATCCGCCCAGTTCACTGTCGGTGTGTCGCCAGGTGTTTCCAACGCCACACCAATCAAGTGGAGGGAATCTCTCCACTTGGTGTTATCTTCTTACCGAGCGGTAGATCAGTCGGTATCCGGAATCCGGATCCGGCAAGGGTTGGATCGGAACGACAATGGCTGTCCTATATCCGGTACCGCCGGGCATGTGGGTAACCCCGCAATCCGGCTCGGTTATTTCCGCGCACCCCGACATGGCCGGCGAGCGCGCGGCGGCATCGCGCACCTTCGCCCGAGTGGGCGCGTTCCTGCGCGGCGACCACTGGCTCCCGCAGCTCATTCGTTTCGCCCTGGTCGGCGGTCTGAGCAATGTGGGCTATTTCCTGCTGTTCCTGGCCTGCTACGGCGGCGGCCCGCAACTGGCCAATCTCACCGGCTCGATCGTGAGCACGGCCCTGGCCAACGAACTGCATCGCCGACTGACCTTCCACGCCTCCGACCGCGTCAACTGGCTCACCGCCCAACTCGAGGGCGGCGGCCTCGCCCTGGCCGGACTCGCCATCACCTCCGCGGGCCTGGCCGTCCTCGATATCGCGGCCCCAGGCATGGGCGATATCAGCGAGGCGATCGCGGTCATCGCCATCACGGCGGCCGTCGGCGCGCTGCGCTTCATCTCTCTGCGGCTCTGGGTCTTCTGACCACCAACGCTCGCACTGTTTCTTGCCCTTCGCACCATTTCCAGCCGCCTACAGGCGGTGCGAAGGGCGACAAACGGTGCGAATGAGAGCTGGTCAGGTGAGCAAGGAACCGGATCGGTATACCCCGCGTCATATTCGAGCAAACGTGTTCTGCGGGTATTCGATTCGGAGGTGTTGCTGTGAACGATTGCCAGGGATGTCGCGTCGCGTGGCGGCGGGCAATGCGCGTATCCACCACGCGGATACGTCCTGTTGCCGCCCGGGGCGAAACCTGCGGGGCGCTGCCGGCGCGGCGATACAGGCGGTCCCGTCCCAATCCTGAGGCGCAATGAGCAGCGGACAACCGCGCGTTCCGAGCAGCCCGCCCCGTCCGACTCCGGGCGCTGTCTCCGGCACCGCGGTCTACCGGCGCAATGAAGTATTGCGGTGTGGATTGAGCGACAACGAGATCCGTCGCAACCATCGACACCGCCAGTGGCGACGCCTCCGCCGAGGCACCTACGTCGACAGGACACTTGACCTCGATGTCCTCCAACAGCATCGACTGCTCATCGACGCGGTCCTGCCCGGCATGGCCGAACAAACCGTCCTCAGCCACCAGTCCGCAGCGGCGATTTACGGCTGCCCCCTGTGGCAGACGCCACTGAACCGTGTCCATGTGACCCGCAACCGGCGTCACGGTGGGCGAATCAAATCGGATGTGCAGATGCACTGCGCACCGGTGAACGAGGTGTCGGTTGTAGCCGGCTATCGGCTCACAACTCCGGCCCGCACGGTCGTCGATCTGGCCCGCACGCTGCCCTTGGAGTCGGCGGTGATCGTCGGCGACGCGCTGGTGAGCATGTTCGGCATCGGGCCGGACGAGCTCGCGATCGAATTGGAGCGAGCCAAGTTTCGGCACGGCATCGCGCACGCCAAACGGGTGATCGCCCGACTCGACGGGCGCAGCGAAAGCGTCGGTGAGTCCCGCAGTCGCCTGATGCTCGAACGGCTCGGCCTACCCTGCCCGATGTCACAGGGCAACGTTTTCGAGCCCACGGGCATCCTCGTCGGACGAGTGGACTTCTACTACGAAAAACCCGGTGTCCTCTGCGAATTCGACGGCCGGGTGAAATACGGCCGGCTACTACCTCCGGGCCGAAGTCCGGCCGACGCGGTGTACCGAGAAAAGCTGCGAGAGGATGCCCTGCGCTCCTTGGGCTTCCAAGTGGTCCGCTGGACGTGGGAAGACCTCTCCGGAAACCAAGTAGCCCCCCGCCTCACCACCGCGATAAACCGCGGAACCCTCACCACCCCCACCGGCCACATAACCCCCGCACCCCCAAAACCAGCCCGTCCCCTCAAAACCCACCCGATCTAGCCTGCTCCGCACCCTTTCTCGCACTTCGCACCGCTTGCGGGCGACTGGAAGCGGTGCGAAGGATCGGAAAGGGTGCGAACCGTGGGAGAGCGCTCAGCCGCGCCGTTCGGCCAGACGCTCGAGTAGGCGCTTGTGCACCTCGGCGGGCAGCATGTCGGTGACATCGCCGCCGAAGGTCGCGACCTCCTTGACCAGCGAGCTGGACAGGAAGCTGTAGGCCGGATTGGTGACCAGGAAGTAGGTGTCCACGCCGGAGAGCTTCTTGTTCATCTGCGCCATCTGCAGCTCGTAGCCGAAGTCGGTGGCATCGCGCAGACCTTTGACGATCGCCGTGATGCCCTGCTCCCGAGCGAAATCCACCGTCAGGCCGTACCAGGACTCGACACGCACATTGGGCAGATCGGCGGTGGCCGAGCGCAACATCTCGATGCGCTCCTCGACGGTGAACATGCCCTGCTTGTTCTTGTTGACGTTCACGGTCACCACGAGCTCGTCGAACTGCGCGGCGGCCCGCCTGATCACATCGAGATGCCCGTTGGTCACCGGATCGAAGGATCCGGGGCACAGTGCTCCAGCCATACCGGAACGCTAGCAGGGCGCTCTCAGGGGATGTACTCGGCCAGGTCGAGCCGCGTTTCGCCGTAGACGCGGGCCTTCAGCGGCGAGAAGTCCGCGGGCCAAGGCGTTTCCGGCGAACGCGACGAGCGTTCGACGACCACCAGGGCATCGGGATGCAACCAGCCGTTGCCCGCCAGCGCCGCCAGATCGGCCGCCACGTCATCGGTCTCCAGGACGTAGGGCGGATCGGAGAACACCAGATCGTAGGGAGCGGCCGGGGCGAGGGCCAGCACCGAGGCGACCGCGGCCTGCCGCAATTCGGCCCCGGGCAGACCGAGGTCGGCGATATTGCCGCGCACGACCCCGGCCGCCTTGCGATCGGATTCGATCAGCAGGGCGTGGGACGCGCCGCGCGACAACGCCTCCAGACCCAGCGCGCCGGATCCGGCGTACAGGTCCAGCACCCGCACGCCGTCGAAATCCAGTCGCGCCGCCAGCAGATTGAACAGCGCCTCGCGCACCCGATCCGAGGTCGGCCGCGTCCCGGCGGGCGGCACCCGAAGCCGCCGCCCGCCGGCCGTTCCGGCCACGATGCGGGTCATTCGGCCGCGGTCTCGTTCGGTCGCACGTCCACCAGCAGATCGCCGCCCTCGACCTGTTGCACTTTGGCGATGGTGATGCGCTGGACGATGCCCGCGCGCGGCGCGGTGATGGCGGCCTCCATCTTCATGGCCTCGATCGTGCCGACGGTGTCACCGGCGGCGATGGTGTCGCCTTCGGAGACCACCAGCGTGACCACACCCGCGAACGGCGCGGCGATATGACCCGGATTGCTCCGATCGGCCTTCTCCGCGGCCGGGATCTCGCTGGCGATCGAGCGATCACGCACCAGCACCGGACGCAGCTGACCGTTGAGAATGCACATCACCGTGCGCATTCCGCGCTCGTCGGGTTCGGAGATGGCCTCCAGGCCGATGAGCAGCGTGACGCCCTTCTCCAACTGCACCCGATGTTCCTCGCCGTGGCGCAGACCGTAGAAGAACTGGTTGGCCGACAGCCCCGAGGTGTCACCGTATTTCTCACGGTGAGCGAGGAATTCGGTGGTCGGGGCGGGGAACAGCAAGCGGTTCAACGTCTCTCGCCGCTGTTCGGAGGTCCCGTTCAACGCCGCCTCGTCCGCGGGCGACAGCGGCGTCTCCGGCTTGGCGGGACCGCGTCCGGCCAGCGCGCGGCTGCGGAACGGCTCCGGCCAGCCGCCCGCGGGCGTGCCCAATTCCCCACGCAGGAAACCGATCACCGAATCCGGGATGTCGAAGCGCCCCGGATCGTCGGCGAAATCCGCGACGTCCACACCGGAACCCACCAGTGACAGCGCCAGATCGCCGACCACCTTCGACGACGGAGTCACCTTCACCAGTCGGCCCAGCAACCGGTCGGCCGCGGCGTATTTCGCCTCGACCTCCTCGAACCGGTCGCCGAGCCCGAGCGCGATGGCCTGCTGGCGCAGATTCGACAGCTGACCGCCGGGGATCTCGTGGTGATACACCCGCCCGGTCGGCCCCGGCAGGCCGGATTCGAAGGGCGCGTAGCCCTTTCGCAGCGCCTCCCAGTAGGGCTCGAGGTCGCAGACGTTCTGCAGATTCAGTCCGGTGTCGTATTGCGAATTCGCCGCCGCCGCAACAATCGCCGACAGCGCGGGCTGACTCGTGGTGCCCGCCATGGGCGCCGAGGCGCCGTCGACCGCGGTGGCTCCGGCCTGCCAGGCGGCCAGATAGGTGGCCAGCTGGCCGCCCGGGGTGTCGTGGGTGTGCACATGCACGGGCAGATCGAAGTTGCTGCGCAGCGCCGAGACCAGCGTATGCGCCGCGGGGGCGCGCAGCAGGCCGGCCATATCCTTGATGCCGATGACGTGCGCACCGGCCTCCACGATCTGCTCGGCCAGCTTGAGGTAGTAGTCGAGGGTGTAGAGATCCTCGTCCGGATTCGACAGATCGCCGGTGTAGCTCAGCGCGACTTCCGCTACGGCCGTGCCGGTTTCGCGGACCGCGTCGATGGCCGGGCGCATCTGGTCGACATTGTTGAGCGCGTCGAAGATGCGGAAGATATCGATTCCGGTCGTGGTGGCCTCGGAAACGAATGCGCGCGTGACCTTTTCCGGATACGGCGTGTAGCCCACGGTATTGCGACCGCGCAGCAGCATCTGCAGACAGATATTGGGCACCGCCTCGCGCAGCGCCGCGAGCCGCTCCCACGGATCCTCGTACAGGAACCGCAGCGCCACATCGTAGGTCGCGCCGCCCCAGCACTCGATCGACAACAGCTCCGGGGTCATTCGGGCGACGTGCCCGGCCACCTGCAGCAGGCTGTTGGTCCGCACGCGCGTGGCCAGCAGCGACTGATGTGCGTCGCGGAAGGTGGTGTCGGTGACGCCGACCCCCTTCTGATCGCGCAGCGCCCGGGCGAATCCGTCGGGTCCGAGCTCGAGCAGTCGCTGGCGCGAACCATCGGGCGGCGCGACGCTCAAATCGATCGCGGGCAGTTTGTCCTGCGGATACACCGTGGTCGGCCGCTCACCGTGTGGCTTGTTGACCGTGACATCGGCCAGATAGCGCAGGATCCTGGTGCCGCGGTCGGCCGAGCCGCGCTGAGTCAGCAGATGCGGGCGCTCGTCGATGAACGAGGTCGTCACCCGGCCCGCGCGGAAGTCCGGATCGTCCAGAACCGCCTGCAGGAAAGGGATATTCGTGGCCACGCCGCGAATCCGGAACTCCGCCACCGCGCGTCGCGCCCGGGTGACGGCCTGTTCGAAGGTGCGGCCGCGACACGTCAGCTTGACCAGCATGGAATCGAAGTACGCGGCCACCTCGGCGCCGAGATTCGCGCCGCCGTCCAGACGGATGCCGCCGCCGCCCGGACTACGGTAGGCGGTGATGCGGCCGGTATCGGGTCGGAAGCCGTTGGCCGGATCCTCGGTGGTGATCCGGCACTGCAGCGCCGCACCGCGAATGGCCACCGAATCCTGGCTCAGGCCGAGGTCTTCGAGGGTCTCCCCCGTCGCGATGCGCAGCTGCGAGGCCACCAGGTCGACATCGGTGATCTCCTCGGTCACCGTGTGCTCCACCTGGATTCGCGGATTCATCTCGATGAAGACGTGCTTGCCGCGCTCGTCGAGCAGGAATTCGACGGTTCCCGCACAGCTGTAACCGATCTCGCGGGCGAAGGCCACCGCGTCGTTGCAAATGCGCTCGCGCAGTGCGGGATCCAGATTCGGCGCGGGCGCGAGTTCGATCACCTTCTGATGCCGCCGCTGCAGCGAACAGTCGCGCTCGAACAGATGCATCACATTGCCGTGCTGATCGGCGAGGATCTGCACCTCGATGTGGCGGGGATTGACCACGGCCTGCTCGAGGAACACGGTCGCATCGCCGAAGGCCGATTCGGCCTCGCGCATGGCCGCCTCGATCGAATCGCGCAACTGCGCGGGTTCGGCCACGCGGCGCATACCGCGCCCGCCGCCACCAGCGACGGCCTTGACGAAGACCGGGAATTCCATCGACTCCGAGGCGGCGACCAATTCGTCCACATCGGCCGACGGCGCGCTGGAATTCAGTACCGGCAGGCCGGCGGCCTTGGCCGCGGCGATGGCCCGTGCCTTGTTGCCTGTGAGCTCGAGCACATCCGACGACGGCCCGATGAAGGTGATGCCCTCGCGCGCGCACGCGGCGGCCAGATCCGGATTCTCCGACAGGAAGCCGTAACCCGGGTAGACGGCGTCCGCGCCCGCGGTCTTGGCGGCCTTGATGATCTCCTCGACCGACAGATACGCCCGCACCGGATGGCCCGGCGCACCGATCTGGTACGACTCGTCGGCCTTCAGACGGTGCACCGAATTGCGGTCCTCGTAGGGAAACACCGCGACCGTTCCGATGCCGAGTTCATAGGCGGCGCGGAAGGCCCGGATGGCGATTTCACCGCGGTTGGCGACCAGCACTTTGGAGAACATTGGCCTAACGTACCTGCCCGATGAGCGGCACCGAAGCCGTGATCCGGCTTCGCAACCATCCTCACAAACCATGCCCCTCGGTCTGCGAAGTTGTGTTGGTACGACCGTAATCTTCGACGACCTCACCTGCGCCTCGACCGAGTTCGGAATAACCCTGTTGCCACCGTCGCTTATGCTCATGCGTGCAGCTGGTTCGCTGCGCCGACGAGTTGGAGCCCCGAGCGTCGGCGATGCGGCGTCGAGTCGGTCCCCGGACCGATGAGAGGGAACCCGGTGAGATTCCGGGACTGTCCCGCAGCGGTATGCAGGAACGAAAGCCGTCATCGGCACTGGGGTAACCCCTGGGAAGCGACGGCCGGTAGGAACCCCGGCGAAAAGCACGCCGGGACCATGTGAGCATGGACGACCCACTCCGGGACCACGTGAGCAT
Source organism: Nocardia pseudobrasiliensis NBRC 108224 (assembly GCF_001613105.1). Taxonomy (GTDB): domain Bacteria; phylum Actinomycetota; class Actinomycetes; order Mycobacteriales; family Mycobacteriaceae; genus Nocardia; species Nocardia pseudobrasiliensis. Next base: position 544,397 of record NZ_BDBS01000002.1, on the reverse strand, counting down.
GGGCGGCCTGCGAGTCCGAAGACCTGCCAGCTGTGCCGGATACGCCGTATCCGGCGGCCACCGCCTCGTGGATCGGGCGGACGGACACCAGTGCCAGTACCGAGATGATCGGTACGGCAAAGCTTTTGGGGCTCCGTTCGCTTGTGGCGGTGACCCGTGGCTTCCAGCACTGGAGAAATACCGTGACTGTCACATCAGCAACCCCATTCACCGCAACCGTTCTCGGCGTTCCGCGTATCGGGCCGCGGCGCGAACTCAAACGCGCGATCGAGAGCTACTGGGCCGGACGCATCGACGCCGCCGAACTGCACAGCGTCGCCAAATCCCTGCGCACCGACCAGCTGACCGCCCTGCCGGCGGCGGGCCTGGACTCGGTGCCGGTCGGCACCTTCTCCTACTACGACCAGGTGCTCGACACCGCGGTCCTGTTCGGCGCGCTGCCGCCGCGGGTCGCCGGAATCGAGGATCCGCTGGATCGATACTTCGCCGCCGCGCGCGGCGCCGATTCGATCGAACCGCTCGAGATGACCAAGTGGTTCGATACCAACTACCACTACCTCGTTCCGGAGATCGGGCCCGAGACCAGCTTCGCGCTGGATCCGGAGAAGCCGCTCGCGGAACTGCGCGAGGCGCTGGCGCTGGATGTCCCGGCGCGCCCGGTCGTGGTCGGCCCCTTGACCTTCCTCAAGCTGGCCAAGGGCATCGACGGCGTCGATCCGCTGAGCAAACTCGATCAGCTCGTCCCGCTCTATCAGGAACTGTTGCGGCAGTTGGCCGCCGCGGGCGCCGAGTGGGTGCAGCTGGACGAGCCGGTGCTGGTCACCGATCTGAGCGATGACGAGATCGCCCTGGTTCGCGACACCTACGCCACCCTGGCGCGGACGCCGGAGCGGCCCGCGTTGCTGGTGGCGACCTACTTCGGCCGTCCGGGCGCCGCGCTGGCGGCGCTCGCCTCGACCGAAATCGAAGCCGTCGCAATCGATTTCACCCGCGGCGCCACCGTCGAGGATGTCGCGGCCGTGCCCGCGCTGGCGAACAAGCTGATCGTCGCGGGCGTGGTGAACGGCCGCAATGTGTGGCGCACCGATCTCGACGACGCCCTGGCCACGCTGGGTACGCTGCTGGGCAGCACCGGCAAGCTCGCGGTGTCGACGTCGAGTTCGCTACTGCACGTGCCGTATTCGCTCGACGCCGAATCCGATCTCGATGCGGCGCTGCGCTCGTGGCTGGCCTTCGGCGAGGAGAAGGTCACCGAGGTGCGCGTCCTGGCGACCGCGCTGCGCGACGGCACCGAGGCCGTGGCCGACGAATTGTCCACCGCCCGTGCGGCTCTGGCGACCCGACGCGAGGACGCCCGGCTGCACAACGAGACCGTGCGCTCGCGGCTCGCCTCCCTCGGCGCCGACGCCGATCGGCGCGCACCGGCCGAGGAGCGCCGCAAGGTGCAGCGCGAGCGCCTGGACCTGCCGCCGCTGCCGACCACCACGATCGGCTCGTACCCGCAGACCTCGGCGATCCGTAAGGCGCGAGCCGCCTTGCGCGCCAACGAGATCGACACCGCCGAGTACGAGCGGCGCATGCGCGCCGAGATCGACGATGTCATCGCGCTCCAGGAGCGCCTCGGTCTGGACGTGCTGGTGCACGGCGAGCCCGAGCGCAACGACATGGTGCAGTACTTCGCCGAACAGCTCGACGGCTTCGCCGCCACGCACAACGGCTGGGTGCAGTCCTACGGCACCCGCTGCGTACGCCCGCCGATCCTGTTCGGTGACGTGGTGCGCCAGGCGCCGATGACGGTGGAGTGGATCTCCTACGCGCAGTCCAGAACCGATAAGCCGGTCAAGGGCATGCTGACCGGTCCGGTCACCATTCTCGCGTGGTCGTTCGTCCGCGACGATCAGCCGCTGGCCGATTCGGCCCGCCAGGTCGCGCTGGCGATCCGCGACGAGACGGTCGATCTGCAGGGCGCGGGCATCCGCGTCATCCAGGTCGACGAGCCCGCCCTGCGCGAATTGCTCCCGCTGCGCGAGGCGGCCAAGCCCGACTACCTCGACTGGTCGGTCCGCGCCTTCCGCCTGGCCACCAGCGGCGTATCGGACGCCACCCAGATCCACACCCACCTGTGCTACTCGGAATTCGGCGAAGTCATCGGCGCCATCGCCGCCCTCGACGCCGACGTCACCTCCATCGAAGCCGCCCGCTCCCGCATGGAGGTCCTCGACGACCTGAACGCCGCCGGTTTCCACCTCGGCGTAGGCCCGGGCGTCTACGACATCCACTCCCCCCGGGTCCCGTCGGTCCAGGAAATCACCGCCTCCCTACAGGCGGCCCTGAAAGCCGTTCCGGCAGACCGCCTCTGGGTCAACCCGGACTGCGGCCTGAAGACCCGCGGCCCGATCGAGGTCGAAGCAGCCCTGCGCAACATGGTCGAGGCCGCGCACGCGGTGCGCTGAATCGGCTTGTGCCGTAATCCGGCCCGGCGCCCTGGCGGCGCCGGGCCGGAGTCATCAGGGGCCGCCATCGACCTAGGCTGAGATCATGACCGATACCCCACTGCGCTATCGACTGATCACCGGGCCCGATGACGCTCGCTTCTGCGAACGCATCAGTGGGCTGCTCGAGGAAGGGTACAAGTTGTACGGGTCGCCGGCGGTGACGTTCAACGGGGAGCATGTGGTGGCCGCGCAGGCGGTGGTCTGGGATCCGAACTAGACGTACTTCGCACGCTACGCAGCGAGGGTCGGAGGCAAAAGACCTCGCCTCGATCATTTTTATCGGCCGGTACCGTTGAAATTGCAATGATTGCGAAGATCTGTGAGTACCATCTGCACGGTGCGCAAGATGTATGCGGGTGCCCGACTACGGCGGTTGCGCGAGGAACGAAGGATGACCCAGGCCGCCCTGGCGAAATCCCTGGACCTATCCCCCAGCTACCTCAACCAGCTCGAACGCGATCAGCGGCCGCTCACCATTCCGGTGCTGCTCAAGCTGAACTCGACCTTCGATCTGGACGTGCAGTTCTTCGCCGCCGACTCCGACGCGCGGCTGGTTTCGGATCTGCACGAGGTGCTGGTCGAGGCGGCCGGCGGCACCGCGCCGCCCGCGGCCGAAGTCGAGGATCTGGCCACCCGGCTGCCCGAGGTCGCCAAGACCATCGTGGCCATGCATCGGCGGCTGCGCGCGGCGACCGATCAGCTGGATCTGCTGTCCTCCAAGGTCGCGACCCCGACCGGCGCGCCCGGCGTGCCGATGCCCTACGAGGATGTGCGCGACTTCTTCTACGACCACCACAACCACATCGCCCAGCTGGACCTCGCCGCGGAGCGATTGTTCGAGGAATGTGGACTGTCCATCGGCTCGCTGGATCGCCAACTCGCCCGCGTCGCCGAGGAGAAGGCGGGCGTCACGGTGCTGGTGCGCGGCGACGGCGCTGATCCGAACATCCCCAAGCGGCACTACGAACCCGAAACCCGCACCCTGACCCTGGCCCGGCGGCTGCGTCCCGGCCAGCGCGCCTTCCAGATCGCGACCACGCTCGGCTTCCTGCTCTACGGCCCGCTACTGGACGAGGTACTCGGCGATACGCCGTCGCTGACCGGTGAATCGCGCGGTCTGGCCCGGGTGGGCCTGGCCAATTACTTCGCGGGCGCACTGGTTCTGCCCTACGGCAGATTCCTGCGTTCGGCCGAGGAATTGCGTTACGACATCGACCTTCTGGGCCTGCGCTTCGAGGTCGGTTTCGAAACGGTCTGCCATCGGCTGAGCACCCTGCAGCGACAGGGCCAGCGCGGCGTCCCGTTCTTCTTCGTACGCACCGACCGCGCGGGCAATATCTCCAAACGCCAATCCGCCACGGCCTTCCACTTCTCCCGCGTCGGCGGCAGCTGCCCGCTGTGGGTGGTCCACGACGCCTTCGCCCACCCCGGCCGCATCCTCACCCAGGTCGCCTCCATGCCCGACGGCCGCCGCTACCTGTGGATCGCCCGCACCACCAACCCCGGCGCGCACGGATTCGGCACGGCCAGCAAGGAATTCGCGATCGGCCTCGGCTGCGATATCGAATACGCCGACCGTCTCGTCTATTCCAAGGGCCTGCAACTGGACGACCCCTCCGCCGCCGTCCCCATCGGCGCGGGCTGCAAGGTCTGCGAACGCTCGGCCTGCCCCCAACGCGCCTTCCCCCAGATCGGCCGCCCGCTGGCCATCACCGAAACGACCTCGATCGATCTGCCCTACCCGCGCGCGACCCGCTGACCGACACCACGAACCCGGTGCGCATGCCGCAGACGATCGTGGCCACCACGGCGGCCGTCCGAGCGCTACGCCTTGGCCATCCGGGTAGCGCCGATGGAAGCGGCCACCACACAGGCGATTCCGCCCCACTGTGGCAGATTCAGCGCCTGGTTCAGCACCAGCACGCCCGCCAGCGCGGCGACCGCGGGTTCCAGACTCATGAGCACGCCGAATACGCGGGGCGGAATGCGGCGCAGGGCCTCGAGTTCCACCGAATAGGGCAGAACCGAGGATAAGAGGGCCACGCCGAAGCCCGCGAGCAGAACCGTGGGTTCGAGCAGGGCCGTCCCCGCCCCGGCGATGCCGAAGGGGGCCACGATCAGGCCTCCGAAGGCCATGGCCAGCGCCAATCCGCCACCGCCGCTGGTCGTTTCGCCCAGTTTCGCGCCGAGCAGGATATAGGCCGCCCAGAGCGCCGCGGCGATGAGAGCCAGGACGATGCCGGTCCAGACGACCGGTCCGTCGGCCTGGGTCAGCAGCAGTACGCCGCCGCCCGCCAGCACCGCCCATACCGGATCGATCCAGCGACGCGATCCGGCGAGCGCCACGCCCAGCGGACCGAGAAATTCGATGGTGGCGGCGATTCCGAGTGGGATACGGGCGATCGCCTCGTAGAAGGCGACATTCATCAGCGCCAGCACCGAGCCGTAGGCGAGCACCACCGGCAGCGCGCTGCGCCGGATCCGCAGCGCCGAACGCCAGAACACCAGCAGCACCACACCGGCGAACAGCAGCCGCAGACTCACCACACCGGCCGGGCCGGTGGCCGCGAACAATCGCGTGGCCAGCGCCTGACCCAGCTGCAGGCTGACGATTCCGGCCATGACCAGCGCCGTCGGCGGCACCCCGCCGACGCCCTGACGCAGGGCGGCCCGCGAAAACAGCTGCGGCAGCTCGAACTTCCGTCCCCCGACATCGATCGCTACCACTGACTCACCTTCTCGTGTCACCTCAGGACTTGGCCAGATATTCGATCCGCTCCGTATCGACGGCGGCGCGCATCATCGACGCCAGGCCGGGATGTTTCGTCAGACCGGGATCGGACTCGACCACCTCACGCGCCAATTGCTGTGCCGCCGTGATGACCTCGAGGTCGTCCAACAGTGACAACAATCGCAGACTGCGGGCCGTTCCCGATTGAGCGGATCCGAGTACGTCACCCTCGCGACGCTGGCGCAGATCCAGGACCGACAGTTCGAATCCGTCGAGCGTGCCCGCGACTGCCTCGAGTCGCGCCATGGCCGTACCCATGGGCGAGGTCTCCGTGATCAGCAGACACAGTCCGGGATGCGCACCGCGCCCGACCCGTCCGCGCAGCTGATGCAGCTGGCTCACCCCGAACCGGTCGGCGTCCACGATCACCATCACCGTCGCGTTCGGCACGTCCACACCGACCTCGACGACCGTGGTGCACACCAGCACGTCGATGGCGCCGTCGTTGAATTCCCGCATGACGCGGTCCTTCTCGTCATTGGGCAGCCGCCCGTGCAGCAGGCCCACCCGCAGTTCCGACAGCGGGCCGCTGCGCAGGGTTTCGAAGACGTCGGTCGCGGCGTGGGTGGTCGGGCCCTCCTTCTCCTCGGCGGCCTTCTCCTTCTTCTTTCCCTTGCCCTTCGTATCCTCTTCCTCGTCGCCGATGCGCGAGCACACGACATAGGCCTGCCGCCCGGCCCCGACCTCCTCGCGAATCCGCTCCCAGGCCCGTTCCACCCAGGCGGGTCTCATGCGCGCGGGCACCACCCGGGTGGTGATCGGCGAGCGTCCGCGCGGCAGTTCGGTCAGTGTGGAGGTCTCCAGATCACCGAGTGTGGTCATGGCGATGGTGCGCGGAATCGGCGTGGCGGTCATCACCAGCAGATGCGGGCTGATATCTCCTTTGGCCTTGGCGCGCAAGGCATCTCGCTGTTCGACGCCGAAGCGATGCTGCTCGTCGACGATCACCATGCCCAGGTCGTGGAATTCCACCGCGTCCTGGATCAGCGCGTGGGTGCCGATGACGATGCCCGCCTCCCCGGTCATCGCGTCCAGCAGCGCCGACTTCTTCGCGGCGGTGGACATCGACCCGGTTACCAGCACCACCTTGGTGGCCCGTTCGTCCGCGCCCAGTTCCCCGGCCGTACCCAGATCGCCGAGCATTTTGCGTAGCGACCGGTAGTGCTGGGAGGCAAGTACTTCCGTGGGCGCGAGCAGGGCGCACTGCTGCCCGGCGTCGACCACCTGCAACATGGCGTGCAGCGCGACGATCGTCTTGCCCGAACCGACCTCGCCCTGCAGCAGCCGATGCATCGGATGGCTGCGCGACAGATCGTCGGAGATCTCCGCGATCACCTTCTGCTGTCCGGCGGTCAGCTCGAACGGCAGCCTGGTCTCGAAAGCCGTTGCGATACCGCCGGTTCGGGGCGGGCACGGTCGCGCGGCGCGGCCCTCCACATCGTGGCGGCGTTCGGCGAGCACCAGCTGCAGCGCCAGCGCCTCATCGAAACGCAAACGCTCCCTGGCCTGTTCGATATCGGCCTTGTGCTCGGGCAGATGGATGAGCCGCAGCGCATCGGAGATCGCCATCAGGCCGCGGTCGTCGCGAATATCCTCCGACAGCGGATCGTCGATGGGGTCCAGCTGGTCCAGCACCTGCCGCACACAGGCCAGCAGATCCCAGCTCTGCACCTTGGCCGTCGCCGCGTAGACGGGGATGAACTCGCGCTCGAAGAACGAGACATCCACTCCCTCAGCGCCTTTCGCGCTCTCGGCCAATCCGCGCAGCGAACCCCCGCCGCGCACCGCGGTGAGATTCTCGACCGAGTCGTCGGCCTCGGGCAGGATCAGATACGACGGATGCGACAGATTCCAGCGGTCCGGCCGCCACCAGTGCACCGTGCCCGACATCATCGCCCGAACGCCCTGTTTGACAAGATAATTTACCTTGTCGCCGTTGAAGAAGGTGATCTCCACCGGCCGCGCCGAACCGGTGTCGAGTTCGACCTTGAGCAGTTTGCCGCGCCGCTGCCGCATCGGGCGCAGTTCGGTCTTGGTGACCAGGCCGACCACGGTGATATGCGCGCCCTCCTCGGGCGCTTCCTCGGTCAGCGGCTGGCCCTGTGTGGCGTAGCGCAGCGGATAGTGCCGCAGCAGATCCTCGACGGTCTGCATATCGAACGCATCGGCCAGCGGTTCGGCCGCCTTCACACCCAGCACGTGATCGAGTCGGTCACCCAGTGTCGCCATCTATTCCACCCCGATCTGCACCAGATCCACCGGCTGCCCGCCCTCGTAGGAGACGACCTCCACGCCAGGGAAGGTCGCCGAAATATGTTCGGCCAGTTCGTCGGCCAGGCCGGGTGGGGCGTCTGCGCCGAGTAGCAGCGTGACCAGTTCACCGCCCAGTCCGAGCATGCGATCCAGCAGTGTGCGCGCCGCGCGACCCGGATCCGGATCGATGACCACGACATCGTGACCGACCAGGCCCAGCCCGTCGTTCCGCTCACAGGTTCCGACGATGGTCAGCGCGCGCTCGGTCGCGATGCGCAGCGCGCCCCAGCGGGTACCGGCCGCGGCCTCGGACATGGTGAAGGCATCGTCGACCGCGATCCGGCCGTCGTCGTGCAGCGCGAGCGCCGCCAGACCCTGCACCATCGAGCCGCTCGGCAGCATAAGCACCTCGCGCCGACCGTCGCGCGCGGCCACACTCACCGCGACCAGTTCATGGGCGGGCAGCGCGCCGTTGGGCAGCACCAGGACCTCGCGATGCGGCATCCGTCGAATCGCCTCCAGCAGAACCTCGGCGGTCACCGGCCCGTCGAGCACCACCGCACCGGCGTCCTCGAACAACCGCGCGGCCCCCGCTCCGCTGGCGACGACCAGAATTCCGCGATCGGCCGGGCCTCGCACCGCGAGGGGATTCACCGCCAGCCCCTCGATCCGAATATTGCTCATCGCGCCCGCGACCAGGCCCGCCTCGACGGCCGCTCCGGCATCCGCGCAGTGCACGTGGGTCGAGTACCGGCCTCCGCCGTCGCCGACGACCACTACCGAATCGCCCAGCGCCGCAAGTCCTTCTCGTAGGACGGCGATCCGCTGTTCGTCGGTGTCCGAGAGCAGATACATGACTTCGTATTGGGGAATGTCGAGAGTCGTGCTCTCGGTGGGAAAACGAGCGGGACGGCCCCGATCCGCGGGGCCATCGCGGTACTCGTCGGACTTCTGATACGCCGGACGAGCAGGCACCCGGCCCACGATCACCTCGACCAGGGCATCGAACAACACCAGCAGCCCCCGCGCCCCGGCATCCACCACACCGGCCTCACGCAGCACACCCAATTGAGAAGGGGTATCGACCAGCGCCTTGGCCGCGCCATCGGCCGCGGCCAGGGCGATCTCCGCGAGCGATTCGCCTTCTACGTCGGCGACCCGATCGGCCGCCGCCTCCAGCACGGTCAGCATGGTCCCCTCGACGGGCGTGCTCAACGCCTCGCGGACCAGCACGGCCCCGCGTCGCAACGCGACGGGCAGCATCGGCGCGATCAAGGCGTCGCCATCGACCGCCTCGGCGAATCCGCGCAGCGCCTGCGACAGAATGATGCCCGAATTACCCCGTGCGCCAACGGTTCCCGCCCGCGCCATGGCATCGAGTACGGCCCGCGCCGAACCGGTCTGCCCGCTCGCCGCCGCGACGGCCGCGCGCATGGTGGCCAGTAGATTGGTCCCGGTATCGGAATCGGCGACGGGAAAAACGTTCAGCGCATTGATCTCGTCACGATGCCGCTCGAGTCCGGCCAGACAGAGCTGTCCCCAGCGCGCCATTTCCGCACCGTCGAGCGCCTCCCGGACCCCGGGCACCGTCACCGTCCTTCCACCGCCGCCGCGATCTGCACACACCGTCGATCAGCGTAGTCGCCCCCACCGACAGCCTTCCCCAGGTGGTGATCATCACACCCCCGCCAGCAGCCACACCCATTTGGCTTCGCGGCTCGACAACATTTCTTTCCCGCGGCCGTGCCCGCAACGCTTTGCAACCCCACCAACACGTCCAACCTCCAAACCCCCGCCGCGACGAAGGAGCGGCAGATAAACACAGCGATTGGACATCGATCTAGCGCGGCCGCTACTCTTGCAGGGTTGCCTCCCGCGGCCGTCGCTCGGTCGCGGACGTCGACGGTTCTCGTCGACAGGCATTTGACTACAGGTTTCCGGACAGGCTGTCCCGCGAAGACAGCGGTCCCCACATGACATGAAGGAGCTCGCGACTATGGCTGCCGTCTGCGACGTCTGCGCCAAGGGCCCCGGCTTCGGGAAGTCGGTTTCGCATTCGCACCGGCGCACCAACCGTCGCTGGAACCCGAACATCCAGACCGTCCGTGCGCAGGTCGCGCCGGGCAACACCCGCCGCATGAACGTGTGCACCTCCTGCCTGAAGGCGGGCAAGGTCGTCCGCGGCTGAGACACCGAACCCGAGAACGCCCCGGCGCCCGATGAGGGTGAGCCGGGGCTTTCTCGTCGATGGGGGATCATGATCGAACAGCGCTGGCGCGTAATCCCGCTCACCGCGGAGCACACCCGCGGCCTGGCGCAATGTCATATCGCCTGCTGGCGTGAGGCCTATCGCGACCTCGTCCCCGCTCACACCCTGGCAGCCTTCGAACTCGGCCGGGCCACCGAGACCTGGAACCGCAGGCTCGCGCGCCATCCGAACAATACGGTGATCGCACTGGCCGACGACACGGTCATCGGATTCGCCAGCGGCGGCCCCTCCGGCGGCGAAGCGCCGGTGACCACCCGGGAGCTGAACGCGATCTACGTCCGCGCCACCTGGTACGGCACCGGCGTCGCCCACGATCTGATGCGCGCGGTCCTCGACCCCGAGGCGGACACCTCGCTATGGGTCTTCGAGCAGAATCCGCGCGCCCAGGCCTTCTATCGGAAATACGGCTTCGAACTCGACGGCACTCGAAGGACAGAAGCGTTCACACCGGCCGTCGAGGTCCGCATGATCCGCCGCGTGGAATTCAGTTCGCGCCGTTGAGGCAGTCCAGACCGCCCGCGGCGCTGACGCTCTGGAAGATGCACAGCACCCGCGCGTTCACATTGGACGACAGCGACGCCGAACCGGTCTGCGGGTCGTACAGCGCCAGCACCGGGCCGGCCTGCTGGGTGGCCACCGGCTCCGGCTCCAGCGGAATGGTCGCGGCCTGAGCCACCGCGGGGGCGCCCAGGATGGCCGCTCCGGCAACTGCGGTGACGACGGCGCCACGCACGGACTTCATCTGCATGCACTTGCTCCTGATTCGCTCGAACAACTCACGCCACGGCTACGGCAAACGCCACTCGACCGGGGCGGCACCCAATGTACCGAGCAACTCGTTGGTGCGGGAGAACGGCCTCGATCCGAAGAAACCTCGCGAGGCGGACAGCGGTGAGGGATGGGCGGATTCGAGATAGGGCAGCGAGCCGAGCATCGGCTTGAGCGTCGAGGCGTCGCGGCCCCACAGAATCGCCACCATCGGCTGGTCACGGGCCACAAGGGCGCGAATAGCCTGCTCGGTCACCGCTTCCCAGCCCTTGCCGCGATGGGAGGCCGGCTGTCCGGGCTGCACGGTCAGCACCCTGTTCAACATCAGCACGCCCTGATCCGACCACGGCGACAGATCACCGCACGTGGGTGTCGGATAGCCCAGATCCTTGGAGTATTCGGAGAAGATGTTGTTCAGGCTGCGCGGCACCGGCGAAACGTCCGGGGCCACCGAGAAACTCAGGCCCATGGCGTGACCGGGCGTCGGATAGGGATCCTGGCCCACGATCAGCACCCGAACCTTGTCGAAGGGCCGCTGGAACGCGCGCAGCACGTCCTCGCCCTTCGGAAGATAGCCGCGGCCCGCGTTGTTCTCGGCGCGCAGGAATTCGCCCATCTCCGCGATGCGCTCGGTGACCGGTGCGAGTGCCTCGGCCCAGCCCGTATCGATGATCTCCGACAGTGGTTTTGCGCCCATGGCCGGAAAACATAGCGCGGCCGGATTCACGGCGGTAGTTCACCCACCGCCGGTGAACGACTCCCAGCCGACCAGTCCGGTCCAACCGCGGCCGTCGACGGTCACTCCCGCGCCCGCCCCGACCCGTCCGACGCGCCGCCAACCGTCCGGAAGCTGTTGTCCAGCAGCGAAAGTCGCCGCGAACGCGTGATCCTCACCGCCGGTGAGCGCCCAGGCCAGCGGATCGGCGTCCACCAGCTTCGCGGCGTGGTCGAGGGTTTCGTCGCGCACCGAGCCCGTGTCGAGATCGATGGCGACACCGGACGATTCGGCGATATGCCCGATATCGGCGAGTAGCCCGTCGGAGACGTCGGTCATGGCGGTCACGGCCGTACCCCGGGGCAGATCCAGCACCGCCTCGTAGGGCGGGCAGGGAAGCCGATGCGCGGCAACGAGTTCGGGGCAGGACTCGCAATCGAGTCCGGCCGACAGGATCGCCAGCCCGGCAGCAGACCAGCCGAGCCGCCCGGCGACCGCGACGATATCGCCGGGTCGCGCACCCGATCGCAGCACCGGTGGCCGCCCGGCCGGATCACCGAACGCGGTCACCGAGATCACCAGCAGCGGAGCGCTGACCACATCGCCGCCCGCGATCGAACCGCCCGCGCGCCCGGCCTCGGCCCACAGTCCCTCGACCAGTCCGTCGATGAATTCGACCGTCGTATCGGCGGGGCAGCCCAGGGAGACCAGGAAGGCGCTGGGCGCGGAACCCATCGCCACGACATCGGCGGCGTTCTGCGCGATGGCCTTCGCGCCGATCTCGCGCGGACTCGACCAGTCCAGCCGGAAGTGACGATCCTGGATCAACATGTCGGCGCTGACCACATAGCGTCCGGCGGGCGCCGCGATCACCGCCGCGTCGTCGCCGGGACCCAGCACCACATCCGGCGCCTGAGCGCGCCCGGCGTTCATGCGCGCGATCAACCCGAACTCCCCGAGTTCGCGCACGGTCCGCGGACTGTCGGCGGTGATGACCGTCTCCTTCCGTGAGCGGCTGTGGACCTGTCGACGCTACCGTGGCCCCCGATCCGGACAGAACCGCCCTCGTCGCTAGGCTCGATGCGCGATTTCCGACGACAACGACTGGAGACGAATCCCCGGATGAGCAAGGAAGCGGAGCGACCCGACGCGACTACGGCGGACGACCACACCGACGATACGACCGGCTCGTCGGCCGATGTCGGCGAGCCCTCCGAACCCGACGCTCCCGCCGATCGGTACGGCTCGGCCGAATCCGACGGCCCCAAAATGCATCCCGCGCTGATCGCCACCGCCGTCGCCCTCCCGGTCGCCCTGATCGTGGCCGTCCTGGTCATCGCGGTGCTCTCGCGCCAGCACACCACCCGCGAGCCGCTCGCGCTGGGATCGGTGCCCGCGCCCGCCGCGACCGGACAGCCCTGCACCGCGCTGCTACCCGCCCTGCCGGACAAGGTCGGCGACTACACCAGGGCCGAACTCGCCCAACCGGCACCGCCCGCAACCGCGGCGTGGCAGCTGCCCGACGGCGGCGATCCGATCGTGCTGCGCTGCGGGCTGGACCGGCCCCTCGAATTCAACAAGGCGTCCTCGCTGCAGATCGTCAACGGCGTCAACTGGTTCGAGGTCCGCGACCAGACCAGCGGGGTGACCTCCGGTACCTGGTTCGCCGTCGACCGCGGCACCTATATCGCGGTGACCATGCCCAACAGCGCCGGACCCACACCGCTGCAGGACATTTCGAACGCGATCACCAAGACGCTGCCCGCCCAGCCGATCGATCCGGGGCCGGTACCGAACTGACTCAGCGCAGGCCGGTGCCGCGCGACAGGGCCGTCTCGATCAGAGTCGTGACCAGCGTCCGGTTGTCGACGCCCGTGCTCTCCCACATCCGCGGGTACATCGAGATCGAGGTCATACCGGGCATGGTGTTGATCTCGTTGATCACCGGGCCGTCGGGGGTGACGAAGAAGTCGACGCGGCCCAGGCCCTGGCAGTCCAGGGCGCGGAACGCGCGGACCGCCAACTCCCGGATCCGCTCCGCGATATCGTCGTCCAGTTTGGCCGGGATATCGAATTCGCACACGTCGTCGAGATATTTGGTGTCGAAATCGTAGAAGTCCGGCGCGGCCGTCTCGGCCTCGGGCATCCGGATCTCCGCGGGCACACTGGCTTCCACCCGGCCGTCCGGGAATTCCAGTACGCCGCATTCGACCTCGCGGCCGACGATGCCCGCCTCCACGATCACCTTCGGATCATGGTGGCGCGCAACGCCGATGGCCGCGTCGAGATCCTCCCAACGATCCACCTTGGTGATGCCGATGGACGAGCCGCCGCGCGCGGGTTTGACGAAGACCGGCAGGGCCAGCCGCTCGCGATCGGCGGGGCTCACCGTGGCAACACCCGGCCGCAACACGACATGATCGCCGACCGGAAGTCCTTCGGCCACAAGGAGTTTCTTCATGAACTCCTTGTCCATACCGGTCGCGCTGGCCAGTACGCCCGGTCCGACATAGGGCAGTCCGGCCATCTCGAGCAGCCCCTGCATCGTGCCGTCCTCGCCGAAAGCGCCGTGCAGCACCGAGAATACGACATCGACCGCGCCCGGGCCTGCGGCCGAGCCGTCGAGCGGGAGCAGGCTGCCGGAATGGGCGAGCACCAGTTCGGTATCACCGCCGTCCACCGACGGCAGGGCCCGGTCGGCGATGGCCAGGGCGCGAGTATCGGATCCGGCCTGCACCCAGGCGCCCTCGCGGGTGATGCCGACCGGCACCGGCTCGAATCGTTCGGGGTCGAGGCTGCGTAGCACGAAGCCGGCCGAGACACACGACACGGCATGTTCGTTGCTCCGCCCGCCGAAGACGACCGCGACCCTGATCCGATTACTCATAGTGCGAACCGTACCCAAACCGGCCCGCAACCATTCATTCCGGCTTCATCCGCCGCCCGAGCAGCTGTCCCACCGCATCCGAGACCGACAGACCCTCATGGCACACCTGATGGACGGCCGTGGTCAGCGGCACTTCCACCCCGTGGCGTTCGGCCAGCGCGCGGATCGAGGTGCACGACTTCACGCCCTCGGCGACCTGACCGTGGGTGGCCTGCTGCGCGGCGTCCATCGAACCGCCCGCACCGAGCACATGTCCGAAGGACCGGTTGCGCGACAGCGGCGAGGTGCAGGTGGCGACCAGATCGCCCACGCCCGCGAGTCCGGCCAGCGTCACCGGATTGGCGCCCAGCGCCACCCCCAGCCGCATGATCTCGGCCAGCCCGCGGGTGATCAGGCTCGCGATCGAGTTGTCGCCCAGTCCCATTCCCGCCGCGATCCCGCAGGCCAGCGCGATCACGTTCTTACACGCCCCGCCCAGCTCGCAGCCGACGACATCGGTATTGGTGTAGGGCCGGAAGTAGCCGGTGCCGCAGGCGTGCTGCACGGCCTCGGCCCGTTCGGGATCCGCGCAGGCCACCACCGAGGCCGCGGGCTGTTCATCGGCGATCTCACGCGCCAGATTCGGTCCCGACAGCACCGCGATCCGGCCCGGATCGGCCCCGGTGACCTCGTGGATCACCTGACTCATCCGCAGCAGCGTCCCGGTCTCGATGCCCTTGGCCAGGCTCAACAGCGTGGCGTCGGCGGGCACATCGTTCTTCCACGCCGCGAGATTGACCCGCAGCGACTGCGACGGGACGGCCAGCACGACGATATCCGCGCCATCGAGGGCCACCCGATGATCGTCGGTGGCCGCGATGCCCGGCAGCGCCACATCGGTCAGATAGGAGGGATTGCGATGCTCCGAGGCCAGGGCCTTGGCCACCTCCGCGCGCCGAGCCCACATCGTCACGGAGGTCCCCGCGTCGTTCAACACCTTCGCGAACGCGGTGCCCCACGAACCCGCACCCATCACAGCCGCCCTAGTCATGACGCCAATATGCCATCCCGACGGACACAGCCGCGCCGAGTCGCTAAGACGCCAATATGCCATCCCGACGGACACAGCCGCGCCGAGTCGCTAAGACGCCAATACGCCATCCCGACGGACACAGCCGCGCCGAGTCGCTAAGACGCCGATACGCCACCCCGACGGACACAACCGCGCCGAGACACCACCACGCCGATTTCCCCCCAGCGATCTTCCCCTGACCCGGCACAACGACAACCGCTCGGCCCGGCGTGCGAATATTGGGCCATGCGTCCGGATGCCGTCCACGCCGTGATCGCGGTGAAGAACCTCGACAGTGCCAAGAGCCGCCTCGCCGACCGGTTGTCCCCGGCCGAGCGCTCGCGGCTGGTACTGGCAATGCTCTCGGATACCGTTACCGCCGCCACGATCGCCGGACTCGGCTCGGTGACCGTGGTGACCCCCGATGCCGACGTGGCCGCCGCCGTCCGCGCGCTGGGCGCGCACGCGCATCCGGATCCCGCGGCGGCCGACGACGGACTCAACGCCGCCCTGACCGATGCGGCCGCCGCCGTGCGCCGCACCCGCGGACCGGTGGAACTGCTTGCGCTGCAAGCGGATCTGCCCGCCCTGCGCGGCGACGAGCTGCACGACATGTTGACCACCGCGCCGTCGACCGGCCGTTCGGTAGTCGCCGACCATACCGGCCACGGCACCGCCGCCCTGCTGGTGCGCGACGGAATCGCCCCGCTGGCACCGCTTTTCGGCCCGAATTCCGCACGCCGTCACATCGATTCCGGCGCAAAGGATCTCGCCGGTGAGTGGCCCGGCCTGCGCCTGGACGTCGATACCGCCGCCGATCTGACCGCCGCCGCCGCGCTCGGCGTCGGCCCGGCCACCGCGGCGCTTCTCGAAGACATCGGTTGGCCGCACCCTGTTCACACGGATCTCACGCGGAGGTGCACGGCCGGGTCACATGTGTGCTAGATGATCGCCCGACCGGCGATAGGTTGTCGATCGGCGGTGTCACGCGTGGCGCCGCCCGACAGGTAAGGAATGATCGTGAGCGTGAGCGAGCTTGCGAGTGAACCGACGATACAGCGCGCTTCGCGCACGACGGCGACGAGCGCCAGCGAGGAGACGGCGTGAGCGAAACGGATGTCCAGCAACCTCGACTACCGGCAGCGCCGCCCGCGGCTACCCCGCCGCGCACCGCCACCGCGGCGGCTCAGTTGCCACAAGATCGCTATCTCAACCGCGAGCTGAGCTGGCTGGACTTCAACGCCCGGGTGCTCGCCCTGGCCGAGGACACCTCCGAACCCCTGCTCGAGCGGGCGAAATTCCTCGCCATCTTCGCCTCGAATCTGGACGAGTTCTATATGGTCCGCGTCGCCGGGCTCAAGCGCCGCGCCGACGCCGGGCTCGCGGTCCGTTCCGCGGACGGTCTGACCCCCACCGAACAGCTGGGCCTGATCGCCAAGCGCACCCAGGACCTCGCGGTTCGCCACGCCCGGGTCTTCCTCGATCAGGTGCTCCCGGCGCTGGCCGAGGAGAGCATCGCGATCATCGGCTGGGCCGATCTCGACGACGATGAGCGCCAGCGCTTCTCTCGGTATTTCCAGGACCAGGTCTTCCCGGTGCTCACACCGCTGGCCGTCGATCCGGCCCACCCCTTCCCCTACATCAGCGGCCTGAGCCTGAATCTGGCCGTGACGGTGAAGGACTGCGAGACCGGCGGCGAACACTTCGCCCGCGTAAAGGTCCCCGACAACGTCAACCGCTTCGTAACAGTGACGGCCAAGGAGGGACGCGATCCCGACGCCCCGGTCCGTCCGGCGGTGGCCTTCCTGCCGATGGAGGATTTGATCGCGGCCCACCTCGATCAGCTGTTCCCCGGGATGGAGGTGGTCGAGCACCATTCGTTCCGGATCACCCGCAATGCCGACTTCGAGGTCGACGAGGATCGCGACGAGGATCTGCTGCAGGCGCTCGAGCGCGAGCTGGCGCGGCGGCGCTTCGGTTCGCCGGTGCGCCTCGAGGTCTCCGACGATATGACCGAGCACATGCTCGAGCTGCTGCTGCGCGAGCTCGACGTGGACCCGGCCGATGTGATCCAGGTGCCGGGTCTGCTGGATCTGTCGTGTCTGTGGCAGGTGTACGGCGTGGACCGGCCCGCCCTCAAGGACGCACCCTACGTCCCGGCCACCCCGCCCGCCTTCGGCGAAAGGGAAACGCCGCGAAACGTTTTCGCCGCCCTGCGCGAGAGCGATGTGCTGGTGCACCATCCCTACGACTCGTTCTCCACCAGCGTGCAGCGGTTCAT
This sequence comes from Nocardia pseudobrasiliensis NBRC 108224, assembly GCF_001613105.1. Classification (GTDB taxonomy): domain Bacteria; phylum Actinomycetota; class Actinomycetes; order Mycobacteriales; family Mycobacteriaceae; genus Nocardia; species Nocardia pseudobrasiliensis. The sequence goes on along the minus strand of NZ_BDBS01000002.1, from coordinate 526,887 downwards.
CGAACAGGCCGCCGCCGACCCGCAGGTGCTGGCGATCAAGCAGACCCTCTATCGCACCTCCGGCGACTCCCCCATCGTCAACGCCCTGATCGACGCCGCCGAGGCCGGCAAACAGGTCGTGGCTCTGGTGGAGATCAAGGCCCGCTTCGACGAGCAGGCCAATATCAAGTGGGCGCGGCAGCTGGAACAGGCGGGCGTGCACGTGGTCTACGGCCTGATCGGGCTCAAGACGCACTGCAAGACGTGTTTGGTGGTGCGGCGCGAGGGTTCCACCATTCGCCGCTACTGCCACATCGGCACCGGCAATTACAACCCCAAGACCGCCCGACTCTACGAGGATGTCGGATTGCTCACCGCCGCACCGGAAATCGGCGCGGATCTGACCGACCTGTTCAACTCGCTGACCGGGTACTCCCGAAAGGCCAACTACCGCAACCTGTTGGTCGCGCCGAGCAGTGTGCGCGCGGGCATCATCGAGCGGATCCGCCGCGAGACCGAACTCGCCGACCAGGGGCTGCCCGGCCGGATCCGGTTGAAGTGCAACGCGATCGTCGACGAGCAGATCATCGACGCGCTGTATCGCGCCTCCCAGGCCGGCGTGCCGGTGGAGATCGTGGTGCGTGGTATCTGCGCGCTGCGGCCGGGAGTGCCGGGGATGAGCGACAACATCCAGGTGCGTTCGATTCTCGGCCGATTCCTGGAGCATTCGCGCGTCCTGCACTTCCAGGCGCAGGACGAGTTCTGGATCGGCAGCGCGGATATGATGCACCGCAATCTGGACCGGCGCGTGGAGGTCATGGCACAGGTGAAGGATCCGAAGCTGTGCGAGCAGCTGGCCACGGTATTCGACTCCGCCCTGAATCCTTCGACCCGCTGCTGGGTACTACAACCGGATGGAAGCTGGTTGGCCGAGCCCGATCCCGACGGTGACGGGCCGGTGGACCAGGTGCGCGATCATCAGGAGTTCCTCATGCGGCTGCGGCGGCCGGATCAGCAGTGAATCATTCGGTGGCATCGGATTCCGATGACATCGGAATCTCGGACCCGCGCGTGACCGCCAACATCTTGGCGGCCGGCGCCGTGGTGTGGCGGTGGTCCGCCGACGGCGCGATCGAGATCGCCGTGGTGCATCGGCAGAAGTACGACGACTGGTCGCTGCCCAAGGGCAAGCTCGATCCCGGTGAGACGCCGATGGTCGCGGCCGTGCGCGAGGTGGCCGAGGAGACGGGTCTGCGCTGTCGAATCGGGCGCTATCTCGGCCATGTGACCTATCCGGTGACCGGACATCGGAAGTTGAAGCGGGTCGACTACTGGGCCGCCGCGGTGCTCGACGGCGAGTTCGAGGTCAATTCCGAAGTGGATGCGCTGCAGTGGCATCGCGTCGACCAGGTGATGGATCGGCTGTCCTATCCGATGGACCGGCGCATCGTCCGCAGCTTCCTGCGCCTGCCGCCCGATACGACCACCCTGCTGGTGGTCCGCCACGCGAAGGCAGGTCGTCGCGGCCGCTTCGCCGGACCCGATGAGGAACGGCCGCTGGAGAAGTCCGGCATCGAGCAGGCCCTGCTGCTGGTTCCGAATCTGCTCGCCTTCGGCGCGACCGAGATCCACTCGGCCCCGCCGGTGCGTTGCATGGACACCGTGCGCCCACTCGCCGACGAGTTGGGCGTGGATATCGTTCCAGAACCCCTTCTTTCCGAAAAGGGTTATGCCGCAGCGCCTCAGGAGGCCCTGTCCCGCGTACGCACACTGGCGTCTCCCGACACGGTGCGCGTTATCTGTAGCCAGGGCAAGGTGATTCCGTACCTACTGGGCGAATGGGCCGAAATCGACGGCGTCACACTGCCTCCCGCCCGCAACCGCAAGGGCAGCGCCTGGGTTCTCTCCATAGCCGACGGCCGCCTGGTGGCCGCCGACCATCTCGACAAGGCGCTACGGCCACGTTGAGGCTCGGGGACGTTCACAGGATCACCGCGCGTGACCCGATCATCGCTCTGACGTCGAGAAATGCCGCGGCCCTGGGCATTACGGGTGCGGCCCGGAGCTTTACACCCGAGATCGAAACCCGGTGCGCCCGCACCCACGTCCGACGTCGAGAAATGGCATGCCCCAGGGCTATACGCGCAAGATCGAAATGACCCGTGGCCGTGGCACATACGCCTTCACCGCGCCGACGTGCGCCCCGGAGTGATACATCGATGCCGTAATGCGGCGCGCCCCTGAGACATCCGCCGCCGCCGAAGTCGGGCGTGGCCCTGAGCCATCCGCCGAACGTCGGGATCAGGCAAGTCCCCGAATCGTTGGTCGACATCGAAGCCGTGACGGGAACATTCGCCCGAGATCCGAATGAGCCGTGATCCCGAGGCAAGCGCACGGGATCGAGATGGGCCGTGACCCCGACCCATACGCCGAGATCCAGACATGATGATGGCCCCGGGCCCATGCGCCTGACGACGGATTTAGGCGTGGCCCGAGGCCATACATCGAACTACGAACTACGGGCGGGGCTGTCCCACCCCTGGACGCCCCGGCTGGAAGCCTCCGACACACAAGGTTTCCAGCTGCTTCCACACAAGAGGCCCCCGGAAACGTTCTCCGCGAGAGGCTCCGGGAACGCTCCTACACAAGACCCCAGAAACGCTCCTACACAAGAGGCCCCGGAAGCGCTCCTACACAAGACCCCCGGCCATGTTCTTCGGCCGGGGGTCTTGTGTGCAGCGTCAGCGGCGCGCGGTCCGCTTGGCGGCGGTCCGCTTGGCCGTGGTCTTCTTCGCGGCCGTCTTCTTGGCCGTGGTCTTCTTGGCGGTGGCCTTGGCCGTGGTCTTCTTGGCCGTGGCCTTGGCGGCGGTCTTGCGGGCCGGGGCGGCCTTCTTGGCGGTGGTCTTCTTCGCCGTCGCCTTCTTGGCCGGGGCCTTCTTGGCCGCCTTCTTCGCGGTCGCCGTCTTCTTGGCGGCGGTCTTCTTGGCCGTGGTCTTCTTCGCCGTGGCCTTACGGGTGGTCTTCTTGGCCGTACCCGACACCGGCGCTGCCACACCGCGTTTCACGGCCGGACCGGCCGCCGCGATCTTCTGCTTACCCGCGATGATCGCCTTGAACTGCGCACCCGGGCGGAATGCGGGCACCGAAGTCGGCTTCACCTTCACGGTTTCGCCGGTACGGGGGTTACGCGCCACCCGCGCCGCACGCTTGCGCTGTTCGAAGACACCGAATCCGGTGATGGTGACACTCTGACCCTTGTTCACCGCGCGCACGATCGTGTCGACAATCTGCTCGACTGCCGCAGTGGCCGTGCGCCTGTCAGTGCCCAACTTCTCGGTCAGAACGTCGATCAGTTCCGCCTTGTTCATTGAATCCTCCGCAGACTAATGGCCCGTCGTCGGACCGACTAGGTACCACGGTAAACCTTCATTGGGCAAGAGTCTATGTGCCACGCCAAATTTCATGTGGCGTGGCACACGTGCAGCAATCTCGATTGGTAGCTCTCAGCTAACACCCAGGAGTGTTTACCGCTGCGAAATAGGGCTCGGAATGGTGGTGGGTTTCCATGCTGGCCTTGCCTTTTCGAACTCGGCGATGGCGCCCTCCTGACGGAGGGTCAGGCCGATGTCGTCGAGCCCTTCGAGCAGACGCCACCGGGTGTAGTCGTCAATATCGAAGGGCAACACGATGGTTCCGGCGGTCACAGTGCGGGCCTCGAGGTCCACGATCAATTCCAGACCGGGCTGTTCCTCGAGCAACTTCCAGAGCAATTCGACATCATGTTGTGACATTCGGGCCGCCACCAGCCCGCCCTTGCCCGCGTTACCCCGGAAGATGTCGCCGAACCGGGGCGAGATCACCACCCGGAAGCCGTAGTCCATGAGGGCCCAAACGGCGTGCTCACGTGAGGATCCCGTGCCGAAATCCGGACCGGCGACCAGGACTGACCCCCGGTTGTAGGGCTCGGTGTTCAGAATGAAGGTCGGATCCGAACGCCAGGCCGCGAACAGGCCGTCCTCGAATCCAGTTCGGGTGACGCGCTTCAGATAGACCGCCGGGATGATCTGGTCGGTGTCGACATTGGATGCCCGCAGCGGCACCCCGATCCCCTTGTGCACCTTGAACGGTTCCATGAGTTCTCCTGGTTGGTACGAAAAGTCGCCGCTATGAGTTCAGATCCGCAGGTGAGGACAGGGTTCCGCGCACCGCGGTGGCCGCCGCGACCAGCGGCGAAACCAGGTGTGTGCGGCCACCTTTGCCCTGTCGGCCCTCGAAGTTGCGATTGGAGGTCGAAGCACAGCGCTGACCGGGGGAAAGCTGATCGGGATTCATGCCCAGGCACATCGAGCAGCCCGCCTGCCGCCATTCCGCGCCCGCGGCGGTGAAAATCTCGCCCAGACCCTCGGATTCGGCCTGCGCACGCACCCGCATCGAACCCGGAACGATCAACATCCGCACGTTGTCGGCCACCTTGCGGCCCTTCAGAACCTCGGCCACGGCCCGCAGATCCTCGATGCGGCCATTGGTGCACGAACCCACGAACACGGCGTCGACGGGCACTTCCCGAAGCGGAGTACCGGGCTCCAAATCCATGTACCGCAGGGCCTTCTCGGCGGCCTCACGCTGGGTTTCGTCGACGATATCGGCCGGATTGGGCACCGAGTCGCCCAGCGGCGCACCCTGTCCCGGATTGGTGCCCCAGGTGACGAAGGGGGTCAGCGTGGACGCGTCGATATGCACCTCGGCGTCGAATTCCGCGCCCTCGTCGGTCTTCAGCGCATCCCAGGCCGCCACGGCCGCATCCCAGTCCGCGCCCCGCGGCGCGTGCGGACGGCCCTTCAGGAATTCGTAGGTCACCTCGTCGGGAGCGACCATGCCCGCCCGAGCGCCCGCCTCGATCGACATGTTGCACATGGTCATCCGCGCCTCCATGGACATGGCGCGCACGGCCTCGCCGCGGTACTCGAGCACATAGCCCTGGCCGCCGCCGGTGCCGATCTGCGCGATGACGGCGAGAATCACGTCCTTGCTCGTCACGCCGGTGGGCAGCGCACCGTCGATATTGATCGCCATGGTCTTGAACGGCCGCAGCGACAGCGTCTGCGTGGCCAGCACGTGCTCGACCTCGCTGGTGCCGATGCCCATCGCCAGCGCCCCGAACGCGCCGTGGGTGGACGTGTGCGAATCGCCGCAGACCACGGTTGTACCGGGCTGGGTCAGGCCGAGCTGCGGACCGACCACGTGCACGATGCCCTGCTCGATATCGCCCATCGGGTACAACCGGACCCCGAATTCCTCGCAATTGCGCCGCAGCGTTTCCACCTGGGTGCGGGAAATGGGATCGGCGATCGGCTTATCGATATCGATCGTCGGGACATTGTGGTCCTCGGTGGCGATGGTGAGATCGGGCCGGCGGACCGGACGCCCGGCCGCGCGCAGCCCGTCGAAGGCCTGCGGGCTGGTGACCTCGTGGACCAGGTGCAGGTCGATGTAGATGAGATCGGGCTCGCGGGCCTCTCCCTCCCCCGCGCCGCGGGCGACGACGTGCTGCTCCCAGACCTTCTCCGCCAGAGTGCGTGGCCGGTCGGCCATCCTATCCACCTTTCGGTAGCGATCACCGCGCCGAATGGGCTGACGACACGGTGTGGTTTGCATATCTCACTATGCGAGACGTTAATATCGTTGTATGAGACAGCATAGCGGTATCGGAGTGCTCGACAAAGCCATGTCCGTGCTCTACGCGGTGGCCGAGCAGCCGTGCGGGCTCAACGAGCTGTGCACCCGCACGGGCCTGCCCCGGGCGACCGCGCATCGGCTGGCCGTGGGGCTCGAGGTGCACCGCATGCTGGCCCGCGACAACAACGGCCTGTGGCGGCCCGGTCCGGCGCTGTCCGAGCTCGCGACCACGGCCGAGGATCCGCTGCTGGACGCCGCCGGGGCGGTCCTGCCCAGGCTGCGCGAGATCACCGGCGAGAGCGTGCAGCTCTACCGCCTGGACGGGCATTCACGGGTCTGTGTGGCGGCGCTGGAACCCGCGGCCGGACTGCGCGACACCGTGCCCGTGGGCGCCCGGCTGCCGCTGACCGCGGGATCGGCCGCCAAGGTCCTGCTGGCCTGGGCCGACCCCGAATTACAGCGCAGCGTGCTGATGGACGCGGTCTTCGGCGACCGGGCGCTCACCGAGGTGCGCCGACGCGGCTGGGCGCAGAGCGCGGCCGAGCGAGCGGCCGGTGTGGCCAGCGTGTCCGCGCCCGTGCGCGATTCCACCGGGACCGTGGTGGCCGCGGTCTCGGTCTCGGGTCCGATCGATCGAATGGGCCGTCGTCCGGGCGCGCGATGGGCCGCCGACCTGGTCGCCGCGGCCGATGCGCTGCACAAACGGCTCTGAGCGCCCGCTGGCCGGATTCCGATGTGACGTCGGCCATACGCCGTAAACTACAGTCGGCCCATGGGAGTGAATCAACGCGCGCAGATCGTCATGTCCGATGCGGAGGTCACCGAATTCCTCGAGCGCAGCCGGGTCATGACCTTGGCGACGCTGGGCAGTTCGGGCGTCCCCCACCTGACCGCCATGTGGTACGGCCTGGTGGACGGGCAGATCTGGTTCGAGACCAAGGCCAAGTCCCAGAAGGCGGTCAACATCCGCCGCGACCCCCGGGTCACCGTCCTGGTCGAAGCGGGCGAAACCTACGACCAGCTGCGCGGCCTGTCCATCGAGGGCCACGCCGAGATAGTCGACGACCCCGAGGCCCTGTTCCGAGTCGGCGTGAGCGTCTGGGAGCGCTACACGGGCCCGTACACCGAAGAGGTCCGCCCCTTCGTCGAAACCATGCTCAACAAACGAGTAGCCATCCGCATAATCCCCGACCGAACCCGCAGCTGGGACCACCGCAAAATGGGCATGCCCGAAATCCCCGCAGGCGGCTCCACCTGGCCACCCCAGGCCTGACCGCCTCCCCGACGCTCCCCGCAGGTCGCATCCCACTCACGCGACCTGCGGTTCCACCCCTCCTGGCCCGACGTTCCGGCCCCTCGCGGCCCGGCGTCCCCCTCGCGGCCCGGCGTCCCCCTCGCGGCCCGGCGTCCCCCTCGCGGCCCGGCGTCCCCCTCCCGGCCCGAAGTTCCGCCCTCCCGACCCGGGGTTCCGCCCTCCCGACCCGGGGTTCCGCCCTCCCGACCCGAAGTTCCGCCCTCCCGACCCGAAGTTCCGCCCTCACGGCCCGAAGTTCCGCCCCCTCGCGACCTGCGGTTCCACCACCTCTTGGCCCGCGGCCGCCCTACTTTTCCCGGCCGAAGGCCGGGACCTGGGCGGATACGACGAAGGCCCCCAGCTCGGATGAGCTGAGGGCCTTCGTAAGTAGTCCCGACGGGATTTGAACCCGCGCTACCGCCTTGAGAGGGCGGCGTCCTAGGCCGCTAGACGACGGGACCAGGAGTGGCGCTCCGGAGTGGAGGCCCGGCTAGCTTAACCGGCCGAGACCTCGGCGACCAAATCGCCGGGAGGCTGTTCCACCTCGACCGCGAACCGAAGCGAATCAACACTCACCGCTGGGGTACCAGGACTCGAACCTAGAATGGCTGAACCAGAATCAGCTGTGTTGCCAATTACACCATACCCCAATGACCTGGGCTTTCGTCCCTCGTCCCGGCTGGGACCAGGGCCGCTTTCCGGGCCGGGAAGAAGATTACCTCACCCGGCCCGGATAACTACAAATCGGCTGGTAGAGCGGCTGTTTTCGGCCTCGGAGCGGGTTCAGGCGCCCCGCGCGAGCGCCGCCCGCAGCCGATCCATCGTCACCTCGCGCCCGAGCAGCTCGAGCGATTCGTAGAGCGGCGGGCTGATGTGCGATCCGGTCACCGCGACCCGCACCGGCCCGAACGCCTTGCGCGGTTTGAGGCCCAGATCGTCCACCAGCGCCGTTTTGAGCGCCTCCTCCAATGCGGCCGCCGACCAGTCCGAAACGCCCTCGAGCGCCTTCACGGCCGCCTGCAACACCGGCTCGGCCTCGGGTCCGAGGTTCTTGTCCGCCGCGGCGGGGTCGATCTCGAACTGCTCGGCGGGAATGAACAGGAATCTCAGCAGATCCCAGGCATCGCCCAGTACGACGATCCGGGTTTGTACCAACTCGGCCGCCGCGGCGAAAAGCGCCTCGTCCACTTCAGCGCCGATGTGTCCGTGCTCGGTCAGGTACTCACGCAGCCGGTGGGCAAAATCACCCGAATCGAGCAAACGAATGTGCTCAGCGTTGAGTGCATCCGCCTTCTTCTGGTCAAAACGCGCCGGATTCGAATTCACTTTCGATATGTCGAAGGCCGCAACCATCTCCGCCATGGTGAACACATCGCGATCGTCGGCGAGACTCCAGCCGAGCAACGCCAGGTAATTCAGCAAACCTTCGGGAATGAATCCGCGGTCGCGATGGACGAACAGATTCGACTCCGGATCGCGTTTGGACAACTTCTTGTTGCCCTGCCCCATCACGAACGGAAGATGACCGAACTCGGGCGTGAACTCCGCCACCCCGATCCGCTGCAATGCCTCATACAACGCAATCTGCCGCGGTGTCGAAGACAACAGATCTTCACCACGCAACACATGCGTGATCTTCATCAATGCGTCGTCGACCGGGTTAACCAGCGTGTACAGCGGATCACCGGTACCGCGAGTGAGTGCGAAATCGGGAACGGACCCCACTCGGAAAGTGGTTTCCCCTCGTACCAGATCTGTCCAGGTGATGTCGCGATCGGGCATACGCAACCGGATCACGGCACCGCGACCCTCGGCCTTGTACGCCGCGATCTGCTCCGGCGACAGGTCGCGATCGAAGTTGTCGTAGCCCAGCTTGGGATCCCGGCCGGCGGCGCGGTGCCGGGCCTCGACTTCCTCTGGGGTGGAGAAGGATTCGTAGGCCTCCCCCGCCTCCAGCAACCGGCGCACGATGTCGACGTGCTGATCGCGCCGCTGCGACTGGCGATACGGCCCGTAGGGCCCGCCGACCTCGGGGCCCTCGTCCCAGGTCAGGCCGAGCCAGCGCAGCGCGTCCAGCAGGGCGCGGTAGGAATCCTCGGAATCGCGTGCGGCGTCGGTGTCTTCGATGCGGAAGACGAAGGAGCCGCCGTGGTGCCGGGCGTAGGCCCAGTTGAACAGTGCGGTCCGGATCAGGCCGACATGGGGGGTGCCGGTCGGTGACGGGCAGAATCGGACCCGTACGTCAGTCATGTTCCTTCTCTCGATCAGCGTTTGGCGGCAACGGGATTGGATAGGGTGCCGATGCCCTGGACCGTCACGGACACAGTTTGCCCCTCGGCGACCGGTCCTACACCTTCCGGTGTACCGGTGAGGATGACGTCGCCGGGCAGCAGCGTCATCACCGCGGAGATCCATTCGATCAACTTCGGAATATCGTGCAGCAGAAGCGAAGTCCGGCTGCGCTGACGAACCTCGCCGTCGAGCTCGGTGGTGATCTCGAGGTCGGCGGGATCCAGCTCGGTCTCGATCCACGGACCCAGCGGGCAGAAGGTGTCATAGCCCTTGCCCCGAGTCCACTGACCGTCGTGCCGCTGCTGATCGCGGGCGGTCACGTCATTGGCGACGGTGTAGCCCAGGATCACATCCTTGGCGCGGGCCGCGGGCACATCCTTGCACGGCCGCCCGATCACGACCGCGAGCTCACCTTCGTAGTCGACCTGAGAGGAGCTGGGCGGCAACAGGATCGGGGCGTTCGGCCCGATGATCGCGGTATTGGGCTTGAGGAAGATCACCGGATCCTGCGGCGCCTCACCACCCATCTCGGCGGCGTGCGCGGCGTAGTTCTTGCCGATGCACACCACCTTGCTGGCAAGAATTGGCGCGAGCAGCCGCACGTCGGCCAGCGGCCAACTGCGACCGGTGAACGTCGGCGTGCCGAACGGATGTTCGGCGATCTCGCGGGCAATTGCATCGCGCCCTTCGCGGGTCCCTCCATGGTTACGCGAGCTGCCGCCTCCGGGCCCGTCGCTACGGGCGGCGGCGTCCGATTCGGACCCCTCGATGCTGACGAAAGCGACCCCGTCGGGGCTGGCGATACGACCTAGACGCATGGGTCGCAGTCTATCGACCTGCGCGATTTCAATTTGCGCGGTGGGTGTACCGTGAAGGCGCGTCCAAGATACAGGACGCTGGTCCCATTATTTGAGACAGAGGTGAGACGCATGACCACCGTGACCGACATCAGCGCAACCCGCCGGTGGGTCATGCTCGGCCTCGGCGTCTTCGCGCAGTGCGCCAGCGCCGTCATCGTCAATGGCATGCCGTTCCTGCTGCCCGCCCTGACCGATCGCGGAATGCCTTTGGCCACTGCTGGTCTGCTGGTGGCCATGCCGGCGGTTGGACTGTGCTGCATGCTGATCGCCTGGGGGTACGCGGTCGATCGCATCGGTGAGCGCGCGGTGCTGGTGGCCGGTCCGCTGGTGATGTGCGCGGCGGGCGTGGCGGCGGCCACGGTGACGAATTACGTTGCGCTGGGCGCGTTGCTGTTCCTGGCGGGACTGGGCGCGGCCAGCACCAATGGCGCCAGTGGACGCGTGATCGTCGGTTGGTTCCCGCCCGCACAACGCGGCCTGGCCATGGGAATTCGACAAACCGCACAACCGCTGGGCGTCGCGATCGGCGCGCTGACGATTCCCGCCGTCGCTGCGGCGCACGGGTTTTCCACCGCGATCCTGGTTCCTGCCGTCATGGCCGGACTGGCCGCGTTGAGCTGCGCGGTCGGCATCGTGGATCCGCCGCGCCCCGGCGGCGGCGCGGCCGCCCGGCCCGCCAACCCGTACCGGGGCGACTCCACACTGTGGCGCATTCACGGAGTTTCGGTGCTGCTGGTGATTCCGCAGGCGACGGTGTGGACCTTCGCGCTGCTGTGGCTGCACCGCGATGTCGGGCTGTCGTTGGGTATGGCGGGCGCGTTGGTCACGGCCACGCAGATTTTGGGCGCGGGCGGGCGCATCGGGGCGGGAGTGTGGTCGGATCGGGTCGGCAGCCGGTTGCGGCCGCTGCGGTCGGTGGCCGTGGCGGCGGTGCTGTCGATGACCGGACTGGCCGCGGCCGCGGCGCTGCACTGGTGGTGGGCGGCATTGCCGCTGCTGGTGGCGGCGTCGGTGATCACGGTGGCGGACAACGGTCTTGCCTTCACCGCGGTGGCCGAGATCGCCGGGCCGTATTGGAGCGGACGCGGGCTCGGCATCCAGAACACCGGCCAGAATCTGGCCTCGGCCGCGGTCGCACCCGCCTTCGGCGCGGTGATCACCGCGGCGGGGTTCCCGACCGCCTATCTGATCGCGGCCGTAATCGCCGTGGCCGCAGTCCCTCTCGTACCGACCGATCGCGCTGCTCGCGCCGAGGCTCCGGCGGAACCCCAAGGCGTACTGGACAACTGACCCAGAACGCGCCCGGCAAACGGAGAGCGAGGGTTGCTGGAGGCCCGGCAAAGGTTGCTGGGTGCCCAAGGGACGCAACCTTTTTCACATTGTGTCAGAAGAAATCGGCCATGCGCGAGATCTGATAGATCTTTTGCATATCCCCTATAGAGTGAAGAAGCCGCGCTTCGAAATAGTTTCGGCGGCAAGCAATCCCCCTCCCCCCGTAGCGAACGGCCCCGTGCCCGAACAAGATTCGGACACGGGGCCGGACGCGCGTACTTCAGATCGCGGCGGCGATGCGATCGCCGACCTCGACGGTCGACGCTGCGCCGCCGCGCGCGGCGAGATCCTTGGCAACCGCGGCCTCGACGCGAGCCGCCTCGTCGGACTTGCCGACATGGTTCAGCAGCAGGGCGACCGAGAGGATGGCCGCGGTCGGATCGGCCTTGGACTGTCCCGCGATATCGGGCGCGCTGCCGTGCACGGGTTCGAACATGCTCGGGTTCACGCCCGAGGCATCGATATTGCCGGAGGCCGCCAGGCCGATACCGCCGGAGACGGCCGCGGCCAGATCGGTGATGATGTCGCCGAAGAGATTGTCGGTGACGATGACGTCGAAGCGACCCGGATCGTTGACCATGTGGATGGTCGCGGCATCGATGTGCTGGTAGGCGATTTCGACATCCGGGTACTCGCGGCCGACCTCGTTCACCGTGCGCTGCCACAGCGATCCGGCGAAGGCGAGCACATTGGTCTTGTGCACCAGCGTCAGATGCTTGCGGCGCTGCTGTGCCTTGTCGAAGGCGTAGCGCACCACGCGCTCGATACCGAACCGGGTGTTGGTGCTGACCTCGGTCGCCACCTCGTGCGGCGTCTCCACGCGGATCGCGCCGCCGGTCCCTGTGTACGGACCCTCGGTCCCCTCGCGCACGACCACGAAGTCGATATCCGGCGCACCCGACAGCGGACTGGTCACGCCCGGATACAGCCTGGACGGCCGCAGATTCACATGATGATCGAGCGCGAACCGCGTGCGCAACAACAACCCTCGCTCGAGCAGCCCGCTCGGCACCGACGGATCTCCGATCGCGCCCAGCAGAATCGCGTCGTGCTGCCTCAACTCCGGCAGCACCGACTCCGGCAGCACCTCACCGGTCGCGTGATACCGCTTGGCGCCAAGGTCGTAGTGCGTCTTCTCCACACCCGGCATCACCACATCGAGCACCTTCAATGCCTCGGCGATGACCTCGGGCCCGATCCCATCCCCTGGGATGACAGCAAGCTTCATCTCACCAAACTCCGTTCCCTATCACCGACCGAAGACATACAGCTCCAAGGCCCAACCACAGACCCCGCCACGATATCCGGTCCCTCACCCACATCCCACACCAGGGCATTCACCTCCCGAATACTGAGACCCGCCACTCGCTGCGCTCGTGGCGGGCAATTGGGGGGAAGCTTCGCGGTGGGTAATGGAAACCCTCGTGGTGGGCAACGGAAACCCTCAAGGTGGGTGCCGGACACCCTCGCACTGGGTGCCGAAACCTCGTGGTGGGCGACGGAAACCTGCGTGCTGATGTCGGAAACCCTCGCGGCGGGCAACGGACACCCTCGTACTGGTGCCGGAAACCCTCGCGGCGGGCGACCGAAACCCTCGCGGTGGGTCACGGAAACCCTCGCGGCGGGTAACGCAAACCGTCGTGGTGGCTATGGGAAATCCTCGGAGCGAGCAGGGAAGTCGCGGTCGCTGGCGGTGAATCTCGCCGGGCGATAGGCCTTACCGGTCGCGGGCTGCGTGGAGGTCGTGCTCATGGCCAAGGCGGTGGTCCCGGGACTCGGGAGACTGCGAGCGGCCCGACCCTTTCCCTGTTGTTCCGGCCCCCAGGCCGGAACAACAGGGCTCGCACCGTCCGTACGAAACGTCAGTTCAGGTCCACCAGGGTTACCTTCGCCGCGCCCACGGCCTCGGCGATGGCCTGTTGGACGTCGGTGGGGACTTCCTTGTTGACGCGGAGGATGACGGTTGCGCCGTCGGAGTCCACGTCCTGGCTGAGCTGGGCGGCCTGGATGTCGATTTCGGCCTCGCCGAGCTTGGTGCCGATCTTGCCCAGTGCGCCGGGGCGGTCGTCGTAGTTCAGGACGGCCAGGTTGAGGCCCTCGGCGCGCATGTCGTAGTTGCGGCCGTTGATATTGACGATCTTCTGGACCTGCTGGGGCTCGGTGAGCGTGCCAGCGACATTGAGGGTGCGGCCGTCGCCGAAGACCGCGCGCAGGTCGACCAGGCTGCGGTGGCTCGGGCTCTCCGAGACCGTGGAGACGGTGACCTCGACGCCGCGATCCTTGGCCAGCGTCGGCGCGTTCACGAAGGTGACCTGATCCTCGACCAGTGCCGAGAAGATCCCGCGCTCGGCCGAAAGCTCCAGCACCGCAACATCTTCCGAGGACAGCTCGCCACGGACCTGCACCTCGACACTGACCGGCAGCTCACTGGCCAGCGCGCCCAGCAGCGCACCCTGCTTACGCACGATCTCGAGCCACGGCGCGACCTCCTCGCCCACCGAGCCACCGGCCACGTTCACCGCACCCGGCACGAATTCGCCTGCGAGCGCGAGCAATACGGACTTGGCGACATCGGTGCCCGCGCGATCCTGCGCCTCGGAGGTGGACGCGCCCAGATGCGGGGTCACCACGACCTGCGGCAGCTCGAACAGCGGACTGTCGGTGCACGGCTCGGTCTCGAACACATCGATACCCGCGGCCCGCACATGGCCCGACTTGATGGCATCGGCCAGCGCGGCCTCATCGATCAGCCCACCGCGCGCGGCATTGACGATGACGACGCCCTTCTTGGTGAGCGCCAACTTCTCCTTGCTCAGCAGCCCCTTGGTCTCCGGCGTCTTGGGCAGGTGCACCGAGATGAGATCGGCGCGCTGCAGCAGCTCGTCCAACGACAGCAGCTCGATACCCAGCTGCGCGGCACGGGCAGGCGATACGTAGGGGTCGTAGGCGACGATCTTGGTCTCGAACGCGGCCAGTCGCGCCGCGAACAGCTGACCGATCCGGCCCAGTCCGATCACACCGACGGTCTTGCCGAAGATCTCCACACCGTTGAACTTGCTGCGCTGCCAGGTATGTTCGCGCAAAGTGGCGTCGGCGGCCGGAATCTGACGCGCGGCCGACAGCAGCAGCGTCACGGCATGCTCGGCGGCGGTGTGGATATTGGAGGTCGGCGCGTTCACGACCATGACACCGCGCTCGGTGGCCGCGGGCACATCGACATTGTCGAGGCCGACACCGGCGCGAGCGACGATCTTCAGATTCTTACCGGCCTCGAGCACCTCGGCATCGACGGTGGTCGCGGAGCGCACGAGCAGCGCATCCGCCTCGGGCACGGCGGCGAGCAGCTCGGGTCGGTTGGGGCCGTCGACCCAGCGAACCTCGACACCGTCACCGAGCGCGTCGACGGTCGACTGGGCGAGCTTGTCGGCGATCAGAACTACAGGACGGCCATTCTGGCTCACGGTAAGGCACTCCTGAGGAAGAGTTCGGCAATTACGGCCGCCAGCTTAATGGTCGGCATTCCCGCGCTACCTACCCCCTGGTAGTCACCCGCCATCAGTGCTGACGACCAGTTCCGATCGGAGATTTTCGGACGCGAAACGATTGCCGTCCGGTGAACTGAGTGAACCCGATTCGTCGGATTCGTGCCGATCCGGCGAAAGCTTGGCAAAGACAGCCGTTATGCCTGGCCAGACCCGATTTTCGCGGTCACCGTGGGAGCATGGCCATCACCCGGCGCACCTGTTCGGCAATGTTGGCGACCGGCCTGCTCGCACTCGTCGTCGACACCCAACTCCCCCGCGCGAACGCGACCGTGTCCGCGACGAACAAGGTGGCCGTGATCGGCATCGACGGCTGCCTCTACAGCGAGTTGCTCGCCGCGGTCACCCCGAATCTGCAGCGCCTCGCCGCGCGCGGCACGCTCAGCCGCTACTCCATCGCGCCGCATACGACCGTCTCGTGCCCGTCCTGGTCGGCGGTGCTCACCGGCGTCTGGGACACCCGCACCGGCATCTGCGACAACGACGCCACCTGCTCACCGGAACATCTGAGCCGATATCCCACGGTCTTCAATCACATCAAACGCGCTGCGCCCCAACGCAAGACGGCATCGATCGCCACCTGGGACACCATCGGCCGCATCGCGGGCACCGGTGAGCCGCACGCCGATGTGATCATCACCGCGGGCTCGAATCCGTTCGGCACCTACGGCTGCGAGGCCGATATCGATACCGGCACCGCCGCCGCGACGGTCAATGCCATCGGCGAGGGTACGGATTTCGTCTTCACCCATTTCGATCAGGTCGATATCGCCGGACATCGCCTGCGCGCCAGTAACCCCCAGGCCTACCGCGACGCCATCAGCCGCGTGGACATCCTGGTCGGCCGGATCGTCGGCGCGGTCGAACAGCGTTCCCGCACCCACCCCGACGAACGCTGGACCATCCTGGTCACCACCGACCACGGCCACAAACCCGAGGGCGGCCACGGCGGCCAAAGCTCCTACGAGGTAGCCAGTTTCGTGATCGCCCACGGTCCCGACTTCGCGGCCGGACGCAACTACAACGGCTACTCGCTGATCGACATCACCCCGACCGTCCTCGATCTGCTCGGCCTGCCGCCGGCGCCCGATGTGGACGGAAAGTCCCTGCGCGAGGGCGGATCCGGCGATCCGAACGCGACCCCGCCGGACACGCCGGTCGTCGGGCATCCGCTGGATCCCGCCACGACTCGCCTTGCGGCCCTGCCCTTTCCCTACGACGCCGGATGCAAGGTGAGTACCGGGCCGGTCGGGGACTGACCGGCCCGGACCCCGCGGCTCATCCCGCCTGCGCCTCATCGTCGCTGGAACGCATCGCATACACCCGCTCCAGGAAATCGCGGTGCGCCCGCAACGTGGAATCCAGCAGCTCACGCCAGGTGCGCCGATCGATGCGAGCATCGCTGTCCAGCGACGACCGCGAGGCGGGCCGCAACTTATCGATGTGATCGACGATGAAGGTCAGCCGCCGCCGCGGGAACTGCGCGCCGATGCGCGGATTTTCGGTGAGGAAGGTGTCCAGTGCGTAGAGATAGTTGATGGCGCGGTTGTACTCCTCGTCGGTGAGGTGATAGTCCATCCGCTTGATCTCCACGATCCACAGCTCCCCGGAATCGTGCAGCAGGACGAAATCGGGCTCGCGCTTCTCGCTGCCGATCGAGCTGGTGACCAGCGTGAGGCCGAATTTCTGTGCGTACCACCGCTCGAAGCTCGCCCGGACCCGCTTGAGCGATTCGTTCATTCCCAGCGGCGTCCACTCCGGGGCCAGCAGCCAGGGCGCGCGTTCGATCAGTTCCTGGAAGGGCCGCTCGAGCGAGCGACGATCGTCGACGAGCCGACGCAGCCGGTCCACTACCGCGACCCGCTCGCTGGCGATCTGCCCGAGGGAGTAGATCTCGGCCACCCGCGCCCGCTCGAACAGCGCAACCACCACGTCCAGATGCGGATCGCTCTCCTCGGCGATCTCCTTGAGCGTCTCCAACAGACTGCGTTGCGGTCCGAGCGAGAGTGCCAGGCGCACAATGCTTTCCACATGCCCGGGGTCCTCGAGCGCGGGACGGTCCTTGTTCGCCACCAGGATTCGCGCCGCATCGATCACCGAATCGCGGAACATCCTGTCCCCCGGCGCGATCGCCTCGAGAGCGGCGTAGATATGGGACTTCTCGACGAATTCCTCCCATACCCGACGCCGGATCGACCGCTCCCCCATGCGCCCGATCTCCCTGATCAGATCCCGGCCCCAGGACGCGAGCGCCTCCCCGCGCGGCGAATTCCACATGATGTCCTGACGATCCGAACGCACCAGATCCTCATCGCCGTCGAGCCAGTCCACATGGATCGCGCCCACCAGATACGAGCGCAGTTTGTGCTCACCGGTGAATCCGGACGGTATGCCGAAATCCCTTGTCTGCGCGACGATCTTACCGCGGGCGTAAATGCGCACCCCGGCCATCGACTCGTCCCGGTAGGGCTGTTTGGAGTAGGCGACCCAACCCGACACCGGCAGGAGCTGACGCCCCACCGGTACCGGCCGCTGCGCCACATCGATGCGGGTCTCCTCCATCACATCGATGGACAGATCGCTGAGTATGAAGCTCTCGTCGTCCACGGCGCTGTTGCGCACCTCGACCCGCCAATCCGGCCGTTCGATGCCGAACCGCGCGGCCAGTTGACGATTCAGCTCCGGACCCGAGTTCACCCGCTTGCGGAAGAAGTCCCGCAGCACGACCGTCGTCCCGCGATGCGGGCTGAAAGCGCCGTCGCGCGGACCGATTTTCGGGAAGTAGTCGCTCTCGGTGTCGGAGAGCATATCGTCGAGATCCATCACGATATGCGAGACCAACCAGCCCTCGGGCCTGCGATCCTCCGGTCCGCTGCCCGCGGTGATCACCTCGATCGTGCGGCAGATGCCGAAGGCCGCCAGCTTCCCGATCCCCTTGCGGCCCATGACCGGACGGCGACGCTCGCGCGACAGATCCGAACCGGTGCGCAGCCGCCGGTCCGAACCGACCATCAGATAATGCTCGTTGACCTCGTCGGCGGTCATACCGTGACCGTTGTCGGTGACGACGATCTCGTAATGCGCCTCCTCGGCGGCGCGCACGTTTCCGCCCAGTGTCACGCCCCACGGCAGCGCGACCTCCACCGTGGTGGCGTCGGCGTCGTAGGAGTTGGCGATGAGTTCGGCCAGCACGGCCGAAACGCGGTCGTAGAGTTTGATACCCAGCTTGTCGATCGCCAGGCGGCTGATACGCATCGTGTACTTGTGATCGGCCTGCACGTCGTCGCCGTACATATCGGGCCTCCCGCTCGCCCGTGGGGTAGCCGCCGTTCAGCTACCGCTGATCCCATCCTTCGCCGGTCCGTTGACCAGCGGTTGAACGATGAACCACCAGGTGATCACGACCTGATCGCGGATTTGCTGCAGATCTCGGCCCGATTACCGACTGGTCTGGATCTGATGTCCGAAAATCGGCTGCTCGCCACTCGGTTCGCTCGCTAGCATCGCCTGATGACTCTGCGCGCGATCCCGGACCCGATGGACCCCACGGTGGTGGGATCGATCGATGCCGAACTGGATCGAGTCGCGCGCGAGCATCGCGTCCGGATCCCATTGGCTATCGAAAGTGGAAGCCGTGCTTGGGGTTTCCCCTCGCCGGACTCCGATTACGACTGCCGGTTCGTCTATGTCGCGAGCCTGGAGGTCTATCTGTCGCCGTGGCGCACCCGCGATGTGATCGAGACGCCGCTGGTCGGTCTGCTCGATGTGAACGGTTGGGATCTGGCCAAGGCGCTGCGACTGCTGGTGGGCGGCAACGCGGTTCTCATCGAGTGGCTGATGTCACCGATCGTCTACCGCGGCGACGCGTCGTTTCGCGAGCAGCTGCGGGCGCTGGCCGAGGAGGTCGCCGATCGCCATCAGGTGGCGCGGCACTATCTGCATCTGGGGGCGCGGCAGTGGCGGCTGTTCGGTGGGAGTGGATCGCTGAAGAAGGTGTTCTACTCACTGCGTCCGGCGATGGCGTTGCGCTGGCTGGCCGAGCATCCCGGGGCGTCGGTGGCGCCGATGCATCTGCCGACGCTGCTCGAGCAATGCGAGCTTCCGCCGGATCTGGTGACGGCCGTGCGGGAGCTGACCGAGCTGAAGTCGCGCACCCGCGAGATGGGCCGTGGTGGCGTGCCCGCGCCGATCGCGGCGTTCATCGAGGCCGAGTTCGAGCGCGCGGCGGACGCCTATCCCAGGACCTTCCGTGATCTCACGTACGCGAAGGCGGCCACGGCGGCGTTCTTCCGGCAGCAAACTTTTGTCAGCGCCGACGACTAGCGGGAGTTAGCCAGGTCGCGCCCATATTTCCATGGGCATCGGATCCGGCGGTCCCGTGATTATCCCGTGATAAGTGTCACGCCCTCGAAACCGGAGGCGCGAGAGCCGTATATGGAACGGTCCGACCATATTGACCCCAGAAATAGGGCTGCCCCGGGCAGATGCTGCCCGGGGCTGGCCTAATAGTCGCCTATGCGACTATATTCGCAGCTCAGCGACCGAAGGAGCCGGTCCACAGGGTGTCGAGAATGCCGTGGAAAGCGGCACCGAAGGTGCTGAACAGGCCGTTCAGAGCGGCGCTACCGGTGTCGATGATAACGGGGATCATAAATACCTCTCCTTGATGAAAGACCAGATTGACTGGCTGTCATCCACCATATCGAGAGGCCGTCGCCAGCCGTTAACAGAAAATTTCAGACGGTGATCCGGGCAACATTTCCCGCATTCGGGTGAACGGAGTCACCCCGGCAGGATGCGCACGTCCCTGGCCTCGGGACCGGCCTTGGCGCGGCGGATGTCGAACTCCACCCGCTGGCCCTCGATCAGCGAGCGGAAGCCCTCGCCGACGAGTTCGGTGTAGTCGACGAAGACGTCCGGCCCGCCGTCGTCCTCGGCGATGAAGCCGAAACCCTTCTTGCTGTCGAACCACTTCACGGTGCCCCGTGCCATCTCATGTCCTTCACGCGTCCGAGCTGTCGATCCCATCGATCCGGTCCTCGGCCAGTGCCTGCTCATAGGCCGCGCGTAACCGCTGCGAGGGCGGCGGACCACCGCGTTCGGGGCGCGCGAGACCCAAATGCAGCTCGCGCAGTTCGTCCATGAACTCCTCCCACAGCGCCGGCCCGCCCGCCTCGAGCAGCTCCGCGCGCACGCGCAACCGCTTGGTGGTCGGCCGATGCCGCAGGCCCCAGCTGCCCAAGTGTGCCATTACCGGCACGAGTTGGATGGCCGCCTCGGTGAGTCGATATTCGGCCTTCTGCCCCGGCCGGGCCTCGGCCCGGGTCAGCAGCCCCGCCGCCACGAGACGTTTGAGCCGGTCGGACAGGATGTTGGTGGCAATGCCCTCCTCAGATCCGGCCAGCAGCTCGCGAAAGAACCGCCGATTTCCGAACATCACATCCCGCAGCACGAGCAACGTCCACCGATCCCCGATCACCTCGATCGAGGCATTGATGGGACATCCGGACCGCGCATCCATCGCACACCTCCACAGCGTCCAAACCGATTGCGCTATGCAATCGCTGCGCCTATAGTACCGGGTGATTGCAAAACGCAACTGCTTTGAGAGGTGTAGGCCATGCCCAAACTCCGCGTCCACAACATCGCGATCTCCCTCGACGGCTACGTCGCAGGGTCGGATCAGAGCCTCGACAACCCCGTGGGTGTCGGTGGCGAGAGTCTGCACGAGTGGATGTTCCAGACCGCGTACGGCCGCGCGATGACCGGCGAGGCGGGCGGGGAAACCGGCGTCGACAACGACTTCCTGCACGCCGGCGACGAGAATATCGGCGCGACGATCATGGGCCGCAATATGTTCGGCCCGATTCGCGGCGAATGGCCCGACCACACCTGGAATGGCTGGTGGGGCCCGAACCCGCCCTACCACCACCCCACCTTCGTCCTCACCCACCACCCGCGCCCCGCGGTGGAAATGGAGGGCGGCACCACCTTCCATTTCATCGACGACACCCCGCAGGCGGCCTTGAAACGCGCCTTCGACGCCGCCGACGGCAAGGACGTCCGCCTCGCGGGCGGGGCAGCCACGATCCGCCAGTTCCTGCGCGAAAACCTGGTCGACGAACTGCATCTCGCGGTCGTCCCCCTCCTACTCGGCGCGGGCGAACGCCTGTACGACAACCTCGGCAATCTGCCGAATTACGAACTCGCCGAACATGTTTCCTCCGAGAGGGTGACCCACGTCCGCTACGTGCGCATCGCACACTGAGAGTGACAGGTTCGAGCGAGCCCTCGCGCCGACCTCGACTGCCTCCGGGGCAATCGAGGCGGCCTGGTTCAGCTCACCGCCTTCGCTGTATTCGTCTTCGCTACAGCGATTCCGCTGCATCGCGCCTTGATCGCTCGCGGGCACGGCGCTCGCAGCGCCGACGGGTTCGGGGGACGCTAGCGCAGTTCGACGGGGAGTGAATGGAGTCGGCTGCCCATGATGCCTCCCGGAGAGCTGTGCCGGAGGTCGGCGAAGGCGGTGCTGAGTCGGGCGCGGGGGTAGGTGGTGCGGAGGGTTTCGGCGAGGGCGCGGAGTTCCAGGTGGGCCAGTTGGGCCCCGATGCAGTAGTGCGGGCCCGCGCCGAAGGTGAGGTCATTGGCTTCGGGGGTGAGGTGGGCGTTGATGCCCTGGATGTCGATCAGCACTGGGGTATTGGCTGGTAGGCGGATGCCCGCGAGGTCGAGTTCGGTTGCAGTGAAGCGCCACAGGGTGAACGGCGCCGGTGGGTGTTTGCGCAAGGTCTCACGGACGAGTTGGTCATTGTCCGGAGAAGCCGTGGGATCGCCGAGCAGTCGGGCCACCAGGAATCCGACGGTCAGGTCGGTGGTGAGCTGTCCGGCGAACAGGAGGGTGAAGATCTGGTAGTGCAGGTCACGCGGGGTGCTGTCCGCGGGCATGCGTTGCGCGAGTTCGGTTGCGGGCCCGTCGGTGTGGTCGAGCGCTATGCTCGCGAGCTCCGCGAAGCCGCTCATCGCCCGGCCGACATTGGCCGGGTAGTCGACGTGCATGAGGTGGCAGGCCCCGATCGCGGCGTCGATGTGGCGCGGCGGAATGGCGAGTAGATCGCACAGGATGGTCAGCGGATATCGGGTGGTGAAATCGTCTACCAGGTCGACCTTTCCGGGCCCCAGATCGTCGAGCAGATTCTCGGCGACGGCCTTCATCCGCGGATAGGCCGCCCGCATACGAGCCGCACTGAACAGCGGCGCGAACGCGCGCCGCAATCGCATATGCGACTCCCCGTCGAGCGTGGTCACCGACATTTGTTCGGCCGCAGTCGGTTCCAGACCCGCCGTGCGGGCATCCCACCGCTCCGGCGCGAGCGCGGGATCCTTGGCGAACCGAGCGTCGGCCAATACCTCGCGCGCCAGCTCGGCATCGGTGACGATCCAGACCGACCCGCCCGCCGGGGCCTCGGTCCGAACGACGGGACCCCCTCGGCGCATCGCGATGCGTTCCGGGTCAGGGACATTCAGCGGACGGGCCTGGGTCGAGAACGGGCAACTCACGGTGGGCGAATTCGGCATGGCGACTTCCCTGTTGACGATTGCGACCCTCGAAAGATAGCTGCGTTACGCAGCGACTGCAATACACAGATTGTGCGTACTGCATCGACTGCGCAGCACAGTATGCTGACACACTCGAGGAGGCTTGATGACGCAATCGCAAAAGAACCTACGCACCGAGGTCCTGCGGGCCATCGCCCGCTGGCAGATCCCGATCGTCCAGCTCAACGGCATGATCGCCGAACACGTCGGCCTGAACTGGACCGACCTGCAGGCGCTCTACGTCCTGGCCAATCAGGGACCCGCCACCCCCGGCGAGCTGGCCCGCCGAGTCAATCTGACCAGCGGTTCGGCCTCGCGCATGATCGAGCGGCTGGTCCAATCGGGCTTCGTCCGCCGCATCCCCGACCGACACGATCGCCGAAAGGTCCTGATCGAACCGGACGACAAGGCGATCGAACGAATCGGCGCGCTCTACGACAACCTGAACAACAGCCACCTCCACGATCTGGAGGGCCTCGACCGATCCGAACTGACCACCTTGCTGCGATTCATCGAAGCCGCCACCCAGCGAACCGAAGACGAGATCCGGGACTTCCCGCACCAGTCCTGACCTGCGCGCAGAGATGCGGGAATCGGCGGAGCTCGCCAGGCTCGCCGATCAGGGACGGAGGTGTCGGATCTGATCGGGTTTCGACTGTTCCAAGGACGCACGGCCCGAGAGATGTTCCGGGACACCGACTTCCCACCAGGCGCCGGATTCGGTCCAGGCGGAGGGTTGGGTGCGGATGATCACGACAGCGGGCCGGGATTGGGCGACGGCGGCGGACCGGGCGTGGGCGTAGGCGTTGCGGAATCCGTTCAGGTCGGCGGCGGTGAAGACCGCGCAGCCCAGCGAGTGGGCGTGGGCGGCGAAGTCGACCCGCGGCGGGCGGGTGTGATTGGTGCGGCAGTCGGGATAGAAGTTGTTGAACGCGTTGCCGCCCTGATTCTCCTGCAACCGCGCGATGACCGCGTATCCGTCGTTATCGCAGACGACCGCGACCAGCGGATGTCCGGCGAAGGCCGCCGAGAACAGCTCGGAGTTGAGCATCAGATACGACCCGTCCCCGAGCATGGTGGTGACCAGTCCGCGCCGATGCGCCAGGGCCGCGCCCCACGCACCGGCGAGTTCGTAACCCATACAGGAGAATCCGTACTCCACGTCCATCGTCGGCTCACCGCCGTGCGCACGCCAGCCGCCGATCAGTTCCCCCGGCAGACCACCCGAGGCGGTCATCACATAATCGGTGGGTTCGCTCAGATCATTGACGGCCCCCACGATCTGGGCATAGCTCGGAATCCCCGCGGCCGGTGCCCGCAGCTTATCGATATAGCTGTCCCATTCGCCCCGTACCGCGGCGGCCCGCCCGGTCCAGCCCCGATCCACCTGCCAGTCGGCCATCGGCACAGCCAAATCCCCCAGCGTCGCACCGACATCGCCGACCACCGCCAGCGCGCCGTGTTTGACGGCATCGAAGCGGGCGGCGTTCACGCTGACCAGCCGGACATCCGGCGCGAAGACCGTCCAGGACGCGGTCGTGAAGTCCTGCAACCGAGTTCCCAGCGCAAGCACCAGATCCGCTTCGGCCGCAACGGTATTCGCCGAGGCCGATCCGGTGATGCCCAGCGGCCCGGCGTACAGCGGATGATCGTGGCGCACGAGTGTGCGCCCCGCCGTGGTCTCGGTGATGGGAATTCCGTGGCGCTCGGCGAAGTCCACGGCTCGCTGCCCCGCTCCGGAATAACGCACTCCGCCGCCGAGTACCAGCAGAGGCCGCTCCGATGCCCGCAGCGCCAGCGCGGCCTCGGCGAGCACCCGGTGGTCCGGTCGCACGCGCTGTACGCGATGTACGACCGGTTCGAACAAACTGTCGGGGAAATCGAAGGTTTCGGCCTGTACATCCTGCGGCAGTGCCAGGGTGACAGGTCCCGCGTCCGCGGCATCGGTGAGCACGCGGGCCACCTGCGGCAGGGTCGCGATCAGCTGTTCGGGCCGGGTGAGGCGATCGAAGTACCGGCTCACCGCCCGGAACGCGTCGTTGACGGTGGCGGTCGCGTCGCCGAAATGCTCCACCTGCTGCAACACCGGATCCGGCGCGCGGCTGACGAAGGTGTCGCCCGGAAGCAGTAGCAGCGGAAGCCGATTCGCATGGGCGACACCGGCGGCGGTCACCATGTTCAGCGCGCCCGGCCCGATCGAGGAGGTCGCGACGCCGACCTGACGCCGATGCGTCGCCTTGGCCAGACCGACCGCGGCCAGCGCCATCCCCTGTTCGGTATGCCCGCGCCAGACCGGCATCACATCGCGCCGCTCCTCCAGCGCGGTACCCAATCCGAGCACATTGCCGTGCCCGAAGATCGCGAAAACCGCCGGGAACAGCGGCACCTCGCGACCGTCCAGAGTTTCGGAATGCTGAGCGATCATCCAGGCGACGAGTGCTTGCGCGGTGGTCAGTTTCATCGGAATCGCCCCTCGTTCATGGAGTAGTTCGTCCGCCGGCATCGGTGACGGGGCATCGGATATCGGTCGCTACACCGGCCCAGCTGTCGCGTACCCAACCGTGCGCCGGATCGTCACAGAACGCCATCGACCGCTCCGGCGCGGGCCCGGCGAGGATGTTGAGGTAGTACATCGGATAGCCCGGTGCGGCGATGCAGGGACCGTGATAGCCGTGCGGCACGAGGAAGACATCACCGTCGCGGACCGCCACGTTCTCGTCCAGTGTGCCATCCGCGGTATAGGTGCGGTGCAGGCCGAAACCCTCCCGCGACGGGGTGATTCCGTCACGCCCGGCAATGCGGAAGTAGTAGATCTCCTCGTTGACCACCTCGCACTCGTTCGCCTCGTCGTGCTTGTGCGGCGGATAGGACGACCAGTTTCCGTCCGGGGTGATGAGCTCACAGGCGTTCAACTTGTCGGCGTGCTCCCACACCCCGGGCACCCCGAAATTGGTAACCTGCCGACTGGCCTGCCCCGCGCCGCGCACCTCGACCGGAACATCCTCTGCGGCACCGTATTTCGCCTCCAGCCGCCGCGTGCAGCGCGCCATCGGCAGCGCGATCTCGGCGTCTCGATCGGCCCACAGCTCCACCTCGGCCTCGCGCGGCACGTAGGCGAAATCGGTGACGCGGGTGAAAACCGAATCCCGCCCGGCCAATTCGAATACCAGACCGTCGACCCGCACGGTGCAGGAACCCGCCAGCGGCAGAACGAATGCCTCGTACTCCCCCGTGTGCACGACCCGCGCCCGCCCCGCCGTCAACCGCAGCACCCTGAGGCCGGTGTAGTTCCACCCCGCGCCCTCGGCGCTCAGCAGGATGGGATCGTCCCCGTCGCTCAGGGTTCCGTCGGGATGATGCAGTGTGCTCATTGCGCCTCCTTCAACACCCGCGCCGCCGCCTCGACCGCCCCGGCGACATCGCCGTCCGGCGGGTACAGCAGGCTGCGGCCGATGACCAATCCGCGAGCGACATCGTGTCCCAGGGCGCTACCCCAGGACGCCAGGTCGGCGTCGATATCACCCGATGGCGCGCCGCCTAGTACCACCACCGGAAGCGTGGTGGCGTCCAGTACCGAAAGATCCTCCGGAGCCGGGATTTTCAACCAGGTATGCGATGAGGTGACGCCCAGCCCCGAGGCGATGGTGATCGCCCGCTGCAGTGAAGCGGCGTCCTTGTGCATGACCAGCGAGCCGGACGAATCCCGGTGATAGGGCAGCGGTTCCACCATCGCCATCAACCCGTGCACGGCCAGTTCCGACACCGCCCGCGCACAGGCGTGCAGGGTGGGTATCGTCCCCGGATCCGAATCCACCAGTCGCAGCAGCATCTTTCCGCCGTCGAGACGGAATTGAACCAGGGATTCGGCATCGTAGCCGGTGAAGCGATCGTCGATCTCCCAGTCCGCGCCCGCCAGCCCGCCCCGGTTCATCGAGCCGATGACGACCTTGTCGTGCAGCGCGTCCAGCAGCAATAGTTCCTCGACGATATCCGGGGAGCCCAGCACCCCGTCGACCGCCGGATTGTCCAGCGCGATCAGCAGGCGCTCCAACAGCATTCGCCGATCCGCCATGGCCGTGCGGTCCGACCCCACCCCCAACGCGCCGCGCGCCGGATGGTCGGCCGCCACCAGGAACAGCGTCCCCTGCCCCGAAGGCAGAACGGGCCGTCGTCGCCGGTCCGCATAGGCCCGCTGCACCGCCCCGGGATCCGCGGCCCGCACGCGCAACAGTTCGTACCACCGTTCATCGGTCAGATACATGCCACCTCCCACGACCGCACCGTCAAGGCCGTCTCCTCTCCGCCACCTCGCCACCACATCGTCAGCCGCACAACATCTCCTCGATCTCCGCGGCGGTGGGCATCGCATCGGCGCAGGCCAATCGCGCGGCCACCAGCGCTCCCGCGGCATTCGCATACGACGCGATACGCCGCGGCTCCCAACCCGACAGCAGCCCGTGCACCAGCGCTCCCCCGAATCCGTCGCCCGCACCCAGCCCGCACACCACCTCCACCCGGCACGGCGACACGGTCCATCGCTCGGACGGGGTCGCGACCAGAACGCCGTCGGCGCCCCGTTTGATCACCGCCAGGTCGACCCCGCGGGCCAGCAGACGGTCGGCGGCCTCGTCGGGATCGGCACTGCCGACCGCGACCTCGACCTCGGTGCGATTGCCGACCACGGTATTCACGTGATCGAGCATCCAGCCGATCTCGCGCCGCGCGGTCGTCGCATCCGGCCAGAACATCGGCCGATAGTCCAGATCCAGCACCGTATGACCGAACTTCCCGCGACGCTCGAGAATCCGCCGCTGCGTCGAGCGGCCGGGTTCGGCGCTCACACCGGTCCCGGTCACCCACAGCAGCGGCACGGATTCGACCACGTCCCACGGCACTTCGTCCTCGGTAAGCGTGAGATCCGGCGCGATCGGGGCCCGATAGAACAGCAGCGGCGGATCGGCGGGCGGATTCAGCTCGCAGAACACCACGGGCGTCAGCAGATCCGGCGCGGTGCCCACATAGCGGGCCGAGACGCCGAAATCCTCCAGTGCGCCGCGCACATAGTCCCCGAACCCGTCGGGCCCCACCTTCGTCAGCACCGCGCTGCGCCGTCCCAATCGGGCCGCGGCCACCGCCACATTGGTCGCGGTCCCGCCGAGTGATTTCGCGAACGACTGCACCCGCGCCAGGCTCACCCCACTCTGTTGCGGATACAGGTCCACCCCGACCCGCCCGATCGTCAATGCCTCGAGGCCGGTCACTGCACAACCCTTTGCAATTCGTGCTGCAGCGCGTCCAATTCGGCCCCACCGGCCATCTGCCTGGTCAGCTCCGGCAGATCGATATCGGACTTCTCGTAGGCGCCGAGCATCGCGCCGCGCTTGAGCAGCAGGAACCGATCGCCGACCGGATAGGCGTGGTGCGGATTGTGAGTGATGAGCACGACGCCGAGCCCGCGGTCACGAGCCTGTACGACGTAGCGCAGCACCACCCCGGCCTGTTTGACGCCGAGCGCCGCGGTCGGCTCGTCGAGGATCAAGACCTTCGCGCCGTAGTGCACCGCCCGCGCGATCGCGATGCACTGACGCTGACCGCCGGACAGCGTGCCGACCGGCTGCTCCATATCGCGCAGCTCTATACCCATGTCCGACAGGGCCTTCCGGGTGATCTCATGGCCCTTGCGTCGATCCAGAAATCGCAGCGGACCCAGGCCGAAGGTGGGTTCGGACCCGAGCACGAAATTGCGCCACACGCTCATCAACGGCACCACCGCGAGATCCTGGTACACCGTGGCGATGCCCCGGTCCAGGGATTCGCGCGGGGAGGCGAACTTCGTGACCTGGCCGTCGATCTTCAGCTCGCCCGCATCGTGCTGATGCACCCCCGCCAGAATCTTGATGAGCGTCGACTTGCCAGCGCCGTTGTCACCGAGCACACAGGTCACCTCGCCCGCGTTGACGACCGTGGACACATCCTGCAGCGCGACCACGCCGCCGTAACTCTTTCCGATACCGATGGTTTCGATCAGCGGAGCCGTCATCGACGTACCCTTTCCGCGCGCTTCTTGAATGCGTTGTTCACCAGCACCGCCGACAGCAGCAGTACGCCGAGGAACAACATGAACCAGTCGCTGTCCCAGCGCGCGAATACGATGCCCTGGCGCGCCATGCCGAAGATCAACGCGCCGATCGCCGCGCCGATCACCGACCCGAAGCCGCCGGTCAGCAGGCAACCACCCACCACCGCCGCGATGATGTACTGAAACTCCAGTCCCACACCCTGATTGGCCTGCACGCTCGCGAACCGCAGGATATTGCAGGAGCCGACCACCCATCCGGCGAAGGCGGTCGTCATGAACAGCAGGATCTTCGTCCGCACCGCCGGAACACCGACCGCGCGAGCACTGACCAGCGACCCGCCGACCGCGAAGATCCAGTTGCCGAACCGGGTTCGCACCAGTACCAGCGCCGCGATGGCGGTGAGCACGATCCACCACACCACCGACGCCTGGATGCGGGCGTCGCCGATATTGGTGGTGGAGGCGAAAACCCATCCCGCCGAGGAATATCCGGGGGCCGATCGAATACCGGAGACCTGCACGGTGCCGGTGATCAGCCGGGTGACGCCGAGATTGAGACCCTGCAGCGCGAGGAAGGTGCCCAGAGTGACGATGAAGCTGGGCAACCCGGTCCGCATCACGACCCAGCCGTTGAGCGCGCCCACCGCCAGCGCGAACAGCAGCGAAACCAGGAGCGCCAACCAGACGTTCCAGCCCGCGTGCACCGCGAGCAGCGCGGTCACCAGTGCGGTGGACGCGGTCATCACACCGGCGGACAGATCGAATTCGCCGCCGATCATCAACATCGCGACCGCGACGGCCATGATCCCCAGCGTCGACGCGTCGTCGAGCCAGGTGGCCACGCCGAGCGCACTCAGGAATCGGTCGGTGATGATCGAGAAGAACAGGAACACCACCAGCGCACCGAGCGCGGACCCGATCTCGGGTCGCACGATCATCCGGTTCAGCAGCGACGGTCCGGGTTCCGGTTTACTGGGTGCCGGCTGGGAGACCGTTGTGGCAACACTCATTTCATCCACTCCTGTCCTCAGCGGGTGCCCTGGGCGACGAGCTTGGCGATGGCGTCGACATTGCCCTTGTCGACGAAGGCCGGTCCGGTCTGCACCGGCGCACCGCCACCGACCGTATTGAGATTGGTTCGGTAGGCCTGCAGCATCACCACCGGTAGATAGCCCTGCTCGTACTGCTGCTGATCCACCGCGAACAGCAGTTTGCCCGCCCGGATCGCGTCCACCACATCGGAGTTGAGATCGAAGGTGGCCACCGTGGCCGTGGCATGCGATTCGTCGACCGCCGACACCGCCCGTGCGGCGATCTGCGAATTGAGGGTCAACACCGCGTCGATGCCGCGGTCGGCCTCGAGCGCGCCCTTGATGCGCGATTGCACATCGGTGGGGTTGTTGATGTCGACCTGCAAGGTGGCGGCATTGCCGAAACCCTGGGTCGCGCCGGCGCAGCGATCGTTGGCGCCGATATTGCCCGCCTCGTGGATGACGCAGAGCATCTTCGTCTTCCCGGCGTCCTTGAGCCGCTTACCCGCCGCCTGTCCCGCCGATCGCTCACTCTGCCCGACATGGCCGATGGCGCCGAACGCCGCACTGTCGGATTCACCGGAGTTGATGGTGACCACCGGGATTCCCGCGGATACCGCGCGCTCCACCGACGGGCGCAGCGCCTCCGGATTGGCCATCGACACAACCAGACCGCCGACGCCCTGGGCTATCGCGTTATCGATGAGCTTGGCCTGCTGACCGGGATCACCCGCGGAGTTGTACTCGACGCGCACGCCGAGATCCTTACCCGCGGCCTCGGCGCCGTTCTTGACCACATTCCAGAAGGCGTCGCCGGGCGTGCCGTGCGTGACGACCGCGACCGAGCTCAATGTGCCCGCGGCGACGGGGGTCTCGGTCTGGTTGACAGGCGCGTCGGCACCCGGTCCGCTGCATGCGGCGAGTACCACACCGACGGCCAACCACGGCAGGCTGCGCCACCGGCGGCGCGCTGTCGACATCGTTGTCATGGATTCCTACTTAA
The DNA here is from genome assembly GCF_001613105.1 of Nocardia pseudobrasiliensis NBRC 108224. Classification (GTDB taxonomy): domain Bacteria; phylum Actinomycetota; class Actinomycetes; order Mycobacteriales; family Mycobacteriaceae; genus Nocardia; species Nocardia pseudobrasiliensis. The sequence continues at coordinate 496,203 of NZ_BDBS01000002.1, read as the reverse complement.
CTGAGTGCGGATTCGCACGCCGCGCCGACCCCCGCCAGATAACGCAGACTGCGTTCGGCATCGCGGCTCGAGCCCTCGGCCGAATCGCCCGGGTCCAGGGCCGTGTCCTGTTCGATCACAAACCAGCCCCGATAGCCCGCCGCGCGTAGGCACCGCACCAGGGACTCGATATCGACATCTCCCTCCCCGAGCGGGGCGTACAGCCCCCGCCGCACGGCGTGGCTGTACTCCATTCTCCCGCCCCGTATCTCGTCGATGAGGTCGTTTCGCACATCCTTGAGGTGGATGTGGCCGATCCGAGCGGCGTGCCGGCGGGCCAGTGCGACCGGATCCGTCCCGCCGATCAGCAGATGTCCGGTGTCGAGGCAGATGTCGAGATCGGAGTCGGCGAGGAACCGCTCCACTTCCGCCTCGGTCTCGACATGGGTGCCGACATGCGGATGCAGCACCGCGCGCAGACCGTGTTCGATCGCGATATCGCGAATGGTCGCGGCCGTATCTATGAGGGTGCGCCATTCGTAATCGCTCAGGGCGGGCCGGGAGTCATAGCCGTCGAGGCCGGTAGCGGCGGCCAGCACCAGCACCTCCGCGCCCGCGGCGGCGAACAACTCGGCGCTGCGGCGGGCCGCGGTCAGTGCCGCACCGGGCGCGGCGTGCAGCGGCAGCGCGAGGAATCCACCGATCGCGGCAATACCATAGGGGCCCAGCAGCTCTCGCAGTTCACGCGGCTCGGCGGGCAGATATCCCGGCGGGCCGAATTCGGTCGCCGTGAGTCCGAGGGCGGCCATCTCCGACAGGACGGTCTGCGCCTCGAGCACATGCCCCCAGCCGGGAACTTCGCACACTCCCCAGGAGATCGGTGCGGCGGCGACGCGCAGCGGCTGCAACGTTTCGGACATCGGGATCACTCCGCCCTGTCGATGCGATTGGAGCGCTCCAACGCGTTGGAGCGCTCCAACTATGTAACCTGGATCACGGAAGTGTCAAGAGCCGAATGTCTCTCGAAAACGGCGTGTCTACCTGGCGCGACAAGGACTTCCAGGTCGCACGCGGTGTTACCCACCGGAAAAGAATGTCCGATTAGAGCGCTCTATTGATTGGAGCGCTCCAACGCTGTAACGTGCGACACACGATCCGGCGCGCTACCAGGAGGCCACCCACCATGACGCGACCCACGATGGAGGACGTTGCCGCCCGGGCAGGCGTCTCCCGCGCGCTGGTCTCGCTCGTCATGCGCGGATCGCCGAAGGTCAGCGAGCACCGCCGCAACGCGGTCCTGGCCGCGGCCAAAGAGCTGGGCTACCAACCGCATGCGATGGCCCGCTCGCTGGCCAGCCGCACCTCCAACATCGTCGGCGTCATGGTCTCCGATCTGCGCAACGCGTTCTTCGCCGATGTGGTCGACGGTATGGACGCCGCCGCGCAGGAGGCGGGGCTGGAGTTGATCCTGAACACCGGCCGCCGCAGCGCGTCCCGCGAACGCGCGGCTCTCGAAAGCCTGCTGGCCTTCCGGCCCGGCGGCATCATCCTGCTCTCCCCGGTACTACCCGCCTCGGCGATCCGCGAGGCCGCCGAGCAGTGCCCGCTGGTGATGGTGTCGCGTAGTTCGGTGGCCAGGAATATCGACACGGTCAACGACGACGGCATGACCGGCGTCCGGCTGGCCGTGGATCATCTTGTGGCACAGGGGCATCGCAGGATCGTCCACTTCGACGGCGGCGCCGCGTTCTCGGCCGCACCGCGCCGCAAAGGCTATCTGGCCGCCATGGAGCGCCACGGCCTCGAACCCATGGTCATCGCCAGCGAGCATACCGGCGACGCCGGTATGGCCGCGGTGCACAGACTGTTGAAACTGTTCCCGCGCAACAACTTTCCCACCGCCCTGGTCTGTGGTAACGACTTCAACGCGATCGGCGCAATGTCCGCGCTCGACGATGCCGGACTGCGCGTCCCGCACGACGTGTCGGTCATCGGCTACGACAACTCGTCGCTGGCCTCGTTGCGAAATATCGCACTCACCACCATCGACCAGCCCCGCATCCAGATGGGTCAACTGGCCATCGATGCGCTGGTCGAACGCCTGCGCGACGGCCGAACCGAACCGGTGCGCAGCCGGGTGATGCCGTTGCTGGTCATCCGCTCCACCGATGCCCCACCCGCCAAGTAGATCCGCACTCGATCCTCCACCGACAGGAGCTCTCATATGACCATCAGGTTGGGCCTCGCCGGCACGGGTCGCATCGGCGCCTCACACGCGGAGACGCTCAAGGCCCTGCCCGGCGTCGCGAGCGTCGTCGTCGCCGACGCCGATCTCGAGCGCGCCCGCACGACGGCCACCAAGCTCGGCGTCGAATTCGCCCCCGATATCGAGACCCTGCTCGACTCCGATATCGCGGGTCTGATCGTCACCACGGCCACCGATTCGCATCCGGAACTGATCACCCGGGCCGTCGACCGCGGGATCCCGGTGTTCTGCGAGAAACCGGTCGCCGCCGATATCGCGGGCACCCTCGAGGTCATCCGACGTGTCGGCAGTTCCACGGTGCCGGTGCAGATCGGCTTCCAGCGCCGCTTCGACGCCGGATACCAGGCTGCCCGGCGGGCGGTGTCCTCCGGCGAACTCGGTTGGCTGCATACGCTGCGCGCGACCACCCTGGATCCCACGCCTCCACCGGCGGAATACATCGCGCGGTCGGGCGGGCTGTTCCGCGACTGCGGCGTACACGATTTCGACATCATTCGCTGGGTGAGCGGACGCGAGATCACCGAGGTCTTCGCGTTGGGAGCCAACCGCGGCGAACGCTTCTTCGTCGACGCGGGCGATGTGGACACCGCGACGGTAGTCATGCGCCTGGACGACGGCGCGCTCGCGACGGTCTCGCTCGGGCGCTACAACCGCGCGGGTTACGACGTGCGGCTCGAGGTGCTGGGCTCGGAGGGCAATGCCATTGTGGGCCTTGACGATCGCGCTCCGCTGCGATCGGTGGAACCGGAGTACCCCGCCTCGCCGTATCCGGCCTACCCGGGTTTCATGGAGCGGTTCCGCAGCGCCTATACCGAGGAGCTCGCGGTCTTCCTGTCGGTAATCGCGGGCAAGGTCGACAACCCGTGCACGCCGACCGATGCGCTCGAGGCCTTCTATATCGCCGAGGCCTGCGAACTCTCGCGCCGCGAACATCGGCCGGTATCGGTGGAGGAGGTCCGGGTCTGATTCCCGGTCACATTCCGCTGAACTCGAGATCGGCGACCACGCCGTAGTGGTCGCTGGCCTGCACCCTTTCGTCGGATTTGTCGAATGCGAGTGCGGCGCTGTGGATTCGGGCGTAAGGCTCGGGATGCGTGTAGGGCCCGCCGACGAAGATGTAGTCGATGCGCCGACGGTGTCCGGGCTGGCGGACCAGCTTTCGATATCGGCGGCGGCGTTCAGGTTGTCTGCGGTCCAGGTATGTCCCGGGCCGTCTCCGACCGCTTCCCAGACGTCGCGGTAGTAGACGCCGCGGCCCGACAGTGATTGACGACCGGTGAGGAATCGAATGCTCGCGGTGTCCGGTGCGGCGTTGAAATCGCCGGCCACAAGGGTGGGAAGTTCGGTGCGGCGCCTGGCATCCAGATCGGTCAGCGCCAGCGCGCGCCGTTCCCGTTCGGCCGCGCCGTCCAGGTCCGGCAGTGGCATCAGCGCTGCCAGGATGAGCCGAGGGATGTGGGGTGCACCGGTTCCGCGTAGATCCAGCGTCTCCACGACGCGATATGGCCGGCGGCTGGCCACGACGGTGCCCCCGTCCCTGTCCCCGCCGGGCGGGGTCGTCACACGCACCTGTGCCTGGTGCGTGGCGTGCAGATCGGTTCCGGCGAACAGCAGTGCCAGCTGCTCGGACAGAACCTCCTGCAACGCAGCGAGATCGGGGGCCGGTCGCCGTGATTCGGTGTTGACGGCCGCCGGTCGCGCCGCCGCGTCGCCCTCGTCGTTCCAGATGTCGAGTGTCACGACTCGAAGCTGCAAGGCGATCGGATTGCCGCGGCGCGGTACCCGAAACCGCCGCGGCGCGACCGGAAGTCGGCTACTTCTCGATGTTCTCGAAGTCGAACAGGCCACTCCAGGCCAGCGGCGCCTTCTTCACCTTGTCGGAGTGTCCGGCGTTCGAGACGTAGTTGAGCACCGGAATATCGGGCATGTCCTTGAGCATCAGCGTCTGCGCCGCGGCGATCTGCTTGTAGGACTCCTCCGGAGTCGGCGCCGCCTGGGCGGCCGCGATCAGCTTGTCGTACTCCGGGTTCTTGTACCCGACGTCGTTGGTTTCCGAGTCCGACAGGAAGTTCGAGGTCAGGAACTCCAGCATGGACGGGTAATCGCCCTGCCAGCCGTACCGGAACGCCTTGCCGATGGTGTGCGAGGTGATCGCGTCGCGCTGCTGTTTGAACGTCGGGTACGGGGTCGCGACGGCCTCGATGCCCAGGGTGTTCTTGATGCTGTTGGCAACCGCCTCCAGCCACGCCTGATGACCGCCGTCGGAGTTGTAGGCGATCTCGTAGCGGCCCGACCACGGGGACATCTCGTTGGCTTGCGCCCACACCTTCTTGGCCTCGTCCGGGTTGTATACCAGGACGTCGACGCCGGGCAGGTTGTTGTTGAAGCCGGGCAGGGTGGTCGCGGTCCAGTCCCGAGCCGGGGTCTTGGTGCCGTTCCAGATGGTGTCGCAGATCTGCTGGCGATTGATCGCCATCGAGATCGCCTTGCGCCGCAGCACGCCTTCGGGACCGCTGAAGTGCGGCACGTTCGGCTGGATGCCGATGCGCTCGTTCTGTGCGGTCGGCTTGCTGATCGCGCGGTCGCCGAGATCCTTCTTGTAGGTGGCCAGCGCGCTCGAGGGCATGGTGTCCAGGGCGTCGAGGTTGTTGGCGAGCAGATCGGCGTAGGCGGTGTCGTAGGACTGGTACATCACGAACCGCAGGCCCTTGTTCTTGGGCGGGCGGCCGCCGTGATAGTCCGGATTGGGGACGACCTCGATCTTGACGTTGTGATCCCAGGTCGTGAGCTTGTACGGGCCGTTGCCGACCGGGCGCTCACCGAAGGCCTTGAGATCCTTGTACGCCGACTCCGGCAGCGGATAGAACGGCGAGAAGCCCAGGGACAACTCGAAATCGATCGACGGCTGCTTCAGGTCGATGGTGAAGGTCTTGTCGTCGACCACCTTCAGGCCCGACATGGTCTTGGACTTGGGCGGATCGGCCGAGACGTCCTCGTAGCCCTGGATATTGGTGAAAACCCAGTTCATCAGCTGGGCATTGCTGCCGAGCGCGCCGTAGTTCCACGCGTCGACGAAGGATTTGGCGGTCACCGGTGTGCCGTCGGTGAACTTCCAGTCCTTCAGGGTGACCTTGTAGTGCTGCCGGTCGGTGGTGTCGATCGATTGCGCGACCTCGTTGTAGGCCTTGCCGTCGGCGTCGTAATACTTCAGCCCGGCGAACAGCCGGTCGACCACGCGACCGCCCATGTTCTCGTTGGTGTTGGTAGGCACCAACGGGTTCTGCGGCTCGCCGGCGTTCACGGTGACGAAGCTGTCGTCATCGCTGCTGCCGGACGAACATCCGGCTACGGTCAGACCGGTCGCCACCACCAATGCGGCGACCAGCGCACCCCATCTAGTGAATCTCAACTCTCTCTCCGTTCTCGAGATGGTCGAGGCCCTGCCGGACGGCCCCAATTGATCTCGGACAGTAGCCATTTGCCGGATGGTTGTCATGCTTATCGACAGTTTCCGACAAGTCGTCTGCTCAGTATGACCACCGTGATCGCTCTCACCCTTCCACAACAACTAGAGCGTGTGTTCCAATTCGATATAGAAGGTTCGCTCCAGAAGAAGGGGCCATCATGGATGTTGTCAACGTTCACACGCGACGGCTAGCAGGGACAGAGGCCGAGGCCGGGGCGCTACTCGACGGGCTCGCCGGTGAGCACGACCGGCTGTGGCCCACGGACCACTGGCCGCGAATGCATTTCGATCGACCGCTCGAGGTCGGCGCGATCGGCGGTCACGGCCCCGTCCACTACACGATCGAGAAATACGAGCCCGGTCGGTGGATCCGGTTCCGCTTCACCGAACCGCGCGGTTTCGACGGATTCCACGAGTTCACGATTACGCCGGACGGTCCGGACACGGTGACCCTGCATCATCTGATCGCCATGCGAGTTCACGGATCCGCGCGGCTCATTTGGCCGCTGATGATCCGCTGGCTGCACGATGCGTGTGTGGAGGACGCCTTCGACCGTGCCGAGCGAGCGATAACCGGATCGGTGCGCCGCCCGGCCAGGTGGAGCCCGATCGTGCGGGCGCTACGCGCGCTCCCCCGGCCCACGGGAGGTTCGTGATGACCGTCGGTTTTCTCGCCCTGCACTATCCGGCCCCCGATCACCTCGAGGAGTTCGTCGATCGCGTCCGCGCGGTGCGTGAGGTCCTGCGTGCGACACCGGGTTGCGTATCGGTCGACTGCTGGGTCAGCGATGACGGCACGGCCGTCGTATCGGCGGCGCATTGGGATTCCGAGCGGGCCTACGCGGCGGCCCTCGCGACCGTGCCGACCGCGAATGTGGATGTGGCCTTCGACGATCGCGAGATTCGCCCGCGCGAGATCGTCACACTGCGTTCCCGCTGACCCGCGTCGACCGAGCCGTCACGAGCTCGGCGCGACGAACCGCAAAGCCGCGATGAACCAGGTGAAGACCGGTGCGACCTCGGGCGGCGCGGGCCAGCCGTTCACGGTGGAGAGTAACCGCCAATAGCGTTCCACGCGTGGATCGTTCGCCACCTCGAGCCGTTCCAGGACCCACCGCCGCAGCGCCGGATCGTCGGGGTGGTCGAAGGTTCGGGCGTAGCGGCGCATCAGGTCGTCCACCACCGCTGCGCCCGTGACGGATTCGGGCGACGCACCCGCGGCGAGCGCTCGATTCACCTGTGCGGTCACCGCTTCGGTGAGCTCGTGGTGCAGGCCGGTGGTATCACCGGCGGCGCGTTCGCGGGCCTGATATTCGGCCATTCGCCGCACGGCCGCGCGGAAATCCGCGTCGCCGAGCAGTTCCGCCAGCTCCATCCAGGCGCGAAGCTGCCCGGGCGCGGGCTCGTCGGGTAGATCCGGTAGTGAGGACCGGATCAGTTCCACCAGCGCCGGATTCGCGTCGAGTCCGTCGAAGGCGGCGCTCACGAAATCGTCTACCAGGCGACGTCTTTCGTCGTCGGTCAGTCGCGCGAGGCGATACATCGTTCCCATCTCTCCTGTGTCGGTTCGGTGTTCGGCCACCGCTCGCAGTACCGAGCGGCGCAGCCGCAGAATTCGGATCTGGACGTCCAACGCGTCGGCATGCTTCGCGGCGACCGCGGCCACGTCGGTTTCCCGCTCGACCACTCGCCCGATCGTCGCCAGGTCCAGTCCGAGGTCGCGCAGGGTTCGCACCAGCTCGAGGCGCGCCAGGGCGGCCGTGTCGTAGAGCCGGTAACCCGCCGCGCTGTGGCAGGTCGGCGGCACGATTCCACGATCGGAGTAGAACCGGATCGCTTTGACCGTGGCTCCGGTCAGCGCGGCCAGTTCACCGATCGTGTAGAGCTCGTCGTCGTCCATGGGTTCAGCATCGTGGCTCCCCCAGGGGGAGACTCAACTGGATCCGCCGCGAAGTGGCGAAAGTTCGGGTCGGCAACCCCTATTGCCGATCTGTTTTCGTTCTGCGCGAAGGGAATTGAGGATTGGTCACGAGGCGGCGAAGTTAGCATGGGTGACGTTGCCGGGCCGGGCCGGTCCGGCCGTCCAGCATCCACCCCTCCGCATTTCCCTCCGAAGCGAGGTCGCTGTGAAACGACAACATCTACTGTCCGCGGTCATCGCCTGCCTTGTCGTGTCGCTGGGGCCCGGCTCGCTCGCGATCGCCGAACCCCAGCCTGCCGCTCCGGCACCAGGCGCCCAGGCCGAGCCCTATTGCTATGACGAACCCTCCACGCCCACAGCGGATCTGAGTGATCTACGCGCCAAATTCAACCGTTCGAACTGGATGCAGACCCTGCAGGCCATGTATCAGCGGCGCTGGCCCAGCGGCCAGAAATTGGCGATCGCGCAGGCCCGCGACCCCAATTGGAATCAGTTCGTGGAGACCAGCAGCTTCGAGGCCTTCGCCGAGTCGATGATGGTGGCCATCCACGAGGAGACCCATATGTGGGATCTCGACGCGGCGCGCACCGAATGGGACGATCACACCGCGGCGTGGGTCAACGCCTCCCAGCAGATGACCGGCATACCGCTGTTCAACGGTTTCCCGCGCCGGGAGATCCTGCCCTTGATCAAGGACAATCTGAGCAAGGATATGGATGACATCTACCTGCGCGATCAGGAGCAGGGCGATTATCACCTGCAGGGTGTGACCGCGGAACTGAACGCCGGGCTCATGGGCCTGCCCGCGGTCACCGTCGTACAGGAGTACATCAAGGGCATCGGCGCCAGCAATGCCCGCGATATCGCCGCGGCCAACCTCCGCTATCTACTGCTGTACCTGCGCGTCGCCAAGTCCAAGCACGCCGACTACTGGGCGAAGATCAAAAACGAGCCCAAGCTGCGCGATTTCGTACTGACCGAATTCCTGCGCACGGCCTACTGGCTGGAGAAATCCGCGCCCTACGGCAGCAAACTGGGCAGCCCCGCCGCCGATAAGATCGCGCAGCAGAACTATTCGGCGGAGAACATCTCGATACTTCAGGAGTTCACCGGCCGCAAGGTTCGGACGGACTCGCAGAAGAACTGCACGGCCTGAGAAACCCCGTCGGCGCGACCATCGCCCTGGGGCGTGGGGGCATTGTCGCCACGCCAGCGCGCCGACCGACCGGAGCCCGGAACGGATCCACCGAACCCGTTCCGGGCTTCGCGGGTCTCACCCGCCCGCGATCTCCCGCCGCGGACTCTGCCGAAAGTTCTTCTCGTCGAACAACACCCACTGCCCGACGCTCACCTCGTACATCCGCGACGCGGCCTCCGGCATCGCGCCGAGCACACCTGCGGCCCCCGGCCAACGCCGCGCGAATAATGCGATCTCCCCATCAATCCCGGTGCCTGGCAACTCCTTTGCGTAGCCGGTGAACGACACCCCGCGCCCCGTCAGCCCCAGTTCCGCCGGCGGATCCTTCAAAATCGCGCCACCGACAGCCCGATCACGCCGAATATTGGTCGAGTGCAACCGATCCCGTCGAGAGATGAATAACAACCGATCCGGCCGAAACATCGCGACATACCAGACCGTGCACACACTGGGCATCCCATCCTCCCGCACAGTCGCCAGTTGCATCAGCCCACCATCGGCGACGTACTCCTCCAGTAGCTCACGTTCGTCCATATGTGCATCATCCGGCTGTTCGGGAGGTTCTCGAAATCGAACAGGCTGGGCCTGATCGGCGCCGGTTGTTCGATCATCGCGAGCGGGCCCCGGCGGCGTAGTCGTCGACGGGAATGTCGACCATCACAGCCGAGATGGCACACTTCCCCAGTGGACAGCAATGACCCCGAGATGATCTTGCGTACGGCGATCTTCAAGCATCTCGACAAATTGGTGCAGGAGACCGGCGGTGTCGTGACGCGAGACCAGCTCTGGGACTTCACAATCGACGGCGAAACCCACCGGCTTGTGGATCGGAGCCGCGGAATCAGAAATCCGAGCAATCTGAAGGCCACGCTTTCGATCCTTTCCGATCCGAACGGCCGGTATTCGGACGAAGAGGTCGAGGGGAACCTGTTCGCATACGCATATCGAGAGGGCAGCACACAGGGAGACAATGCCAAGCTCCGGCGCGCATACGAGCTACGCGCGCCACTCATCCTGCTTCGCAAGCTGCGTGCGGGCCACTACACGCCGATATTCCCTGCGTATGTGGTGGCAGACGATCCGGAGCAGCGACGCTTCCTCATCGGGCTGGACGAGGATCTCTATTCCCTGCACGACCCACTCGAGCTCGAGCCCATCGAACGAAAATACGTCTCGCGGATGACCAGACAGCGGCTGCATCAGCCGGAATTCCGCGCGCGGGTGCTGCTCGCATACCGATTCCGCTGTGCCGTATGCGAAATCGGACACGGAGTGCTGCTGGAGGGTGCCCACATCATCGCGGACCGCAGGGAGCACGGCATTCCGCGGGTCGACAATGGTCTGTGCCTCTGCAAGATTCATCATGCGGCATTCGACTGCAACTATCTCGGCATCACCCCGGACTACGAGGTCCGCATCAAAGACTCACTGTTGCAGGAGGAGGACGGGCCGATGCTGCAATACGTCCTGCAGGACATGCACGGGCGTCGGCTCTCGGTACCGCAGCGCGTCGCGGAGCAACCCTCCCGGGAATTTCTTGCGGAACGATTCGCCGAATTCAGCTCAGCCGGCTGAACCCCTTGACCTGAACCAACCTCGAGGTTCTACGGTTCGGCCATGACCTATACCGAAGTCGAACGTGCTTACCTTGCCGGCCAACGCCTGGCCCGCCTCGCTACTGTCAGTCCGTCCGGGAAGCCCCAGATCGTCCCTGTCGGATTTCGGTTGAACCCCGACGGCACCATCGACATCGGTGGACCTAGGCCTACTGCCGCGCGTTATCGCAATGTGCGGGCGAATCCGAATGTCAGCCTGGTGATCGATGATTTGACGCCGGATGATCCGCGGGAGGTGAAGCCCGGGTGGGGGCGGGGGGTTGAGATTCGGGGGGTGGCGGAGGTGCTCAGGGTGGAGGTTCCGCCGGTGGCGCCGGAGTGGTTCTGCAAGGAGGTCATTCGGGTTCGGGCTCGGCGGGTGCGGAGTTGGCATATTGATCCAGGGAAGCCGGAAGGGGAGGTCAGGGACGTGGGGTGAGGTGGGGTCGGGGTCTTCCCCGAGGGGGGTCATCCCGGGGGATGAAATGCACCCGGACCTCGTGCCAACACCAGTGACCGACGCTGCGCGCTGCGTCAGAGTGGTTGCAGCGGAAGAGTGTTGGGAGGTAACCACCTTGTTCTCGAATTCCAGGCGCGCGGTGGCGCGAGTGATGGTGGCGGGGGTGCTCGCGGCCGTTCCGGTTGGGGCGCTTGCGGTTTCGGCTCAGGCCGAGGCTACGCCGCCGCCGACCGCGACCGAGATCAGGCATGACCATTGGAATAATCCGTGGGACCAGCCGGGGTTGTGGGACTGGGACCGTAACAATCGTCGGGACGACTGTGATCGCCGTGATCGGCGCCACCACCATCCGGGTCAGGGGTGGCAGCGGGTCGTTCCGCCGGGCTGGTTCGGCAGTAGCTGAATCGGCCGTCGACGGCCCGGCGTTCCCATCCCAAGCAGGCGCCGGGCCGTTCGGCCTTTGCGGAGTTCAGACGAAGGTCGCGTCGATTTCCTTGATGAGGCCGCCGGGGACCTCGAAGCTTTCGGTGACCTCGGCGGTCTTCAGCTTGACGCCGAACAGACCGGTGTCGAGCCAGTAGTGTGCGTCCACGTGGGTGCCGTTGGCGGTGACGGTCAGGTCGTGGATCGCGGTGATGATCCGGTACTGCGGGCCGAATTCGAGTTGAAACCGCAGGTCCGCGGCGGAGAAGCCGGTGGGGACGCCGTTTTCCACGCGGTGCGCGTCGGGGGCGAAGGGGACGTTGGCGGCGTTGTGCGACAGCAGCGCGGCGATGTAGGCGCGGGCGGCCGATTCGGCGGGCGAGATATCGGCGTGGGCCGTTCCGGGCACGACGGCGAGCCCGGCCAACGCCGCAATTGCGAGGGATTTGCGGATCATTCGCGTAGTTTAGACAAGCGACCACTTTCCTGCGCATCGGTGATCCTACGGAATGAGACAGGTCACGCCATACGCACAACGGCCCGGCGCCCCATCGGGCGTCGGGCCGTTGAAGGTCGAACGTCGTTGTGACGCAGGCCCTTACGCGGTCTCGGTGATGGGCCGGTCGACCCAGCTCATCAGGCCCCGCAGCTTCTTGCCGGTGACCTCGATCGGGTGCTCGGCGTTGGCCTTGCGCAGGGACTCGAGTTCCTTGTTGCCGCCCTCGACGTTGGCGACCAGGCGCTTGACGAAGGTGCCGTCCTGGATGTCGCGCAGGATGTCCTTCATGCGCTCCTTGGTGCCCGCGTCGATGACGCGCGGACCGGACAGGTAGCCGCCGAATTCCGCGGTGTCGGAGACCGAGTAGTTCATGCGGGCGATGCCGCCCTCGTACATCAGGTCGACGATCAGCTTGAGCTCGTGCAGGACCTCGAAGTAGGCCATCTCGGGGGCGTAGCCCGCCTCGATCATGACCTCGAAACCGGTCTTGACCAGTTCCTCGGTGCCACCGCAGAGGACGGCCTGCTCACCGAACAGGTCGGTCTCGGTCTCCTCTTTGAAGGTGGTCTTGATGACGCCCGCGCGGGTGCCGCCGATGCCCTTGGCGTAGGACAGCGCCAGCGCCTGGCCCTCACCCTTCGGGTCCTGGTCGATGGCGATCAGGGCGGGAACGCCCTTGCCGTCGACGAACTGACGACGGACCAGGTGGCCCGGGCCCTTCGGCGCGACCATGCCGATGGTGACATTGGCCGGGGGCTTGATCAGGCCGAAGTGGATGTTGAGGCCGTGACCGAAGAACAGGGCGTCGCCGTCCTTCAGGTTGGGCTCGATATCGGTGCTGAAGATCGACGCCTGCGCGGTGTCGGGGGCGAGCAGCATGATGACGTCGGCCCACTCGGCGACCTCGGCGGGGGTGCCGACGGCCAGACCGGCCTCCTCGGCCTTCTCCCGCGACTTCGAACCTTCCTTGAGGCCGACGCGGACCTCGACGCCGGAGTCACGCAGGCTCAGCGAGTGTGCGTGCCCCTGGGAGCCGTAGCCGATGACGGCGACCTTGCGACCCTGGATGATCGACAGGTCGGCATCGTCGTCGTAGAACATCTCGACTGCCACTGTTGTTGTGTCCCTTCTGGATTTCTTCGATTAAGCGTTATGGGTCCCGGCCAAGAGCATGCCGGGATGGCGGGGGGCGACGGGCCCCTGCGCCCGGTTACTAGCGCGTAGCCGTGATCGACTTGGGGCCACGGCCGACCGCGACCACACCCGACTGCACGATCTCCCGGATTCCGAACGGTTCCAGCATCCGCAGCAGCGCGTCGAGCTTCGACCGGGTGCCGGTCGCCTCGATGGTGAGCGCGTCGGGCGACACGTCGATGACCTTAGCCCGGAACAGGTTCACCGTTTCGATCACCTGGGTGCGCACGCTGGCGTCGGCGCGCACCTTCACCAGGATCAGCTCGCGGGCCACCGAACCGTCCGGGTCCTGCTCGACGATCTTGATGACGTTGACCAGCTTGTTGAGCTGCTTGGTGACCTGTTCGAGCGGCAGATCGTCGACCGTCACGACGATCGTCATGCGCGAGATGTCCTTGACCTCGGTGCCGCCGACCGCGAGCGATTCGATATTGAAACCGCGGCGGGAGAACAGGCTGGCCACGCGGGCGAGCACACCGGGTTTGTCCTCCACCAGCACGCTCAGGGTGTGTGTGGTGCTCATGCCTCCACCTCGCTGGCGCTCGGTTCCGGCATGACCACCAAGGTGGCTGTACTCATGTCTCGCTCGCTGCGCTCGCTCATTGCTGGATCCCCTTCTGGCCGTGCGACATCGCCTCGTGGATGACGGCCGGTTCCGCGGCCGACTCGTCGTCGTCGAACAGCGGGCGGATGCCGCGGGCGGCCATGATCTCGTCGTTGGAGGTGCCGGCGGCGACCATCGGCCACACCTGGGCGTCCTTGCCGACGATGAAGTCGATCACCACGGGACGGTCGTTGATGGACTGCGCCTCGCGGATCGCGGCCTCGACATCCTCTTCCTTCTCGACCCGGATGCCGTGGCAGCCCAGGGCCTCGGCCAGCTTCACGAAGTCGGGAATGCGCAGGGTATGGGTGCCCAGATCGGTATTGGAGTAGCGCTGCTCGTAGAACAGGGTCTGCCACTGGCGGACCATGCCGAGGTTGCCGTTGTTGATCAGCGCGACCTTGATCGGCACGCCCTCCACCGCGCAGGTGGCCAACTCCTGATTGGTCATTTGGAAGCAGCCGTCACCGTCGACCGCCCACACCTCTTTGTCGGGCATCCCCATCTTGGCGCCCATGGCCGCCGGGACCGCGTAGCCCATGGTGCCCAGGCCGCCGGAATTCAGCCAGGTGCGCGGCTTTTCGTACTTGATGAACTGCGCGGCCCACATCTGGTGCTGGCCGACACCCGCGCAGTAGATCGCGTCGGGACCGGCGAGCTGGCCCAACTTCTCGATCACGAACTCCGGCGACAGCGAACCGTCGCTCGGCGGGGTCCAGCCAAGCGGATAGCGGTCGCGGGCATTGCCCAGATAGGCCCACCACTCCGAAAGTTCCAGCAGCGGAGCGCCTTTGGCGGCCGGATCGGCCTTGAGGGTCTCGATCAGCTCGGTGATGACCTCGCGGCAGTCGCCCACGATCGGCACATCGGCGTGGCGGTTCTTGCCGATCTCGGCCGGGTCGATATCGGCGTGGATCACCCGCGCATTGGGGGCGAAGGACTCCAGCTGGCCGGTGACGCGGTCGTCGAAGCGGGCGCCGAGGGTGATCAGCAGATCCGAACGCTGCAGTGCCGCAACGGCTCCCACGGTGCCGTGCATACCGGGCATGCCCATGTTCAGGTGATGACTGTCGGGGAATGCGCCGCGGGCCATCAGGGTGGTGACGACCGGAATGCCGGTCAACTCGGCCAGTTCCAGCAGTTCCTTGGACGCCTCGGCCTTGATCACGCCGCCGCCGACGTAGAGCACCGGTGCCTTGGCGTCCATGATCATCCGGGCGGCCTCGCGGACCTGCTTGCCGTGCGGCTTGGTCACCGGACGGTAGCCGGGCAGGCGCATCTCCGGCGGCCAGCTGAAGGTGGTCTGGGCCTGCAGCACGTCCTTGGGGATGTCGACCAGGACCGCGCCCGGGCGGCCGGTCGCGGCGAGATGGAAGGCCTCGGCGATCGTGCGCGGGATATCGATCGCGTCGTTGACCAGGAAGTTGTGCTTGGTGATCGGCATGGTGATGCCGGAGATGTCGGCTTCCTGGAAAGCGTCGGTGCCGATCAGGCCGCGGCCGACCTGGCCGGTGATGGCCACCAGCGGAACCGAATCCATCTGCGCGTCGGCGATCGGGGTCACCAGATTGGTCGCGCCGGGGCCGGATGTGGCCATACACACACCGACCTTTCCGGTTGCCTGGGCGTAGCCGGTCGCGGCGTGACCCGCGCCCTGCTCGTGGCGGACCAGGACGTGACGCACCCGCGTGGAATCGAAGAGTGGATCGTAGACGGGAAGAATCGCACCGCCCGGAATGCCGAAGACCGTGTCGACGCCGAGCTCCTCGAGGGAGCGGACCACCGACTGCGCGCCCGTGACCCGCTCCGGCGGGACCTGGCGGCGGTTGGAGGACGCGGCGGCTGCCGGCGAAGCCGGCTGATTGGCCGAGGGCGCGGGCCTGCGGGCCGAGGGCCCGGGCCGAGCGGTAGGTGCGCTCACCGTCTTTTCCTTACTGCTTGTCGTTCCAGTACAGAACTTGCCTGAACACAAAAAAGCCCCCGACAGCCAGAGGCTGATCGAGGGTGGCGCGTCGCAGCTGCGAGCTCGAGTCGTAGACCGATCTCAGCGCTGGACGCGCCGGCCGATTACGAGAAGCTCGATTCGATTCACGCGGACGACGGTAAGTGCGCGAGAACCGATCCGTCAAATATTTTGACATTTGGGTCCCATCATGTGAGACGGGGCGGTTTCATGGGTATGTCTACCGTGATGCGAGGATGGATGTATGCCATCGCCGCATCGGTCCGTGCCACCTGCTCGATCGTCCCATACGCCCGACACCGGATCCGATACGGGTCGGGTGATCAGGATCTCCCGACTCGGCCATCTCGGAGTGTTCGTCCTGCTGTTCTGCGTGATGTTCGCCTTCTTCGGATGGCCGCAGGTGCTGTGGGTGCTGTTCGTGATTCCGATCGCGATCGCGGTGTGGGTCGAGCGGACGCGGACCACGGTGTCGGCGGCCGGTCTGGATCTGCGGACGGTCTTCGGATCACGGCATGTGGACTGGGATCAGATCAAGGGCCTGCGGATCCCCAAGCGGGGGTTCGTGCGGGCGCATCTGGCCGACGACTCCGAAGTGGCGCTGCCCGCCGTGGCGTACGACCGGCTGCGGCTGCTGATCGAGGCGTCCAACGGGCGGATCCCGGACCTTTTCACCGAGGCTGAGGACGCCGAGCGGGAGAAAGCCGCGCGGGAGCGGGCCGAGGCGCAGGCCGAACGGGAAAGCGCCGCGCAGAAGAAGGCCGAGGCGGAGGCCGAACGGGACAAGGCCACGCAGGACAAGGCCGACGCGGAGCCCGACCGAGAGAAGGCCGCGCAGGAGAAGACCGAGGGCGGATCGGATCCGACCGGTAGCGCGGCGGAAAAGTCGGAGAAGTCCGAGACCGACGCGCAGTAGGCTGAAACACATACGTGGCCGCCGGGAACAACTTCGGCGGTTGCGACGCTTACCTCGTTACCGCGAGTCCACTCCCCCGCTCGGCGAGCCGCCCACCGGCGCATTCGCCGTCATCGTCGCGGGAGTAACGTTGAGTAGCCGCCGTGATCTTGCGGTAGTCGCCGATCAGCCCCGACGACGCCAGGCGAGCCGACGGCCCCGAGCCGACCACACGAGGACCCAAACCCATGCCACCGCTTCGTTCACGCACCACGACCGCCGGACGCAATGCCGCGGGCGCCCGCGCTCTCTGGCGGGCCACCGGGCTCACCGATTCCGATTTCGGTAAACCGATTGTCGCCATTGCGAACTCCTACACCCAGTTCGTTCCGGGACATGTGCATCTGAAGGACGTCGGCGAGATCGTGGCCGCGGCGGTGCGGGCCGCGGGCGGGGTGCCGCGGGAGTTCCACACCATCGCCGTCGACGACGGTATCGCCATGGGCCACGGTGGCATGCTGTACTCGCTGCCCAGCCGCGAGATCATCGCCGATTCGGTGGAGTACATGGCCAATGCGCACACCGCCGACGCACTGGTGTGCATCTCCAACTGCGACAAGATCACCCCGGGCATGCTCAATGCCGCGATGCGGCTCAACATTCCGGTCGTGTTCGTCTCCGGCGGGCCGATGGAGGCCGGTAAGGCGGTCGTGGTCGGCGGTGTCGCGCAGGCGCCCACCGATCTGATCACCGCGATCTCGGCCAGTGCGTCGAGCCAGGTCAGCGATGAAGGGCTGAGCGAGGTCGAGCGCAGCGCGTGCCCGACCTGTGGTTCGTGTTCGGGCATGTTCACCGCGAATTCGATGAACTGCCTCACCGAGGCGCTGGGTCTGGCGCTGCCGGGCAATGGTTCCACCCTGGCCACCCACGCCGCGCGGCGCGCGCTGTTCGAGCGCGCGGGCACCACGATCGTGGAGATCGCCAATCGCTGGTACCGCGAGGACGACGCCTCGGTGCTGCCGCGGAATATCGCCAACGAGAAGGCCTTCCGCAATGCGATGGCGCTGGATGTGGCGATGGGCGGCTCGACCAACACCGTGCTGCACACGCTCGCCGCGGCACAGGAGGGTGAGATCGACTTCTCCCTCGAGACCATCGATGAGATCTCCCGGCGCGTGCCGTGTCTGTCGAAGGTCTCGCCGAACTCCGACTATCACATGGAGGATGTGCACCGCGCCGGTGGCATTCCCGCCATCCTGGGCGAGCTGCGTCGTGCGGGTCTGCTGGAGACCGATGTCAGCACCGTGCACACCCGCAGCTTCGACGAATGGCTCGACACCTGGGACATCCGTTCCGGCAAGGCTTCCGACGAGGCGATCGAGCTGTTCCACGCCGCGCCGGGCGGGGTGCGCACGACCGAGCCGTTCTCGACCGAGAACAGGTGGTCGTCGCTGGACACCGATGCAGAATCCGGTTGTATCCGCGATCTCGAGCACGCCTACACCGTCGAGGGCGGGTTGTGTGTGCTGCGCGGCAATATCGCACCGGACGGGGCGATTCTGAAGACCGCGGGTATCGATGAGGATCTGTTCACCTTCGAGGGACCGGCCGTGGTGGTCGAATCGCAGGAGGAGGCGGTCTCGAAGATCCTGGGCAAGGAGATCAAGGCCGGAGATGTGGTCGTGGTTCGCTACGAGGGTCCTTCGGGCGGTCCGGGTATGCAGGAGATGCTGCATCCCACCGCATTCCTCAAGGGCGCGGGTCTGGGCAAGGTGTGCGCGCTGATCACCGACGGCCGGTTCTCCGGTGGTACGTCCGGGCTGTCGATCGGTCACATCTCCCCCGAGGCGGCCAGCGGTGGCACCATCGGGCTGATCGAGAACGGTGATCGCATCCGGGTGGATGTGCATACCCGGGCGCTCGAATTGCTGGTCGCCGATGAGGTTCTCGCCGAGCGGCGGGCGAAAATGGAAGCGTCCGAACGGCCTTGGCAGCCCGCGCATCGGGATCGTCAGGTCACCACGGCATTGCGCGCATATGCGGCATTGGCGACCTCGGCGGACAAGGGCGCGGTGCGCCGCGTGCCGTAGGTGAGGCATTCGAAGGCCGGAATTCGCAATGGATTCCGGCCTTCGTCGTATTCAGCCGATGAAGCCGTCGAACGGATTGCCGCCGTGCAGGTAGACCCAGGAACCCGCGGCGGCCAGGAAGGCCAGGACCAGCACCGCCGCCGAGCCCCACGCCGGGCGGACCGCCCAGCCGCGGTTGCGATCGAAGGACAGGCGACCCGGGCCGGTGAGGATCAGGGTGGCCGACAGTGCGATCAGGATGGATTCCAATTCGACGGTCTTGTATTGGAATCCGGGGGCCATGCCCTGTTTCCAGAGCCAGGCGTCGGTGATCGAGGCGAGGACCGCGCCGGCGGCCAGCGGGGTGGCCAGGCCGAGCACGATCAGGACGCCGCCGCCGACCTCGGCGACGGTGAGCATGGCGCTGGACAGTTCGCCGTGCTTCCAGCCGCCCTGCTCGAGCATGTCGCGGGTGCCGTCCAAGCCCGGACCGTGGAACCAGCCCGCCAGTTTCTGCAGGCCGTGGTACAGGAAGGTGAGACCGACGACCAGGCGTAATGCCAGCAGGCCCAGATCCGTTGTGCCCCGCTGATATTCGCCGCGGCGGCGGAGCCGGGCGGTATCGCCCGAGGCCGTCGGTACCGGGGGGATGGTGGCGAAGGCGTAGGTGGGCGCGGCCGCGGTATCCGGCTCGCCGACGGCGGGAACCTCTGGCTCCAGGCCGAGTTCGTCGTCGGTGCGCGGTATGGGCGATCCCTGCACCACGGGCAATTCCCCGGTCGGGTTGTCGTAGGGGCTGGTGGCCGTCTGACCGGAGTTGGCGCCCTCCGGCTTTTCGTTCGGCTTGTCGGTCACGGGCTCAGAGTATGACGCGGCGAGCGCGTTCGTGCCGTGTACCGACGGCGTGTCCGGGCGAAGGGCGCGCCCGGAGGTGGTGGGTGGGGACGAGGGTGGTGGGGCCGGGAATGGGAGTGGGGACGGTAACGTCTGAAGCATGAATTTGGTTGTCGCCGGTCGCGTCGCGTCGGTCGTTGCCCTCGGCGCCGGGCTGCTGGCCGGGTGTGCGAGCTTCGACGACTCGGCGTCCAAACCGTTCACCCCCGCGCCGACCATTCAGCCCGAGGGGATGGGGCCCTCCTCGGCGCCGAAGACGCCGCCGTCGGCCGCGCCGCGGCCGACCGGGCCGTGTATCGATCCGGATCCGCTGGTGGTGGCGACATGCCTGGATACCACCGGTGGGGTGACGGTATTGCCGGACGGGCAGCAGGGGCTGGTCACCGAGCGGGTGAGCGGGCGGATTCTGCGGGTGACGGCCGTGACGCCGGATCAGCCGCAGCCCGAACCGGTCGAGGTGGCGCGGGTGGATGTGGATGCCGCCGGTGACGGCGGGCTCAGCGATGTGACATTGTCGCCGAGCTACAACCAGGATCAGTTGATCTACGCCTATGTCACCACGCCGTCGGACAATCGGGTGGTCCGGATCGCGCCGGGCGGCGCGCCCAAACCGATTCTGACCGGAATTCCCAAGGGCCCCACCGGTAATCACGGGGCGATCGACTTCGTCTCGCCGACGCAGATGCTGGTGCTGACCGGCGATGCCGGAAATCCCGGCGCGGCGGCGGATCGCGGATCGCTGGCGGGCAAACTGCTGCGCATCGATAATCCGGCCCCGGGCAATGCCAATCCGCAGGTGCTCGCCAGCGGGGTGGGCGTCGCCGGTGGCGTCTGCCCGGATCACAAGGACAGCATCTGGTTCACCGACCGCACCGCCACCGAGGACCGGCTGCAGCGCGTCGGCCCCGACGGCACGGTGAGCACGGCGTGGACCTGGCCCGACCATCCGGGCGTCGCGGGCTGCGCGGCAGCCGTCGACGGCGTGGCGATCGCCATGAACAATGCCAAGGCCCTCGCCTTCGCCGACGCCGATCCGACCACCCACGCCATCACCACCGCGCCCGCCATGGCCGTGCAGGACAAATACGGCGCGCTCAATGGCGCGTCCCTCGGCCCCGACGGTTTCGTCTGGGTCGGCACCACCAACAAACTGGGTGGCAAGCCCGGCCCGTTCGACGACCGTGTGGTGCGCATTCCGCCGCCGAAGGGCGGAGCGGGCGGCGGACCGGACTGATCCGAGCGGATCACGGCCCTTCGCGCACCGCGCGGGCGGCGTTGTCGAGCCATTGCACCACGCACCGCTTCGCCTGCTCGAGTTCGGCGCGGTGCCGTTCGATGAGCCGGTTCTGGTGCTCGGACAGGACCGTGACCCAGGTGTCGAGCAGGTTGGTACCGGCCCGGCATTCGGCGTCGGCCGCGGCCGTGAGCTTCTCGGCTCGGGTCGGATCCGTGTGATACCAGCCGTCGCGGCCGCGACGCCAGGCGCCGTTGCCCTGTTCGGCCAGCCAGGGGGCGTCGAATTTCATGCCCCGCTTGCGCATACACGCGCGCCAGTTCCCGATGGCGTCACCCACGCGCGGGTCCTGTTGCGCACGTTGTTGGGCCTCGGCGCCGAGCAGACGTGGATCAATCGGTAGATCGCCCGCGCCCTCCTGCAATTCCCGCAGGGCCGCGCCGGAACACCCGCCCTGCGGTACCGGGCGGTCGTTCACCGTCGGCACACTGCCCGCCATGGCCGATCGCTCCCGCGGATCGCGCGCGACATCGCGCTCGGCGGAGTCGGCAGCCGAGGCACGGTCGCCCGGCTGGTGATAGCCGTTCGCGCGTGCGGCGGCGGGGTCGAGAAAGCCGAGCAGCTGGTTCTTCGGCGTTTCGTTGTAGTCGACCGCGATGAGCCCGGCGAAATCGTCGCCTCGGAATCCGAGGCGGTGCATGCACCGGATCTCCAGGACACGACGCGCCGACAGAATCGTCCTCATCTCCGAGTCGGGCAGCTGATAGGACTCGAGCGGATAGCGCAGATCGGCCGCGGTGCGGATCTGCGAAACGGGTGCGGTGACGGGCCGTTCGGGCTCGTCACCGCAACCGGACACGGCCACCGCGGAACTCAGCGCCAGTCCCAGCCCGAGGTATGCGCAACGGCGAATCCACGGTGTACGCATGTCCTGGATCCCTACGTCAGTCCCACAGCTGGCTGTTGCACGGATCGCAGTCGCTGCGCACGATGACCTGGGCGTTGGTACCGCCGGACTGCAGGTACTGGCCGTGCGCCTGGTTCTGCAGATACCAGTGCCCGTTGGACTTTCCCTCTTTCCACTGCTGATTGCTGCCGCCGTTGCACTGCCACTGGATCACGGCCGCGTCGACCCGGCCCCCGGACGCGTCCAGGCACATCGTGAAGTTGCCGCTGCTGTCGGTGGTGTTCTGCGGCTGCTCCAGGAAATTGCCATTGCTCAGGCGGTGATCGCGCCAGGTCTGATTCTTGCCCCCGGTCTTCTTGTAGGTGATCACCCACGCGCCGTTGCTGTGGCTGTTCCCGGCGACGTCCAGGTACTGGTTCACATCGACGTTTCTCCACGTCACGTTTCCATCGGGCATGGGCGCCGCATTCGCCGTTCCCGCGACCAGCACGGTCGCGCACGCGGCGACGAAAAGACTTGTGCCGAAGCCCAAGCCGGACAACTTACTGAACACTGGTATTTCCTTTCCGAGATCCGGACGGCCTCGAGTGGGCCGCCTTCAGCCTCGGGTCGGCCCGCGGCGGCGACAAGGTTTCCCGCTGTTCGGATGTGTTCGGAACACGACACGAACGCATCCGAACGCGCGAACGCCCAGTCAGCTACCCCTATCTCGAATCCGTTGCGGCACAAGATCTCTGCCAACCAACCTCCGACGAACGCGGCGATCGGCCATGCTTGGACCATGGGGCGAGGGGAGGAAAGCCGCCGGGGCTCCCGGCGTGCGGGGGCACCGGAGCCGAACGAGATCGACTCCGTGACAAGTTTCGTCGCGGCGCTGCGCGGGCTGCGCACCTGGTGCGGGCTGACCTACCGGCAGTTGGAGGGCAAGGCGGCGGCGGACGGAAACGTCCTGCCGTCCAGCACTATCGCGACCACGCTCGGGCGCGCCACGCTACCGCGTGAGCCGTTCGTGGGCGCGTTCACGCGCGCCTGCGGACTCGACGAGGACGAGGTGAACCGCTGGCT
The DNA here is from genome assembly GCF_001613105.1 of Nocardia pseudobrasiliensis NBRC 108224. Taxonomy (GTDB): domain Bacteria; phylum Actinomycetota; class Actinomycetes; order Mycobacteriales; family Mycobacteriaceae; genus Nocardia; species Nocardia pseudobrasiliensis. Next base: position 473,571 of record NZ_BDBS01000002.1, on the reverse strand, counting down.
CGACGCGCGTCGGCGCATCGCGGTGGGCCAGGAGTCGCAGACCGATGGCGCCACCGCACCCGAAGCCGCCGAACCCGTTGTCGCGCCGCCGGTTACGTCGCAGCGCCGACATTCGACATGGCAGCGTCGCTCGATCACATTGGTCGCTGGCGTGGGCGCGGGCGTCGCGGGAACGCTGGGCGCGATGTCCGGTCTGGATCGTTCGTCGAATGCTCCCATCCCGGATCCCGTTCCGGGACTACGCCTGCTCGCCGTGGGCAGCTGGGCGCGAATCCAGCCCGCGCGCACCCCGGAGCTGTGTGTCACCGAGGGGCGAGATCGCACCCAGCGGTACGGCACCGCCGTCGCGGTCCAACGTCCCTGCGATCAGTCGACACTGCCGCATGTGTACATCCGGCCGCTCGACCACGCGAACGTCCAGATTCAGTGGCACCACCCGAAATACGGCATCGGCTGTCTGACCGTCCTGCTCGACGGACCCGGCCGCGACCTGATCGAACCCCGCGACGACTGCGCGGAAGACGATCCGGCACAGCGCTTCCGGATCGAACCGGTCGGGCCGCCGCACGCGGGGCGCTTCCGCATCCGTCCCGACGCCACCGACGAATGCCTGGCGCTGCGCGACCAGGACACCGTCGAGAACGCGGAGATCGTTCAGGGCCGCTGTTCCGGTGCGCGGGATCAGGAGTTCCTGATCGAGCTGATCCCGCCCGGATGAACCGTCAGGCGACCCCGCAGGCGGTGAGGACCAGTTCGCGGACGCGGGCGGCGTCGGCCTGGCCGCGGGTGGCCTTCATGACGTCGCCGACGATCTTGCCCGCGGCCTGGACCTTGCCGGAGCGGATCTTGTCGGCGATATCGGGATTGGCGGCGAGGGCCTTGTCGACCTCGGTCTGCAGAGCCGAATCGTCGGAAACCATGCCCAGGCCCTTGGTTTCGACGATCTGCTTCGGGTCGCCCTCGCCCGCGAGGACGAAGTCGACGACCTGACGGGCCACCTTGCTGTTGACGGTCTTGGCGTCGACCAGGGCGACGACCTCGGCCACCTGGGCGGGGGTGATGGCCAGCTCCTCGAGGGAGACCTCGCGCTCCTTGGCCTTTTCGGTGAGGTAGTTGACCCACCAGGCGCGGGCCGCGTCGACCGAGGTGCCCGCGTCGACGGTCGCGATGATCAGGTCCAGCGCGCCGGCGTTGATCAGATCGCGGAACACCTCGTCGGACAGACTCCATTCGGCCTGGATGCGCGCGCGGCGCAGCCAGGGGTACTCCGGGATCGTGCCGCGCAGTTCCTCGACCCAGGCCGGGTCCGGGGCGATCGGCTCGAGGTCGGGCTCCGGGAAGTAGCGGTAATCCTCGGCGGACTCCTTGAGGCGGCCCGCGGAGGTGGAGCCGTCGGTCTCGTGGAAGTGGCGGGTCTCCATGGTCACGATGCCGCCGGTGGACAGCACCGCGGCCTGGCGGCGCATCTCGTAGCGCACCGCGACCTCGATGCTGCGCAGCGAGTTGACGTTCTTGGTTTCGGTGCGGGTGCCGAATTCCTTGGCGCCCTTGGGCATCAGCGAGACATTGGCGTCGCAGCGCAGCGAGCCCTGCTCCATCTTCACATCCGATACGTCGAGCGACTTCAGCAGATCGCGCAGCGCGGTGACATACGCACGGGCCACCTCGGGCGCGCGCTCGCCCGCGCCGGTGATCGGCTTGGTGACGATCTCGATGAGCGGCACACCCGCGCGGTTGTAGTCCAGCAGTGAGTGACTGGCGCCGTGGATGCGGCCGGTCGACCCGCCCACATGGGTCGACTTACCGGTGTCCTCCTCCATGTGCGCGCGCTCGATCTCGACCCGGAAGGTGCTGCCGTCGTCGAGCAGGACGTCGAGGTGACCGTCGTGTGCGATCGGCTCGTCGTACTGGCTGATCTGATAGTTCTTCGGCTGATCCGGGTAGAAGTAGTTCTTGCGCGCGAACCGGCCCCACGGGGTGATCGAGCAGTTGAGCGCCAGGCCGATGCGGATGGCCGCCTCCACGCCCCGCTGGTTCACCACCGGCAGCGAACCCGGCAGGCCCAGACACACCGGGCACACCTGGGTATTGGGCTCGGCCCCGAACGTGGTCGGGCAGCCGCAGAACATCTTGGTCCGCGTGCCGAGTTCGACATGCACCTCCAAGCCGAGCACCGGCTCGTACTTGTCGATGACATCGGCGTAGTCCATCAAGTCCACGGTGGGCGCGCTCATAGCCTGTAGTTTATGAGCCGCCCCCGACGCCCTCGCGGACGGTCCCGGACTACTGCTCCCCGCGGGCGAAGGCGGCGGCGGCCTGGATCGCCTTCTTGTCGACCCGCAGTTCGGGATTGCGCTCCTGGGCCTCCTGGAAGGCCAGGATGGTGTCCAGGTAGGAGTTTCGGTAGGCGGAGGTGATCAGTTCCTGGCGTAGGTAGTCGTCGAGCGACAGCTCGGCCGCCCGAGCTCGCTTGCGCATGGTGTCGACTACATCCACGGGCAGATCACGAATCGCGAAGTCGGCCATGCGGCAACAGTAGTCAGCGGGTGTCCCGGGGGCCAGTGGCGGTGCCGGTGCACACAGCATGTTCACAGCGTCAATCGGCGGCAATGGCCTCCACGATCGGCATTCGCGCAGCCCGCAGGGCCGGGGGGATCGAGCCGAGCATCGCCAGGATCAATGCGGCGACGGCATAGACGAGCAGCATCGGGCCCGCCTGATAGGTGACGTCGATGCTGGTGGCGTTGCCGAGGGCGAGGGTCGCCAGATAGTGGACGGCCGCGCCGATGCCCAGGCCCAGGGCCGCGCCGACGACGCCGATTCCGGCGGCCTCGGCCAGCACCGCGCGCAGCAGGAACCGTCTGCTGGTGCCCATCGCGCGCAGTACGCCGAGTTCGCGGCGGCGCTCCAGGACCGACAGCATCAAGGTGTTGAGCAGGGCCACGGTCGACACCAGCACCACGATCCACAGAATCTGGCCGCTGAGCGCCGTGCCCTGTTTCACGCCTCCGGAGATCGCGGCCACGGCATCGCGACCGAGGTCCACATGAATCTCGGGTGGAACGGCCGCGCGGATCGCGGCGGTCACGGCGGTCCGATCGACACCGGGGGCGAGATCGACGGCGAGGATGGTCTCGCCCGGACGCTGATACCACTGCCGCATGACGTCCAGATTCAGCACCACCACCCCGGCGATCGCCGAGAAGTACGGAATCACCTGCAGCACTTCGGTTTTCTTGACCCCGGTCGGGGTGGGCAGGCTCAGTGTCGAGCCCACCCGCACATTCTGGGCGCGGGCGACATCGCGGGAGATCACCACGCCCTCACCGCGCACCAGCCGATCGCGCACCGACCGATCCAGCGCCACGGGATAGGACTCGTCGTCATCCGGATAGCCCTGCAGCATCACCCGGCCGCCACCGAGGGTCGCGAAGGCCATCTGCGCGCTGCCCACCCGCGCGACGCCCGGTATCGCGGCGACCTTGTCGCGCAGATCCGTGGGCAGGATGGGCCCGGTCGGAAATTCCGCCCATGAGGTGGGACTGATGAATACATCGGAGCGACTGAGACTGTCGAAGCTGGCCCCGGCGGAATCGGCCAGATTCTTCGAGGCGCTGCCCATCGCGACGACTGCGGTGATGCCGATCATCACGGTCATGGCCGTTGCCCACACCCGACGCGGCGCGCGTTCGACCGTGGTGGCCCCCAGCGCCCCCGGTGCGCCGAACACCCGCGCCACCGCCGCCACGCTCCGCACGATCGGGGTGGTGAGCGCGAAGCACAGGCAGACCGCACCGGCGATCGAAATCGAAATGGACGCAATGGAATAGCGTCCGACATCGGCGCGCGCCAAGACGATCGATCCGCCGACCAGCGCCACACCCAGTACGACCGACCCCCAACGCAGCAGCGGGCTCGCCGTATCCGAACGCGACACCCCGATCGGCGCGAGCGCCTCGATGGGCGCGACCTTGTAGACCTGCCGCGCCGCGATCGCCGCCGCCAGCACACTGGCCGCGATACACGCCGCCACCGCGGCCGGTACGGCATAGGCCGGGACGATGTACTCCGGCCGCGCGTCCACCGACTGCACTATCGCCGACGGCAGCGCGGAAATGGCGTTGCGCCCCAACAACATTCCGATCACAGCCCCGACCAGACCGCCGAGCAGACCCAGCAGCGCCGCCTCCGCCAGCAGATCGCGCACCATGGACCGTCGCCGCCCGCCGATCGCGCGCAGCAGTGACAGCACCGGACGCCGTTGCGCCACCGCCATACTCATCGCGTTGTAGATGAGAAAGCCCGAAACGATCAGCGCCGCCGCCGAGGCCATGATGGTCGAGTACCGCACGAGCACCACCGCGCCACCGGCCTGGGCGGTGCGCAGGCTCGGATCGGCGACCACGGCCCGCCCGTCCACCGCGGCGGTGAGATCCGAACGCAGCCGCGCCACATCGGCATTCGCGGTCGGCACGATCTCGATGGTGTCGAGCTGACCGGTCCGCCCGACCAGTTGCTGGGCCACCGGCAGCGGCGCGATGACGATATGGCCCCGATCGAGTTTGTCCGAGGCCGCACCATCGAGGACACCGGCCACGGTCACGATGGTGTCGCCGATCCGGAACCGGTCACCCTCGCGATGGCCCATCGCCGCGCCCACCAGTACGCCGTGCGGCACCGTCAGTAGGCGGGTGGCCTGTTCGCGCAGCGGCCCGTCCAGTTCGCCGCCGAGCGCGGACACGCTGGCATCGGCGCCGACCAGCAGCGCGCGGTCGTCGTCTGCGCCGATGCGCACCCGCAGCATGGGCACCGCGGCCGATACGCCGGGCACGTCCCGAACCCGCTGCAGCAGTTGCTGATCGAAGCCCGCGTCGGTGACGCCGGTGACCTCGAGCGCCGCCTTACCGCCGAGGCTGTGGGTCAACCGGTCCACCGACCCGGTGATCGACTCGGAAATGCTCAGCGTCGCCACCAGCAGTCCGGCCGAGACGCCCATCACGACGAGTGACAGCAGCGTGCGGCCGCGGTGGGCCAGCAGTTCGCCGACATTGAACAGCCGCAACCGATCCCAGGCGGCGATCATGCGCGCACCGCCGACGCGTGGTTGGTGGAACCCGTGTGCTCACCGGCGGTGATCGAGCCGATCTTCCCGTCCCGCAATGTGATCACCCGATCGCAGTAGTGCGCCGCGCCCATGTCGTGGGTCACCATCACCACCGAATTCCCGGCGCTGGTGATGTCGCCGAGCAGCGACAGGATGGCCGCGCCGGTCTTGGAATCGAGGTTGCCGGTCGGCTCGTCGGCCAGGATCAGCGGCGGATCCATGATCAATGCCCGCGCGACCGCCACCCGCTGCATCTGCCCGCCGGACAGCTCGGCGGGCCGGTGCTCGGCGCGCTCGCCGAGACCGACCAGATCCAGCAGCTCCAGCGCACGGGGCTTGGCCTTACGTAATCCGGTGCCGTCCAACAGCTTCGGGATCGCCACGTTCTCCCATGCCGACAGCGTGGGCAGCAGGTTGAAGAACTGGAAGACGAAACCGACGCGGTGCCGCCGGAATTCGGATTGCCGATCGTCGTCGAGCCCGGCGATCTCCTCACCGCGGAAGGTGATGGAGCCGGAGTCCGGGGAGTCCAGCGCGCCGAGCAGATGCAGCAGCGTGCTCTTTCCGGATCCGGACGGGCCGATGATCGAGGTGAACTCCCCCGCCTCGATGCGCAGATCGATGCCGTCCAGGGCGCGCACGCGTTGGCGGCCCACCCGGTACTCCTTGATGACGTCGGTCAGTTCCAGCACGGCGTTCCCCGCCCTTTCGTAGTCGAATGATCAGTGGGTCAGCACGCGGCAGTCCTGCCAGCGGCCCACATCCTGGGCGTCGAGCACCGCGCGCAGCACCGGCTGTTCGGCGGCCAACTCCAGATACGCCTCCCGTGCCGACCGGCCCTCGAGCAATGCCTGATCGAGTTTGGCGTTCAGATGGTTGTCCCACTGGTACCGCAGGGCGGCCAGGATGCCCTCGGGCCCGCCGAACAGCAGATCGCTGTCCGGAAGGTCGTGCAGCAGCGCGGGATTGGTCGGATCGACGGCCGCCCGGGCGAGTACCTCGTGCAGGATTTCGGTACGAGCGTGCTGATTGCGCCACGACATCGGACCACCTCCTCCATTCGGGTGCCCGGCTTTCGGTCCCGGGCACTGTGCCACAGACGCTACGGCCGGAATCGGCCGCTGACGTCGTGCCGGGGACGCGACTTGCCCTCCTACCGGGGTAGGAGGGCCGCCCCGCTCGCGGGACGATGTACCTGCCCGAATCGAGTGGTTAGCCTTGCTCCATGGAGGTGCTCAGGGCGGTCGTCTACGTGGCCTGTGCCGGGCTGCTGCTGGGGGCCGCCTGGAAGGTCGTCGCCGGGTGGCGGTTCGCCCGCCAGCGCGCGGTCGACTTCTGGCGCGATCCGCGCGGCACCTTCCTGCGGCACCTCGAGGAACTGCCGTTCGACTATCCGCCCTCGGTGATCATGGTCGCGGATCTCGCGCTGTGGATCGCGGCCATGGCCGCGGTGTTGCAGCGCTGGGATTACATCCCCAGCAGCGTTCCGCTGATCGCCCTGCTCGTGGTGACGTTCGCCTTTCCGATACTCACCCTGTTCGGGGTCTCGCCCCGGCCGGTGGCGCTGTGCGTGGTCGGATTGATCGCCCAGGGCATGTTCCTGCTCCAGCCGGTGCCGCTGGATGTGTCGCCGTTCGTCTTGGTCGTGGTGGCGGGCGAGGTGGCGGCCATCGCGCCGAAGCGAATCAGCCTGCCGTTCACCGGTGCGTCCATCGGCGAGTTGCTGCTGTTCCACTTCGTGGGCCCGGGGCTGGACTCGCTGCCCAACTACATCGTCGGCATCATTCTCGGCGCCTTGGTCGGCCTCATGATGCAGTACCAGCGGATGTATCTGGGGCAGGAGCGGGCCAACCAGGAGATTCTGGCCGTGCAGGCCGCCGACGACGAACGCCGCCGCATCGCGCGCGAGGTGCACGACGTGATCGCGCATTCGCTGAGCATCACCCTGTTGCATCTCACCGCGGCCCGCCATGCCCTCGAAACCGACCGCGATGTCGACGAGGCGGTCGATGCCCTCGTCGACGCCGAACGACTGGGCCGCCAGGCGATGGCCGATATCAGGCATACGGTCGGGCTGCTGGATCAGCGGCCGTCGAGCCAGACACCGGAACCGAGCCTCGACGATATCGAAGCGCTGGTGGCGGATTTCGTGCGCGCCGGACTGTCGGTGGACTACGCGCTGACCGGCGATTCCGAGACCGTGACGGCGACAACCGGACTGGCGCTGTTTCGTGTCAGCCAGGAGTCGCTGGCCAATGTGGCCAAGCACGCCCCCGGCGCGCGAGTCGATCTCGCGATCGCGGTGGCCGAGGACGAGATCGCGGTGTCGGTGCGCAATACGCTGCCGCAGGGCGTACAGACCAAGCGGGGGCGCGGTATGGGCATTTCCGGAATGCGGCAACGGATCGGGCTGCTCGGCGGCACCCTCACCGCCGGACCGGACAGCGGATGCTGGCAGGTGCGTGCGCGCATACCGACCGACAGCGCGAAAACGGAGCCGGTATGCCCGACGACCGTGACCGAGGACTACATCCGCATGGTGCGCGGGGCCGTGACGTCTCTGACCCGGAAGATTCAGGAGGGCATGTGAGTTCGCCGACCACCCCGGCCATCGAGGAGGACACCGTCGCCGTCCTCGTCGTCGACGATCAGGAACTGGTGCGCGGCGGATTGCGCCGGATCCTGCGGCGGCGCGATGGATTCGTGGTCACCGAATGCGCCGACGGTGACGAGGTGCCCGCGGCGGTCGCCGCGCAGCGACCCGATGTGGTCCTGATGGATCTGCGGATGAAACGAGTCGGCGGTATCGACGCCACCCGGATGCTGCGCGCTCGCCCGGACTCGCCGCCGGTGCTGGTGCTCACCACCTTCGACGACGATCAACTGCTGTCGGGCGCGCTGCGCGCGGGCTCGGCCGGATTCATTCTGAAGGACTCTCCCGCCGAGGATTTGATCCGCGCGGTCCGCACGGTCGCCACCGGCGGCTCGTGGTTGGACCCTTCGGTAACCGGACGAGTGCTGTCTGCCTACCGGTCGGTTCTACCGGCGCCGGCCCAAGCCCGATCACGGCTGGACGAGCTCACCGCGCGGGAGTTCGAGGTGCTGAAGCTGATCGGTCGCGGGCGTGTCAACTCGGAAATCGCCGCACAGCTCGGAATTTCCGAGGGGACCGTAAAGAGCCACGTAGGACACATATTCGGCAAGCTCGGACTGCGCGATCGGGCGGCCGCGATCGTCTTCGCGTTTGACCACGGCGTGGTCGCACCCGGAGAATCGGCACTGTAGAGGGGCAGGCAACCCCGGTGTTACACCGGGCACGGGTTTCGCACCCTGCCCAGGGATGTGGAGGTTTCACCGGTGGACGCACCGCGGTCCCGGGCCGGGAGTAGATTCGGCCCGTACGAGCTGCGCTCTTTGCTCGGCAGGGGCGGGATGGGCGAGGTCTACGAGGCCTACGACACCGGTCGCGGCCGGCTCGTCGCTCTGAAGTTGCTGTCCGAGCAGCTCGCCCACGATCCGGGCTATCAGGAGCGGTTCCGCCGGGAATCGCACGCGGTGGCCGGGCTGAGCGATCGGCATATCGTCTCGATCCACGATTCGGGTGAGATCGACGGGGTGCTCTATATCGATATGCAGCTGGTGCGCGGGCGGAATCTGCGCACGCTGCTGCGCGAGGAGGGGCCGATGGCCCCCGATCGTGCCGTATCGATCCTCGCGCAGGTGGCCTCGGCGCTGGACGCCGCGCATGCGGCGGGGCTGGTACATCGGGATGTGAAGCCCGCGAATGTGCTCGTCACCGAGGAGGATTTCGCCTATCTGGCCGACTTCGGCATCGCCCGCAGCGACGGCGACACCGGAATCACCCTGGCGGGCACGGCCGTCGGCTCCTATACCTATATGGCCCCCGAGCGGTTCGACGCCGGGCCGGTCACCGGGCAGGCCGATATCTACTCGCTGGCCTGCGTCCTGCACGAATGCCTCACCGGCGCAACGCCGTTCCCGGTGCAGAGCGTGAGCGTGCTGATCCGCTCGCATCTGTCCGAACCGCCGCCGCGTCCGAGCCTCGAGCGTCCGGACGTACCCGCGGCTCTCGACGCGGTCATCGCCCACGCCATGGCCAAATCGCCCGCCGACCGATTCGCCACAGCCGGGGAGTTCGCGGGCGCGGCCCGCGCGGCCCTGGGCCTGAGCGCCGAACCCGAACCCGCCGCGGCGGATTCACAACCAGCGGTTGACAAACTGTTCCTGTTCGGCGAGCCCCTCACCGCCGACTCCCCCATCCCGGGCGCGAACCCCGCGGCCCGTCCGGTCCGGTCACTTCTCGGCCCGCCCCCGGCGCGACCCGCGGACCCGACCGCCACGACGTTCCTGCCGACCGGTCCCGCACCGAGCGGACGGCCCGACGAAGCGAGCGCTCCCGCCTCGGCGGCACCAACCCAGCGGTCCCCACAGGGTTATGAGCCCGATGAAACGACCGGTCCCACACCGGCCTATCGGCCCGATGAATCGACGACCGCTCCCGCGCCGACCCGTCGTTCAGACGATCCGAACACCTTCCAGCCCTTCGGACCCGAGGGCCCCACGATTCCGGCGCAGATGCGGCCGCGCGGTCCGGTGGCTCCCTCCGATCCCACCCGCGTCTATCCCACCCAGGCCCCGGCCGCGCAGGGCTATCCGGTCGGCGAGGACTCCGAGGAACCGACGATCGCTCAGCGGCGCGAACCCCCGGCCGCCGCCGGTTCGCCGACCATGGTCATGCGCACCGGCGCGGGTACCGGACAGCCCTCGACCGCGGATTCCGCGACGACCTTCCTCTCACGCGAGGGTCTGCCCGACGCGGAACAGCCGGGGGCGCAGGGCGATCCGGTGGAGTCGATCACGCGCGGCTACGAGACCACCGGCACGCTGCGGATCATCCCGCCGTCGGATCCGGATTCCGAGCACGACCCCACCGGTGATCTGCCGGTGATCCATCCGGCCGATCCGACGCTGGTGCGGCCCGAGGAATTCCAGTTCACGCCGCTGCCGCCGCAGGCCCAGGCCCGCCCGCCGGCGCCGTGGGAATTACCGCCCAGCCACGAGTTCCAGCCGCGCGGCGAGTACGCCTACGACGAGGACTACGACGACGCCGAATACGACCAGGAGGGCTACGCCCAGCAGGATCGACGGGAACGCAAGCGGTCCATCGCCGTTCCGATCGGGCTGGGCGTGTGCGGCGTGGTGCTGGCCGCCATCGCCGCAGCGGTCGGCTGGCATGTGGTGAACAAGCCGGACGACAATCGCGCCGCGGTCGCGACCGGTCAGCCCGCCTCGCAAGCGCCGCAGACGCGTACGACCGCCGCGCCCACCACGGCCGCGAGCCCGACCACATCCGGCGCCACCAGTGGGGCCGCGACACCGCCGGTGGGCGCGACCACCTGCCCGTCGACGTCCGCGGGCACGGCGCGGTTCGGCAAGACGGCCACCGGATCCTCGGTCACCAGTTGCCAATTCGCCGAGGAGGTCCGCAAGGCCTACGCCAAGGCCGCGGATCCGCAGGCGTCCAACTCCCAGTCCGCCGGAGCCAGCGGCTCCACCTCGGTGGTGGCCGTCAGCCCGGTCACAGGCCGCTCGTACACGATGACCTGCACGACCTCGGGTCAGCTCGTCACCTGTACGGGCGGCGAGAACGCGGTGGTGTATGTCTATTGAGGTGAAGACGGTCCGCCGCAAAGGTTTTCGACGGTCGTTGCTGGTGGTCGCGGCGTTGGCCGCCGCCGGATGCACCGCACACGCCGGGGTGCCCACCCCGGAGGTCGCGGCGATTCCGGCCCCGGCGACCACCCTCAAACCCGCCGCGGGCGCACTGTCCGGCGGCAGCGCGCTGGCCGCCGATTTCGCCCAGCTGCAAAAGGAACTGCCCGGCAGCGTGGGCCTGGCGGTAATGCCCGTCGGCAGCGAACACGCGCTCACCCTGGGCAATTGGAGCTCCGGCATCGCCTGGTCGACCATCAAGGTGCCGCTGGCCCTGGCCGCGCTGCGCCGCGATCCGGTCGGATTGTCCGATACCGCCTCGGCCGCGATCACCGCCTCGGACAACGATGCGGCACAGGCGCTGTGGGAGGCGCTCGGCAGCGGCGATCAGGCCGCCGAGGCCGTCGAGGCGGTGCTGCGCGAGGCCGGTGACGCCACCACCGATGTCGCCGACCGGCACAATCCGGAGGCGCGGGAGTCGGTGAACGATCCACTGGCCTTCGGCGCGACGGTGTGGACACTGCTCAATCAGGTCCGCTTCGCCGCTCGCCTGCCCTGTCTGCCGCACGCGGTCCGGGTCGTGAATCTGATGAGCGAGATAACCTCCAGCCAGAGTTGGGGTTTGGGCTCCTTCGTCGGCGCCGAATTCAAGGGCGGCTGGGGACCCGACGATGTGACCGGCGCGTATCTGGTGCGCCAATTCGGCCTCATCCCGACCTGGACCGGACAGCTCGCGGTGGCCATTGCCGCCCAACCGGATTCGGGCAGCTTCGACGATGCCACCGCCATGCTCGACAAGATGGCCGCACTGCTGGCCAGACACGTTTACGAGCTCGGCGGCGGAGAGTGCAAGCGGTGACCGCGATCTCGTCGCATATGTGACACCTCCGGTCACGTTATTTGACCCCGGCCGCGATCACGGCGAAGAATGCCTCGATTAGTGGGTGGCGCGGCAACGCCGCCATCCAATGATGTGGAGGTGAGCGGGTGGAGAGACCGCGAAGATTTCGGGCTGTGGCCGTCCTGTGCGGTATTGCGCTGGCGGCCGGAACCACGGCCTGTTCCTCGGCCTCCGACGGCCCTGCGGCCGAAACGATTTCGCGCCCGTCGACCATCGCGGGCAGCGCGGTGGTCGCCCTCCCCGGTTCGCTCGCAGCCGATTTCGCCGATCTGCAGCCCGGTCTCGGCGGACGCGTCGGCTTGGCGGTCGCCGCGGTCGGCGCCGATCGGGTCTCGGCCATGGGCGATTGGACCGACGGTCCCGCCTGGTCGACGATGAAGGTTCCGCTGACCCTGGCCGTACTGCGCAGCAACGGCAACACCAGCACCTGGCAGATGTCGGCGGCCATCACCGAATCCGACAACACCGCCGCCGACGGTCTGTGGCAATCGCTGGGCGCGCCCGACGCCGCGGCCCAGGCCGTGCAGTCCGTGCTGCGCGAGGGTGGCGATCCGACCACCACGGTGCCCGCCGCCCGGGCGCGCGCGGACTATTCGGCCTTCGGCCAGGCCGATTGGTCGCTGTCGGATCAGGCCCGCTTCGCCGCGAAACTGCCGTGCCTGCCCGACGCCGATTCGGTCACCACGCTCATGAGCAAGGTGGTGTGGGGCCAGCAGTGGGGACTGGGCCGCGTGGACAGCGCCGAATTCAAGGGCGGCTGGGGACCCGATGTCAACGGCAACTATCTGGTCCGCCAATTCGGCGTGGTGACAACGCCCAGCGGACAGGTCGCTATCGCGCTTGCGGCCCAGGCCGCCTCGGGCGGTTTCGACGACGGCACGCAGATCCTCAACAAGCTGGCGACGCTGGTGAACAAGCATCTGGGCGATCTACCGAGCGGTCACTGTCCGACGGGACGCTGATTTCTCAGGGGCCGGGGCTGCGCTCTCGCCGCGCGCCCGGCAAGATAGCCGGTATGCGCATCGGAGTCTTGACCGGAGGCGGGGACTGCCCAGGCTTAAACGCGGTCATCCGGGCCGTCGTTCGCACCGCGAACGGCCGCTACGGTGACGCGATCGTCGGGTTCCAGGACGGCTGGCGCGGCCTGCTCGAGGACCGCAAGATCAATATCCTCAACGACGACCGCACCGACCGGCTGCTCACCAAGGGCGGCACCATGCTCGGCACCGCGCGCACCAATCCGGATGTGCTGCGCGCCGGACTCGGCCGCATCAAGCGAACCCTCGACGACAACGGCATCGACGCGCTCATCCCGATCGGCGGCGAGGGCACCCTGACCGCCGCGAGCTGGCTGGCCGACGAGGGTGTGCCGGTCGTCGGCGTTCCCAAGACGATCGATAACGACATCGACTTCACCGACACCACCTTCGGCCACGACACCGCGGTCGATATCGCCACCGACGCCATCGACCGATTGCACACCACCGCCGAATCGCATCAGCGGGTGATGCTCGTGGAGGTCATGGGTCGCCACGCGGGCTGGATCGCGATCAACTGCGGTATCGCCTCGGGCGCGCATCTCACGCTGGTTCCGGAGGTGCCGTTCGATGTGGACGAGGTGTGCACCATGATCAAACGGCGTTTCCAGCGCGGTGATTCGCATTTCATCTGTGTGGTGGCCGAGGGCGCCAAACCCGCCGAGGGGTCGTTCACGCTCCGCGAGGGCGGGGTCGACGAGTACGGGCACGAGCGGTTCACCGGCGTCGCCCATCAGCTGGGCGTGGAGATCGAGCGGCGCATCGGCAAGGAGGTGCGCACAACTGTGCTCGGCCACGTGCAGCGCGGCGGTAAACCCACCGCCTACGACCGGGTGCTGGCGACGCGATTCGGCGTCCACGCCGCGGAAGCCGTACACGACGGGCAATTCGGTCAAATGGTGGCCCTGCACGGCACCGAGATCGATCTGGTTCCGCTGTCGGAGGCGACCAAACAACTGAAACTCGTCCCGGCGGACCGCTACAACGAGGCGGCCGCTTTCTTCGGGTGATGGGACGAACGCCCGAGCGTTAATCGGCCTGGCACGTTCCCGGCACATAAGTTTTCCCTGTTCCCGGCATGTCCTCCGCCGCAACCTCGTTACGATTTTCGGTGTCGGTTCACGCATTTGCACGGCACGCGAAGAACGCTGGGTTGTCACGATGATGTACATCTTCGACTGCACACTCGATCCCGGTCCGCTCACGCCCGAACAGGCGCACGAGGCGATGCAGATTCATATGTGCTGCACCGTCGACGATTGCAGAGTGCGAAGACGGGCCCGCCATATCCTGGTCGAGGGCGGGCATATGGTCCTCGACGAACGCGCTACACCGTAACCGCGACGCTCGCCGGATTCGATTCGGCGAGCCGACGGGTGCGATAGCGCACCAGCGCCCACAGCAGCAGCGCCTCGACAATGGCGGTGAACACCGTGAGGAACTGGCTGAAGTAGCTGGCCAGCACGTTCACCACGGTCAACGACATCACATCGGACCAGATGCCCAGGCGCACACCGAGTTCCTCGCTGCCACGCAGCCACGCGATCGCGCCGGCGGCGCAGCCGGCCGCGACCATCACCTCCGCCCCCGCGGCGATTCCCAAGCCGGTCAACGACTTCCAGCCATGCCCCTGGGTGACGTCCAGCATCCGATCCAGTTCGGACCACGGCGAATGCCAGCCGGAGATCACCACCAGCGCCAGCGCCAGCCGCACCGCGGTCCAGGCCGCATGGCCGATCAGAACCGCGATCAGCACCACGCGCAAGCCGGACAGCGGCACGTACCGATCCTCGAAGCGGCGACCGAGGCGGGCCAGGCGGCTGGTGAGGGTCGGCGCTTCGACGCACGGCACCGAATTCAGATAGTGCGCGAGGGCGTCGGCGAGTTCCCGCTGCGGCGACTCCAGCCGATCGCGATCGACCCGCTCGAGTTCGGCCAGCAGCACCCCGCGCCGATGCACCGACATGCGCGCGGCGACCATATCGCCGACCTCCTCGGTCAGCGCGCCCAGCGCCAGCTCCGGCGAATGCACCCGCCGCCGCGCGGCATAGCGGGCGACGGCCACGGTGAGTAGGAAGGCCAGATAGATGATCGGCGCGGCCAGCGGAAAGAAGTAGTCGTTGTCCGCGGTGATGAACTTGCCGACCTCATCGATGAACAGGCCGAGCCCCACCCCGGCGAAGACCGCGGCCCATACGATCGCCGTGCGCCCGGACGACAGCAGCTGCAGCACACACGCGATGACCAGCAGCAACCCGCCGAACAGCGCATGGGCGATGTGGTAGGTGGTCCCGCCGATCTTCGGATAACCCGAGGCCATCAGATACAACCGGGTGATCACCACGGTCAGGCCGAAGCCCACCGCCATCAGGGTCACCAACCGGCCCGCGTCCGGCCGCCACTGCACTCGCATCACCCGTGCGCCGATCATGAGACATCACGATGGCATGCCCGCGCGCCCGGCGCGAGCCCGGAAGACCACTCAGGTCCCGGTGGCGCTCAGCACAACGACCACGATCACGATCACCACGACCGCGACGATCCCCACGACCGCCAGCACCCAGCCCAGTGACCGACCCGATCGTCGCGAGACCTGTTGCGGCGCAGCGTGATAGCCGGGCGGCGGTGAATACGTTTGGGGCACGGCCTGATTGACGGGCGGATTCGGCGGCGGGGGCGGCGGCGCGCCGAAGGCGGGCGGACCCGGCCGCATCGACGGATGCGCTCCCAGGGCGACCGTCGCCTCCATCGAATACGGGATCGCCGGAACCGCGACAGATTGCGGCGGCAACATCGGCGGCGGCATCGGCACCCGTACGGTCAGCGCGCGCTTGGCGGCGGACGCGAAATCCGAACAGGTGGCGAAGCGATCGATCGGCCGCTTGGCCATGGCCCTCGCGATCACCGCGTCCACGGCCGGGGACAGTCCCGGCCGCCGCGCACTCGCCGAGGGCACCGGTAATTGCAGATGCCCGCGGATCACCTCGTCGGGATTATCGGAATCGAAGGCGCCCACGCCGGTCAGCATCCAATACAGCGCACACGCCAGCGAATACTGATCCGAGCGGTGATCCAGTTCGGCCCCGGTCATCTGCTCGGGCGAGGCGTAGGCCAGCGTCGCGGTGAACATACCGGCCTGGGTCAGATGGGTGGAATCCTCACGCAGCCGGGCGATTCCGAAGTCGGTGAGGAACACCCGCTCGCCCTTGCCACCGCCGGAACGGGCCAGCATGATGTTGGCGGGCTTCACATCCCGATGCAGCACACCGTTGCCGTGCGCGTAATCCAGTGCGGCGGCGACGCCCTCGATGATCTGTACCGCGCGTTCGGGCGGCATGCTGTACGGATTCACCGTGGCCGCGTCCACGCCGTCGACGTACTGCATGCTGATCCACAGCAGATCGTCCTCCACACCGCGGTCGTAGACGGCCACGATATTGGGGTGGTCGAGCTGGGCGGCCAGATCGGCCTCGCGGTCGAAGCGGGCGCGAATCTCGGCGTCGGTGAACAGCTCTCGATTGAGCAGCTTCAGCGCCGTGAGCCGGGGTAGTCGCGGGTGGCGCGCGAGGTAGACCGAGCCCATGCCGCCCTGGCCGAGCAGCCGCTCGATGGTGAAGCCGGCGAACACGTCACCGCTGTTCAACACCCTGCGCTCACCTTCCGTCGTCGGCGTGGAGACCGCGATCCTACCCGAGCGCGTCGCTCACCCCGGGGTGACCAGTCCGGATTCGTAGGCCAGGACCACCGCCTGCGCCCGGTCCCGCAGATTCAGCTTCGAGAACACCTTGGACACATGTGTTTTCACCGTCTGCTCGGCGACGAACAGCGCCTCGGCGATCTCGGTATTGGACATGCCCTTCGCGATCAGTTCCAGCACTTCGCGTTCGCGCGGGGTCAGCGCGTCCAGGGCCGGTGCGGGTCTACTGCGCGACCGGCGGCGCATGACATCGGCGATGAGACGGCGGGTGACCGTCGGCGCCAGCAGCGCCTGCCCCTCGGCGACCACCCGCACCGCGCGCACCAGCTCGTCCGCGGGCGCGTCCTTGAGCAGAAATCCGCTGGCGCCCAGGCTCAGCGCCTCGTAGACGTAGTCGTCGATATCGAAGGTGGTCAGCATCAGCACCCGCACCGGCGGGTCGAATCCGGCGGCCAGGATCGAGCGGGCGGCGTCCAGGCCGTTCATCTCCGGCATGCGCACATCCATCAGCACCACATCCGGGCGCAGCCGTTTGGCCTCGGTGACGGCGATCTTGCCGTTGGGCGCGTCGCCCACGACGCTGATATCGGGTTGCGCGGCGAGCAGGGCTCCGAAACCCTGTCGCACCATGGCTTGATCGTCGGCGATCAGAACGGTTATCGGCACAGGACGTCCTTACGCGAACCGGATGACGGACGCCAGCCCGACGACCAGGCAGTACACCGCGAACGGCAGCAGCGTGCGGGTTTGGAAGAACCGCTCCAGGAACCGCACCGCCAGCCATGCCGACAGACCCGCCACGATCGCGCCGACCAGCGCCTGGCCGTGGATCTGGGAACCCTGCGGGCCGAACAGCTCCGGAATCTTGAGCACACCGGCCGCGAGGATGACCGGGGTCGCCAGCAGGAAGGCGAATTTCGCGGTGTCCTCGTGGTCGAGTCCGCGCAGCAGGCCGCCGACCATGGTCAGGCCCGAGCGGCTGAATCCGGCCAGCAGCGCACCGGATTGGGCGAAGCCGATGCCGAGGGCGTCCTTGACGCTGAGCGAGGCGAGCCGTCGCTCCGATTCCAGGCGGGTGTCGTCCTCGAGGGCCACACCGCGCGCCCGGGCCTGGTCGCGTTCCTCGTTCTCGGCGAAGCGGCGGCCGTAATCGGCCAGGGTGGGACCGTTGCGCCGCTTCAGACCCTCGCCGACGATCAGCACGACGCCGTTGAGGGCGAGGAAGACGCTCGCGTAGATCGGCGTCGCGAACATCGTGCGCAGCGGATGTTCCAGCAGCAGACCGAGAATGCCGACCGGAATCGTGGCCAGCACGATCAACCAGGCCAACCGCTGCGCGGAGGTCTCGATGCGGCGGGTGCGCAGCGTGGTGACGAAGCCGATGATGATCTCGACCCAGTCGCGCCAGTAGTAGCCGATCAGAGCCAGCGCGGTGGCCACGTGCAGCGCGACCACGAAGGCCAGATACGGGGTGCCGTTATCGGAATCGCCCTCGGTGACGAGCTTTTCCCACGAGCCGCCGATCCAGGCCGGAACCAGCACCGAATGTCCGAGACTGGAGATGGGGAACAGTTCGGTGACGCCCTGCAGGACGCCGATGACGATGGCTTGGAGGTAGGTGAGCATCGAGACGAGTCTCCCACGGGCGCGCCGAGCCCGCCGCATCCGATCCGGGCTCGCCCGGCCCCCGATTACCGGGTCGCCGAATCCAGGGTCTCACCCGGCAGTACGGCGATCGCCCGGTCGTCGGCCGCCAGCGGTAGCTTCGCCCGCACCTCGAATCCGCCGTCCGCGCGCGGACCCGCGACGAGGGTGCCGCCGATGGCCTCGGCCCGAGTCCGCATACCCGCGATACCGGTGCCCGGCACACCCTTCGCGGCGGCCTGGCCGCGTCCGTTGCCCACCACCAGATCCGCGGCATCCGAACCGACCACCAGATGCACCAGCACCTGGGCATGCGGGGCATGCCGGGTGGCGTTGGACAGCGATTCCTGCAGGATCCGATACAGCGCCAGGCCGGTGGTATCCGGAATCGCCTGCAGCGCACCGTCGATGGTCCACTCCACCGCGACCCCGGCCCGGCGCACACCGTCGAGCAGGGCGAGGATGTCGACGGCGGCGGGCTGCGGCGCGTGTTCGGGCAGCTGACCGTCGCTGCGCAAGACCCCGAGCATGGACCGGATCTCGTTGAGCGCCTCGCGCGCCGAGGCCCCGATCGCTTCGAATTCCGCTCGCGCGGCCGGTGATACGTCGGCGACCCGATAGGGCGCGGTCTGCGCCTGCACCACCACCATCGACATGTGGTGGGCCACCACATCGTGCAGATCGCGGGCGATGCGGGCCTTCTCCTCGAGGATCGCCCGCCGAGCGCGTTCGAGTTCGTTCTCCTCGGCCTGCTGGGTGAGGGCCCGGCGCGACAGAACCAGCCAGCGGACCAGCAGGCCCAGTGCCACCAGGCCGGTCATGGCGATGGGCCAGCCGAACGCGGCCTCGGCGAACGAATCCTGGGTCGCGGCCATGGTGGTGGCCATCAGCAGGCTGCTGGCGGCCCAGGCCACCAGCACGATCTGCATCGGCGCGCGCACCGCGACCGCGAACAGCAGCGCGAACAGCACGAGGACGTGCACGACCTGGAACGGGAGGTCGTTGCCGGGTTGATGCGGGATCGCCAGCGCGATCAACAGCGCCGATCCGGCCGAGACCGCCCAGCCCAGTGCGGGATTGGCCCGGATCAGGGCGAGCGGGAACACCGCGAGACCGGCGATGAACGGCTGCGCCGCCACGGGAACCTGATGGGTGATGTGCAGCGTCGGCCACGCGATCGACATCAGGATGCCGAGGACGAGGACCGTGCCCACGTCGAACCACATCCGCCGCCGATTCGCATCCCGCGCCGTCCGCGTCACCTGCTGCGCAGTCCGCGCAATCCGAGCCATGATGACGACCTTAGAAACCCCCGCGCGCCCGCGTCCTCATACCCGCGGGTGAAATGCCACCCCATACCCCGGTACGAGAGACGACCGGAGCTCACCCGGCGCGCCGGTCCGGGAATCTATCCGCAGCGTGAGGCCCGGCTCGGCGGCCGATTCATAGCGTCTCGGGACATGAGCGAAGCAGTTTCGAACCCGTCGCCGTCGAGCACCGAGCGCGGTCTGCTGCGCCGCCTCGCGGGGGCGGCGGCGGTGGTCGGACTCGTCGGCGCGTCGGCCATGGCCTTCGTTCCGGCGGGTGCGGCCGCCGCGGCCGCGGTCGCACCGGCGGCGGAGAACGCGGACGCGCGGCGTGTGGTCACGGAACTGGGCGGTGTCAGACCGTGGTCCGCGGTGGTGCCCGGGGATTTCGCCGCAGGGGCGGGGTATCGGCCGACGGTGCGGGCGGGTCTGCTGGTGGATCCGGCCGGTGACTGCTCCTCGCCGATTCCGCTGCCCGCCGAATTCGATATCGCCTGCCAGGCCCACGATCTGGGATACGACCTGCTGCGCTATGCCGAGCGGCACGGACAGCCGCTGGGGCCGTGGGCGCGGCAGAGCATCGACGCCGCGCTGGAGCGGAATATGCACGCGGCGTGCGAGGTGCGCGCGGACGTCTTCGATCGAGCGCAGTGCAATGTGCTGGCAACGGTCGCGAGCACCGCGGTCGATCTCAACTCCCGCCGACAGGACTATGCGGCGCCGATGCCCGAATACCTGTTCGGCACCCAGCTTTCCGGCTCCGAGCTGGGCGCGCAGCTGTTTCGAGTGCTCGCACCGGCGGCGCTGTTTCTCGTCATTCTCGCCGCGCTGTTCGCCGTGCGGCGGCGCATCGACACCGTGAGGGGTGCCAAGTGACTTCGACCATTACCTCCGTGGCCGTGCGGCCGGAGCCCGTGCGAGGACCGTCGCGGCGGCCGAGGGCGCCGCGGATCGGGTCGAGTCTCGCGGTCACGGTCGGTCTGACCGCTTCGCTGGCGCCCGGGCTGTTGCCGCGAACAGCCGAGGCGCAGGCCGTGGTGAGCGGATTGCTGGTGGCGGTGTGCGTGGCCGTGGCCGGGGCGGCGCGAATGGTGTTGCGGCGCTGGGGCTTCGATATCAATCGGGCGTGGGCGCGTTATCGGCTGCCCGCGGCGTTGGTCGGGGTGGTGGTCGTGACGGGCGCTGTCACGCACGCCTGGCATTGGCAGAACGGTTTGCGGGCGGCCATGGATTTCGCACCCGTCGGGTTCGGGTACTGGGTGCGCTGTGGGTTGCTGACCGCGGTGATCGCCGGATCGTCGGTCGGTCTCGCGCGTGGATTGCGTTGGCTGGCGCGGCGTTTGGGCTTCGCTCGCAGCGCCGGGCTGGCGGTGGTGGCGGTGCTGGCGACCCAGTTCGCGCTGCTGCCGGCCGTGGTCGATTGGCGGCGTTCGGCCTATGCCGCCGCCAATGCCGAGGTGGATCCGACCTTGGTGCAACCGGTGTCGCACACCCGTTCCGGGAGTGCGGATTCGGCGGTCAGCTGGCCGTCGCTGGGTGCCGAGGGCCGCAAATTCGTATCCGGACAGCCCGCTCGAGGGGTGCGGGTGTACGTGGGCACGGAGTCCGCGCCGGATCTGAATTCCCGTGTGGCCCTCGCACTTCGCGAATTGGAACGTTCGGGTGGGTTGGATCGCGCCCATCTGGTCATGGTGGTGCCCACCGGATCCGGCTGGATCGACGCCAATGCCGCCGCGGGCCTGGACCAGCGTTTCGGCGGCGATGTCGCCCTGATCGGCCTGCAGTACTCCGAGGCGCCCAGCTGGGCCACGTTCATCTTCGGCCGCGCGGCAGCCGAACAGTCCGCCCGCGCCCTGTTCACCGCACTGGAACAACGCCTCTCGATCATGCGCCACCCACCCCGCCTCTACCTCTACGGCCAAAGCCTCGGCGCCACAGCGGGAAGCGCCGTCTTCACCGACGACCCCGATCAGCGCCACCGCCTCTGCGCGGCGCTCTACGCGGGCCCGCCCGCCGACCGCGTCCACCACGCCGGCGCCACCATCCTCGCCAACTCCTCCGACCCGGTAGTCCAGTGGTCCCCCCAACTCCTCTGGCGCGCCCCCAACCTCACCGACACCCGCCCCGACGCCCCACACCCCCAATGGCTCCCGATCCTCAGCTTCATCCAAACCTCCGCCGACCTACTGTCCGCCCTCGCCCCGTCCGCGGGTCACGGGCATCGGTACGGGACAGATCAAGGTACCGCCCTGGGCGCCTGCTGAGTCTTTGCCCGAGCGAAGGAAAAGACCAAGAGCACCACGCCGTTCCGTTAAGCGCTCATCACACCCCTGGCCAGCGATGACTCCATCCCGGACCAGCGCCCACTTCATCCCGGACCAGCGCCCACTTCATCACTGGCCCCGGCGCGCAGCGCCGGGGCCAGTGTCGTGGCTAATCCCGCACGGACACCAAGCCTTCCGGCGAGTCTTTCTGGTCGGCCACCGCGGGTACCGCGCGGCGGACCGGGATGGTTGTGGCGATCAGCGCGGCTACCACCGCGATGCCGCTGCCGATCAGCAAGCCGGTGCGGAAGCCGCTTTCCGTTGGGATGCTGTGGCCGCCCAGGGAAGTGCTCATCTGGGCGAGGACCGCGCCGATCACCGCGGCGGAGACCGACGTGCCGATGGAGCGCATCAGGGTGTTGAAGCTGTTGGCGGAAGCGGTTTCCGAGAGGGGAACCGCGCCCATGATGAGGGCGGGCATTGCGCCGTAGGCCAGCCCGACGCCGCCGTTGATGATGCAGACCGCGATGAGCAGGCCCCAGGTGGAACCCATGAGCAGGGCCGAGGCGCCGTAGCCGAGGGCGATGACGAGCGCGCCGACCGAGAGGGTGACCTTCGGGGTGGTCGCCGCCGACAGGCGCGCGCCGACCGGGGAGACCAGCATCATCACCAGACCGCCGGGTGCCATCCACAGACCCATCGCCAGCATCGACTGCCCCAGGCCGTATCCGGTGATCGTCGGCAACTGCAGCAGCTGCGGCAGGATCAGCGAGGCGGAGTACATCGCGAAACCCGTTGCCAGCGAGGCGGCATTGGTCAGCAGCACCTGCGGCCGGGCGGTCACGCGCAGATCGACCAGCGGATCCGAGCACCGCAGCTCCCACCAGCCCCACACCAGAGCCACCACCACGGCCGCCACGAACAGCCCGATGATCGAAGCGCTCCCCCAACCCCATGTGGCCCCCTTGGACACGCCGAGCAACAAACACACCAGCGCGACGCCCAGCCCCAATGCTCCCAGTGGATCGAATCTCCCCTTGGCCGCCACCACGGTCGGCGGCACAACGGCCCAGATCGCCACGGCCACAGCCACACTCAGCACCGCGGTCGCCCAGAACAGCACCCGCCAGTTCGAATGCTGCGCCACCGCCGCCGCGATCGGCAGCCCGAGCGCGCCGCCGATACCCAGCGAGGCGCTCAACAGCGCGATCGACGACCCGAGCCGCTCAGCGGGCAGCACATCACGCAGCGCGCTGATCCCCAGCGGCACGATGCCCATACCCATCCCCTGCAACCCGCGTCCGATGAGCATCGGCAGCAATGAACCCGCCAGCGCGCACACCACCGACCCGACGATCAACGGCACGGCCGAGATCAGCAACAGCCGCCGCTTGCCGTACAGATCCCCCAGCCGCCCGGCCATCGGCGTGGTGACCGCACCCGCCAGCAGCGTCGCCGTGACCACCCACGACGCATTGGCCGCCGAGGTATGCAACAGCTGCGGCAACTCACCGAGCAGGGGCACCACCAACGTCTGCGTGACCGCCGCGGTGATACCGGCCAACGCCAGCACGCCGACGATCCCGGTCCCGGATCTACCCCTGTCCACGCGAATCTCCCTAACCGTCGAAGCGATGATGTGCACAATACACATAGCGTGCATAATGCATATCCATGCCGTGACAGATATCGCATAAGGTTCATCCGAACAAGGGACCACCCGACCACACCGGAACGAGCCCGACGAACGACCGTTCGCGGCCGTCGCGAAGCGGAGGCCAAAATCCAGCCGAACATCAAGCCAACTCATATGGTCGAATTCGAGACCATGCTGCTCGGTCGCTACAGCATCGCCCAGCGCTATCGTCGCGGCGGCACGCGGCTGGATCGCAGTGCCTACATCCTGCTCAGCCGACTGGCCATCGACGGCCCGATGTCCCTCGGCGAACTCAGCGAGGCCTTCGGCCTGGACGTCTCCACCCTCAACCGCCAGACCGCCGCCCTGCTGCGCGCCGACCTCGTCGAGCGCATCCCCGACCCGCAGGGCGGTATGGCCCGCAAGTTCCGCATCACCCCGCACGGCGAGCAACGCCTCGACGAGGAACGCACCGCGAATATCGAAGGCCTGGAACGGGTCATGCGCGACTGGTCCCCCGAGGATGTCGCCGCCTTCGCGGGCTACCTCGAACGCCTCAATACCGATATCGAACGTCTCGACGGTCGCCCCTGGCCCAGACCCTGACGAGAGCTGTTCCGCCCCTTATGTTTCCGGCTCACGATCCGGTCGCGGTCCGAGCCACGACGGCACGACGGCACGACGGCACGACGGCACGAACGATCCTCCCCCGCCCGACCGATTCGCCTACTCCACTATCGAATACATGATCGTCGGCACGATTCTGGACCAACGATTCGGCATGCCCTGAGAAACGCTCAGGCGCACAGCGCTTTTCACGCCGCCCCGAATGACCTCGGCCGGTTTCGGCGCACCCGGCGATCCGGCGACGATCGACCCGCACTACCCCACCGATTTCCCCGCACGGCCCGCACCGCCCCACCGATTTCCCCGCACGGCCCGCCAGGGCCGTGCAGGGATCCCACTGCGGGACTAAGCGATCGGCCCCCGCGCGGCCTCATATGCCGCGCCCACTCGATACAGCCGATCATCAGCCAGCGCCGGGGCCATGATCTGTAGGCCGACGGGAAGATTGTCGTCCTGACTCAGGCCCGAGGGAACGGACATACCGCAGTACCCGGCCAGATTGGTCGGCAGCGTGCACAGATCCGACAGATACATCGACAGCGGATCGTCGACCTTCTCGCCGAGCTTCCAAGCGGTGAACGGGCTGGTCGGGGAGACCAGCACGTCGACCTGCTCGTAGGCCCTGTCGAAGTCCTGCGCGATCAGCGTCCGGACCTGGAGGGCCTTGCCGTAGTAGGCGTCGTAGTAGCCGGCCGACAGCGCGTAGGTGCCGATCATGATGCGGCGCTTGACCTCCGGGCCGAATCCGGCCTCGCGGGTGGCGGCCATGACCTGTTCGGCGCTGTGCGTGCCGTCGTCACCGACGCGCAGGCCGTAGCGCATGGCGTCGAAGCGGGCGAGGTTGGACGACACCTCACTCGGCAGGATCAGATAGTAGGACGGCAGCGCGTACTCGAAGTGCGGGCACGACACCTCGATCACATCGGCGCCCAGATCCTTCAACACCGCGACCGCCGCGTCGAAGGAGGCGATGACGCCGGGCTGATAGCTGTCGGAGTGAAGTTCCTTCACCACACCGACTTTCACGCCCCGCAGATCACCCTGCGCACCCTGGCGCGCCGCCTCGACGACCGGCGCGACCGGAACATTGCGCGAGGTCGAATCCCGCGGGTCATATCCGGCGATGACCTCGTGCAGCAACGCGGTATCGAGCACCGTGCGCCCGCACGGGCCGCCCTGATCCAATGAGGACGCGCAGGCGACCAGGCCGTAGCGCGAGACCGTGCCGTAGGTGGGCTTGGTGCCGACGGTGCCGGTCATCGCGGCGGGCTGGCGGATCGAGCCGCCGGTGTCGGTGCCGATCGCCAGCGGAGCCTGACCCGAGGCCAGCGCGGCCGACGAACCGCCGCCCGAACCACCCGGAATCCGTTCGGTATCCCAGGGATTGCGCGTCGGACCGTAGGCGGAGTTCTCCGTCGACGAGCCCATGGCGAACTCGTCCATATTGGTCTTGCCGAGAATCGGAATGCCCGCGGCGCGCAGCTTCGTGGTCAGGGTCGCGTCATAGGGCGACACCCAACCCTCGAGGATCTTCGACCCGCAGGTGGTCGGCATATCCGTGGTGGTGAAAACGTCCTTGAGCGCCAACGGAACTCCGGCCAGCGGCGAGGCGACCGTCCCGGCCGCGATGGCCTTGTCCACCTCGGCGGCCGTCGCGCGGGCCTTGTCACCGGCGACGTGCAGGAAGGCGTTGATATTGCCGTCCACCTCGGCGATGCGATTCAGGAACGCCTCGGTGACCTCCACCGAGGACATCTCGCGCGCGTGGATCTTCTCCGCCAGCTCGGCCGCGGACAGCTTGGTGACCTCGGTCATGCTGCGCCTCCTCGCGAATGAGTGGGGGCCTGCGTGGTTACACTCCGCTGCCGCTTACGGCCCTGACCACTCATTCGCCCTCTCCCAGAATCTGTGGAACCACGAACCGCTGTTCCTCGACCGCCGGCGCGCCCGACAGCGCCTGTTCGGGCGTCAGGCAGTCGTCGACCTCGTCCGGGCGGGTCACGTTCACGGTCGGATTCGGCGAGGCGGTGGCCGGAACATCGGCGGCGACCTGCGAGATGACCTGCACGTGGCTGAGGATGGAATCCAACTGGCCGGCGTAGCGGTCGAGTTCTTCCTCGGTCAGGGCGAGCCGGGACAACCGGGCGAGGTGAGCGACCTCGTCGCGGGAGATGGCGGGCACCGCGGGAACCCCTTTCGGCAGGATCGAGCAAACGATTCGCCCGGGGCGCCGGGCGAGACGGAATACAGCCTATCCCGGGGAATACGCGCCGGGATCGCGGGGGAAGGCAGGCAGGGAACATGAGCGCGAGGCAGTCCCCATCGCGAGGGAAGGCAGCGCCGGATCGCGAGGGAAGGTGATGACCTGGATCACGTGGGTTCGGGGCCGAATCATGGAGTGGGGCGGCCATAATCGTGGGGGCGGGTAGGGTACCGGGGTCGTGGTGGTCGGGTGGGCCGAACGCGCGGGGCCACGACTTGACAGGTCGATGTCCGCTGGCTTCCACTGGCACGATCCGGCCGGTTCGGCCGACAATGACCAATGGTCGCCGCGAATGGCCGGTCGATGGGCCAATCGCGGGTGTAAGTATCGCGAGACTCGGGTACCCGTCCGAGAGTCTCGGTCGCACAGGAAAGAAAGGAAGGCACGTGTCATTTCTGCTTCGCGTGCAACTTCCGGATCGCCCAGGAAGTCTCGGTTCACTGGCACTCGCGCTGGGCTCCGTCGGCGCCGACATCCTCTCGCTGGATGTGGTCGAACGCGGCGCCGGCTATGCGATCGACGATCTGGTGGTGGAGGTCCCACCGGGCGCGCTGCCGGATACGCTGATCACCGCGGCCGAATCGCTGGCCGACGTCCGGGTGGATTCGCTACGTCCCTATTCCGGGATGCTCGACACCCATCGTGAACTCGAACTGATCGACCAGGTGGCCAGCGCGCGCGACGACCGATTACAGGTGCTCGTCGACGGCGTGCCGAGGGTGCTGCGCGTCGGCTGGAGCACGATCATCGATATGGGCCCGCAGGGCGCGCACCGCGTGGTGGGCAGCCCGAGTGCGCCTGAGACACAAGCGGGTTCGGCTCCCTGGATGCCGCTCGAAAAGCCCGCGATCCTCGATCCGGAGGCCGACTGGGTGCCCCAGATCTGGAAGGATATGGACACCAAACTGGCCGCCGCGCCGCTCGGCAACACCGGTAAAGTGCTGCTGCTCGGCCGCCCGGGCGGACCGGATTTCCGCCCGTCGGAGGTCGCGCGCCTGGGCTACCTGTCGGGAATAGTGGCCACGGTTCTCACCTGACGCCACGTCACAGCCCGTAGCGCATCACGGGCAGCACCGGAACTCCGGGCCGTGGCGACCAATCCCGTTCGGGCACATGGACGAAGCCGAGCCGTTCATAGATCCGCCGGGCATCGGCCATCGGCGCCATGGTGGTCAGCACGATCGCCTCGAAGCCCTCGGCGCGGCCGATCTCGATCACCTCGCGCACCAGGGCGGTTCCCACGCCGAGTCCGCGCGCCCGCTTACCGACGGCGAGCATGCGGAATTCGAGCTCGCGTTCGCGCGCGACGGCCGCGTACGACGTGCCAGGCCGCGCGACCGTCAACGAGCCGAGCACATCACCGGCACGCACCGCCACCAGAACATCGACCACCGCGGCGCGGGTCTCGGTATCGGAAAGCTCCGCGACATAGGGACTTTCGGGATCTATATAACCCTCACCGACGTAGACGTCGAGTGTGAGCGCACCCACCGCCTCGTACTCCTCCGGCCGCGCCAGCCGTATCTCGAAGTCCGCCGCACCCACACTCACCACTCCATCCGAACCTGTGAACCGATAAATCCTCAGCGACCGTAGGACTTATCCCACAGCCTCGGGCCCGCCGTCCAACAGTTTCCGGAACCCGTCCTCGTCGAGAATCGGCACACCCAGTTCCTCGGCCTTGGCGGCCTTCGTGCCCGGGGCGTCGCCGATCACCACATAAGCCGTCTTCTTCGACACCGAACCCGCGGCCTTACCGCCGCGCACCAGAATCGCCTCCTTGGCCTCGTCGCGCGAAAAACCTTGCAGCGAACCGGTCACCACGATCGACAGACCCTCGAGATTGCGCTCGATCGACTCGTCGCGCTCGTCCACCATGCGCACCCCGGCCGCGCGCCACTTGTCCACGATCGCGCAGTGCCAATCGACCTCGAACCACTCCGTCAGCGCGGCCGCGATCGTCGGCCCGACGCCGTCGACGGCGGCCAGTTCCTCGGCGGAGGCGTTCTCGATCAACGCCATATCGGCGAAGGCCGCGGCCAGCGCGCGGGCGGCGGTCGGCCCGACGTGGCGAATCGACAGCGCGACCAGCACCCGCCACAGCGGCCGATCCTTGGCCGCCGCCAGATTGTCGAGCAGGCGACGACCGTTGGCCGACAGACTGCCGTTCTTGTTGACGAACAGCGTGGTGCCGAGCAGTTTGTCCTCGGTGAGATCGAACAGATCGCCCTCGTCGTGGATCGCACCCGACTTCAGCAGATCGACCGCGGCCTCATACCCGAGCGCCTCGATATCGAAGGCCCCGCGCCCGGCCACATGGAACACCCGCTCCCGCAACTGCGCCGGACAATCGCGCTGATTGGGGCAGCGGATATCGGCGTCGCCCTCCTTCTCGAACGCCAATTCGGTGCCGCATTCCGGGCAGTGGGTCGGCATCACGAATTCCCGCTCACTGCCGTCGCGCACATCCACCACCGGCCCGAGCACCTCGGGGATGACGTCACCGGCCTTGCGGATGGTGACCGTATCGCCGATCAGCACGCCCTTGCGCTTGACCTCCGAGGCGTTGTGCAGGGTGGCCATCGAGACCGTCGAGCCCGCGACGGTGACCGGCGCCATCACCGCGAACGGCGTGACCCGTCCGGTGCGCCCGACATTGACCTGGATGTCGAGCAGTTTGGTGGTCGCCTCCTCCGGCGGATATTTGTAGGCGATGGCCCAGCGCGGCGCGCGCGAGGTGGCGCCGAGGCGACGCTGCAGCGACATCTCGTCGACCTTGATCACCTGGCCGTCGATCTCGTGCTCGATATCGTGGCGGTGCTCGCCCCAGTAGCGGATCCGCTCGATCACCGCGTCCACGCCCCGCACCCGCAGGGTGTGCTCGGAAACCGGCAGCCCCCAGGCCGACAGCGCGCGATAGGCCTCGTACTGCGACGCGGGCGTGAAACCCTCCATGCGCCCGAAGCCGTGACAGATCATGCGCAGCCGCCGCCGGGCCGTGACCGCCGGATCCTTCTGACGCAGCGAACCGGCCGCGGTATTGCGCGGATTCGCGTACGGGGCCTTGCCCTCCGCGACGATCGCGGCATTGAGGTTCTCGAAGTCCTCGAGTCGGAAGTAGACCTCGCCGCGCACCTCGAGCAGTTTCGGAATCGGGAACTCGTCGCTGTCGGCGAGGCGTTCGGGCACATCGTCGATGCCGCGGGCATTGAGCGTGACGTCCTCACCGGTGCGGCCGTCGCCGCGGGTGGCCGCGCGGACCAGTCGACCATCCTCGTAGACGAGGTTGAGCGCCACCCCGTCGATCTTCACCTCGCACACATAGTGCAGATCGGGACCGGTTTCGGCCTCCACTCGGCTCGCCCAGACGCGCATCTCCTCCTCGTTGAACACATTGTCCAGCGACAGCATTCGCTCGAGATGGTCGACCGGGGCGAATTCGGTCGCGAAACCGCCACCGACCTGCTGGGTCGGCGAATCGGGCGTGCGCAGATCCGGATGCGCCTCCTCCAGGGCCAGCAGCTGCTGGAACAGCTTGTCGAACTCGCCGTCGGAGATGATCGGTGCGTCGCGCACGTAGTAGCGGAACTGGTGCTCGCGCACCTCTTCCGCCAGACGCTGCCACTCCGTCCGCTCGTCGGCCGACGCCGCGGCCATCTCGATCCCGGGTTCGTTCACCTCTGGCACATTAGCCCAGCCCACCGACAACCCCGAGACCCCAATTGCGCACGTCGCCCGCGTTTCGCGGCGGGGAACACCCGGTCCGGACCCGGGGTTGGATTCGGTATGGAACTCGATACCGCGCTCGACTTCGCCCGCACGCAACGGGACTCGGTGCTGACCACGATCCGCAAGAACGGCCGCCCGCAGCTGTCGAATGTCACGCACTGGGTGGGCCAGGACGGCGTGATCCGGATCTCCATCACCGCCGACCGCGCCAAATACTTCAATCTGCGCCGCGAGCCCTGGGCGGCGCTGCACATCACCCGCGCGGACTTCTGGGCTTACGCGGTACTCGAGGGCGAGGTGGAGCTGTCCCCGATCGCGGCGAGCGCCGACGACGCGACGGTGGAGGAGCTGATCGCCTACTACCGCGCGCTGTCGGGCGAGCATCCGGACTGGGACGACTATCGCCGGGCCATGGTCGCGGACCGCCGGGTGGTCGCCCGCATCACCCCGAACCACGCCTACGGCATGCTGAACCGATAGGGGTATCCGCAGGCCGCGGCGACGACCTCGCGCCGGATTCCGGCGACGCCCCGAATCCGGGGCGCACTCCAGACAGCGGTGGGCGAAAACTGTTTCGTTCGGCTACTTTTCGATGCCGTAGCCGCTCGCCTTCCGGCGCGTCGGGTCAGCACATCTGCGAGTACGACGCAATGACCGACTCTCCGTACCACTGCCCCGAAACGGACTCGAGAGTCTTTGCATCAGACCATAACCACGCCGCCGCGACGCAAACGGTGATGTAGCGCAATTTGTTTCGCTCATCATGTGCAGACCGCCGTGTTTCCATCTAGAAGCATGAGAGCAACACGCAAACGGGCGACCCGGTACGCCGCCCTGTCGATAATGACCTTGGCCACAACGATATTCGCCTCCACCACGGGAGCCTACGGTGAGCCGCCGTCGGCGCCGCAACCACCGTCCGGCAGCTCCGATCTGGTCAAGGCGCCCAAGCAGATCCTGAAGGATCCGCAGGGCACGGTTCGCCAGGTGGTGCCACAGCAACCCCTACCGGTACCGTCGGGCACCCCGCAGGGCGCGCCACAGGCCGCCCAGGCCCATACCCGGGGCGTGGAGCAGGTCTTCACCGGCGAGGCCGTCGGCAAACTCGTTGTCGACCAGGTGCTTCCGGTGGGCAAGGGTTCGACCGTGCGGCTGCGTCAGGAGATCGACTCGGTTCCGGTATTCGGCGCATCGGTATCGCAATCGCTGAACAAGGACGGTTCGCTGCTCGCGGCGACCGGCTCGCTGACGCAGAAGTCGCAGGGGAAGTTCGCCACCACCAAACCGTCGCAAGAGGTTTCGACCACCGCGCTGAAGGCCATCGCCGATCAGACCAAGTCCCCGCTGGACAAACTCGCCGTCGACGGGGTCAAGGCCTACTGGTACGACCCGAAGCTGGCCGCGGTCCCGGACGGTAAGAGCGTCGCGGTGCCCGCGTTCAAGGTCGATGTCAAGGGCGACGGCAAGGGTGACGCCAAGAACGAACCCGGCCGCTGGGTCGTGTTCGTCGACGCGAACAACACCGCCAAGGTGCTCGACAGCTGGAGCGACGCAAAGCATCTCAACCGGGTGATCTGTGACGCGCAGGATCAGCAGCTGGATCTGAACAGCCCGTACGATCCCACCCAGTGCGGCACCTCCGACGGATTCCAGGCCGTCCGCACCGAGGGGCAGCCCCCGACCGGCGTCCAGGACGTCGATCGCGTCTACGACTACTTCGGCAATACCGAGGGCTTCTACACCAAATACACTCAGCTGCCGGGCAATCTGACCGAATACATCGGCAACGACACCGGCGACGGCAATGGCAAGGCCCTGCGGGCCACCGTCCGGATCTGCGATCTGTCGGCATGCCCGTACGCCAACGCGTTCTGGAACAACGACCACATGGCCTACGGCGACGGCGTCACCACCGAGGACATCACCGGCCACGAGCTCACCCACGGTGTGACCCAGAACGTCAACGGTCTGGTGTACCGCAACGAATCCGGCGCGATCAACGAGTCGATGTCGGATATCTTCGGTGAGTTCGTATTCCTCACCGACACCGCCAACAGCTGCAACACCCCGGCCAACCGGTGGAAGCTCGGCGTCTGCAGCTCCCTCGGCGTCATCCGGGATATGAAGGACCCCAAATCGCATCGTCAGCCCGACACCTACCGCGGGACCTACTGGTACACCGGCAGCGGTGACCAGGGCGGCGTCCACACCAACAGCGGCGTCGGCAACAAGGCCGACGAGCTCATGGTCGACGGCGGCAGCCTCAACGGCGTCACCGTCAGCGGCATCGGAATCGAGAAGACCGCGGCGCTGTACTGGACCACGCAGACCATGCTGACGTCCAACGCCACCTACAGCTCGCTGGGCAGCGCCTTGAATTCGGCGTGCCGGACCAATGTGCAGAACGGCGTCGCGGGCACGACCGCGGCCGATTGCACCCAGGTCGCCAACGCGGTCAAGGCGGTCAAGATGCCCGTCCTGAACGTCGCGAGCTAGTCCCTTCGAAGCCGAGCCGGACGTCTCGTCGCCCTGGGCGAGACGTCCGGTTCCCGTTTCGGGCAGTAGGGGTTCCGGAATCGACGAAGATCATTGCGCGCGGAGAGTCGATGATCTAGGTTGCGCGACGCGCGCCGGTCTCGTGTCATGAAAGCTGTTTGATTCGACCAGCTCTCGCTCACATAAGCCCACGTCAGCTGGCCGGATGAGCCATTCTACGCGCGAGTACGCGACATTGATCCCCTCTTGATTTCACTGCGTCGAACCCGTTGCGGCCGAGGATATTTGCGTAACCGGCAAGTAACCCCCGATGTCGCGCAAGTGATTTCACACACAGGGCTTCGAGGCCCGTGCTTCCATCTAAAAGCATGAACCCAAGAAAACGGGCGGTGCGTTACGCCGCCTTATCGGTAATGACCTTAGCCACAACGATTTTCGCGTCGACGACGGGTGCCTACGGTGAGCCGCCCTCGGCCCCGCAGCCGCCGTCGAGCAGCTCGGATCTGTCCGTGGTGCCCAAGCAGGTCCTGAAGGACCCCGAGGGCACGATTCGCCAGGTGGTGCCTCAGCAGCCCGTGCCGGTGCCGGCCGGTACGCCGCAGGAAGCGCCCTCGGCCGCACAGGCGCACGCGCCGGGCGTCGAGAAGGTGTTCACCTCCGATCAGGTCGGCAAGCTCGTCGTCGACCAGGTGTTGCCGGTGGGCGAGGGCTCCACGGTGCGGTTGCGCCAGGAGATCGACTCGATCCCCGTCTTCGGCGCCTCCGTCTCGCAGCTGCTGGCCAAGGACGGTTCGCTCGTCTCGGCGACCGGATCGCTGACCCAGAAGTCGCAGGGCAAGTTCTCCTCCACCAAGGCGGCCCAGGCCGTGACCACGACTGCGGTGAAGGCGATCGCGGACAAGACCAAGACCCCCGCCGATCAGCTGGCCGCCGATGAGCCGCAAGCCTTCTGGTACGACGCCAAGCTGGCGTCCGTGCAGGACGGCAAGAGCGTCGCGGTGCCCGCGTTCAAGGTCGAGATCAAGGGCGACGGCAAGGACAAGGAGAAGCCCAGCAACTTCGTCGTCTTCGTCGATGCCAACGACAACGCCAAGGTGATCGACAGCTGGGATGCGGCAGCGCATCTCAACCGCGTCGTCTGCGATGCCAAGAACAAGCGCGTCGACCTGAACAGCCCCTACGACCCGACCGAGTGCGGGACCGCGCAGGGCTTCAAGGCCACCCGTTGGGAGGGCATGGGTCCGGTCGGTGTCGCCGATGTGGACAACGTCTTCAACTACTTCGGCAACACCGAGGGCTTCTACACCAAGTACACCCAGCTGCCGGGCAACCTGACCAGCTACATCGGTAAGGACACCGGCGACGGACACGGTAAGGCCCTGCGTGGCACCGTCCGGATCTGTGACCTGTCGGCATGCCCGTACGCCAACGCGTTCTGGAACAACGGCCACATGGCCTACGGTTCCGGTGTGACCACCGAGGACATCACCGGCCACGAGCTCACCCACGGCGTGACCGAGAAGACCAACGGTCTGATCTACCGCAACGAGTCGGGTGCGATCAACGAGTCGATGTCGGACATCTTCGGCGAGTTCACCTTCCTCACCGATACGGCCAACTCCTGCAACACCCCGGCCAACCGGTGGAAGCTCGGCGCGTGCAGCTCCCTCGGCGTCATTCGCGATATGAAGGACCCCAAATCGCATCGTCAGCCCGACACCTACCGCGGGACCTACTGGTACACCGGCAGCGGTGACCAGGGCGGCGTCCACACCAACAGCGGCGTCGGCAACAAAACCGCGCAGCTGCTGGTCGACGGCGGCAGCCTCAACGGCGTGACCGTCACCGGCATCGGCCTGGAGAAGACCGCGGCCCTGTACTGGACCACGCAGACCATGCTGACGTCCAACGCGACCTACCGCACCCTCGGCAGCGCACTCAACAACGCGTGCAAGGCCAACGTGCAGAACAAGGTCAAGGGCACCACAGCGGCCGACTGCACCCAGGTCGCCAACGCGGTCAAGGCGGTCAAGATGCCCGTCCTGAACGTGGCCAGCTAGTCCCTTACGAAACAGAGCCGGACGTCTCGCAGCCCTGGGCGAGGCGTCCGGTTTGTTTTGCGCCCCAAAGGTAATGCGCGAATACGACGGCTGGGAGAGCGTCGATTTCAACGCCCACGTGCAATCGGCATGCCGCGACGTTCGATGAGTTGGACCGTCCAGATGCCTGCGGCGTCGGTGGATTCCAGCAGCGCCGCGAGCAGTGCCAGACCGACGCCTCGGCCGCGGGCATCGGGGTGGACGTGACGAAGTGCTCGAAGGTGGTGCCTTCACGAACGGCGTCGGCGTGCGCAAGAGGGTTGTCGGTCATGGCGGTGCTCCGCGTTCAGTGCGGGGTGGTGATGCGGGAGAAGCGGTTTCGTAGCGCGAGGGAGACGTACACCAGGCCGACGAGGACGGGGACTTCGATCAGCGGGCCGACGACTCCGGCGAGGGCTTGACCCGAGGCAGCGCCGTAGGTCGAAGGAAGCGAACAGCCGGTGCGACCGACCCACTTGCATACGGATCAGGAGCAGCAGCTCGCACCGGAAGCGACAGCCTCTTCCGCAGTACCGCAGCACGTCTGCAAGGCCTCGGCATCGCCGAGTTCCGGTGCGGTGCCGAAGGATTCACCGTCGGCGAGCACGGTGTAGACCTCCCAGCGCTCGGTATCCGGCGCGGTGACCCAGACCTTGTCCTGGGTGGCGAAGCAACACGTGGTCGCGATCTGCTCCTCCGTGAACAGGCCCGCCTGGGACAGGCGCGCGATCTCGGCGCGCACATCGTCGGAGGACTCGACCTCTACGCCGAGGTGGTTGACGGTGCCGCCGTGCCCGCGGTTTTCGATGAGCACGAGCTTCAGCGGGGGCTCGATGACGGCGAAATTCGCGTAACCGGGCTTGCGCTTGGCGGGTTCAGCGTTGAAGAGGGTCGAATAGAACGTGACCGCCTGATCGAGGTCGTCGACGTTCAGAGCGAGTTGAATGCGGGACATGACGGGATCCTCCAGCTGTGAGACATATATCGAAGAACTGACGACAGGAGTGTGCACCGCCTCTTCGACATATGTCAATGAAGTCGGTAGAGTTGCCTCATGCCCAAGGCGCTGCCCGTGATCGATATGTCCGCCCCTGTCTGCTGCCCACCCGTGGCAGCCGCACCGGTCGACGACGCCGCCGCGCTCGAGGTGGCGCTGCGGCTCAAGGCGATCGCCGACCCGGTGCGAGTGAAACTGATGTCACTGCTACTGACCAGCACGACCGGAGAAGCGAATAGCGGAGACCTCGCCGCGACGGTCGGCTTGTCGGAATCGACCGTCAGCCATCACCTTGCCCAACTCCGCAACGCCGGGCTGATCGAGTCCGAGCGCAGAGGAATGAATACCTTCCACCACGCCCGTCGCGACGCACTGTCAGCGCTCTGCGCAGTCCTGGACCCCAACTGTTGCGGCTGACTCCGGCTCGTTCTTCGATCGTTCGCACGAGACGGCGGCAGCAAGATCAGGACTTGCCCGAAGCTTCCGGCTCCGGCAGCGTCTCACCGGTTTCCAGCAGAGTCTTGAGGTTGGCCAGGATGCCGGGCCAGCCCTGGCTGATGCCTAGCAGCACACCGCTGCCCGGCGCGAAACCGTCATGCACCACAGTGAGTTTCACGATCTCGCCCATCGGTTCGATCTCGAAGGCCACCTTCGAACGCGGCTCGCTCCCCCACGCAGCAACATCATCCGGATTCATCCGCATCGCCTCGGCGAAGGACGAATCGAAGGTGTGCCAGGTGTAAGACAGCCTCCGGTACGGATCGGCCTCCAGCACCACCTGCGCCGCGTCCTTACTGGACCAATCCTGTTGGTGCCAGACCATTTCCGAGCCGACCTTCCAGTCGGTGTCGAACGTCGCCCCCCAGTACCGCTTGGTGAACGCCGGTTCCGTAAGCGCCTGCCACAACAGGCGATCCGTGGTCTTGATGTAGGTCGTGTAGACGAATTCGTTGGTCATGGCCGTGCTCTCCAATGCGGTTTTCAGGTCGGCGAGGGCGTGGATGCGCCCGCGGTCGTAGCGATTGATCCAGCGGTCGGCGATGGCGTTGATGGGTTCGGCATTGAGGTAGTGCAGCTTCTCCCGGCCGCGACGACGGGTCGTCACCAGGTTGGCCGCCGCCAGTACGGCCAGATGCTTGCTGACCGCCTGCCTGGTCATCTCCAACCCCGCGCACAACTGGCTCAGAGTCTGGCCGTTGTGCGCGTTCAGGCTGTCCAGCAGCAAGCGGCGGCTCGGGTCGGCCAGCGCCTTGAACACCTCGTCCACATCACCATCCTCCATATGCAACCCCTTGGTTGCATAACTAGACAATAGGCATCCGTTTGGTTGCATGTCAAGCCGATGTCGCGCGATGTGGGCGCGGACGGCAGGATGGCACGGATGCTGCGCAGTTTTCAGGTGACCAATCACAGATCGCTGGCCGAATCGCAGGAACTGCGGTTGATCGGCAACCGGGCCGGCTCGCTACCGGCGCCCGTCACGGCCGTGCACGGGGCGGCCGCCAGCGGTAAATCCAGCCTGATCGATGCGCTGGCGCAGATGCGCGACGCGGTCCTGAATTCGGTCACCGGATGGGATCCCTACGCCGGACCGGTGCGCGCGCCGCATCTCGGATTCGCGGATCGCCCTTCGGAATTCGTCGCGACCTTCGTCGCCGAGGGCATTCCCTACAGCTACGGCTTCCGGCTCGACAACGCCGATGTGACCGCCGAATGGCTGCACAGTCATCCGCACAATCGCAAGCGCATCGTCTTCGAGCGCGAGGACGATCAGGTGCGCATCGGCCCGATGTTCGAGCCGGTTCGCTACGGCATCGGCGCGCTGGTGCCGCTGGTGCGCCCGAATGCGTTGCTGCTCAGCCTGTCCGGGCAGATGTACGCCGAGGCGCTGGTCCCGGCCTACCGCTGGTTCGCTACACAGTTGGAAGTGCTTCGCGGGCCCCAGGATTCGAGTGAGATCGCACACCGCCTCGGCAGTCACATCACGCGCTCGGCCGACAACGCCGCGCGGCTGCTACTCCTGCTGCGCTCGGCCGAGCTGGGGATCTCGGATCTGCTGATCGCCGACCACGACCCCATGTACGCCGACTACCTACGCGATCTCGACGGCGAAATCGCCACCCTGGCAAAGGAACTCGACTCCGCCATCGCCTCCCCCTCGCACGCCGCACAGCTCGAGAGCGACCACGGCCTCACTCCCCTGGCCCTGGAACGCGAGCTCGCCAATCTGCGCACCGCCCGCGACACCCTCTACGCCCGCATGGTCGCCCGCCGCGGCGTCGGGCTCGGCCTGGTGCACGAGGGCATCGAGGCGAGTTTCGACATCGCCGACGAATCCACCGCCACGCTGGCGCTGCTGCGGCTGCTGCCCGCGGTGCTCGACGCCCTGGACACCGGCCGCGTCCTGGCCGTCGACGATATCGATACCCATCTCACCGGCGATACCGCCGACCGCCTCATCCAGCTGTTCCAGAATCCCGAAACCAATTCCCGCGGTGCGCAACTGGTCTTCACCACCCGCCACCGCACCCTCGTCGACCGCGGCAACGGTCGCTCGCAGTCGCGCCGCACCACGGTCTGGCAACTGCGCCGCACCGCCGCCGGGACAAGCGAGCTGACCGCGCTGTAGATCGGCGGCCGCGGGGCAGCGCATAGCATGGGGGCATGCTGGAGTTCGCGTTCATCGTCATGCTTGCGCTGGTGCTGATCGGGCTGTTCACGGTGTATCGCCGCGGCCGGGTCGGCAAGGCGCCCGCACAGCCCGAGACCGGGACTCTGCGCGTCACCGGCGTGAGCCCGCGCCCGGCGGCCCAGGGTGAGCAGTACGTCACCATCACCGGGACCATCACCGGACCGACGGTCCCCGGTGAAACCGTCTACGGACGGTTCGCCTGGGACGTCAACCAGTGGCCCTCCCCCGGCGAGGACATCACCGTGGTCTATCCGATGGGCAAACCCGACCGCTGGCAGATCAACCACCCCGGCGCCCGGCCGTATCTGGGGTCCTGATCAGTCCGCGAAGGACAGCTCCTCCGGCTCCTCGCCGAACGCGCGGGCGACGTCGGTGGCCAGCGACAGCGAGCGGCGAGCCCAGCTCAGCGGGGCGGTCGACAGGCCGCAGGCGGGGCTGATCAGGATCCGCTCGGCCAGGGTACGACGGCGGAACCCGAGGCGGTCGATCAGGCGGACCGCCGGTTCGGCGACGGCGCGCCAGGTCGGCGGCGTCGCGGGCGCCTTGGTCGGAACCAGGCCCAGGGCCAGGAATTTGCCGCCGTCGAGCAGTTCGCCGACCGCGTCGAGGTCGCTCGTCGCGATGGTGGCGAGATCGAAACCGATTGCGGCCGCGGCGCTTCCACGAAGGAACTCCAGGGGCGGTGCGCCGGCGCAGCTGTGCACCAGGACGGGGGCGGACTGGGCGGCGATCACCGTGTCGAGAATGTGCAGGGCCTCGGGGCCGGGGAGGGCGGGCACGGTGTCCAGTAGGCTGGTGCCCTTCAGTGAACCGTTCAGGACATCGGTCAGTGACGGTTCATCCAGCTGCACAACGACATTCGCGCCCAATCGGCGGGCGACCTCGGCGGCGTGCCGGGACACGCCCTCGGCCAGTGATTCCGAAAGGTCGCGCACCGCACCGGAATCGGTGAGGATACGATGGCCGCCGGACAGCTCGACCTGAGCGGCCAGCGTGAGCGGGCCCGTCGCCTGCACCTTGATCGCGCGGCCGCTGTCGCCGAGACCCGCTGTCTCCCAGGCTTCTTCGAGCGCGTCCAGATCGGTGCGCAGCAGATCGTGGGCGCGCCGAGACACCGAACCGGGCCGCGGCGCGAGCCGGTAGCCCCGGGTCGTGGTATCGAAGCGCAGATCGATCAGCAGGGCGGAGGAACGGCCGATCATATCCGAACCCGTTCCGCGGCCGGGCAATTCGACCAGGTGCGGGAGATCGGACAGTTCACCGACGATCGTCGCCGCGGCCTCCCGCGGATCGACGCCGGGCCAGGAGCCGACACCGGTCGCGATGCCGCCGCGCAGGATCGGCTGTTCGTCGGATACCCGCACAGTCCCACCTCCCCGCGCGGTGTCGATACCGATCACCGCGCGCTCTCGGGCATCAGCTCGCCCGCGAGATTCTCGGCCCGATCACCGCTGGTTCCGCTGATCGTGCCGCTGCCGATCACCTGATCCCCCAACGCATCCGGACGATACAGCACCACGGCCTGCCCGCGCGCCACACCGGTCAGCGGTTCGCGCAACCGGACCACCAAGCCGCCTTCCACATCCTCGGCGACCGCGGGTGCGGTGCCGCCGTGCGCGCGCACCTGCGCGACGCATTCGATCGGGCCGGACGGTGTCGCGCCGGAGGTCCAGATCGCCCGATCCGCCAGCACGGTCCACACCTCCAGCTCCTCGGCGGGGCCTACGTGCACGGTGCCGGAGTCGGGGTCGATGCCGGTCACATAGCGCGGGCGGCCATCGGCCGCGGGTCCGGGCAGGCCGAGTCCCTTGCGCTGGCCGATCGTGAAGCCGTGCACGCCTTCGTGTTCGGCGATCTTGTGTCCGTCGGAGTCGACGATCGCACCGGGCCGGATGCCGATCTTCGCGCCCAGGAACGCGCGAGTGTCTCCCGACGGGATGAAACAGATGTCATGGGAGTCGGGCTTGTTCGCCACCGCCAGCCCGCGCTCGGCGGCCTCGGCGCGAATCTGCGGCTTGGGTGTGTCGCCGACCGGGAACATGGCCCGCGACAGCTGATCCGCCGTCAGCACGGCCAGCACATAGGACTGATCCTTGTCGGCGTCGACGGCTCGGCGCAGCACGCCGTCCTCGAGGCGCGCGTAATGTCCGGTGACCACGGCGTCGAAGCCGAGGGCCACCGCGCGGTCGGCCAGGGCGGAGAATTTGATCTTCTCGTTGCAGCGCAGACACGGGTTGGGCGTCTCACCGGCGGCGTAGGCGGCGACGAAGTCGTCGATCACGTCCTCTTTGAACCGATCGGCGAAATCCCAGACGTAGAACGGAATTCCGAGCACATCGGCGGCACGCCGGGCATCGCCGGCATCCTCCTTGGAACAGCAGCCGCGCGAACCTGTGCGCAGCGTTCCCGGATTCGCCGACAGCGCCAGGTGCACCCCGACCACCTCGTGTCCGGCTTCGACCGCGCGCGCGGCGGCAACGGCGGAATCGACTCCGCCACTCATCGCGGCGAGCACTCTCATCGGGTACCTCCCTTCGCCCCGGCCAGTCCGGCGGCCTTGGCGCGCTCCACCACCGGAGGCAGCGCGTTCAACAATGTCTCGACGTCGGCCCGAGTCGAGGTGTGCCCCAGCGAGAAGCGCAGTGAACCCCGCGCCTGCCGGGCATCCGATCCCATGGCCAGCAGCACATGACTCGGGGCGGCCACGCCCGCGTTGCAGGCCGACCCCGTGGAACATTCGATCCCGGCGGCGTCGAGCAGCATCAGCAGCGAATCACCTTCGCAGCCAGGGAAAGTGAAGTGCGCGTTACCCGGTAGCCGCCGCTCGCCCGGGGGGCCGTTGAGTATCACGTCGGGCACCGCCGCCCGCACTCCGGCGATCATGTCGTCGCGAAGTCGGGTCAATTCGGCTGTGCGCGTAGGCATTTCCGCGACGGTTTGGCGCAGCGCGGCCGCGAAGCCCACGGCCGCGGGCACATCCGAAGTGCCCGAACGCAGGTCGCGCTCGTGTCCGCCGCCGTGCAGCAACGGCACGCACGGCACCTGACGACCGAGGAGTAGGACACCCGCGCCGTGCGGGCCGCCGAGCTTGTGACCGGCGAAACTGGCCGCGGCCAAACCGGTTCGGGCGAAGTCGATGGGCAGCTGAGCCCCGGCCTGCACCGCGTCGCTGTGCAGCGGAATATCGAATTCCTGTGCGACGGCGGCCAATTCGGCGATCGGCTCGATCGTGCCGACCTCGTTGTTGGCCCACATGACGGTGATCAACGCGGTCTCGTCGGCATGGTCGGCCAGCGCCGCCCGCAGGGTGCGCGGGGACACCACACCGTCGCCGTCCACCTCGAGCAGCGTCACCCGCGCGCCCT
Organism: Nocardia pseudobrasiliensis NBRC 108224; assembly: GCF_001613105.1. Taxonomy (GTDB): domain Bacteria; phylum Actinomycetota; class Actinomycetes; order Mycobacteriales; family Mycobacteriaceae; genus Nocardia; species Nocardia pseudobrasiliensis. The sequence continues at coordinate 432,001 of NZ_BDBS01000002.1, read as the reverse complement.
CGTGCTGTTCGAGCCATTCGACGGCATCGAGTACGGCATGGTGCTCGATCGCACCGACCAGGATCCGATCGCGCCGCGGATCGGCCTCCCGCCGCGCCCGATAGATCCCCTTGACGGCGAGATTGTCGCTCTCGGTCCCCCCCGAGGTGAAGATGACCTCCGAGGGCCGCGCCCCCAGATCCGCCGCGACCGACTCGCGCGCCTCTTCCAGCAGCCGCCGCGCCGCCCGCCCCGACCCGTGCAGCGACGAGGCATTACCGGCCGTCCCCAGCACAGCAACCATCGCCTCGACAGCGGACGGGAACATGGGTGTCGTGGCCGCGTGATCGAGGTAGACCGTCTTGGGCACCGCACCGACCGGACCCGGGAAAGCCGACTTCATGACCGACAAAGCCTATCCCATCGTTGACCTGCGAATCCTTGGGGTCTCCCCCGGGGATCTACGAATTTTCTACGATTTACCCACGAGTCGTAACGGGGGTGCGGGGGCGGGGTATTCCCCGAGGCCTGGTCGAGGTGTGTCTTCGGTGGTGAACGCTGCGGGCTCGGTTTCGGTCGGGCCGCGAGCAGATCGGCTATGGGACGGCTGCCGTGCCGTGAACCATCTCTCGACATTCGACGGATACGCCGTGAGATGACGCATCACTACTACTGCGCATTCCACAGGAATCGAACGCGCGTTCGATAACCTCCAATCGGCGATCGAGTCCGCCTGACAGTCAGCGACGTACACGTTTTCGAGGCAGCCGAGCATCTTCCATAGGATCGATCAACCTGGTTGCTTGCGAAACGAACGACAATCATCGCCTACCGAGGACCGCCAGAGAGACTCGACCAGGACTCAGAGAGCCGATGAACGCCCGTCGGGAGCGGTGTCCAATCGTTTCGCCCGCCGAGCTTCACTGGGCACCGACAACTTCGCAATAACGCCGACGACGCCACGGAGCTGGGACGGCCTGCGGAAGGCCAGATCGAGCCTCAGGTGCACGACCGACCGGCTCATCACTTCGCCCCCTGCGGTCCACGACACGTCGAAAACCACCCCGCGTGCGCCACAGCACGGCCGATCACGAACACCATTACCGCCGCCACGATCACCAGTCACGACGGTCTGCCGTGCCCACCTGCGACGAACCCGAGCACCCTCACCGCTGGTAGCAGAAAAGGCTGACCGCGAGTGGAGCCGCGCGCACCCCGGCCCTGATGAGATCCAGGGGTCACCACGGCACTCGCGAGCGCGCCGTCCTTCTCAGCCGCCAGCGCCTTTCGAAGATGCCCCCGACCACGACCACCGGTCGCCCCCTCCCCAACAGCGGCCGTATCCCGTCCGAGCACCATGGCGACACGCTCCCCGACTCGACCCACGTGGAGGCTGTACACCGAATCTCGCCGCGAGTTACTCTGCGCGCGTGTCGATTTGACCGAGACACACGCGGACATGATCTTCCACCTCGGGAAGCTCAACAAGCCGAGGATGCCGAGCAAGATCGCGAGGCCGGAATTCGCCGATATCGACGATGCGGAGGCCGATGAAGCAATCTAGTTGTGGCACAGCACATGTGACCAATCATGCGAGGTCGCCGATCCCTGCGGCCGCCGACTTCTTTGGCCTCTAGGAGCCGGCCTCGCCGAGGGCTACACCCCGGAGAACGAAACCAGCCCGGCGAACGGTACTACGAGCGGCCGGCGATGCTGGAGCTCGCCGGAGACGTGGCCGGACGGCGGATCCTGAACGCCGGCTGCGGGTCGGTTCAGTTTCGCGGTGGTCGGCGGCAGCGGGAAACCTGTGGGTCATGTGACGGCGAAAGTTGTTGCCTCAGATGTCGCCGACGTCGCTATTGGACCGCAACCCCGCGCGCGGTCGAGGTGTCGCCGCCCGCGCCTTGGAGACATTGTCACAATGGGCGTTGGACGAGCAGCGCATGGTCGACCTCACCAGGCTCGAGCTGCTACGTGAGGAGGGCAACCACGCCTCTTGCCGAATGGCGGAGAAGTCCGGCTTTACTCTGCATGAACTGCGACCGGATCGGACTGCACGAACCTGCCCAGAATCGGCAGTTATGACCGAGCTCCCATTTCAATGGCTTGCTGACCGCCCAAGGCTGCGCGAGCTGATGGAACCGCGGATCTCGTCCGGTCCGGCGACATTCCAAACGGTCGCCGGGATCGACTCGGCCTACGACGAGGACAGCAATGTCGTCACCGCCGTGGTGGTATTGGATGCCACAACACTCGAAACTGTGGACACCGCCACAGCCAGAGGGCGCGTCACCTTTCCGTACGTGCCGGGGCTACTCGCCTTCCGAGAGCTGCCGGCCACCATCGCCGCACTCGAAAGGCTCGGAACCACACCGGATTTATTGCTCTGCGACGGCCAGGGGATTGCCCATCCTCGACGATTCGGACTGGCCTGCCATCTCGGGGTCCTGACCGGAACGCCGACGATCGGGGTGGCCAAAACCGTCTGGGGCGAGCACACCGCGCCCGGACGCAAGCGCGGCGCATCCGCCGATATCACCCTCGACGGCGAGGTGGTCGGCCGCGCGCTGCGCACCCGGGACGGCGTCAAACCGGTCTATGTTTCGGTCGGACACCGGATCGATCTCGACACTGCCTGCGCCGAGGTTCTTGCCCTCACCCCTAAGTACCGTCAGCCCGAGACCACACGTCGCGCAGACCACCTCTGCGGAACGTTGTTGCGCGGACGGTAGTAAGTGGAAGACTCTGGCCGTCGCGGTCGGGCACTCACTCCACCACCCAGTCCTTTAAAGCTCGTGCCGATTACACCGAATCCGACCGAAGCGACACCTGAAAAACTTTGCCGAGTTGGCCACCCAACGCGCACCAGCGATCTGGAGCGGCACATACCCGCCCGGTCACACCACATGAATCATGTGAATATTACAGGCGCACCGAGTGCGCTTAGAATGGCAGTCTCGAGTCAAATCGATGTCCGATGAAGGTGGATAATGAACCGTATCGACCTGACTTTCGATGAGGTCAGCTGGGATGATGATCTACGCCTGACGTACTGCGGCGAGCCTTACACCGGCGAGGCCATCGAGACGGTGGGCGGCGCGCAAGTGATTTCTCGAGACTTCTACGTCGATGGCGTTTTGCACGGCCCAACAAAACAGTGGTGGGCAGATGGACGAATCATGACGGAGGGTCAGATGCGTCACGGCCTCGCGGTGGGGGTCTTCCGCACCTGGCACAACAATGGTCAGCTCGGATCCGAGGTCGAGTTTTCCGACACTGGACAGGAGATATCCCGCAGAGAATGGGATGAAGCCGGCAAGCCAATACAGCGAATCAGCAGAATGGAACGATACATGAAGAGCAATGATCCTAGCTCTAGTTGTTTTCAACCTGGATCCCTTCGGGCCTGACAATATATAGACCGACAAGACCCTCCGACTGCGCGAGGGTCACGGTCTTGCTTTCGTAGAACCACTCCATTCGAGGCATATCGCCTTCGATATTCGATATCGGCGCACCCGACCCTTGCGCCCACTCTGTCTCGTCCGTGAATTCTTCGAAAGCGTTTCCGCGCGTCGATAATCCGTCCGAGCGGGACTACTCGCCGCTCGGGGATCGGCCGATCGGCGACTCGTCAGCGCACACGCGCCCACGACGCCCACGACGCCCAGTCTCCGAATAGCCGGAATCGACATTGCGGGCATTCGGCAAGCTGAGATGACCTCTGCCCGTCCCTGGATGGCCATCGACGAGATCCGGTCCGAGTCCTACTCGAGCGAGGGCGGGCGGCCTGGGCGACCATGCACGGCAACACATCTCGACGTATGCGATGCCCCGTGTCATTATCAGGGAATGTGGGATTTCGGGGTGGGATTTCTGGCGGGCGTTGTGCCACTGCTGCTCGTGCTGGCGGGTTTCGGCTTCCAGTACGGTGGCCCGCTCGCAGTGCTGACCGGCGAGCGCATGGTCCGGATGTTCGGGGCCGACAAGATCCGCTCCGGCTATTGGCTCTGGTTGAGAATCCTCGGTGCCACGCCCATCGTAAGCTGGGTCATCGGAATCGTTGTCGCCGCGGCTGCGCTATGGCAAGGCGGACTGGCTTTCGGTGCAGGTATGTTGATATCCCTCGCCCTGGTAGCCGCGCTCGCGGTCGCGGTCCACCCGCGGGTGATGCTGCACTACTTCTTCATGTGGACCGCGGATCCAGCACCGAACTCCTAACATCCCTGGGAGAGGACCTGTTTCGAGTGGCGGCCGTTGGCGGCGATCCTCAATCGGAAATATGGAGCCTTGAGCGGGCCGCGATGATCTGGGCCCGTTGCTCTTTCGGACGTGCCGCGTAGCCGCGTCGGAGCGCGCGGGATGCCGCTACTCAGTGTTGGCGTCAGGACCAGTTCCCGGCCAGGATCTGGTCCGGGTACCCGATGGGGGCGCTCTCCAAGCGGCTGCCCACCGTCATGTCCGGTGTGGCCCAATATCGGCTTGCCTTCCAACGGGTGCCGCGCCTGGAGTGGCTCTGAAGCCTCCTCACCACCGCGGCAGTCGCTCATGACTTCCCGATCAACAGCCAAAGACGCCAATGGAACGGGACCGCTGGCCGCGCCCTCGACGAACGAAGATCTCACTAGGGGTACTGCTCCCGTTCGGTAGAAACCGGGCGATTCGGGCAACCAGGGATTTACCGTGATCCTCGGACGTGTTCTGTTGCAACGGAACAGGTTTCGAAACCAACGTGGTACGTGCCTGCCGTTCGAGGTTATCAAAGAGGGGGACCAGTGATGTTCGTTGAGCAACCGCAGTCGCGGCGACGACCGGCTCGCGCAGCGCGCCTGGCGGCTGTCGCGGCGGTGATCGCTGCACTCACCGTGAGCGCAGTCGCGGCAAACGCGCAACCCCCCACCTCGAATCCATCGGGAACATCCACCACCGCATCCCCACCCGCGACGACACCACCGCCCCCTCCAACTACGGGCCCAAGCAGCACTTCCTCCGCGCCTCCCCGATCACGCTCGACCCAGTCACCAACGGCAGCGCCTCCGACAACCCCGCCGAGCACGAGCCCCTCGCAGACCACTCCAAAGACGACATCACCAACGATGCCAGCGCCGCCGTCGACGTCGAAAGCGCCTGTCGGTCGGTGGAAACCGACCGAGCATCCGAATGCGACGGTTGTGCCCGGGAAGATGCGGTCGGATCATGAACTGGTTCCCGGCGGATTCACCAAGGAGCAGGCCGACAAGGCCGAGACAATCGAAGCCGCCACGACCTCGCGCAATGCGCGGCGCCGGGTCACCGACGGGTGTCAGGTGTATTGGCCTGCACCGTACGAGGTGTGCGGGGCGATCCGCGACAAGTACAACGAGCTCGGCGGCCCGAACAGCTTTCTGCTGTATCCGACGAGCAACGAGCTGACCAATCCCGACGGTGTCGGCAAGCGGTCGACGTTCCAGAACGGCCCCATCTACTGGTCTTCCGAGGGCGGCGCGCATCCCGTGGTGAACCATTTCTTCGCCGCCTGGCAGCGCAACGGCTGGGAAGCCGGCCGGCTGGGTTATCCGACATCCGATGAGATCGTCAATCCGGACAACGTCGGTCGCCGCCAGTACTTCCAAGGCGGCACCATCTACTGGAAACTCAACGAGGCCTACTACGTCGCTGGAGCGATCCGCGACAAATGGGGTGAAACCGGTTGGGAGGGAGGTTTTCTCGGCTATCCGATGAGTGATGAGACCGGGACGCCGGACGGAATCGGCCGGTTCAATCGCTTCGAACACGGGGTCATCTACTGGACCGGCGCCTACGGCACACATCCGGTCAGCGGTGGGTTGCTGGACAAATGGGCAAAGTCCGGATACGAGAAGGGGCCCTACGGCTACCCCACCGCCGACCAGTACCAACGGGGTACAGCCTGGTATCAGGACTTCCAGTTCGGCACCATGGGCTGGCCCATCGATCCGGTCGCGACCACTGTCCCCACCGAACCCACGGTCGACGGCCGACCGAACACGGATCAGGATTTCGCCGTCGACGCCGCGCAAGGCACCCACAACGATCCGGTCTTCTCTGGACGTGCCTATACCGAAGATCCCTGCAACAAAGACACACCCTGCACCGGGCCGAGCGTCGCGTCGAAGGCGGCTCCCCCGCGGGGAGAAGACCTCTCGCCACGGGACAACGGCCCCGACGTGTTCATTCCGGACTGGTGCCTGAAGGGGCCCGGTGACGGGACCTGGGGGGTGGGAACGCAAGAAGGCGTGCACTACTTGGAACAGTTCTTACAACGTGTTCGACTCCAAAACCCACGAGATGCTCGGGAACATCCCGTACCACGTGCAAACCGGCGTCCTGTCCTCACATCGCACCGGTGAGATGCATCAGGAGTTCAAGATCTCTTTCGACGAGTTCCGGGGTGAGGTCGGCTCGCCGACGTTCAAATACAAGCCCGAGTACGTGGGTTTCGGCAGCGATCAGTTCAGCGTTTCCGGACCGGCCAGCGGAACATCGATCACAGCGCGCACCACGGTCACGCTGGTGATCGTGTGGAAAGAACACGACATGGCCGACTACGACATCGTCAACCGCGTCATGCGTCTGCACTGGAACTTCGGTAACCACGCGTCCAACATCTTCGACTCCACCTCCGGTCATCTGGAGGTCGATCAGTTCCGGTGCGACACGACGTTCAAGAACAACCAGCAGCGGCTGCAGCAAGGTTGCGTCGTGCCGAAACTGACTCCGCAATTCGAATTGACCGGGACGACACCCGAGTTGACCGGTCACGTGGAACGAGCGATAGCGTCCGGCCTTCCCGGCACCGCCGCCCGCCCGCTGCACCGGCAGACCGACCGGACAACCATCGATATCAACCGGCAAACGTCGTGCCCAGCCTCGGGACCCGTCCGCGACGGCCGCAGAATCGGAGACCGCCAATGCGACGAATACCCGATGGCCTCAACGACCGAAGGCGCAGCCTCGACCAGAGGCCCCGGCCGCACGTTCAACCCTGAATGCCACGTCCCAGACCTCGGCGCCAGCACCGATCCCAACGGGTACAGCGTCTGCATGATCAACAAAGATCACAACCAGGACGGTGGCCGCGCCCTGGGGACGTTCTACGCCGACAACCGCGTGGTCAACCAGGACCCGTTCACCGTCCACGCCTCCGGCGGCGTCCTACCCCCGATACCGTGACCTGACCTGCGCAGGCGGTCCCCGGTCCTACAATCAGGGCGGGGACCGCCCACCAAGGAGAGAACCGTGAACAGACGACACCTCTATCTCGCTCTCGCGGGAATCGCGGTCGTCGCGGCCGGAATCGGGTTGTGGACACAGTCGACCCCGAACGCCTCCCACCCACCCCGCAACGATTCAGCCCAACAAGAGAGTGGAGCCCCCATCCCCGCGCACCACGACCCCGGTTTCGACGAACCCACCATCGAGCCCGGAAAACCGTCCACCGCACAGGAATTCTACGAAGACTCCCGAAAAGGCGTCAGCCCCAACCAGCCCCCAGGCTTCGGCGGCTCCGTAGACACTGGCGACCTCGACGCCACGACTACGCCGTAGCGTCAGCACCAAATCGGATCGGCGGACATTCGCGAGGAAGTACGCACTCGCACCGGCACGGTTGACCGACTGCCACCACCCATACGCAGTCTGGCCAGCCCGCGGGCGGCCGGGTCCGCTACCGGCGCGTGCGCCACCACCACAGACCGAGTCTGTGGACGCTGTGCGAGGTCACGGCGCACTCGCGTCATCGCGGCTCGCCAATAGTCGGCCTATGGACGCCCTTGCGGCACACCGAGTTCCCGCCTGGCACGGCGCAAACACGGAATGCCGTAGAACGCGCCGCCGCGCTGCCGGGCGCTCTCGCCCCGCGCAGCCGCCGCATCTCAGAAGAGCCAGGGCCAGATACAGGCCTAGGGGGCGGCAGTACCGCGAATCACCTCTCAATGAGATGACACATCAAGAACCCAGCGTGTCACACACAGGTCGAACACGGGTTCGAGTATTCTCCAGCGCGTGGTAGAGGTCGGTGATCGAGTCCGCCTGACAGCCGGCGGCGTGCATGTTTTCGAGGTGGTCGAGATCGAAGACGAGCAGCGCGCGGTGGTCGTCGCCGTCGGCGACGCACCGGGCCGCTACCCCTTCAGCACTCAGACGAGATGGCTCGTCCCCGCAACCGACGAAGGCTGACCACGCAAGCACCACGACAGCCACATCAAGCGCCCCGAAGCCAACCCACCATGTCCGGCATATCTCCGCGGTCAAGCAAGTCCATCGCAACGCCTTGTTCAGCGCACCGTGCTGACCTGGCCGCGAAATGACCGAACACGCCCGGTTCACCGTCGTCACCGGGATCCCGGTCTACTTCCGCGACCCGAAAAGTCCCTGGCAGCGCGGTAGCAACGAGAACACCAACGGTCTTGTCCGCCAATACCTTCCCCGTACCGTCGACATGCGCGACTACACCCGAGCCGACCTCGACGCCATCGCCGACGAACTCAACCAACCACCTCGACAAACCGTCGGCCACAAGACACCATCAGAAGCACTCAACGAGGCGTTGCGATGACCGCCTGAAGCCGCAACCGGATGTTGGTGTGGTGTGAGGTCAACGGCCGGTGGGCGGCCCGCGCCGACGAGCAGGGCGCTCGCCGCACCGAGCAGGCACAGTGCCGCCGACAGGGTGAAACCCCACGCATAGCCCTGATGCGGGGTGGGTGCGCTGCCCACCAGATGTCCCATCAGGGTCGGCGCGCACATCCCGGCCAGTGCGTTCGGCACCGAGAAGGCGATGGTCAGCAGGAGTAGTGCGGTGAGCGTCCAGGTGCCTCTGGTCGTCGGCAGTGCCGCGCCTGAGCGAGCAGCGAGATCACGAACCATTAGGTAAGACTAACCAAAGTTGCTTGACGGCGTGCACTTTGGTTCGGCGGGCGGTGCGGTGCGTTTACGGGTGAGATCGACTGCGCCGCAGAACGTCCGGACATCAGCGTAAGTCGTTTTACATCAAGCAGTCATGCCGTCCCGGCCCCTGACTTCAGTCGACGCAAGTGCACGCACATGCCGCTTCCCGCGCTGTTCGCAGCGGGCTGCGCGGGCCGCCGAAAGATCAACAGGCCGAGGTCATCTCGACCTCGTGAACACACTGAAAGGCCGATACCCGCGCGTTTGTCCGCCGCGTGGATGCGGTGTGTCCTGTTGTCGCGGAACACTGGTGGTGGACCGGTCCTGGACGGCAGGATCGCGCTGACACATCGAAAAGTGTTTCAGCAGGTCCAAGCCGAGGCCGTCCTCTGGCGGTGCATTGTCAGGCGTTGGTGGTGCAGCCGGGGGGAACGAGGTTTGCTGCGAGCAGTTGCCCGGTCCAATCGGCGATTTGCGCGGTGGCTTGGGAATGGGCGCCGACGATGAAGTGCTCACCGGGCAGTATCTCCAACCGGGTGCGCGCGCCCTGACGGCACCAATCGTCGTGGAGGTTGCGCGCCCCGGTGAGGGGGATGAAGGTTTCGTCGGCGCCGTGATAGATGAATACAGGGGTCCCGGGCGCCGTGGCACCGAGGGTGTTCTCTGTCAGGATCTGTTGCACCCACGGCAATTTGAGCGGGTCGGGCACGGTAGTGAGCTGTTCGAGCTTGATCTCGCCCACCATACCGAGCGCGCCTACTTCTTCGACGCAGCTGTCGCGCAATGCGTGCGCCAGCCGCCACCCGTTGTCGTTGAGCAGTGTCAACAACTCTGGGTATTCCCGGGCCAATCCCAATGCAGCGGAGAGGAAGACGCCGGCGGCGAGATTGCCGTCCATGGCCCGCCGCAGCAACCGATAGTCGGCGGGCGTACCACCGGCCAGTGCGCCCGCCAGGTTCAGTTCGGGGGCGTAGTCGGCGGCCAGCTGCGCGGCCCAGCCGGTGGCGATGGCACCGCCGGAGTACCCGGTCAGCACGATCGGCGAGTCCGGCCGTAGATCGCCGAGCCCGATACTGGTTACCGCGCGCGCGGTATCAAGCACCGCGTGCCCCTCCATCCGCCCGGCCGCGTACGCCTGCCGAGGGCCTTGATGATCGGGCACGACGACCGCGTAATTGCGGGCGAGCAGCGTCGCCATCGGCAGTTGGTCGAGCTGGACCGCTTGCTTGAACTTGCGTGAAGGGGCGCAGGTGTTTCCGAGGGAGGAGATCGGAGAGTTGTAGGACACCAGCGGACGTGACCCCGGCCCCGTCCAGGGGGTGTCGGGCACGAACAAGGTTGCCACCACCGGCACGGGATTATTCTTGGCGTCCGCCGAACGGATCACCAGCTCGGTCGAGCGCGCCGTCGGCGGAAATAAGACCCCTGCCGGGCGACTTGCGAGAATCGTTCCGGGCGCGGTCGTTTCGAATCCCGGCCGGGGCGCGTAGAACGGGTCCGACGGCGGTGTCGGCAGCACCGAGGCGAGTTCGTGTGGTGGATCGACCAGATCGGCGAGCGGGTCAGCCCACCCGAGCACCGGAGCCGCCGTTGAGATCACAGTCAACGCCGCTACCGCCCATTTCCGAGCAGCAGCCCGCCGCCTACCCGCCACGTTCCGATCACTCCTCGAACTCGTCGCACACTGTCGGCCAGCACTTTGCACCATTGCTCGATCACACCGGACCCCCGCGCGCCTCGCCCTCGCGCGCCGAACCGCCGCGGCCACCCTAACCTGCGATCAATCCCAGTTCGTCGAAGTGACAGCGGCGCGTCGAGGACAAGACTCTCCGCAGCGATCCCGTATCTTCGCTTCGGCCATGCCGTGCACCGAGACTCTGACCCACGAGAACGATCGTCGAGCTCGAGCCGCGCGGACGATTTGTCGATCGCCACTCGGGAGCTGTTCGGACCTCTCATTCCAACGCGTGACGCTGGCAATAGTCAGGTCGCGTGCGCGCTCAGGCCGCTGGGCGCGCGTTTCGACGCGACCACGCGGCACTACCGAAAGATCAACGGGACGAGATCATCTCGGCCCGATGAACGCACCACATAGCCGAGTTCCGGGCAGTCTCTTGCACGTGGTGCCCCGAAAGCGATCGGCACGAAGATAACTTCGGTTGGAGGTTCGTTTATCGTGGCTGGGTGCCGTGCGGGCAGTCCCTGGAGTCATCGCGGTAAGTCCAGCGTGCCGAATCGCTGGTCGCGCCAGAGCATTCGGGAGCGCTGTTCGGGGTACTCGACGACGCTGGCGGCAGGATCATAGACGCGTGTGGCTCGTGTGCGGGGTCGATAGCGCGCCCAGCCCGGGTCTCCCGTGGCCGCGAAACACAGGTGTTCGGACCGCATCGTATTCGACAGCTTCCGGGCTTCGGCCTGAGTGTCCGCGCCTGTGGCGGTCAGACCGGTATCGATGTGCGCGGTGCCGAATACGAGCAGGGTATCCAGGCTGTGAGAAGCACCCTCGGGCCCGAATCCCCAGCGTAGTTCGTAGAGCCACACTCGTGCCCCGCCCGTGTGCGCTGCCTCGGCCAGGTGCAGTGCCGGCATCCGGAACAGCCAGTCCGACAACGCCGTCTCGCGCAGTTGCGGGGCAGACAGCAACGGGTACGTCGCGCGGTAGCGTGGCGCTCCCGGGGTCGGGGTCAGCCCGGCGATCAGGGCGTCGACTTCGGTGTCACCGATGTCGTCGAGCCGGGCGGCAAACAAGCTGAATTCGTCACGGGTGTGGCCGATGAGCAACTCGACCTCGTGGGCCGCGCCCCGGGCGAGCCCGGCCCACGGCGACACCGGCAGGACGGTGCCGTCCATGACCGGGGAAAACGGTGTGGGCGTGCTGGTCACCGCACCCCACCGGTGTGCGTATCGCGGAAGGCGCTCGGTCACCGACCGGGTCGCTGCGACCAGCATCTGCGGCGGTAGGTCGACGAGGTCGTCGACGCACGGACGGCGACCGAAGCCGGCGGTGATCTCACCGGCGATGTCGGCGGCGAGCTCGCGGGTGAAGTAGGTCCCGGGGATGCTCTGCAAGACGGCGCGGCGGAATAATCCGGACGCGGTCGGCATCACCAGCAGCGCGGCGATCGACCCGGCACCCGCGGACTGGCCCAGCACGGTGACGTTCGCCGGGTCGCCGCCGAAGGCGGTGATGTTATCCTGCACCCAGCTCAGCGCCGTGAGCTGATCGAGCAGGCCGCGGTTGCCGGGTGCGCCGTCGAGCTCGGCGAAGCCTTCGAATCCGGTCCGGTAGTGGGCGCTGACCACGACCGCGCCACCATGGGCCAGGGCCGCGCCATCGAGGTGTGGATTGGCGGTATTGCAATTCAGATACGTGCCGCCGCTGATCCACACGATCACCGGGAGTCCGGTTCGCCCAGGAGACGGAGTCCACACGGCCAGCGTCAGCCAGTCATCGCCCGTGGCCACGCAATTCGGCTGTGGCGGTGGCGGTCCGAACGCCGTGACATCGCGAATCCCGTCCCACCCCACTGCGGGAGCGGGCGCGGCGAACCGATGCGGTCCAACTGGCGGGGCAGCGAAGGGAACACTACGAAACACCGCCACCCCGCCTTCCCAACCTCCCCCGACCATTCCAGCGCAGGTGCGCACCCGAATATCCATGTCCTGCATCCTCACACCGGCCTGCAATGGCAGTCACGCGAATAATCCGACAGCTGACCTCACATACGCTGGTCGCAAGCACACCAGGTTGGGCACCAAACGATCTCACCGAACACACGGAAATGCCGCATGGAGCGCGGTTCGCATGTGACCATGCGGTAACCCCGGAAGATCAACGGGCCGAAATCATCTCGGCCCGCCGAACGCATCATATTGCCGAATGCCATACGGGCGCTGGTCGGGCCGACGGTGAGAGGATGCCCGAAAGATGTTGAACACCAACCGTTTCTGACATTCGTGTCGAGGATATCTGAAGTGGTAGACCTGGGATCCTGTCCGGCTGGGCAGTGGTCAACAACCGCCGCTGACCAAACGACATCTGTCAGGCCTGTCGTGCTCGGCACATCGTCAGACACACCCGCACCCGCAGGCCGCAACTCATCGAGTTGTATCGGGGTTGTCCGGAATATCGGTGGACAACTCGATGACCGAGGTCGTTGACCCGATAGGCTTCCATGCCGTCGTGCTCGTGGTCTCGATCTGTTGGTCAACGGTCAACCGATGATGGGCGGCCATCGGCAGCAACTCGGGATCGAGAGGGTGGGTTGCGTTGGGGTTGTGATAGACATCCATGCCTTCGGCCCAGGATTCGGGATAACCATCTGCCACGAAGTGCAGGAATGGGACCGGTGTCGTCGAGTCGGGATTGGGATCCCACGACATCCCGCTGCGGATCAGGACGACATCCTCGGATCCGAATCCTGCGGCTGTGCCCATCCGGTTGAATTTGGAAATGGTTGGTGCCCGGCAGCGTGTAATCGGGTTGTGGTGACGACAGGGCGAGGCTGCCCGTGATGAGCGACGAGATCACCGGTGGGTGTCTCGATGCCGCCTGGGGCTCGCCCCGACGTTCCACTCGACGCCCGCCGGTCAGGCGGCTACCGTCACCCATGGAACGTCCTCCTTGGGAGATGGGACACCAAGCCCGACAAGCGCGGGCCGAGCGGTTTACGGGTGAGATCGACTGTGTCGCAGAACATCCGCACATGCCGAATATCGTGAGGTCGACAAGGCGAGATCCGTTGTCGGGGATGACATTTCGGTCTGTGATCCACACTCTGGAGATGGACAGAGCATCCGCCGCTGCGGCTGAGCCGTCACCCACGTCGAGCGAGCTGCTCGGGCATCCTCCCGACGCGCGAGTACTGATCGTCAACTGCGACGACTTCGGGATGCACCAGGACATCAACACAGCGGTGATCGACTCGATCGAACAGGGGATCGCCAGCTCGTGCAGCCTTATGCGGGTGTGTCCCGCGGCACCGCAGGCCGTGGGGCTGTTGCAGAACAGACCACATATTCGGTTCGGGATCCACCTCACACTGGTCCGCGACTCCGCACAAGACCACTGGGAACCGCTGAGCCCGAACACGGCGGTACCCTCACTGCTCGACGACACCGGCCTGCTGCGCACGTTCACCCCCGCAGGGCGCGCCGAGTTGCTGGCGCGCGCCCGCCTGCCGGAGGTCGAGGCGGAGTTCCGGGCACAGATCAACGCCGTGGTGGACACCGGGCTCATGCCGACACATCTGGACTTCCACTGCTTGGCCGACGGTGGCCGCGCGGACATTCTCGAGTTGACCATGACACTGGCGGCCGAGTATGGCGTCGCCGTCAGGGTCTGGCTCGAACCAGGGCGACGGAAGGCCCGGCAACGGGGCCTGCCGGTGGTCGACCACGATTTCTTGGACAGCTTCGCTCTCGATGTCGCGGGCAAAGCGGCTCGGTACACCCAGCTGCTTCGCGATCTGCCCGCCGGGCTCACCGAGTGGGCGGTGCATCCCAGCATGGGCGGCGAGCAGTCCCAGATGATCGGCAGCGGATGGCGCGTGCGCCGCACCGACTACGAGTTCCTGGTTTCCAGGCAAGCTCGGGAACTTCTCGACCGGGAGGGCATCGTTGTGATCGACTACACCACGCTCCGCGATGCGTGGGTCCAGGCAGGCCCAACACCAACCGAGCGGTAGCACGTCGTGGATCAACGTCCCTTCTGCGGTTTGCGGGCGGCCATTGCCGCCGCGATCGACTGCGGCACAGAACATCTGCTATTGCTGCGGGTCGATCGGTTATACGGGTGAGATCGACTGCGCCGCGGAATCGGGCCCATGCCGAGCGTTGTGCTGTGGTTCCGATCGAGCACCGGACTCGCGGGTTCGGGCCTTTTCCGCAACAACAGGGCGCGTCGGGGTCCCGGTCTACGAATCACGTGAACCAAGGCCGGGACGCCCGACCGGATGTCGTCGGTCGCGCCTGTACTGGAAAGGCCCATACTGTGATGGACTCCTCTACGTTGCGCCGCAGGGCTGCTGTCGGTTCGCTGCGCGGTGTACTCACCATTCTGCTCGTCACGACAACCGCGGCCGTCGGTCTCGTAGCTCAGGCACCCGTCGCCGCCGCCGGTGTGTTCCTCGCTCCGGTCTTGGTCGGCAACAAGATCGACGAACCCGGCATACACGTCGCGCCGGACGGCACCCTCTACATCGAAGGGCCGGCCGGCATCCTGAACGGAATCCCCTCCGCCAGCACGATCTTCCGCTCAAACGACGACGGCGCGACATGGGCGCCCACTCCGCCCGGCCTGCGGGCACTGCTCCCCGGGGGCGGTGACTCGACACTCGCGATCGCACCCAACGGCGACCTCGCCTTCGCCGATCTCTGGGCGGGCAGTTCGACGGTTGCTCAGTCTGCCGACCGAGCCGACGGGTGGCTGGCGGTGCCCGCGGCCGGGCTGCCTATTCAGGACCGACCCTGGCTGGCCAACGCCGGGGGCTCCGATTACCTTGCCTATCACCAGCTTCCGAGCGGTGTCGCCGTCTCCAAGTCGATCGGCGGCGGTCTGGTGTATCCGCAGACTACCGAAGCCGCGACGATTCTCGATCAGGACGGATGTATCACCTGCGCGGCGGGCGGGATCATCGCGACCGCCGGTGGGACTGCGCTGACCGACCGGGTCGGCGTCATCTTCAGCGCACAGAACGGTGGGGTCAAGTTCAGTCGCTCCACCAACAGCGGCCTGACCTGGACGGTGAAAACCATTCAGCCCGGCGGGATCTCGAACGACACACTCGTTTTCCCCACGATCGCCGATGCCGGTGGCGGCCGCCTCGTCGCGGTCTGGTTGAACGTGACCGATACCCGCAGCACCGTCATGCTGGCAACCTCGACCGACTGGGGCGACACCTGGTCTGCGACCGACGCGATCGTCACCTCGGGCACTTCGGTATTCCCCTGGGTGGCCGCAAAAGGGGAGAAGGTAGCGATCTCGCTGTACTGGAACGCGAGCCAGGCCACGCCCGATACCAGCCCCGCGGATGCCGCGTGGTACGAGTCCTATCTCGAAAGCGCCGACTTCGCAACAACTTTCAGCCCGTTGACGCCCGCTGATCCGACACCGGTCAAGGTCGGCCCGATCTGCACCCAGGGAGCCCGCTGCCAGGGCAACCGCGAACTCGGCGATTTCCAGTCGGTGGCCATCGACAACCAGGGACGCGCCGACCTGGCCTACAACCGCTCCGTCGACGGTGGCGATGTCGAGGTCCGCTTCGTGCGCCACCGTTGAACTCATCGTCCTCGTCTGGCCGATCTGCACAGCGGCGACACATCACGTAATGCCGCTGGTCTGCGTGCCAGATCGACTGCGCCGCTGAACATCCGCCGGATGCCGAGCACGCTCACACGGGAATGGCGTGCTGGGTGACGTAATGCAGGATCAGCGTTTGGATCGATCGGTGGAAGGAACCCTGCTGCCTTTCGCTCAAAGTGCTTGCCAGATCGCCGATCTCGGCTCGGACCGCGTCGCGCACCAGATGCACGACGGCTCGGCCGGCGGCGGTGACGGTGACATGGACGGCGCGCCGGTTTCCGGGCACGGCGATCCGTCGCACCAGGCCGCGCCGCTCGGCACGATCGACCAAGCCGGTGACGCTGGACTTCTCCAGTTCCAGGATGCCGGCCAGCTGCTGCATGCCGATCTCGCGATCGTCGAGCACTGCGAGCATTCGCAACTGGGTGACCGATAGCCCCTGCTGGCCGGCGAGCCGGCCCAGGACCGCCTGAAGGATGAACGAGAGCTGGATCAGTCCGTCGACCAGGTCCGGCGCCGGGTCGGGTGCGTCAGTGGTCACAGTCAGTCACATTAGCTTGATACGGTTCGCGATACCAACTATTTTGATTCGCGACACGAACAGTATGTGTAACGAACATTCGAGAAGGTACGCAGGGATCGGCCGCACGCGGCGCCGCCGGGCTCGATACGACCGAGGAAGAGATAGTCCTATGACGGACAAGAAACGCGTCGCCGTCCTCATCGGCAGCACCCGCCCCACCCGTATTTGCGCCGGCATAGCCGCCTGGGCACGCGACGCCCTGCAGGAGCAGAGCGACCTCGACTATGACCTGCTCGATCTTGCCGAGGTCGCGTTGCCGTTCCTGGATGAACCCTGTCAGGCCGCGCTGCGGCAGTACGAGCTTGAACACACCCGGTCTTGGAGCCGGCTCGTGCAGAGCTACCACGGCTTCTTTTTCGTCTTCCCGCAGTACAACTGGGGCTACCCAGGGGTGCTGAAGAACGCGCTGGACTATCTCTACTGGGAATGGCGCGACCGGCCCGCGAGCCTGCTGACCTACGGCACCCACGGCGGCAGCAAGGGCGCCGAACAGCTCATCGGCGTCCTGCGCGGACTGCACATGCGCCTGCTCGATACACACGTCGAAGCGGTCATCACCGAGCGGGACGTGGACGAAAACCGGCAACTACGCGACCTCGACGCCACGCTCCACCCCAACCGAAAACTGCTGCGCACGATCGGCGCGGAAATGTCCCGCGCACTCGACAGCAACCCATGACCGCAGTCCTTGCGGAGAACGGAGAAACAATCATGACAACTCGCCAGGTGGGCTTCATCGGTCTCGGGAAGATGGGCGGTGCCATCGCGGGCCGACTGCTCGATGCCGGTTACGAGGTCACCGTGTGGAGCCGGACCGCCGCCAAGGCGGACGACCTGCTGGCGCGAGGCGCGACGCTCGCCGACCGGCCCGAGGACGCGATCGCCACCGGTATGGTCTTCTCGATGCTGAGCAACGAGGACGCGGTGCGGCAGGTCTTCACCGCGGACCGAATCCGCTCCGCGCCGGAGGGCTTCGTGCACATCAACCACGCGACCATCAGTCCGGCCGCGGCTCGCGAATTCGCCGCGGCCGGCGCGGGTTATCTCAGCGCCCCGGTAGTCGGCCGACCCGAGGCGGTGGTGGCCGGGAAACTCGCCGTGCTGATCTCGGGCGACGCGGACGTCCGAGCCGCGGCGGCACCGATGCTCGCCGCGATCGGCCGACGGGTGTGGGACTTCGGTGACGCTGTGGATGCCGCACCGACGGTGAAGATCGCGGTCAACTACCTGATCCTGCACGCGTTGCAGGCCCTGTCCGAATCGATAACCCTGCTGCAGCACGCCGAGTTGAACGCGGGGCGGTTCGTCGAGATGATCAACGATTCGATCTTTCCGGGTGCGGTGTACAGCGGCTACGGCGACGCCATCACGACTGGCACTTACACGCCGCCAGGATTCACCATCGCCCTGGGCTTGAAGGACCTGAACCTCGCGCTGGGCGCCGCCGATGAACTCGGCGTCGACCTACCGACCGGACCGATCCTGCACGACGTGTTCGCGACCGCGGTCGAGCAGATCGGCGCGGATCTCGACTGGGCGAGCGTCGCCGAAGTCACCCGGCAACGGTCCACCGGCCGGCGTCGATAAGCGGCTGTTCCAGCTCCAGGACATGCTCCGCAGGAAGGGTCTCGCCTAATCGCGTATCACCTCACCGAATCCCGCGATCGGACAACAGCATTGAGCGAGGCGATGCGAGTATCGGGGCCGGTGTCGTGCAGTCGTTCGGCGGATCTGTCTCACGGCAGGCGTTGGTCAATCGACCAAATTGACTGTCCGGCAGGGCTTCTCAACGTCCGGTATCGCCTGCGATCACAGGATGCCCCCGGAGAGCGTGATCGATTTCACCGTTGCGCCGCAAGCGGGTTCGACAGCGGCCAAGACCTGACGACCGGACATGGCCACACCTTCGAGGACCGCTCGGGACATGTCCCGGCGTGTGGTTGTCGCGCTGAGCCCGAGAAAGCTGCCACGCACGGCCGCGTCCCACAAGGTGCGCGTTCCCCCGACAGGTGCGGGGTGAATGCGACGCCGGACCCGTCGCGTGCGGCCTCGGCGTCGGCCGACACCTGCGCGACCGTCCGGCCGCACGTGCGACTCCACCAGTCGGCTGATTCAGTCCTCGCGGCGGCTGGCCGGTTCGCAGGAGAGTCGGATGCCGGGTGCGGCTGCTTGCTTAACCACACCCCGGCCTGCCGGGCCGCGGTCGCTTACCCGGCCGAGACCCGACACCATCGACATAACCCGCGCCACCGGTTGCCATGCACGACAGCCCGAGATTCTTGAAAAACCATGCAGCGGAGAAGGCGGGCGTCCGGCAGCGCGATACTGGTTACTGTGACCCCGCCCCCGCCCCCCGATTCCGGCGTGACCGCCGCGCCCCCCGGCCCGACGGTGGGCGGCTTCCAATTCTGGTTCGCCACCCAACGGTGGGAATGGTCAGCGGAGGTCTACCGACTCCACGGCTACACGCCCCGCCAGATCGAACCGACCACCGACCTGATGCTCGCCCACAAACACCCCGACGACCGCGACTCCGTCGGCGACACCATCGCCCGCTGCATCGAACACGGCGAACCGTTCTCCAGCCGCCACCGACTCATCGACACCACCGGCGCCGAACACACGGTGATGGTCCTCGCCGACCGCATCGTCGACGACCGCGGCCGCCCGGTCGGCACCGCGGGCTATTACATCGTCCTGGACGGGCTGCTGGCCGACACCGAACGCGAGGTCCTCGACACCGCGCTACCGCAACTCGTCGCCGACCGCGCGGTCATCGACCAAGCCGCCGGCGTACTGATGCGGGTCTACCGCATCAGCGCCGAACAAGCATGGAAAGTCCTGACCTGGCGGTCCACCGAAACCGGCGTGCCACTACACGCGTTCGCGGCGCAACTGCTCACCGACATCCAGCACGAACCGCCGCTGCCTTCGACGATCGTGACCGCCGCCGACCACCTGCTCCTCACCCTCCATCAACGCCTCCCAGCCGAGGGGTCGAGCTGACAACCCTGACCTGGCAACGAGTCCATCAGGACCGCAAGAGTTTTCCCATCGAGGACGACTGACGAGGTGTGGTCCCATACGCTCCGCCAGCACGTGCGCCGCCCGCGAGATCACCCCGCATCGATGCAAGGCCAGCATCAACAACTCGCGCAACCCTTCACGGAAGGGATGGGTTCGGCACAGCTCCATCAGTTCCGCCACTTCCTGTGCGTGGCGGCCCAATTCCAATCCGAACCGACAGTGCGCCTCCCGGATCGTCAGACACTTCTCGACCAGGCGGGTGCGCGGCGCCTCGGCCCACGGCGCGGCGATACCGGCCAACGGCTCACCGCGCCACAGCGCCAAGGCCTCGCCGAGCACCCGATCGGCCCGCCCGAGATCGCCGCCGGCCTTCGCCGCATCCGCTGCCGCCAAAGCGTTTTCGAATACAGGCAGATCGAACGAGCCCGCCGCCGGACGCCAGACATACCCACTGGCCTCGGAGAACAGCAGCGCGCCCTCCACATTGACGACCTTGCGCAACCGCGAAACATAGGTCCGCGCCACCTGCGCCGCATGCCGTGGCGGCAGCTCTCCCCAGAGCCCGTCCACCAGACGCTCGACACTCACCGGCCGCCCCCGTCGAGCAGCAGCATCGCCGCCACCGCCCGCTGCTGCGGCGACCCCAGATCCACCTCCACCCCGCCCCGCCAGGCCCTGACTGGTCCCAGTACCTCGAACCACATCTTCGAACGCCTTCGATGGCAGAGATAATGCGAATCGAAAGTAGTTGCTGTACTGGCTGATTGGCGCACATTCCCCGACATCGGACGGGCGCAGTGACGCAGATATGATCGCCCGACGAGCACGGGAGAAAAGGCAGCCGATCCGACGGCCTCCTGAGCGGACCCATCGCCATCGCCCGGACATCCATTACGTCATCGTGAGAATGCCTGTACCGCAGGCGCTCCGGCTGCCCAGGCGGGTGCGGCGCTGAATCGTTTCAGCGTCCGTGCCAGCTCGCGGTGCGGAAACACTCTGCCAGGCAGGCGATCTCACCGCGCAGGAAGGCGACGATCTGGGGTGTCGACGCTCCGGATGTGGAGTACTGCCAGGCGTTGGTCATGGCGAAGGCTCCGCCGGAGAGTTGATCCTGTTGGCCGGTCCAGGATTTCAGAACATCGTCGATGTGGGTGACCACCGATTGATACCGATCGAGTGAATCGGCGGGTCCGATCGACTGCACGAGACCGACCAGGGCGGTCAGGTAACCGCGGTAGAACTCCGACGGGCAGGTCGGATCGTAGCGGTCGCGCATCAAGGCACCGTCGAAGTGGGCGTAGTTCTGCATGGCGGCGATCTCGGCGTCGGTACACCAGTGATCGACCGTCACCGCGAAGACGGGATCCGCGGGCGGAGTCGCCGTTCCGCCAGGATGAACCGGTTCCGCAACGTCGCGCGAGCTCGAATGCGAACCCCGCCAGTCCTCGACGGTCCAGTCCGTGCCGGACTGGCGGCGGGCCTCCCGCTGGATCTCGATATCGATGCCGGGCGCGCTCGCCCGCTCCACACCGAGATATCCGGACGCGGCATTGACGATGTCCTGTTCGGACATATACGAACCGAGCGCCGAATCACGCGCTCGCTGGACGGCTTCCTGAATATCCTCCTGCACCCGAGGATCGCGTGGGTCCGGATACGTTGACATGCCCACCCTCCTTGCCTGGACGGGCCATCGAATTTCCTACCCCCAGCCTATCGCCGGACCGCTGCCGCTACCGCGTGTCGCGCAACCCGCACGAGTCCCATGTCCGAAGACCTGCACTCCCCCACAACCGACCGGGATGCCTCGGACGGTTAAGTTGTCAGTGGCGCGTTCACACTGCGCCGATAGGTGTAGTGGATGAGCCCCTCCTGAAACTTGCCCACCTTGTCGTACAGGGCACGAGCTGGGGCGTCTTCGAGCGTATTCCAGTAGAGGCCCGGGAAATCGTGATCCTCGGCGTCCTGTGCCACCCACTGGATCACCGCTGTCGCGACACCTCGTCGGCGAGCCTCCGCATCGACGAACAGGTCGGCCAGATAACACTTCCTGGAGTACCAGACGCTGGCGTGGAACACGTAGTGCGCGATACCGACCATCTGGCCGTCCAACCGGGCAGCAACCCCGCGTACCTGCTCATCGTCCAGTAGACGTCGCCAAGCGCGTTCGTAATCGTCGTCACCGCGTTGGACTTCGAAGTATGCGTCCTTAGCACGGGCCAGTGCTTCCCAGCCGGCACGATCGGATTCGGTCAACAGGCTGATCTCCACCACGGGATGAGTACAAGGCAAACAGTTCTGCGTCAAGCGAATTCCGACACATCCGCATGGTCGGCGACAGGGCGGGCCGAACCCATGGAGTGCCTCGAACGTGTTCCATGTGAAAGTGTTCGCTCACAGGAGGAATCATGAGAAGAATCGTCGCGGGGGCTGTGTTCGCAGGTGTGATCGCGGCGGGCGTCGCGATCACGGCGGGGGCGGCTGTCGCCGACAACGGTGTGATCCATATGGAGGGGACGGGCAGCCACTCGGCAGCGCCGCACGTCGCTTCGGCCACGCCCGATGCGACGGCGATCGAGTACGCAGGGCTTGGAAGGGTGTCGCGGTCGGGCTGCGCACACGGGGCGAGTGACGCAACGGCATGACCGTCATTCGCATGCGCGACTGGTGAAGTCGAAGGAGTCGCCGTCGATGCCCCAGGAGATGATGCGGTCGGGGTGAATTCGGATGACCGCGCGCTCCTGGATTCGAAAGGGCGGTTCCTCGTCGTCGAGAGCCGCGGCGGTGCCGCGCACCTCGATGCCGCGGATCACGTAGGGGTCCAAGGACACCTGCTGGTCGACGACGAAGGACACGCGGCTACCCGCCTCGACATTGCGGTATTTGCGACTGGTGCGCATACGCATACCGCCGATATCGATCGTGCCGTCGCTGTTCACGCGATAGTTGGTCGGGTTGTTCTGCACCACCCCGTCGGGCGACACCGTGGCCAACCGTCCGATTCCGGCCTCCGCGAGGAACTTCTGTTCGTTGGTGGTGTAGGTCATGTCGGCCCGCTTTCCAGAATCTAGCACTGTTAGGAACTGGAGCAACGGTAGCATTCGTCAGCTACATTGTCTAGCGCCGCTAGATTCCAGACCACTCCCGCACGAGCCGCCCCACCCACGCCCGCGGCGGCCGCGTCGTCGCCGTCGGCACCACGGTCACACGGGCCCTGGAGTCGGCCGCCGAACCATCCGGTCGCGTCCGTCCCGGGACCGGGTGGACCGATCTGGTTCTCGACCGCGCCCGACCTGCCCGGACGGTCGACGCACTGATCACGGGCTGGCATGAGCCGGGGGCCTCGCATCTGCACCTGCTGGAAGCGGTCGCGGGTGCGGAGTCGGTCCGCGCCGCCTATCGGGCCGCCCTCGAAACCGGTTATCTCTGGCATGAATTCGGCGACACCGCGCTGCTGTTCGCTCCCAGCTCCTGGCAGAGTGCTCGGATATGACTGCCTCCGACGCGAAAGCGGATCTGCATCGTTATCTACGCTCCGCGCGTGAAGCCATGCTGTGGAAGCTCGATGGTTTGTCGGAGTACGACGTGCGGCGGCCGATGACTCCCACCGGTACGAATCTGCTGGGCTTGGTGCGGCATCTGGGCACCGTCGAGTTCGGTTACTTCGGCGATACCTTCGCCCGGCCGTACGACGAACCGCTCACCGAACACGACTTCGAGGCGGACCCCACGGCCGATATGTGGGTCGGCCCTGAATTCTCGCGTGCGGAGATCATCGAGTTCTACCGTCGGGCCTGGACGCACGCCGACGCCACGATCGATGATCTCGACCTCGCCGCCGCGGGGGCGGTGCCGTGGTGGAACGAGGAGCACCGGTCCGTCACCCTGCACCGAATCCTGGTGCATGTGATCGCCGAGACCAATCGGCATGCCGGACATGCCGATATCGTTCGTGAGCTCATCGACGGAGCGGCCGGTCTGCGCGACGACAACACCAATATGCCCACCGGTGACCCGGACTGGTGGCAGCGCTACCGGATCGAGGTCGAGAACGCCGCGCAGCGAGCCGCCGGGCTCGCATGACTTCTCCCCGACAGTAGACGTTTGCACCGATCGTGGAGACCTGTCCCCCATCGGCCCGGCCCGGCGCTGAACCATTGTGGCGGGCACAACGTTTCATCAGCGAGTGGGTCGAGATCGGGGGATGATCATATGGCCGGATTCGTCGCGGGTGTTTGCCGGTTTCCCATTGCCTATGACGCCGGGAGCAGGGCCTTCTGGGTGTGTGGGCATGCCCTGCCGATCATCGCGCGGGGCGCTTCGCCGTATTGCGAGGAGATCTGTCTGGATCCCGACGCTCGGCTGCGTCGTCACGATCGGACGGCCGCGCTGCGGCGCGAGCGGGAATTACGGCCTGCCGCCGTCGATTACGAGCAGGCAATCACCGAAGTCAACAACCGATAGTCGCAACTGGAGAACGAATCATGTCCAGCTCAACCACGGATGAGACCACCGCGATCAGGAGCGCCGAGACGCCCGGCCGGGATATCACGCGCAGGCTCGCGGTCGAAGGGATCGGGACGTTCTTTCTCGTCTTCACCGTCGGAACCGCGGTGCACAGCGGGAATTCACTCGCGCCGCTGGCGATCGGCGCGACGCTCATGGTCATGGTCTACGCGGGCGGGCACATCTCCGGTGCGCACTACAACCCCGCGGTGACCTTGGCGGCGCTGCTGCGCGGCCGGATCAAACCACTTGCGGCCCTGGGGTACTGGGCGATTCAGATCCTGGCCGGTCTGATCGCGGCCGGGGTCGTTCACCTGGTCGTCGGCGGTGCGCGCGGCCACGCCGTGAATCCCTCGGGTCATATCCTCGCCGAGGCGCTCATTGCCGAACTGCTGTTCACCTTCGCCCTCGCCTATGTGGTGCTCAACGTCGCCACCAGCGCCGATCATTCACGCAACTCCTTCTACGGACTGGCGATCGGATTCACCGTCGCGGCCGGAGCGATCGCGGTCGGCGGCGTCTCCGGCGCCGTGTTCAATCCGGCCGTCCTGTTCGGCGGCATGGCGATGGGCCTGTTCGGCGCGTCGACGCTGCTCTACCTGATCGTGGAGCTATTGGGCGCTGCCGCAGCGGGTTTGGCATTCCGGCTGCTCAACCCGAACGATCCCTAGCGGCCGTTTCGATCGACTCACCGGCTCGTTTCGTCGGCCGCGGGCTACGAGCTGTTCACCGCCGTTCCCTGAATCACGCGGTCGGTCGGGGCATGATCTGAGTCGCGCCGATGAATTTCGTGCCGAGCCGTCGTCGATACCTCTGAATACAGTGGGCATGAGTGAGCAGGAGACGCAGTGAGCGACACACGAGTGTTGGTGGTTGGAGCGAGTATCGCGGGGCCCGCGCTGGCGCATTGGCTGCGGCGGCGGGGGGCCGAGGTGACCGTGGTGGAGCGAGCGAGCGAGTTGCGGCCGGGTGGGCAGGCCGTGGATGCGCGCGGGGTGACCAGGGAGGTCATTCGGCGGATGGGCCTGGATGCGGCCGTACGCGCGGCGCGTACCGAGACCGCCGGTGCGTACACCGTGGATGCGGACGGGAAGGTCTTGGAGACCTTTCGCGCCGACGATGACGGCGGCGACGGATACATCGCGGAGATCGAGATCCTGCGCGGTGATCTGTCCCAGGTGCTCTACGACGACACCCGTGACGAGGTCGAGTACCTCTTCGACGATCGGATCACCGAGCTCGAACAGGACGCGGACGGGGTCGAGGTGAGCTTCGCGAGCGGCGAGCGGCGGCGCTTCGACCTGGTGATCGGGACCGATGGGCTGCATTCGGCGCTGCGCGCGATGGTCTTCGGACCGCACGAGCGTTTCCTGCGCCACCTCGGGCTCGTACTGGCCTTCTACAGCGTGCCCAATGAATTCGGGTTGGACCGCTGGCTACTGGATTACCAGGAGTCCGGGCGCTCGGCCAGCCTGCGGCCCATCCGGGACGCCACCCGGGCGATGGCCGTATTCTCCTTCGCCTCGGGCGAATTCGATGTCGACTACCGCGACATCGAGGCCCAGAAGCGACTGCTGCGCGATCGGATGAGCGGCATGGGCTGGCTGACCCCGGACATCCTCGCGCATCTGGACGACACCCCGGACTTCTACCTCGACCAGGTCGCCCAGGTGGTGATGGACCGCTGGTCGAGCGGTCGGGTGGGACTGCTCGGGGACTCGGCGTTCAGCTCGTCGCCGATGTCCGGACAGGGCACCGGGTTGGCCCTGGTCGGCGCGTATGTGCTGGCCGGAGAGCTGGCCGCCGCCGGATGGGACCCGGAGGTCGGATTCGCCGAATACGAAAGGCGGATGCGCCCGTTCGTCGAGGCCAATCAGGAAATCGGCCGATTGCACGCGCACAGCCTGACCGCTCCCGCGGCGCAGGCCGAACCGGGTCCGGATTTCACCGGTGAGTGGTTCACCGAACTGATCGAGCGCGCGCTCAACGGCGTCGAACTGCCCGACTACGAGGGGATTCCGGACTCCGGGGTCGCGGCGTCGGCGTAGCGGCGGGCCAGTCGCGCGAAGGCGTCCTTCAGTTCCGGTGGCGAGACGACCGCGATATCGGCGTCGAACCTGCCGATGGCCGCTGCCAGACCGGGCCACGACCACGAACCCGCGGTGAGTCGGCAGCGATCCGGACCGAGATCCTCGACCACACCGTCACGGATGAACGGGGACACCTCGGCGGCGGGCAGGCCGAGGATCACCTCGCCGCGGCACGGCCACTCGCCGGAATCATTCGCGCCCCGGAATCGGGCTGTCACAAAGGCGGCCACATCGCCGCCGGGCACCTCGCGCGGAGTGAATCGCGGCCCGGTCGGGGTGCGCGGGGCGATCCGGTCGACGCGGAAGGTGCGCCAATCCTCGCGATCGAGGTCCCAGGCGATGAGGTACCAGCGTCCATGGCTGGTGACGAGATGATGCGGCTGAACCCGCCGCGGCGGCGTCCCGGGATAGTCGAAGCGCAACACCTCGCGGGCGCGCACGACAGCGCCGAGCACCGCGAGCTCCCGCGGGTGGACGTGCGAATTCTCCTGCCCGGCAACGGTTATATCGAAGGCGTCGACGCGGTGCCGCAATCGGGCGGGCATGACCTGTCGAATGGTGTTCAACGCGCGGATCGAGGCTTCGGCCATCCCGGGCGTGGCGGCCGCGGTCTGGAGCGCGACGGCGAGGGCGACGGCCTGCTCGTCGTCGAACAGCAGCGGCGGCAGATTCGTCCCCGCGCCGAGCCGATAACCCCCGTCCGGACCCTTGATGGTCGCGATCGGATAGCCCAGCTCGCGCAGGCGGTCGACATCACGGCGGACGGTGCGCGGGCTGACCTCCAGCCGCTGCGCCAACAGCGCCCCCGGCCAGTCCCGGCGCGCCTGCAACAGCGACAGCAGGGCCAGCAGTCGCGTTGAGGTTTTCGGCATATTTCTCATACTGCCCGAAGAAGAGGACACATCCTGGCCGCTACCTCTGTGACCGTTGCTCGGGTCAGACATCAGTCCGAAGGCGAGGAGCCGAACTTGTCCGTCACGACCACCACCCACCTGAACTTCCGCGGCGACGCGCGCACGGCGCTGGCGTTCTATCAATCCGTCTTCGGCGGCGATCTCGCCGTCGTCACCTACCGGGACGCCGGGAACATCCAGCGGGAGTCCGAGGCCGATCAGGTGATGTGGGGCCAGGTCCACGCCGGGAACGGCTTCCACGTCATGGCCTACGACGTGCCCTCGTCCATGAGTTACGGCCGGGGCGAGAACTCGTTCTTCGTCTCGGTGCGCGGTGCGACCGTCGAGGAGATCACCGGATATTGGGAGACGCTCCGCACTGGGGCGAATGTGGTGGTCCCGCTGGGTCCGGCGGGTTGGGCGCCCGCCTACGGAATGCTGCGTGACCGCTTCGGCGTGGTGTGGGTGCTCGATGTCGTCAGCGGATACGACGGCTAGTTCTCAGTGCGGCTCGGCCACGACGGCGGCGACCCCGTGGCTGGGCCGGTATCCGAGCTGACGTCCCGCCTTGCGCGAATCGTAGACCCGGTCGATCCTGGCCGGTAGCAACCAGCCCTGCCGCTGGAACAGGGCCACGGTCTCCGGTGATTTCCGGGCGAGGAGCGCCGGGGCGTCGAGCCACAAATGCCGAGTGTCGTTGGGGTCGAACAGCATCGGGCCCGCGATATTGAATATGCCGGTCACCCGCTGGTGTTCGGCGGCGAGCCGGTGGGCGTGCGCGACGTCGCGGACGTCGACGCCACGGTGGAGCCGATGCGCCGCGCGCACGGCGGGCGCTTCGGGAAAGCAGCGGGCGATGCGCAGCGCGATGGTGGTGAACGGATATGGGCTGTCCGTGACGAGAGTTTCGGCGGCGAGCTTGGTTTCGTCGTAGATATCGCGTGGTCGCGTCCGCAGTGATTCGTCGACCCAGACCGCCCGACCGTCGGGTACCAGGGAGTGGCCGTACACCGAGGTCGTGCTGGTGTAGACGATGCGCTGGACATCGCATTCGGCCGCGCAGTCGAGCAGCGCCGCGGTGGATTCGACATTGACGGTGTGGAATTCGTCATCGGCGACCGCACCGACATGCGGGGCGTGCAGCGCGGCGGTGTGCACGACGATCTCCGCACCGGCGACCGCGCGCGTCCGAAGTTCGGTGTCTCGTAGGTCGCCGAGGTGGGTTGTCCACGGTCCCGGGCGAAGGTCCCAGCCGCGCACTTGCCATCCCGCCGTGCGCATTTCGTGCGCGACCGCCGCCCCGACCACCCCGGACGAACCGGTAACCAACACTACTCCCAGCCCCATGAACGCCGACTTTACCCAAACGATCGATCCGTGATGATTCGAGCGGGCGGGTGGCCCGAAACTGCCTGTCCTGCCCGTACTTCGACGCGTGCGGCGGCTCCCAGATAGCCGAGACCGAATCCTGTGCCCGCGACCGCGACGACCACGGCACCCAGCTGTGCACCGCCCGGCCGATGATCGCCTGCATCATCGAACAGCTGCGCGGGCGCGTACCCGATACCGTGGCGCGGTGGCGGGCCAACGATCCGGCGTGAGAACGAGTTCAGTCTTTCACAATGGGCCCCACGGATATTCCGCGTGAATGTCGCCGCCGAACAGTTTCCAATAGAAGGCGTTCAGCTTCGCGGCGGCGGGCGCGTGCCGGGCCAGGATCTCGGCCATGACCGGCGGCACATCCTCCGGGATATGCCCTGCGGCGCAGCGACTTACGTAGGCGTTGCGGGCGACGGGCCCGCCGGTGGCCGGCATCGGTATGCCGCAGATATCGGTCACCAGCCAGTTGACCAGGCGCATGGCGGCGTAGTCGGCGTCATGGGTGGCATGGCGTTCGACGAACTCGCGCTCGGCGGTGGACAGCTCGAAACGCGATGAGGTGGCCAGCCCGAAGTCGGTGAGGTAGAGCCGTTCCCCGTCGCTGCGCAGATTGCCGAAGTGACCGTCCATATGCAGCAGCTCGCGATCGACGAGGAATGTCACCATCTCCGCGAACTGCCGCTCGACCGCGACGGCCTTGTCGATCGGGTTCTCGCGCAACCACTCCGATATCGAGTACGGGATGTATTCGCAGAACAGTACGAGACTGGCCGACGCCACAGCCAGCGCCTCGAGGCGCGCGCGCACGGCGGGACTGCCGCCCTGCGCGGCGACCACGGCATCGATATCGGCGTGTTCGGCCGCGGTCGGCGCTCGACCGGGCAGCACCCGCCAGTGATGCAGCCTCGGGAAAGACCGTGTCCGGCCGGACAGTACGCCGTCGGTGACGATGATGTTCGCGGCCAGCTCGCGCCACGCGTTGAAGCTCGGGCCACCGATACCGTACTGACAGGACACCGGCAGGTCGAACAGGTTCGCGGTGGATCCGTGGTGGGCGAGCTCTCGATCGGTGAGCGGGATGCGCTTGACGAATACCGGTACGCCGTCGACGTCGAGGACCGTCGCGTCCCCGCCCACTCCCACACCGACGGACCGGCCCGCGGCGATGAGCTCGGCGAGCTCGGTATCGCCGCGGGAAGCCAGATACACGCCTGTGGTCGAAAAAGAGTTGGCCCGGTCGATATTCAAGCTGATAGCCTCCCTGACACCGTGACAGTACGCGAGGAGGTGAGCCCCATGAACATTGCATCGATACGGGTGCTCCCTGTCGCCGTCACGGTTGGGCGAACGAGGTAGTTGTCGCCGGGAGCGCCTGAGCAACAAGGCAATCCCGAAAGGCGACAACCAATGAACTCTTCGAATTCCACTTCCGGTCGGGCCGAGCCCACCGCTGTGATCACCCGGGTGGGCCCGACGCAGTGGGACGCGGTGGCCGACGGCCGAATAGTCGGTCGCGGCGACGCCTCGCGGCGGCCCGACGGTCGGATATTCCTCAGTATCGATTCGTGGCACGGTTCGGTCTTCGACCGGCTCGCCGCCGTAATGCTGCCGGAGCTGTCGACGCCCCTGTACACCGTGGTCGACGAGGTCGACGCGAACCTGAGATCCGCTTGGGAGCGGGCCGGTTTCACCGTCCGCCGCCGCGAGTGGGAGTACTTCGGGTCCACCGATCCACGGCACACCGGGCTCGACTCGATACCGATCCCCGACGATGTGCGGATACTGCCGGTCGGCGCGGCACAGGAGGGTCCGCTCCTCGAGCTCTACACCACGATCCGCGCCGAAGTCGATATCGTCGCCTGCCCGGCCGGGACCGTCCCGATCGATCCGGCACGATATGCCGTCGCGACCCGGTCCGGCCGGTACGTCGGACTGCTCGGAGTCGCGACGCGACGCGAACACGCGCGTATCGAACTCGTCGCCGTTCACGCCGATGTTCGACGCCGCGGCATCGCCCGAGCGCTGCTCGCCGACGTGCTCGGTGCGCTGCACGGGTCGGGGATCGAGACGGTGTCGGCGTATGTGAACGAGGCCGATACCGCCGCCGTGGCGCTGTTCGACGGTGTCGGCCGTCGCGCGGGCAGCAATCTGGAATTGGTGCGGCGATGACGAATACGACGAACAGCGGCAAGGGCATCGAGATCGAGGGCATCGTCGTCGAATGCCTGCGTAATGCCACCTTCACCGTCGAACTGCCGAACGGGCACAAGGTACTCGCGCATATCAGCGGCAAGATACGCAAGAACTACATCAAGATCCTGCCGCAGGATCGGGTGCTCGTGGAACTGAGCCCGTACGACCTCACCCGGGGACGAATCCTGTTCCGTTACAGGACATAACGGCTACTCCCGGTCGAAGACGAGGTCGAAATCCTTACGCCACGTCGATCCGCGATCGTCCGACGCCTCCCAGCGGGCCACGATCCGATCCGGTTCGACGCTGGCGACAAACCGCTGGAACATATCGGGATCCTGGCGTTCGAGGGTCCAGGCCGTACCGTCGAATGTCATGGCGAAGACTCGGCAGACGCCGCGTTCGTCGTGGTACAGGGCGGTGTAGGCGTCGTTCGGATCGCTGCGGCCGAGCACGAGAACCATTTGGCTGGTGGCCTTTCCGACGTCCCCGCTCATGATCCAGCGGAAGACCACGAACGCGTCGGAGAGCCACTCGCCCGTCGCCGAGCCGGGCACCTCCTGATCGGCCGGGTCGAGGAACCACGCATTGCGCAGGGTCGCCCGCCACGAGCCCGTCAGGACGTCCAGCCGCTGGATTGCCTCGTTGCGCATTGTCACTCCTCAGTCGAATCCGCGAGCGGATCATATGCCGCGCCGCGCCGTATGACGTGCCACGCCGGACGATCCGGTGAACACGCCGATCCGGAGCGGACGTGATGAGACAATCGCGGCAGAACGGGATCGAGGACTGCCATGAAGACGAGGACCGGAACTCTACTTCTTGTCATCTGGTTGGTGATCGGGTTCGTCGCCGCGGCCCAGCGTCACTACTTCGACTCCGGCCCGATCACCTGCGCCAGTTTCGGCAATATCGCCCTGACGATCGTGTCCGGCCCGCTCAATTACATGGGCGTGAATCCGCATCTCGGCAATTGCGAACTGCCGCAACCGAGTCCGTGACCGCCGTGCCTCGGGCTAGACGATCCGAGCCTCGATCAGCAGATTCCAGATCTCGCCCTGGTCTACGACCTCGACACCGAGTTTCTCGGCCTTGGCCAGCTTGCTGTCGCCGACTCCCGCGCCGGTGATGAGCAGGTCGGTATTCGCCGAGACCGAGGAGGCCGCGGTAGCGCCCGCCTTCTCGCACAGGCGTTGGAACGTCGGGCGGGCGACCTTCTCGCCGGAGCGCGGATCGCTGATGGCGCCGGTGATCACGACCGTCTTACCTTCCAGGGGTGCACCGGCCGCGACGACCGGGGGCAGATCCTCCTCGCGCACATCCAAGGAGACGCCCGCGGCGCGCAGCCGTTCCAGTTCCGGGCGCAGCCGGGTGAGGTGCGCGACCAGTGAGGCGGCGACCTTCGGCCCGATGTCCTCGACGGCCACGAGTCGTTCCTCGCCCGCGTCGGCCACCTCTTCCAGGGAACCGAAACCGGCCCGGGCCAATCGCGCCGCGGTGCCGTCGGAGGCCATCGGAATCGCCAGACCGATCAGTGCGCGACGCAGGCCGACCCGGCGACTCGCGTCGATCGAGTCGATCATGCGCTGGGCGGAGACCTCGCCGATGCGGTCGAATTCGAGCAGGCGCTCCTTGGTCAGCGTGTAGAAATCCGCCGGACCTTCCAGGATGCCCGCCTCGGCCAACCGCTCGATCCAGACCTGTCCGATGGCGTCGATATCCGCGGCGGCCCGCGAGGCCCAGTGGATGAGCCGTCGTACCGTCTGCGCGGGGCAGGAAACATTGGTGCAGAACAGTTCTCGGCTGTTGCCCTGTTCGGTGACCGGCTGTCCGCACGACGGGCAGACCGTGGGCGGGACGATCTCGCGCTCCTCGCCCGTGCGCTTGGCGGCGTCGAGTACGCCCGCCACGAACGGGATCACATCGCCCGCGCGGCGCACCAGCACCGTATCGCCGACCTTGATGTCGCGGGCGCGGATCACCTCCTGATTGGCCAGCGTGGCCCGCGTAACCGTGGTGCCGCCCACGAATACCGGTTCCAGCCATGCGACCGGCACGATCTTGCCCGTCTTGCCGACGTCCCAGACCACATCGGCCAGCAGTGTGGTCTTCTCCTCGGCGGCGAATTTGAATGCCAGCGCGCCGCGCGGGGAATTCGAGCGCGTTCCGGCGGCGGCGTAGGCATCGCGGTCGGCCAGGCGCAGCACGGCGCCGTCGAGGTCGTAATCCAGGTCGTTGCGGCCGTTCTCGATCGCGGTGATCGCCGCCTGCGCCTGGTCGGCGTCGGCGCAGTGGCGCATCTGCGCGCCGGTGATCCCCAGCGCGCGCAGGCCCTCCTCCAGATCGGCCGCGGCGGCGTCGTCGGCGGTATCCAGGTCGAACCCGAAGAAGCGCAGCCGCCGCTCGGCGACCGTGGCCGGATCCTTCGCGCGCAATGTGCCCGCCGCGGCATTGCGCGGATTGATCAGGGGCTTGTCCGGATGCGCCGCGTTGTAGGCGGCGAAGGTCGAACGCAGCATCACCGCCTCGCCACGCACCTCCACCCGCCCGGGGACATCGATCCGCTCGGGCACACCGTCCACCAGTGCGCGTACCAGCGGGGTCACATCGTCACCGGTGGTGCCGTCGCCCCGGGTGACAGCCCGCGTCAGCCGACCGTCCTCGAAGACCACCGCCAGCGACAGGCCGTCGAGCTTCGGCATCACCACCACCGACTGACCGGGGAAACGATCGAAGAACGCCGCGACCTGCTCGGGTTTGGTGGCCTTCTCGAGCGACAGCATCGGACGCGAATGCCGAACCGGCGCATGCAGAATCGCGGGCGCGCCGACCTGCTCGAGCGGATTCGGATCCGGTGCGAGGTCGGGATGCGCCTCGACGAGGGCGCGTAGTTCGTCCTCGATCGCGTCGTACTCCGCGTCCGCGACCAGCGGCGCGCCCTGATAGTAGGCATCGCGCAGCGTCACGACGCGGTCGGCGAGTTCTCGGATCCGTTCCCCAGCTTCCACAGGTCACGACGTTACCGATACCCACCGACAGGTATGCGCGAGGACCGCGCACCGGCCCATCCAGGGCTCGGCCAGGAGCCGTCGGTCGGCCACAGACCCGGAACGCAGCGACCGATCGGCGGATGGTCGCCGGGCGGATCGATGCGCTGGTCGACGCCGGAGATCTTCTCGACCGTGTAGGTCGCGCCGTCGCGGGTGCGCAGGAAATCGCCCGAGATACGACCTCGCGCATCGGTAGGTTGGGCGAATGTCCGTACGTGTAGTGCATTTGAATCGCCGAGTCTTCGAAGCGCTTGCCGCAGGCGACCTTACGACCGCGAACGCCGCCAGCCCCGTACCTTTGACGGCTTATTTCGCCGGCCCCGAATGGCGTCGACTGTGGCTTATGCGCAGCGCACAGTCCGAACAGAATCCGGCCAGCGCCGACTGGGTGACCGGCGCCATCTGGGACGAGCAACAGCGAACGGCCGTGGGGCGGGCGGGTTTTCACGGACTGCCCGACGCTGCCGGAATGGTGGAGATCGGTTACGCGGTCGACCCGGTGTACCGACGCCGCGGCTACGCCCGCGCGGCGCTGGAAGCGCTGCTGCGCAGGGCTTCTCGCGAACCCGAGGTACGCACGGTCCGGGTGAGTATCAGCCCCGACAACCTGGCCTCGTACCGGCTGACATCGCAGTACGGTTTCGTCGAGGTCGGCCAGCAGTGGGACGAGGAGGACGGCCTGGAGATCGTCTACGAGATCGCCGCGGCCAGCTTGTGAGCGGCACGACCCGAGATCACGAGGCGCGCGAACTCGTCGCGCCGACCACCGATCTGCACGCGGCCTGGCTCGAGGCGCATGTCGAATGGGGTCCGGGCTTACATGAGGACGGGTTCGGGCTGTTGCCGACGGATGAGGTCCGGACCGCGGCCGGGTTCGCGCGGTGGGTGACGAGACTGGTCGGCGAGTCGGCGCGCGGTGACGCGGACGGTACGCGGTATCGATGGATTCTCGAGGGCGACGCGGTGGTCGGCGGGATCGCGCTGCGATATGGACCCGACGCGGTGACAGGGCATATCGGGTATGGGATTCGGCCGTCGGCTCGTCGGCGCGGGCTCGCCACCTGGGCGCTGGGACGGATACTCGTGGACGCGCGAGAGCTGGGGATGGGCCACGTGTCGGTCGTCTGCGCGGCGGACAATGTCGCGTCGGCGAAAACCATCGAGCGCAGCGGCGGGGTTCTCGAAGGTATTCGACAGACCGGACGCGGTCTCACACGGTGTTATCGGATCGAACTCACGCCACCCCTCGCGTAGGGTCGCCGACATGGCTTGCAGGATCACCGAACTCGTCATCGACTGCGCCGATCCGCAACGGCTGGGGGACTTCTGGTGCGAGGTGCTCGGCTATGTCGAACTCGGTTGGGAGGACGGCGCTCTGGAGATCGGGCCACCCGGAGTCGGATTCGGCGGGCCGCAGCCCACATTGGTGTTCAGTCCCGGCGACGAGCCCAAGCGCGGGAAGCTACCGCTGCATCTGGATGTGAATCCGACCGATCGCGATCAGGATTCGGAGCTGGCGCGTCTGCTCGCCGCGGGTGCGCGCCCGGCCGATGTCGGCCAGACCGGCGCCGAATCGTGGCATGTCCTGGCCGACCCGGAGGGGAACGAATTCTGTCTGCTGCGGCGGCGCGTCGAGGCGGTGGGCGCGCCGGGCAATCCGTAGCTGCCGGGTGGAACGAATATCGAACCCGCACCGACTATGTCGATCGCGCGAATCAGAGCCCGATGAACCTGGTCACCGTCGACGTGGCCACCGGCGGCGACGGCTCCTTCACCCTGTACGAGGACGCCGGACAGGGCATCGGCTACCGCGACGGCGAATCCGCAAGCACCGCAATCGGTTACGCCGATCCCATCCATACGTTGACGATCGACCCGGTCCACGGCGCCTACCCCGGCGCGGTCACCGACCGGGCCTGTTCCGTGGTCTTCCACGACGTACCGACGCGACCCGAGCGCGCGACCGTCAACGGCTCCGAGGCCCGCTGGTCCTACGATCCGGCCGCGCGCGCCCTGACCGTGACCACCGACGTCCGATCCGTCGCCGCCGCCACCTCGATCGGCTATCGCCAGCGCGCCGACCGCATTTTTGGTGTCGTTACCGAACGGCGTCCGCACTGATAAAGTCCGCACAACCATTCGCCACTCGTCGATTCGGGAAACACCGTGACCGATCCCGGTACCGCGCTGGACCAATTGATAGAACAGGCCGCCCGATTGCGGGCCCGACTTGTCCGAATTCGCGGCTGCGGGGAATCCCTCGACGGACAGGTGCGGGTGGAAGTCGACGCCGAGGGCGATATCGTGGAACTGACGCTGTCCTCGGAATTACATGCCCTGCATTTGCAGGATGTCGCCACCGCGGTGGCCGACGCGCATCGAAAAGCCCGCGCGCAGGCCCGATCTCTCGCCGCGGATGTTCACCGGGAATTGTGCGCGGATCCGAATATCGCCGCGGTCGCGCAGCGGGTGACGGCGGCGGAATGGCCGTCCGTCCCGATGAATTCCGCGCCCCCGCTACCGACTCCGACACCGCCGCCCTGGCCCCAGGGCGGCGAAACCTACAGTCCGGTCAGCGAATCCGGCTGGTGAGTCCGCCTCGGCTCAGCGCGGCGCGGGCGGCGGGGTGGGCGCCGGAGCCGGTGGCGGCATGGTCGTCGTCGTGGGCCGCGACGGCGGTGGCGGCGAATAGGGCTCGACGACAGGGGCTTTCGGCGGATGGCCGACATCACCGGCGTCGGTGGAGTAGTAGTACGGCGGATGCAGCGGACTGCCGTCGGTCGGCTGCGACGGATAGGTGTCCATCGGCGTCCGGACCGAGGTGCCGACCTGCGTCTGCGGTTTCAACAGATCGGACGCCGGGGCCGAGGGCGAGGTCGACGCGCGGTAGTCGATCAATTCCCGCGTCTCGCCGTCGGGCTTGTACTGATAGGCCTCCGTGCTGGGATATTGCGTGATGTGCCCGCCCGCGACGACGTCATTGCCGTTGCGACCGACGGTCATTTCGCCGCTGACGCCGACGACGGGTTTGGCGATCGCCGGTTCGAACGGATCGACGGCGTGATAGTTCACCCGCAGCGAACCATCGG
Source organism: Nocardia pseudobrasiliensis NBRC 108224 (assembly GCF_001613105.1). Lineage (GTDB taxonomy): Bacteria > Actinomycetota > Actinomycetes > Mycobacteriales > Mycobacteriaceae > Nocardia > Nocardia pseudobrasiliensis. Next base: position 395,001 of record NZ_BDBS01000002.1, on the reverse strand, counting down.
ACCCCTGAACCACACTCAGAGAGGGGCGCCCGGCCCCGGCGTCCTTGCCGTCGACGGACATGGTGGGGTTCTGCCGGGCGATCACGACGCCGTTGTCCATATCGGCGTAGAGCGATACGCGCGACGCCTCGGCGGCGGCATTCGCGGACGGACCACGATTATCGCCGATCATCGAGGGAAACAGCCCGCGGTCGAACCATTCCAGCGGATCGAGATCGAGATTGTCGACCGTCGCCGCCGGGATGTACATGTTCTGCCGGAACAGTCCCAAGCCCTTGACCGGATCGAAGGTCGCCATCACGATATTGGCCTTCATACCCCGATATTTGGGGTCGTAGGTATGCGGATCCAGGGCCTCGGCCATGCGCCAGTCGTTCTCCGATACCGGATCCCGATGGTAGACCGCCCGGAATGCCGCGATTTGATTGGCGCGACGGTCGATTTCATTATCGTCGGCGGTGGAGTTCGGCGGCGTCAGCGGCAATGTCCCGTCGGCGCCGTTGATCAATGCCGCGAGATCCTCGTCGAATCGACCGGCGGCGCTGATCACGTCGTTCACCCGCTGCTGCAGTGCGGCGATCCGGGCGGCGTAATCGTAGAACTCCTTGGTCGGATAGCGCTGGGCCGCGGTGAGCAGAAGCAGCATGAGCGGCGGATTCGGATCCGATACCCGGCCGGTGGCCGGATCGATGCGCAGCTTCGCCCTGTCCGCCTCCTGCTGAACCGCCAGGGCATTGCTCTTGAGTGTCACGCCCTCTCCGTAGCAATCCCGTGCGGCCGCGGCCACCTGGGCGACTTCCTGGCCGTGGGTGTCGATATCGACCCGGGCCTTACCGGCCGCGCCGCGCGCGGCCTCCGAACCGGGCCCCTGCCAGGTGTGCAGCGAATCCAGATTCCGCAGCGGCTCGGTCAGATCCGTGCACGTCCCGTGGGCGGAGGTACAGATACGGAAGATCTTGTCCAACTGCTCCGGATCGAATTGCAGCACTTCGCCGAAGGTCACCATGGCGTCAGGCCCTCGTATTCCCCGCGTCGGCGATATCGCCGCCGTTGCCGTGGTCGACCTCGCGGTAGGCGACCGCGCCCGAATGTAATTCCCGGCCGTGGCCGTGCACGGTGCCGGTGAGCGTGGCCGCGGTATCGCGCCAGGTGTCGACCTTGCCGTTCAGGGCCGCCCGAGTGGCGCCGAACAGTGTGCTGGAATGGTCGGCCACTTCGGCGTGATGGCGATCGAATGCATCCGACGCATTACCCGCCGCATCGACGAATCGCCCCGCCAGCAGTCGCAGATCATCGGGATCGACCTCGAATCCCGCATCTTTTTCGGACAATTCGCCCCCTCGGCCCCGGAAAACCCCTCTTCGGTTAATGGTCCAGGATTCAATCCGTTTCCGCACGGAATCCCCAGCCCCGATTTCGGCGGGCTTGACATGAAGTTGTTGCCCCGGAACGTCTTTCACGGCAGGACGCTGAGATGTGTATGAGACCTCGGTGAAAGGCCGCGGTCACACGATGCCGATATGAATTACGGCCTCTGTGCGGATGTCACGCACCTCTCGGAGGTCCGCACCACCGCGATATTGGCGGACGACAATGCACTGGTGCGCACAGGTCTGCGCGCGGTACTCACCGACGCGGGAATCACCGTCCTCGCGGAGGCGGCCACCGGACCGGACCTGCTACGCGAGGTGCTGCGCCATCGGCCCGATGTGCTCGTGCTGGGCACGGTCTCACCCGATACCCTGCGCGATGTATCCCAGGTGACGCCCGGCATCGCGATTCTGCTGGTGAACGCGACCGAAGACACGCAGACGGTGCGCCGCGCGCTGCGGGCCGGGGTACACGGATATCTGCCCGCCTCCGCCGACGATATCGCCCGCGCGGTGTCGGTCGTCGCGGCCGGATGGGTGATATTCAGCCGGGCCGCGCTGTCGGCGCTCACCGGCGAAAGCGCCGACAGCCGGCCGTTTCCCGAGCTGACCACGCGCGAATTCGAGGTGCTCGATCTGGTCGCCGCGGGACTGCGGAATTCGGTCGTCGCGCGGCGTCTGCATCTGGCCCCCAAGACGGTGAGCAACCACATCTCCAATATCTTCGCCAAACTCGGCGTCTGCGATCGGGCCACCGCGATCGTGCGGGCCCGCGAGGCGGGACTCGGGGTCGATCCGGGCTGAGTGGATCCCCCCGACCGCACTCGGCCGGGGGGATCCACCGGATTCGATCAGCGCGGGTTACAGACGCAGTTTCCGCACGTGCAGCAGGCCTCACAGTTGCACGGAGGCAGGTAACCCGACGGCGTCGAACGGTCCTCCATGTCCAGCTGCTGCGGTTCCAGATCCAGCAATTCGGCGGCGAGATTCGCCGAGGTGACAGGCATGACTCGATCCTTTCGAATGAATATGACAAACACCTCGAATATGTCTGCCGCGCACACCTTTCCGGCAGGGCATCGACTCCCGGATCACTCGGGAACAATTCCCGGTTTCGCTCCCTGGTCGCGCACCCGGTCCGCATGTGATCGTGCTCTACAGGCGAAAGGAGACCGGCATGCGTCCGCGAATAGATCCGGCCGTGCGTTATGTCCCGTGTCCGGAGGGGGTCTACCTCCACGGTGATCGCGGCGCCCGAACCATGCGGGGAGCGCGCGCCTACGAGTGGCTCAGCCGCCTCGAACCGTATCTGACCGGCGAACTGAGCCTGCACGAGCTGACGGCCGCCCTGCCTGCCGCCCAGCGATCCACCGTCGAGGATATGGTGACGCTGCTGCACGAGCACGGATTCGTGACCGACGCACGCGCCGATCTGCCCCATACCCTCTCCCCTGCCCGGTGGGCGATCTGCTGTTCGAACTGTGCGGTGTCACCCGGCTGATCTGGACTCCGGAGTTGATCGGCGTGCCGTGTGCGCGCGAATCCGACTGCGCGCCGGTCGTTTCCGACCGGCTTCCGGCATCGGCGGCCCTGCACGCGGCGACCATGACAGCGCCCGGCGAGCCCGCGCTGCCTCGGGGCGCGATGGTATCGAATTCTGCAGGCCGACGCGGGCATCGCCCTCCAGCGCGCCAGCCTGGCCGCCGCGGCCCAGGGCCTCGCCGCCCGCATCTACTCCGGCGAAACCCCGGATTTCACCGCCCGGCTCGGCTGCCCGGATACCCGCACCGCACTGTCCGCCCTCCTGCTCGGCGCTCCGCGCGGGGCCTCGACGCTCGAGCGACGGGTCTGCTCGTAGGCGTGACCGACTCGCAGAAGGACATCCTCGGCCCGAGGTCTACCCAGTAGCTGCATACCGATCGGCAGACCCGCCGCGTCGTGACCGACCGGGACGGACAGCGACGGCACACCGGTGATGTTGGCGGGAGCCGACAGTCGCACATAGGCGTCGGCGACGGCTTCGGTCGTGCCGTCGCCCCAGGTGATGGTTTCCCGATACGTCTCGACCGCCGTCGCCGGAACCGTCGGCGCCGCAATCAGATCCACCTCACGCAGCATCCGGGCCCATTCCCGGCGCATCAGCTCGCGGGCGCGCTGGGCGCGCAGGTAGTCACCGGCCGACATCAGTTCGCCCGCCTCGAGCAGGATTCGGACGTCATCCTGATAGCGCTCGGGAACGGTCCGCAAGGTGTTCTCGTGGTAAGCGGTGGCCTCGGGCACCATGAGGCCCCACTGGGTGGCCTGGATGTAGCGAGTCATGGGGATGTCGACCTCGATCAGTCGCGCGCCGAGCGCCCGCAGTTGGTCGACGGCCCGCCGCACCGCGGCTTCGACCTCCGGATCGACCCGGTCGAAGTAGTAGTTGCGCGGTACGCCGACCCGCAATCCGGCGAGATCCGTGGTCTCGGTCAGGTGGTAGTGCACGGCCGGGTCGCTCAGGGAGGCCGGGTCGCGGGGATCGGGGCCGGTCAGCGCGGACAGGACCAGGGCGGCATCTTCGACCGTGCGGGTGATGGGCCCGATATGGTCCAGCGACCAGGACAACGATGTGACACCGTGCCGGGAGATCAAGCCATAGGTCGGCTTCAGGCCGACGACCCCGTTCAACGCGGCGGGTACCCGGATCGATCCGCCGGTATCGGTGCCCAGGGCGAATGTGGCGGCGCCCGCCGCCACGGCGACGGCGGAGCCACCGCTGGAACCGCCCGCGATCCGGCCCGGATGCCGGGCATTGCGAGTCTGCGGTGTGGTCAGTCCGTAGGCGAACTCGTGGGTGTGGGTCTTGCCGGCCAAGACGGCTCCGGCCGTCGAAAGGCGCTGGGCGACAGCGCTGTCGGCCCGCGCGCGATGGTCGGCTCGGACCCGCGAGCTCGCGGAGGTGGGCATATCGGCGACATCGATCAGATCCTTGAGGCCCATCGGAATACCGTGCAGCGCACCGCGATAGCGACCGGAGGCGATATCGTTCTCGGCCGCCCGCGCCGCTCGGCGCGCATGCTCGGCGGTCACGGTGACGTAGGCGTTCAGATCGGGCTGCACCTGTTCGATGCGGTTCAGCACGGAGTCCACCAACTCGACCGGCGACAGCCGCCGAGCCCGGATCGCCTCGGCGGCCGCGCTGAGCGACAGTTCGTAGGGCTGCATCACGGTTCTCCTAGTCGGCGCGGTAGGCGGAGGGGGGTGCGATGTCCGCGAAGTCGAGTTCGCGCAGGACCTCGACGACCGAATGAATGTGGTTGGCGGTGGCCGCGATTGCGGCCTGACGGTCGGCGGGCAGTCGCAGTCCCGTGCGCGCGGCCCAGCGGGCGGCGTCGGATGCGGTGAGTTCGGTGTCGGGCATCGCTCTCCCATCGGCTTCAAAAGCTAAATATTTGCTTTAGCAGACGTTAGCCCTACGACGGACTTAAAGCAAATTTGTTGCGTTTACCGGAGGGCTGGCGCGCTCGGAGCTCGTCGGATACCGATGTCCTCGGCATACCTATTCGCCGACGCTGCTCCCATGCCCTATGTTGTCGCCGCTGTCGTCGTCCTCACCGTCCTGGTGGTTCTCAATCTGCTGATCACCTTTGCCGTGTTGCGGCGCTTGCGGATTCACGAGGAGCGGCTGGCGATGCCCGCGGCGGGCGGGGCGGGCGACCGGGAGCAGTTGCTCGGGCGACGGTTGCCGCGGTTCGCGGCGAGCGGGGCGATTCGGCTCGTCGGGTTCTTCTCCGCGGGCTGCGCGCCGTGCGAGGAGCAGGCGGCGGAGTTCGCGCGCCATCCCGATGCGGAGCGGGTGGCGATTCTGACGCCGGGGTCGGGGGCGCAAGCCGAGCGGGCGCGCTTGCTCACCGCGCTCGGCGATGCGCCGACCGTGATCGAGGAGCCGATCGGCGGCGCGCTCGCCGAGGAGTTGGGTGTGCGCTCGTTTCCGCAGTTGTTGCTGCTGGACAAGTCCGGGACGATCGTGGCGGCGCGGCATTCGCTCGCCGCGCTGGCCGCGGGCGTCGCGTGACGGTGTGGTCGCGGCTGCGGACCGCGTGGCGGCTGTGCTGGGCGACGGGGCGGGGACTGACCCTCGTCCAGGTCGTGATCACGCTCATCGGCGGATTCCTTGCCTCGGCGGTGACATGGTCGACCAAGTTCATGATGGACGGCCTCGCCGAGCACGGGCCCTCGCGACAGTTGATCACGGCCGTCGCGGTGCTCGCGGCGGCGGGGCTGCTCGGGGCCTGCGAACCGCGGATCGCCGAATACGTTCGGGCCGAATTGAATCGGCGCGCATATCTACTGATGAACGATCGGCTGTTCACGGCGGTCGGTGATTTCCAGGGGTTGGAGCGATTCGAGGATCCGCGGCTGCTCGACCGTATTCGCTCGGCGCAGCAGAGCACCTCGAACGCGGTCGCGCCAGCGACCACCGGCCTGTTCGCCGCGGTGCGCGATCTGGTGTCGCTGACCGGACTGCTCGCCACGGTGTATCTGCTGGCCCCGGCGATGGCGCTCGTGCTGATGCTGTCGGCGGCGCCGGTGTTCTTCGCGCAGCTGTCGCTGTCGCGCCGATTCGCCGCAATGCTGGACACCATGTCGGCGTCGAGCAGGCGGCAGTTCCAACTGTCGGCGCTCAACAGTGATGTCAGGGCGGTCAAGGAGATTCGGCTGTTCGGCCTCGTGGACTTCTTCCGCGAGCGGGTCCTCGCGACGATCGAGGCGACCAATCACGCCCAGCGCGATCTGGATCGGCGGCAGCTGCGGGTGCAGGCCGCGCTGGCCGCACTCGGCAGTGCGATCGCCGCGGGCGGACTGGCCTGGGCGGTGTACGCCGCGAGCCGGGACCGGTTGTCGATCGGCGATGTCTCGGCCTTCGTCACCGCGGTCGCGGCGGCGCAGGCGGCGCTGTCCGGTCTCGTCACCAAGATCAGCGGCGCGCATCGGGGACTACTGCAGCTGGATCACTATGTGCGCGTGGTGAATATGCCGTCGGATCGGCCCGTGCCCGCACTGCCCGCGGCGCTGCCCACCCTGACCTCCGGTATCGACCTGGTCGACATCTGGTTCCGGTACGACCGGTCGCAGCCCTGGGTACTGCGGGGACTCGACGCCCGGATCGCGCACGGTGAGTCGCTCGCGCTGGTCGGGCGCAATGGCGCGGGCAAGAGCACGCTGATCAAACTGCTGTGCCGCTTCTACGAACCCGATCGCGGCGCGATCCTGTGGGACGGCGTGGACATTCGCGATGTGCCGATCACGGAGTTGCGACGTCGACTCGGGGTCCTGTTCCAGGATTTCATGGAATACGACCTCACGGTGGCCGAGAATATCGGAATCGGCGACCTGCCCGCACTTTCGGATCGACATAAAATCGCCCGGGCGGCCACCGAGGCCGGGGTATCGGAGAAGATCGAGACCCTGCCGCACGGTTACGACACGATGCTCAGCAGAATATTTTTCAAGGAGACCGACAAGAATGATGCGGAGCACGGCGTGACAGTATCGGGCGGGCAATGGCAGCGAATTGCCATCGCCCGCACCCTCATGCGCGACGACCGGGAACTGCTGATATTGGACGAGCCGGGATCCGGCCTCGACGCGGAGGCGGAGCATCGAATACATCGGCGATTGAAAACACATCGGACGGGCCGGACGAGTGTGCTCGTCTCGCACCGGCTGGGTGCGGTGCGAGACGCCGATCGGATTCTGGTGCTCGACGGGGGCCGGGTAGCCGAGGAGGGCACTCACGCGTCACTGATGGCGCTGAACGGGCAGTATGCACAGATGTTCACACTGCAGGCACAGGGTTACGCCATCGCGGGCACCGGGTGACCGACCCCGGTCCGGCGCTGCGGCCGGACCGGGTGACCTCGATCAGGGGCAGCCCTGGCGGCAGCCGTAACCACCGCAGGTGTAACCCGTGCCCGGGCAATAGCGGCATTCTTGGCAGCAATAGGACGGATAGTTGTTGTCGTGATCGCACCAGCATTCCCGTTCGGGCGCGGTGCAGGCAGACGCATCCATTTGTGGCACAAGCCTCGCCAGCAATCTGTCACCGGCCCTGCGCGCGATTCCGATCATGGGTTCACCTCATATCTCGCCGGCCCGTCCGGCGGCGGACAGATCATAACCATATTGCTTTCGATAACGGCAAGAAAAATTGCAGGAGACGAAGTATGAGATTGTTCGGAGCGGTCACCGCGCTACTCGCCGCGACGGGCGCGATATTCGCCGCACGGCGAATATTGGTCCTGGTGAATGTCACCGGCGTCAGCATGGAACCGACGCTGCGCGACGGCGACCGGATTCTGGTGCGCCGACACGGGCCCACCGGCCTGCGCCGCGGCCGGGTCGTGGTGCTGCCGGCCCCCGAGGCGGCCCGGGGGCCGCTGTGGCAGTGCCCCGGCTGGCACGTCAAACGCGTTGTCGCGCTGCCCGGAGACCCGCTGCCCGCCGAGGTTCCGGCGACCGACGATTCAGGTCTGGTGCCGCGGGATTCGGTGGTGGTGTTCGGCGACAACCCCTTCGGCGGCGATTCGCGCAACTGGGGGCCGTACGGCACGGACGGATTCGTCGGCACGCTGGTCTGCCGCACCCGGGCCTCGGGCCAGGCCGGATGATCTACGTTGTGTTGTCGGGCCGGTATCTGCTGGCGGGGGTGTTCCTGGTGGCCCTGGTGGGCAAATTACGTTGCCGCGCCGCGTATCTGGAGTTTGTCACGGCGACGGGCGCGCTGCTGGGCGCGAATACTCGAACGGCCCGGTGGGCGGCCGGGGCGACCGTCGCGATCGAGGCGATCACCGTCTGCGCGCTGATCGCCGAACCGGCCGCCCGGGTGGGCCTCGGCTTGGCCGCGCTGCTGCTGGGATGTTTCACCGTCGCCCTGATCCGTGCGTTGCGACGCGGCTCGACCACACCCTGCCGCTGTTTCGGCGCGTCCACCGCCCCGATTCGCGCCCGGCACGCGATGCGCAGCGCCGCACTGGGGGTCATCGCGCTCGGCGGGCTGCTGGTCGATCTCACCCTCGACGCCCACCACTACGAACCGGCCGGTGTCGCGGTGGCGGCTCCGGCCGTGGCCGCGGGCATCCTGCTGACCACCCGGCTCGACGATGTGGCCGACCTGCTGCGCTGAATGCCGCGTCGGATCAAGCCTGTTCGGGCAGGAATCGGGCCACCTGTGCGCGCGAGGTGATCTCGAGCTTCTGCAGGATCTTGGCCATATGCGCGTCGACGGTGCGCCGCGAACTGCCGCGCCGGGCGGCGATCGCGGAATTGGTCCAGCCTGCGGCGACCAGCGCCGCGACCTCCCGTTCGGCGGCGGTGAGATCGGTCCAGCGCGGCGAGGTTCCGCGCTGTCCGCGCACCGGCTCCGGCGTATGCGGCATCGGCAGGGCGCCCAGGGCGAGCCGGTGGACCTCGTGCGATTCCGGCCGCAGCGCAGCGCCGCGCCGTTCGGCGGCGTCGAAGGCCCTGGGGCCGAGTACATTCCGGGCGACGAGCACGGATTCGGTGGCGATATCGTCGAACGGTCCCAACTGCGCGATATCCACGCCGAGCCCGGTCCGCAGCGTGCGGATGCCGCCCGCGAGCACGGCTATCTCGGTCGCCACCGCCGTAATGCGTTGATCGGCAGAACGATTCGACGCGGCGCGATTGCCGATCACCTGCGCCAGCGACCAGGCTCGGAACTGGACCGCCCACAGTGCGGCCCACTGCTCCCGGCTGGGCAGCAGATTCGCCAGCACCGAACGCTGCAGCGCGAGCGCCTCGTCCAGATCGCCGAGCCGGGTGAGCGCCAGCGACCAGGTCAGCTCGGCCCAGAGTCTGGTCCACGAAATCCCCACGGCGGTAGTTCGTTCCAAATAGCGTCGTACCAGATCCCGCGCCTGCTCGCGCGGTCCGAGCAGACAGGCCGCCAGCGCGGCGAACTGCTGGCTCGGCACCGCTCCCGAGATGTTCCCGGCCCGATCGAATTTCGCGCGGGCGCGTTCCAGCACCGTCACCGCGAGTGGATCCTTGCCCACCAGCATCAGTTCGACGCCCCACGCGAAATCCACGACGGCGGGCAGACCGAGATCGTCCTGCGGCGCGCGCCGCCACTCGGGATCGGGCGTACAGGCCCGCCCGCATTCATCGAGCAGGCGTTCGGCATCGCGGGTCTGCCCCTGACACAACATGATCCACACCAGCAGCGCCATCGCCGTCACCCGCAACTCGGCCGGGGGTGCTGCGATGCGCGCGGTGGCGGTGAGCGCGCGCTCGGTCCACGAACGCATTTCGCGGAAGGACCCCTTGAAGAACGGCAGCCGCAGCACCAGCAGGCCCACACAGATCTCGAGTCCGTGCACCGCGCCCTCGCCCGGGACCAGGCTGCGCTCGATCGCGATGATGATATTGTTCCAGGCCGCCGCCGCCCAGTCGAGCAGTTCGCGTTCGTCCGGTCCGAAGTAGTTCGCCGCCGCGTGTAAAATCTTGTCCTGGTAGTAGTTTCGATGGCGTTCGGCGTAGCTGAGGTATTCGTCCGCATCGGCCGCCGACCGCGCGCGCAACCGCTGCAGCGCGTAGACGCGCAGATTCTCCGACAGCGAGTAATGCACCGCCGTCGCCGTGAGGTGCCGCGCTATCAGCGATTGGTCGGCAAGCCGCTCCAACAACGTCTCGATCTCCGCGGCGGGTAGTTCGACCGGATCGGCGCAGACGGCTCGAATGGCGTCCGGATCGGCACCGACATCGAAAGGCGCTGTGGCGCCGGGAGTGGTGTCGTACCCGCTGGCGAATACCGCCATTCGCTCGAAGAGAAGTTTCTCCTTGTCCGCGCACAGCGCATAGGACCAGCCGATGACATCGCCGATGCTGCGATGGCGCTCCTCGACCCCATGGGCGGGTCCGGGCGGCCAATCCAATCGACGGTCGCCCTCCGGACCATCACCCAATTGCCGGGCGATCATCGCCAACGGCTGACGTGCGAGGCGTCCGGCCGCCAGGCGAATGAACAAGGGGTGGTAGTCCATTCGGCGACAGATCAGCGCGGCCCAACTCAGCTCGTCGGCGTCCGCGACCGGATGTCCGGTCAACTCCGCGCGATCGCGGAACAACCGCAGCGCCTGATCCGGGGACAGCGGCGGCACCTCGAACCGATATTCGTCGACCCAATCCACGGCCTCACGGCTGGTCGCGATAACGCACAGCGCCGGAACGGCTTCCAACAGCCGGGCGATGACACGACCCGCGCCGGGCAATACATGTTCGCAGTTGTCGACGACGAGCACCGTCTGTCGCGGCCGCCCTTTCCCATCGCGTTTCGACAGGGTCGTGACGAGGGCCTCGCATCGCGAGCGGCCGGAATAGTCGGTGGTCACCACCGATCGGACGAGTTCCTCCTCGACCGCGATGTCGCCGCTGTCGGCGGGCAGACGAGCCAGGCGGACCCAGTACACGGGTGTGTCGCATGTGCGTAGGCGCTGAGAGACTTTCGCCGCCAAACGCGTCTTCCCGATTCCACCCGGGCCGAGCAATGTCACCAATCGCGCTTTGCGCAGCAGCAGTGTGACGATCGCATCCAGCTCGCGCTCACGTCCGACGAAGTCGTCTGCCGAAACCGACATGACGACGACACTAGCGGGAGGCGGGGAATGGGTATTCGCGATTCAGCGCCGGTCGAGCAGCGTGAGGTAGGCGTCGAGTTGGGCCGCACCGGCGAGCAGATCGCGGCTGCGGGTGGTCAATCGGTCCTGCCAGTTTTCCAGGAAGGCGCTCAGCGCCTCGGTTCCGCCTGCCTCGCGCAGTGATTCGATGAACCGGGCGACCTGGCGCAGCGGATAGCCGCCGCGACGCAGTTGTCGGGCGATCTCGGCGTCGCGCACGCCGTCCGGCCCGTATTCGCGGTAGCCCGTCGCCCGGTCGCGTGCGGGGCGCAGGATGCCCTCGGTCTCCCAGGTGCGCAGCGTTGCCGGATGTACGTCGAGTCGGCGCGCGAGTTCGCCTACGGTCAGGGGCTTTCCGTTGATCGGAGCGGGTGCCGCGGTGGACAGCGCGCCGAGGGCGCCCGCGACCTCGGCGCGGGTATCGCGCTCGGTGAGCAGCGCGACATGTGCGGCGTCGATGAGCCGGTAGGCGGCTTCGGTATCGCCTCGATTGACCGCGCGCATGATCTCCACGGCCTGCTCGTAGCCGTGGCCGCCGCGCAGGGCGACGAAGGCGCGCAGGGCCTGGGCGTGCAGCGCCGTATAGCGCCGGTACCCCGATGCGCTGCGTTCGGTCGGCGGGAGGATGCCCGCGTCGTCGTAGTTGCGGACGGCCTGGGCGGACAAACCGTGTTCGCGGGCCAGGTCGATGGGTCGCAGTTCGCACCTCCGATTGAGGCTTTGGAGTCGAAATTCCAGGTGATCCTCGCAGGGGTTTCACTCGAATCTTCAACGATACTGTCGAAGGCATGTCCACTGCCACATCACTGCACGCCCTCGGCCGCTCCCTCGACGATCCGGAGAGTCTGGGCCGTGCCCTCGACGAATTGCTCACCGCACCGCCGATCCTGCTCGCCCTCGGTGAACCGGTCCACGGGATCGCCGCATTTCCCTTGCTGCGCAATGAAATCCTGGGCCAGCTCGTCGAACGCGGCTACCGCTCCATCGCATTGGAGACCGACCTGTTCGCCGCGTCCGTCGTCGACGATTACGTGAACGGGGCAGAGTCCGATATAGAAACGGTGCTCGCGACCGGCTTCAGCCACGGTTTCGGCACCGTGCCGGGCAACCGCGAACTGGTCGAATGGCTCCGGGACTACAACTCCGGCCGTGCCGCCCAGGACCGCATCCGCTTTCACGGCTTCGACGCGCCCCTGGAGATCTCCGCCGCGCCCGGCCCGCGTCGGTTCCTGACCGCGGTCCTCGACTATCTCCCCGCGGCGCTGCGCCCCGCCTCGGCCCTGGACCTCGATACCCTACTGGGAGAGGATTCGGCCTGGACGAACCCGGCAGCGGTATACGAGCCGACGGCATCGGTCGGCGATTCCGATCGCGCTCGCGCGCTACGCGTCGTCGCCGACGATCTGGTGAGCGTGCTGCACCGCGCGGCCCCCGGACTGCGGCCCGCCGATCCGACCGGCTACGACCACGCCGTCGCGCACGCGCGCACAGCACTGGGCCTGCTGCGCTATCACGCCGCGATGGCCACCCCGGGACCGGATCGCGTCGCGATCCTGCTCAGCCTGCGCGCCGAGATGATGGCCCAGAACCTGCTCGCGATCGTGGCGCGGGAGCGGCGACGCGGACCGACACTGGCCTTCGCGCACAACATCCTTCTGCGGCGCACCGAATCCGCCGGGGCGAGCGGCAGTGCCGGAGCGCTGGTCGCTCTCGCCCTGGGTGATCGCTACGCATTCGTGGCCACCGATGCCAGCCTCGATCACCGACCCGGCACCTTCCAAGCGATATTGGCCGAGGCCACCACGCGCCGCACGCTGTTCCCGGCACCGGCCCTGCGCGCGGCCCTGCCCTCGACGGTCGACACGGGCGAACCGATTGTGCGCGGCCACATTCCGCTCGACGCCGCAGAAGTGGACCGCGCCGACGCGGTGGTCTTCATCGCCGATACCGACGGCGAACAGCATTGGGAGTGGTAGGCCCTGACGAAAACCTGCGGCAACCGGGACCCCTCCACCCGGCCGCCCCGGTGACGGCGGCGGTGCCGACCCGAAACATGATCGGGGCAAACCGGGCTGGGCTCCTTGGACGAACCTGCTACGAGTCGACTCGGAACTTCATCTCGCCGGTCAGAATCGCCGGGGACATACCGAAGGTCATCTTGCAGACGCGCGTGAAATGACCGTCGAAGAAGCCTGCGCCGTGGGCAACCCGCCGCGATAGGCCAGCACAGTCGAAGTCTTCCACCTAGGGCCTGCGGCAGACACCCCCGAGCAGCACGAGACCGGTGGCGGGCAGTTCGTCGTCGAGCCAGTTCTGCAGCGGCACAATGCCCGGGGCGAGGATGTCGAATCCGTCCAACAGCTCGGTCACCTCGTCGGCGGTCCGATATCGGCATTGGGCGGTACTGCCCGCGGTGACGCTGTCGACCTGGTCCACGAACGCCCGGCTGGTGTCGACCGAGGCATGGGTGACACCGAGATAGCTGCCCGGCGCCATCGCCTCGCGCAGTCGCGCGATGATCTCGGCCGGACCCTCGTCGTCCATGATGTAGTGCAGCACTCCGACGATCACGATGGCGACCGGTCGCGCGAAGTCGATCCCGGCCTCGGCGGGTAATCGGGCGATCAGGTCATCGATCCGGCGGACGTCGGCCAGCATCGGGGTCACGCCGACCTCGCCCGCGAGCATGGCATTGGCGTGGGCGTAGACGACCGGGTCGTAGTCGACGAAGGCCACGCGGGCGTCCGCGTCGTATTTGCGGGCGACCTCGTGGACCGCGGGACTGGTCGGGATGCCGGCGCCCAGGTCGACGTACTGGTCGACACCCGCTTCGGCGGCGATTTCGGTGATCTTGATGAGGAATTGGCGACAGAACCAGGCCGTCAGCCGGGTATCGGGGGCGACTTTCAGCATGCGCTGAGCAACCTGCCGATCGACCTCGTAATTGTCCTTGCCGCCCAGCATGTAGTCATAAACCCGGGCCACATTCGGCGTCGACGGGTCGACGCCCTCCGGCGCCGGTCTGCCCTCGACCATCACACCTCCCCTCGACCGCCTTCTGCCCCAACAACACCCAGGATGCCAGAACCGCGGGCCGGAGTAATGGAAGTAGGCCCAGCCGAACCCACCCCTCGTGGCCGAGAGGGTGGGTCCGGTCGGGGGCGAGAACCGTCTGCGGTCGGTCCCCGCTACCTTCCGCCGCCCGCCGATCGATCCCCGAACCGATATCGGTGGCGGTGGAAGGGGTTCGATCGGGTCAGCAGGTGGCCGCGGGATGCTCGGACCAGGTCCGGAAGCAGCCGGTGCAGCCCTCGAGGGTCTGACCCAGAGGTATGGCGGTGTGCAGGCGCGACACCAGGCAGGCCCGGTGGACGAACAGCTCCTGCGCGCCGCGTTCGCCGGGGGTGGAGATCTTCAGGGTTCGCAGGTCGGCGCTGGCCGCGGGAATGGTGTTGCCGCAGAAGGCACAGGCATAGGAGCCGGGGTGCCGCAGCGCGGGCCAGCGATTGATCGAGCGGGGGCGACCGCTCCTGGTCGAACTACACCGCGAATCATCCTCGTTCGTCGTGCTCATGCCTACTCCTCCCGAAACTTCAGTGGGCCGAGGACGACACACAGCGACTTCACAACGTCTTCTCAGTTGATCCTCAGGTCCCCGATACGGTCCGAACTGTGCAGGACGGATGACCAGCTCGCAAGTCTGTTAAGCGGATCAGAAGTCCGCGCGGGCGTTTTCAGCGACGGTTCGGCAATACGACCGCTGCGAACCGCCGAATACTCTCTCCACCAATGAGTTCGATCATCGACGCACCGCCGAAAAACGGCACCGAATCGTCGCTCGCAAGCACTGGGCAACCGACGAACAGAGCGGTCGGGACCGAATTGTTACCATCTGTTCCGACACCCGAAACATGCTGGTAGTGAGGTACTTTCGCACGCACAAGATCTCCACCGTGACCCCCCGGACCCCGCCGGTAACACAAAATGTCTCAGTGCCACAACAAGATCGACTCCACCAGCGCCGAAACCCTGTGATCGAGCTAACAGTAACTTTCGCCCTCGCCCCGCATATATGAGCCGCGAAGTTGCATGTGCAGAGAGGTTGGCTATGCAGATCGGGGCGCCGTCACCCCCCACGCACCAAGGGCCCACTCCCCGATGGCTCGATCGACCGTCGCTATCGGACCGGGAGCGCCGCCAAAAACTTTCGTGGGTCTGCGATCGACCGGAGATCGGGGTGTATCTGCGCCGCAGGCGCGAGGCCTTGGGACTGACGCAGGAGGAGGTCGCCCTCGCCGCCACGACCACCCTGTCGTCGCTGCGGAAATGGGAGGCGGGTCAACGCAACCCGGGGACCGAGAGCCTGGTCGCGTGGTGTCATGCGCTGGATCTGCCGGACTGGATGCTGCGCAAGGTGACCTCACTGGTGCTCAACGGCATCGACACCCTCCAGGTTGGCACGTGGCCGCCGACCGTCAACAACGATGACCTCGATCATCTCGAGACGATCATCAATCCCGCCTACTACTTCAGTTTCCCGCATCTGGATGTGCTGGCCGCCAACCGACTCGCGCAACGCCTGGTTCCCAGCCTCGCCCCGGCCGATCCCGCCGCCGCCCGGCCCACCAACCTGGTCGAGTGGATCATGACCAGGCCCGCGCGCGATCTGCTGGTCAACTGGCAGGCCGTCGCCACGCGCCTGGTGTATCTGCTGCGGGTCACCGGACCCGGCCTGGTCCCGCAGCAGCGCCTCGACGAGATCTTCAACTTCTGCTATTCGCAGGCGCCCAAGGATTTCGTCCGATTCTTCGCCGCCGAGCTCACCAAGGCCGAGACGAACGACGACGTGGTACTGCTGCGCAATCCGATCACCGGTGAGATCGTGCAGTGCACCTACCGGTTCCTGCGACCCGTGCAGCCGATGCGGCCCTATGAACAGTTCCAGGTCGCCCGGCGCAGCAATCCGCGGAATTGAACCGTCGACGCGACCGCCGGAATGTTGCACAGTATCGGGATGAACCGTTTCCCGCGTGGCCGCGCCCGGTTGTCGATCGTCGTGACCGCATTCGCATTGCTGGTCGGATTCGTTGCGGCGCAAGGGTGTTCGACTCGTACGGAGCCCAGTCCGCCGGTGTGGCAGACGCTTCCGGCGCTGGGGGCGACGCCCGCGGGCGGACACAGCGGATACGCGGCGGTCGACGGGATCGAGATGTACTACGCCGACTACGGGCAGGGACGGCCGGTGCTGCTGCTGCACGGCGGACTGGGCAGCGGCGAGTACTGGAACTATCAGGTACCCGCGCTGGTTCGTGCCGGATATCGGGTGATCGTGGCCGACAGCCGCGGACACGGACGCAGTACCCGGACCGCGGAACCCTACAGCTACGACCTCATGTCCGCCGATGTGCTCGCCCTGCTCGATCAGCTCGGGCTGTCCCGGGTGGATCTGGTCGGCTGGAGCGACGGCGGCATCATCGGGCTGAACTTGGCGATCAATCACCCCGAACGACTCGGCAAGGTCTTCGCCTACGGCGCCAATTCCGATCTGTCGGGCCTGATTCCGCACGGCACCGACAATCCGAACTTCGTCCGCTACATCGACCGCGCGCGCACCGAATACCAGCGCCTGTCCCCCACCCCGGACCAGTACGACGGCTTCGTCGCCCAGATCACGCATATGTGGGAGACCCAGCCCAACTACACCGCCGCGCAATTGTCGGCCATCACCGTGCCGATCACCATCGCCGACGGCGAATACGACGAGGCCATCGAGCGCTCGCACACCGAGTATCTGGCCCGAACCATTCCACACGCCCAACTCCGAATCCTGCCGAATGTCAGCCATTTCGGCATGCTGCAGAATCCCGACGAGTTCAATCGCGCGGTACTCGACAGCCTCACCCGCCCCTGAGGCGTCGATGTCGCGGTATGCGCATCACGGCGGTCCGCACGGGCGGGGCTATAACTGGCATACCAATCCGACCCCGTTGCCGTCGGGATCGGTGAACGAGGCGAATCGGGCCAGCCGTCCGGTGACGGCTACCTCAGAGCCGGGCCCGCACCAACAGCCCGAAAACGGACGAAACGGGCGTTCATTCGCACACTCTAGGATCGTGGTCGTGACCGGAGAACCACGCAAGCCTCGAACGACGGGCCTCGCGGTCTGGGCGGGTATGGCGTGGGGTGCCCTCGCCGCGGTCCTCACCGCGCCGATCGCCGCGGCGCTCGTGGCGATCGTCTATCGGTTCCCGATCCCCTTCGGCGACTACGCCACCGGCGCGGGCGATGCCCTGAACGCGGCCGCCGCGTCGGTGTTCTACCTGGTGATCGGCGGCGGTGTGCTGCTGGCGGTCCTGGGCGCGGTGGCGGGCGGGCTCATCACGCGGTCCACGGGGACGAGTCTGCTACGGGCGCTGGCACTGTCGGTCGCAGCGGGATTCGGCCTCGCGCTACTCGGTGCGCTGCTGCTGGCGAGCCTGGAGCATTTCATCGGCCCCTGGTGAGGAAACCGCTTAGGCTGCGCGCATGACCGAAGTGAACGCCACGGCCGCGGTCGGTCAGGCGGCCGGGCGCGGGCAGGTGGTGGCGTGGTCGCTGTGGGACTGGGGCTCCTCGGCCTTCAACGCGGTGATCCTCACATTCGTATTCTCGGTATATCTCACCGACAAGGTGGGCGAGGATCTGCCGGGCGGGATTTCGGCCAGCGCGTGGCTGGGCTGGGCGCTGGGAATCGCGGGTCTGATCGTCGCGCTCACCGCCCCGGTCAGCGGGCAGCGCTTCGACGCGTCGGCCGAACGCAAACGCTCCCTTGCCGTTCTGACCGCGCTGACCGTCGCGGCGATGGCGGCGATGTTCTTCGTCCGCGACGACTACCACTATCTGTGGCTCGGCCTGGTGCTGCTGTCGTTCGCCTCGGCCACCTTCGAACTGGCCGGTGTGCCCTACAACGCGATGCTGCGCCAGGTGTCCACCCCTGAGACGGTCGGGCGGGTCTCCGGATTCGGTTGGTCCATGGGCTATTTCGGCGGCATCTTCCTGCTGCTGATCAGCTACTTCGGTTTCATCGCCGGTTCGGGCGACCACCGCGGACTGTTCGCGGTGGCCACCGCGGACGGTCTGAACATCCGGCTGGTCGCGCTGCTGGCGGCACTCTGGTTCGCGGTCTTCGCCCTGCCGGTGCTGTTCGCGGTGCCCGAATTGCCGCGCACCGACGCAGATCCGGGCGCGGCGACCGCGGGTTTGTTCGGGTCGTACCGCGTGCTGTGGCGAGATCTGCGCGAGCTGTGGGCCGCCGATCGGCGCGTCGTCGAATTCCTGGTCGCCAGTGCGATATTCCGCGACGGGCTGGCGGGGGTGTTCACCTTCGGCGCGGTCCTCGCGGTGCGGGTGTACGGGATCGCCGATTCGGATGTGCTGCTGTTCGGCGTCGCCGCGAATGTCGTTGCCGCCCTCGGCGCGATCGTCGCGGGCCGATTCGACGATCGCGGCGGGCCCAAGCGGGTCATTGTCGTCTCGCTGGCGGCGATGACGGTATGCGGCGTCGCTCTGTTGATCGTGTCCGGGCCCGTGCTGTTCTGGGTCTTCGGCCTGCTGCTGACCGTCTTCGTCGGCCCGGCCCAGGCTTCGGCCCGATCCTTTCTCGCCCGGCTCTGCCCGCCCGGGCGCGAGGGCCAGCTGTTCGGCCTCTACACCACCACCGGCCGCGCCGTATCATTCCTCGCCCCAAGCCTTTTCGGCCTCTTCGTCTGGGTCTTCGACGCCGATCGCGCCGGAATCGTGGGCATTCTGGTGGTACTGGTCGTGGGCCTGGCGGTGGTGGCGCCGATCCGTCCGCCGGGCGGCGCTCAGCTGGGTTCGCGCAGCGGCAGTCCCGCGGCGCGGTAGATCGCGTCGATGACGGACATGTTCTCGATCGAATCCCGGGGTCCGGTCGGCACCGCCTCGCCGCGCAGCACGGCCGCGGCGAAGGCGTCGAGCTGGTAGGAGTAGGTGGTGCGGCGCGGGAAGCGTTCCACCCGGCTGGTCTGCTCCAGTCGCACCGACAGCCTGCTGAACAGTTGTGTCGCAATGGGATTGAGAACGCGCATGCGGCCGCGATCACCGATGATGTGAGCGCCGATGTTCACCAGATCCCGCGACCACAGCGAACAGCGCACCCGGCCGGTGTGCCCGCTCGGGAAGCGCAGCTCGGCCGTCATGGCCCGATCGACGCGAGGGTCGCGCAACTTCGCCTGCGCCGAAACCACTTCGGGGGTTTCGCCGCCGAAGACCCGGGCCATGTGCACCGCATAGCATCCGGCGTCCATCAGCGCGCCGCCCGCCAGCGAGTAGTCGTAGCGGATATCGGAGAACTTCGGCAGCGGGAAGCACAGCGCGGTCTCCACCCGCACCAGCTCGCCCAGCTCCCCCGAGGCGATGATCTGCTCGGCCCGCTCGGTCAGCGGGTGGTAGCGGTAGTGGAACGCCTCCATCACCACGCGATCGGAACTCGCTGCCAGCTCGGCGATTTCGCGCGCCTCGGCGGCATTGGCGGTGAACGGCTTCTCGCACAGCACATGTTTGCCAGCGGCCAGCGCGGCACGGGTCCACCGGCCGTGCAGGCCGTTGGGCAGCGGGTTGTAGACGGCGTCGATATCGTCGGCGGCGAGCAGCTCGTCATAGCTGTCGTGGACCGCCTCGATGCCGTGCTTGGTCGCGAATGCGCGGGCGCGCAACGGATCCCGCGCGGCGACCGCGGCGACGACCACCTCCGGATTCGCCCGCGCGGGCCTGATCAACGCCATGGGCGCGATGCGTGCCGCGCCCAGAATTCCGATTCGCACCGGCCCGATCTCGGTCACCCCAGCGATGGTAGTACCGATCGCGACGCCGGTGCGGAGCCGTGATAGAAGTACCGCCCAGGTCGATGGTGAACACCAGGATCCCATACACCGAATGTTCGGCGGAGGCACCGAGAACCAGCTGCCGAAGATGATGTGCACACAGCCGAACGCGGCAGCGCTGACGGCCGATGTCGTGGCGCCGGGCCCGACGGGCGGTATCGCGTAGCTTCGGCGGCGGAAAAGGCTTGGCGCACTGGGTTCGTCGATGACTATGGTCGCGATCATGGCGACGGCGAGACAGGCAGTGGTTGCGGATGCGGCGGAATTGGTGCGGCTGCGGGCGGTGATGTTGGAGTCGCTGGAGGCGCTGCGCGAATCGGCCCCCGGCGCGCCGGACTGGCGAGCGGCAGCCGCCGAAATCCTGGCCAAGGAATTGGCCGACCCGAACGGATCGATGACCGCATTCGTGGTCGATCGATCCGATGCCCCCGGCACGCTCGCGGCATGTGCCGTCGGCGTCGTCGAACATCTGCTGCCCTCGCCGCACAATCCGTCCGGTGTGCGCGGCTATGTCTTCAGCGTCGCGACCGAGGCCGATCAGCGGCGGCGCGGGTATTCACGCGCCTGTATGGTCGCCCTGCTGGACTGGTTCCGCGACCAGGGCGTGCTGCTGGTCGACCTCAATGCCTCCGAATACGGCGAACCGCTCTACACCGCACTGGGTTTCGTGCGGCAGGACGATCCGGGTATGCGACTGCGGCTCGGCTAGCGGGCCGAGCGGTCGAGCTCGACGATATCGGGAACGATCTCGCGGGTGGGACCGGTGCCGACGGCCGTGGCGTGCGCGTCGATGTCCACGATCTTCTCCTCGCCGCGAATGGCCTTCTCGCACCGGCGAGCCAGATCGTGACGATCGGCGCCGGGCTGCTCGAGCGGCAGCAGCGTGATCTCGGCGACCACACCCTTGGAGCGCAACACCCGCCGGGCCGAATCGAGGAAGGTGTCCACGCCGACGAAGCCGGGCACGGTCGACAGCTCGCCGTCGGAATCGAGGTAGCGCAACCGAATCGGCTGCACCGCGACCTCGGCGTCGACCGCGGCCTGGAACAGCGCCGCACGCGGGCGGCCGTGCGCGCGACCGCACCACGTGGTGCCCTCGGGGAACATGGCGATCCGCTCCCCCGCCACCAGGCGCTGCGCCATGGCGTCGATCACCCCGGGCAGCTGCCGCAGCCGCTCGCGCTCGATCGGGATGACCCGCATCAGCCGGGCCAGCTTGCCGAGCACCGGCCAGTCGATCAGATCCGCGCGGGCCACGAAGCCCATCGGATTCACCGCCGCCAACGCCAGGACATCGCTCCAGCCGACATGTCCGGCCACCACCAGCGTGCCGCGATCCGCGTCGGCCAGCGGCCCGCGCTGGTCGACGATCCGCAGCCGAATCCCGCAGCAGCGCAGCGCCGCACGGGCGAAGCGCCGTTGCAATCCGACCCGGCGCCGCTTGGGCGTGGCCAGATTGAGAACCGGGAAGGCGAACAGCAATCCGACCACGCCGAGCACCCGCGCGGCGGTGCGCACGGTTCCGGCGGCGGGGGCGATCTCGACGCAGCTCGGCCCGCACGGGCTCGACGGCATCCACGCGTGCACCGGGGCCGCGGGCGGACAGGCCAGCGATCCGGTGGTGGGTGACAGCAGTGCGGGGGTCATGTTCACCGTCCGTCGAAAGTGTTCGCGGCGCTTTGCAACCGCTCCAGATAGCGGGTGTTGATGGTGTCCAGTCCCAGCAGCGCGACGAAGTCGGCGACGGCGAAGGCGGGATCGTGTGCGGGTTCACCGCAGATCTCCGCGCCCAGGCGCAGATAGCCGCGCAGCAGCGGCGGCAGCTTGGGGCGGGCGGGCGGAACCAGCTCGTCGAGGGTGTGGCCGTCGACAACCACCGGATTGTGCGGGCGCACCCGCTGGGCGGGATCGCAGGCGTGCTTGGCCAGCAACAGATCTCGCACGCCGCGCACGTTCACGCCGGGCGCTTCGCCGGGGGTCTCGGCCATCGGCACCGAGACGCAGCCCATCA
This sequence comes from Nocardia pseudobrasiliensis NBRC 108224, assembly GCF_001613105.1. GTDB lineage: Bacteria > Actinomycetota > Actinomycetes > Mycobacteriales > Mycobacteriaceae > Nocardia > Nocardia pseudobrasiliensis. The sequence continues at coordinate 373,061 of NZ_BDBS01000002.1, read as the reverse complement.
CCCAGTCGTAACCGGTGAGCTGGATGTAGTGCAGGATGCCCGCCCACATGAGGGTCAGCACCGAACCGTTGCGGTGATCCGGTACCACGCAGGCGCGGCCCATCTCCACGATCCGCCGGCCCGCGGGATCCATATCGGTGAGGTCGAATTCGGTGGCGCTGTAATAGCCGCCCGCGGCGGAAACCTTGTCCGGCGGCAGCATTCGGTAGCAGCCGACGAACTGTTCGGTCAGCTCGTCACGCACCAGCAGGTGATCACAGTGCTCGTCGAACCGGTCGGCGTCCAGGCCCTCGGCGCTCTCGGGAATGTCGAAACCCGGCTCGGAGGCGAACACCTGATAGCGCAGCCGCTGGGCCGCCGTACGATGGTCGAGATCGGACGACACCACCAGGGAGTACTGCGGCCGCCCCACCCCGGCGTCCCCGGCCCGGCCCCCGGTCAGCACTGACGTAGTAGTCATATTCCTGATGAAGCCAGTCCGAATCGGCCCCGGGGCTACCGGTGAGTGTCGATCAAATGCCAGTCCGGTGAACGAGATACACGTCACACGCAGCGTTCACCGAGCCGATGCGTCAGGTTCGCCCAGTTTGCCTGGCGCACACTTTTCAGCAGGTCACCGACCCTCCAGCACCGTGGCACGGAATTCGGGCGCGGAAATGCGCCGGGTGTGGTCGATCAGAATCTCGGTCGTGCGGCGGACCCAATCGAGAATGGCCGCGTTCTGCTCCGGCGTGTAGCGCTCGTAGAGCTCGCTCATATCCTCGCCGAAGGGCGCGAATACCGCGCCGAGCAGTGCGCGCGATTCAGCGTTGGGCACCAACTCCACCAGCACCTTGCGGCGATCGTGCGGATCGCGCACGCGCCGGGCGTAGCCCGACTTCTCCAACCGATCCACCAGACCGGTGACCGCACCCGTGGTCAGCCCGGTGTGCTCGGCGATCGCACCGGCCGTCACCGAGCCGAGTCGATCCAGGGTGTCCATGCATTTTCGCTCGGATGCGCTGAGCCCCAACAACTTTCCCGTCGCCGCGTGAAAGTTGACCATGGCCGCCGCGAACTCGCGCCCGAAGGCGAGCCCGTCCTGCTTCTCCGTTGCCTCTTGCGCCATACGCTCAATATACCTTAGCTTCTAACTATCTTGGTAAGTAAGATACTTTTTGACCGAGGAGATGCTCATGTTCCAGGGGGAATCGCGTACCAGGCCCGTCCGGATCCTGGCGACCGTGGGCAATTTCGCCATCGATCTCTTGCTGCCGACCGTGCTGTACGCGGTGCTCGCGCCGACCGGGCTGCCCGCGGCGCTGCGGCTGTCCCTCGGCGGCAGCGTGGTCGCGGCCAAGGCCCTGGGCGGCCGGATCGGTGGCCGGTTCCGCTGGGGCCCGGCTCTGCTGACCGCGCTGATTCCCAGTGCGGCGCTGCTGGGCTGCCATCTCGCCGGATACAGCGACACCACGAGCATGGTCGCGGGCGCGATCGTCGCGGCGGTGATCGTGGTGACCGATCTGGCCTACACGCGCTTCGGCAGCGAAAATCCCCGGCCCTTGGATGGTTTCGCCGTGCTGGTGCTGCTCGAGGTGGTGGCGAGCGTGGTGCTGACCTCGCTGAGCGGTGACGCCCGCTTCGTACTGGCCCGCGCCTCGTTCTATATCGCGCTGGCCGGGGTGTACTTCTTCGTGAGTGCCTGGGGCACGGGGCCTTTCATGCAGGTGGCCCTGAAACCGGTACACACCGAGGGCGATCCCCCGCGCGTCGCCGCCTTCGACCGACTGTGGGCCGCCTCGTCCCGCTTCCGTCGTATCTATCGGGTGCTCACCGCGGCGCTGGGCCTCGTGCTGCTCGCCGACGCCGGGCTGCGCCTCGCCGTGATCTACAGCTATCCGCCCGACCGCGTGGGCGAATCCGCGCTGACCTCGAATCTGCCGCTGATCGTGCTGCTGGCGCTGTACTTCGTGATCGGTCGCACCTGGTCGGCGCCCCGGGCCGAGCGCATGCTCGACGCGGAGACCCGCGGCCGGGTCACCGCCGATCGCTGATCAGCCGCCCCATACATCCAACTCGCCGCTCTCTATGCGCCGCAAGGTCTTTCGCGACCACTCCAGATCCGCCCGGGTATGTTCGGCGACCAGCTGCAGATTATCGGCGACGTGGTACGGCGCGGCCTCGAGCGGATTGCCCGACCCCGCGAGAATTCGCCGCACGTCGCGCTCGAGACGGATGAGATCGGCCTCGAATTTCACGATCCGGCCGCGCAGCGCCGCCACCACCTCGTCGCGATCGGCCTGCGGAAACAGCGCGATCGTCGCGTAGTAGGGGTGTTTCGGCTGCTCGGTCGACCACAGCGACTCGCGGATCATGTCATCGAGCGTCTTCTCGCCCTCCGGCGTCATGCGATAACTCGTGCGCTCCGGCCGCGCACCGTCCTGTCCCACACCCTCGACCGCGATCAGACCCTCGCGCTGCAGGGTGTTCAACGCGCCGTAGATGGAACCGGGCTTGGCATTGGCCCATTCGTCGGCATGCCAGGACAGCAATTCCCGTCGCACGTCGTAGCCGTGCACCGGCTGCAGCATCCGCACCACCGCCAGCACCAGCATCCGAGTCGTAGGCACACCCATACCCGCAGGTTATCCCGCGCGGCCAGGAGGCCGGGGCTCAGCGGCGGTTGGCGCTGAGCAGATCGATCCCGAGCGCGGTGCACTGATGCCATACGGCCTTGCCGTCGCGCTGGGAGGTAATCAGCCCCGCCTCGCGAAGGGCCTTGGCCTGCATGGACGCCGCACCGATGGTGAGGCCCAGATCCAGGGCCAGTTCGGTGGTGGTGCGCTGCTGGATCACCGACTGCAGCGCCCGCGCGCGGGTGACCCCGAGCAGGGCCGCGATCGAGTCGGCGGGCTCCTCCTCGGCGTCCACCAGCGGCAGCGGGGTGGTCGACGGATACACCAGCAGTAAGCGGCCGTCGGGCAGGAACGCCACCAGCGGATGATCGGACCACAGCAGACTGGGATACAGCAGAATGCCCTGACCGGTCGTGCTGACCGTGAGCTCGTGTGGCGAATCCGCCTCGAGGGTGGTGCCGCGCCAGCGCACCGAGGTGTCGGTGCCCGACAGCGCCGCGCGCAGGCCGTCGCGCGCCAGAATGCGCGTCCGCCAAGCGGTTTCGGCGTAGAAGGCGGTGCGCAGCCGCGGCCACTGGCGGGCGAGGATCGTGGTGTAGGCCGCGCGTAGCGCCTGGTACAGATCGTCCCATGCCTCGCGATCCTGTTCGGCCAGCTGAGTCAGCCACAGCGTCTGCGGGCGATCGATCGAGCACATCCGCTGCAGTTCGGCCGAGACCGTCTGCCGCGGGGTCGTCATGACCAGCTCGATACCCTCCTCGACATCCGGGGTGGGCGGTTCGAGGAAATCCGGGCCCACGCCCAGCGGCGAGATCAATTGCAGCAGTGGACGAGCCCGCGGCGGCAGCATCCGCGAGACCTGCCGCCGCCAAGGGGTGAAGATCGGATGCGAATCCCGGCGCTGCAGCATCGCGACCGCGATCGCGAGTTCCGTCAGCGGTAGTGGCTGCTCCGCGATGGATACCCGAAGAAGATCATCAGCAGTGCAATGGATTCGCAACATACTGCGCCGCCTCCATATCGAGGATTCAGCCAGAGCTTAAACCATCGCACAGCGGTCGACCACCATGAAAACATCATCCCAAAAGGTATGAGTGGTAAGGGATTTCAAAAACTGCCAGGAAGCTCCGCTGTGAGGGGAGTCCTCCGCGCCCGTCGAGGTTCGGAGGACGGCGGGGCGAATCAGAGGGGATTGTTCGGATCGCGTTCCGGCAGAGGTCGTTCCACGATCGTCGGGCGACCGAGCGGATTGCGTACCCGGCGCTTGGCGGCCTGGTACACCTGGATCGTCTCCGCGGCGACGACCTCCCAGGCGAAGTCCGCGGTCAGGCGTTCGCGGGCGGCCAGGGCCCGGTCCTGGGCGGCCATCGGATCGTCGAGTACCGCGATGACGGCCTCCACGAGACCGTTCACATCCGCGGGTTCGAACGACGCGCCGGTCACACCGTCGATCACCAGCTCGCCCAGCCCGCCCGCGGTCGAGGTGACCAGCGGGGTTCCGGCGGCGGCCGCCTCGAGGGCGACGATGCCGAACGGTTCGTAGCGGCTCGGGAGCACGATCGCGTCGGCCCCGTGCAACCAACCGAGCAGTTCCGTATGGTCCAGGCGCCCGGCGAAATTCACCGCGCGGGCGACTCGATGCACGCGGGCGCGTTCACGCAGCCAGTCGAATTGGGTGCCGACACCGGCGACGGTCAGTGTCGCGCCCGGATGCGCTCGGCGGATCCGGGGCAGCGCGGCGATCGCGTCCTGAACGCCCTTCTCGTATTCCAGCCGCCCGACATAGAGCAGCCGCGGCGGACCCGAACGCGGCGCGCGCTCGCGAAAGGTCCACGCGCCCACGTCGATTCCATTGCGAATGACCGTGACCGGCACATTCTCCGGTCCGTAGAGTCGCTCGACCTCGTCCTGCATGGAGGTCGAACAGGTGATGAGCGCGTCGGATTCGCGGGCCAGCCACCATTCGACCGAATGCACCTGCTTGTTGACCTTGCCCGACACCCAGCCGCTGTGCCGACCGGCCTCGGTGGCGTGGATCGTCGACACCAGAGGCACGTCGTAGTGTTCGGCCAGCGCGATCGCCGGATGGGCGACCAGCCAGTCGTGGGCGTGCACGACATCGGGGGTCCAGCCCTCGGCGATACCCGGCTTGCTCAGCGCGATTCCCGCCCGGACCATCGCGTGACCCATGGCCAGCGTCCAGGCCAGCATGTCGTCACCGAAGTCGAAGCAGGGCGGATCCTCCGCGACCGCGACGACCAGGACGCGGTCCTCGATGAAGGTGTGCGTGGGATGGGTCGAGGAGTCGGTGCCCATCGGACGGCGCGCCAGCACGACCACCTCGTGCCCGGCGGCGGCCAATTCGGTGGCCAGGTGGTGTACGTGGCGGCCCAGCCCGCCGACGACAACCGGTGGGTACTCCCACGACACCATCAAAATTTTCATGCGGGTCCTTCGAGGCGGCGCGCATCGAGCGCCGGGAACAGTCCGTCGGCCGCGTACCATCCTGCCGCCAACTGCCCGGCTTTGGCGAGTTGGCCGCCCGCGACGGCGGCGGCGATCTCCCGGACGGCATGGGCGTGCTGATGGGCGCGGTCGCGAGCGTAACCGGCCGCGGAGTCCTTGCTGACCATGAAGGCCCAATCACTGGACACGGCCAGGATCGCCTCGCGCAGCAGTTGATCGGCCACGCGATCGCGCGAGCCGTCGGCCTGCACCCGCATCTTGTCGAGCGTATCCAGCGCCAGCCGTACGACCTCGGCATTCAGCTCGACCAGATCCTGCACCTGATCACCGGCCCAGACTCGCCAATCCTTACCCGAACCCCATGAGGAATCGGCGAGTTGCACCGGCTCGCCGACATATCCACGATCGCGCGCGTCGGCGAGGGTGCCCACGGTGACCCCGGCCTCGGGCAGCGCGCGCAACACCTGTTCGAGCCACTGCGGGCCCTCGTGCCACCAGTGCCCGAACAGTTCGGTGTCGAATGCGGCCACCACCAGCGCCGGGCGGCCGATGCGCTCGGATTCGGCGATCAGGCGCTCACGCACGGTCCGCACGAAATCCTCGACATCGCGGCGCACCGCGGTCGCGGCGAGTTCGGGGTCGTAGGGAGCTTTGTCCGGACCGGCCACCTGCTTACCGGTGACACGGGCGGGTTTGAGACCGGTGTCGTGGTCGTAGTGATGGAAGTCGCGGTACTGCGCCTGGCCCGGATAACCGGATTTCGGCGACCACACCCGATAGCTGACCTGCAGATCCCGGCCGAAGGCGAGCACCGGTGAATCCCACACCGGCCGCCCGAGCGTCGTATCGCCGCGCAGTGCGGGACCGTCGACCATGAAATGCGTCACACCCGCGGCGGCATAGGTCGTTTCCATCCCGGGCGTGAAACCGCATTCGGGCGCCCAGATACCCGCGGGCGTATGACCCCAACGCTGCCGGGCGTCGGCCAGGCCCTCGGTCAGTTCGAACGAGCGCAGCCGCGCGTCCAGCAGCGGCTGGAACGGGTGGGCGAGCGGACCGCCCAGCAGTTCGATCGCCTCGGCATCGATCAGCTCGCGCCAGACCGGCGAACCGCCGTGCCGCCAGCGCAGTTCGAAATCGGCCAGCGCGTCGGTCGCGAGCCGATGCTCGTAATGCCCGAGCGTCGGATTGCCCGCCATCGCGGCCTCGTCGGCGCGCAGCCGCCAATTGCCCAGCCAGTGATGCATGGCCGACAGACTGTGCGGATCGTCGAGCTGGGCGGCCAGCACCGGGGTGATGCCGAAGCTGAGTAGATGCGAACGCCCTTCGGCGGCAAGGTTTCTCAGCACCCGCGCGACTGGAAGATAGGATGCGGCCCAGGACTGATAGAGCCACTCCTCACCCACCGGCCAGCGACCGTGATGGGCCAGCCACGGCAGATGGGAATGCAGTACCAGGGTGAACTGGCCCGGGACGGCGTTGTCGCTCAACGATTCACCGATCTTCGGACTTCACCGCGACGGCGACCAGATCCAGGCTCGCGTCGATATCGTCGGTGCGCAGGACGAAATCGTCGGTCCGCACGGCCGCGACGTCGGCGGCCAGTTCGGCGGGCCAGGGCTCACCGGCCAGCGCCCGCTCGATCTGGGCATCGATGATCGAGCCGCCCCATTTGGCGTCCAGCGCGATCAGTTCCGGGCCGTGGTGCACGCCGCTCATGAGTTCGACGCGGAATCCGGCCTGTTCCAACAGCTCCGACAGCTCGGCGGCATCGAGTTCGCGAGTGTGGAAGGGGTTCAACGGCGTATCGCGGCCCGGGGAGAAGGTGATCCGGTTGGGCGTGCTGATCAGCAGCGCGCCGCCCGGCCGCAGCACCCGCAGGCATTCGCGCAGGAACTGCGCCTGATCCCAGAGATGTTCGATGACTTGGAAATTCACCACCACATCGACCGAGGCGTCCTCGAACGGCAGCTCGGCCAGATTGCCCTGGATCATCTCCACCCGCGGATAGGCCGCCCGCACATGGTCCACCGCGCTGGCGTCGTAGTCCAGGCCGATCACGCGGGCGGCGACCTCGGCGATCATATTCGCGCCGTAGCCCTCCCCCGATCCGGCCTCGAGCACCACGCGCCCCGCGCAGCGATCGAGCAGCCGCGCGTAGGCGATCTCGTGACGGCGGAACCAGTAGTTCTCCTCGGGGATACCCGGCACGGTCCGCTCACCGGTCAGCGGCAGCGGATCCACGGGTACGGCCTCACTCATTCACTCGACGTTAGCGGCTGGCCGTAGCACACGAGGACTCGGAGTGGCGATGGAGAACATCACACCGTAAGTTACCCATGAGTAACTTAACGTAGGGTAATGTCCGTGCACGAGCTATTCGTGGACGTACGGCCTACGTGCGACCCCACCCACGTGCCACCAGAACAGGAGGTCGACGAAGACCAATGCCGAACATCGTCGTACTCATCAAGCAGGTTCCCGACACCTGGTCCGAGCGCAAGCTGTCCGATGGCGACTACACCCTCGACCGCGAGGCCGCCGACGCCATCCTGGACGAAATCAACGAGCGTGCCGTCGAAGAGGCCCTGTTGATCAAGGAGGCCCAGGGCGGCGAGGTCACCGTGCTCGCGATGGGTCCCGAGCGTGCCACCGAGGCCATCCGCAAGGCGCTGTCCATGGGCGCCGACAAGGCCATCCACGTCAAGGACGACGCGATCCACGGCTCCGACGCCGTGCAGACCGCGTGGGTCCTGGCCGGTGCGCTGGGCCAGATCGAGGGCATCGAGCTGGTCATCGCCGGCAACGAGGCGACCGACGGCCGCGCGGGCGCTGTCCCGGCGATCATCGCCGAGTACCTGGGCATTCCGCAGCTGACGCATCTGCGCAAGCTGGCCGTCGACGGTGACAAGATCACCGGTGAGCGCGAGACCGACGAGGGCATCTTCAAGCTCGAGGCCTCGCTGCCGGCCATCGTCTCGGTCACCGAGAAGATCAACGAGCCGCGCTTCCCCTCCTTCAAGGGCATCATGGCCGCGAAGAAGAAGGAAGTGCAGACCTTCACCCTGGCCGACCTGGGCATCGACCCGTCGACCGTCGGTGTGGGCAACGCGGGTTCCGCGGTCTCCGGTGTCACCCCGAAGCCGCCGCGCACGGCGGGCGAGAAGATCGTCGACGAGGGAGAGGGCGGCTCGCAGATCGCCCAGTACCTCATCGGTCAGAAGATCATCTGATTCCGCCCCCGAGCCAACCACTTCAGGAGAAAAACCATGGCAGAAGTACTCGTGCTCGTGGAGCACGCCGAAGGTGCCCCGAAGAAGGTCACCAGTGAGCTGCTGACCGCCGCCCGCACGCTGGGCACCCCGTCGGCCGTCGTGCTGGGCTCCGCCGGCACCGCCGACAAGCTGGCCGACGCGCTGACCGCCGCGGGTGCGGAGAAGATCTATGTCGCCGAATCCGACGATGTCGAGGGCTTCCTGGTCACCCCGAAGGTCGACGTGCTCGCCGGCCTGGTCGAATCCGCTTCGCCCGCCGCCGTTCTGGTGGCCGCCTCGGCCGAGGGCAAGGAGGTGTCGGGCCGCCTCGCCGCCCGCATCGGTTCCGGCCTGCTGGTCGACGTCATCGATATCAAGGAGGACGGCACCGCCGTGCACTCCATCTTCGGTGGCGCGTTCACCGTGGACGCCAAGGCCACCGGCGATCTGCCGGTGATCTCGGTGCGCCCGGGCGCGATCGAGGCCAAGCCGCAGTCCGGCGCCGGCGAGAAGGTCACCGTCGAGGTCCCGGCCCAGGAGGAGGGCGTCACCAAGGTGACCGCCCGCGAGCCCATCACCGGCGGCGACCGTCCGGAGCTCACCGAGGCGACCATCGTGGTGTCCGGTGGCCGCGGCGTCGGCAGTGAGGACAACTTCCACAAGGTCGTCGAGCCGCTGGCCGACGCGCTGGGCGCCGCGGTCGGCGCTTCGCGCGCCGCCGTCGACTCGGGCTACTACCCGGGCCAGTTCCAGGTCGGCCAGACCGGTAAGACGGTCTCCCCGCAGCTGTACATCGCGCTGGGCATCTCCGGCGCCATCCAGCACCGCGCGGGCATGCAGACCTCGAAGACCATCGTCGCCGTCAACAAGGACGAAGAGGCGCCGATCTTCGAGATCAGCGATTACGGCATCGTGGGCGATCTGTTCAACGTCGCCCCGCAGCTGACCGAGGCCGTGAAGACCCACAAGGGTTAGCATTCCTCGCACAAGGGGCCCCGACCGAAAGGCCGGGGCCCCTTGGCTTTTCCGCTTATGACAGCGGCTTCGGCTGCCGGGCAAGACAATTCGCTGTGCCGAAGATGTTGAGCCGGGTTGAGCTCCCGTTCGGAAATGTTCCGTTTGTTCGAACGGGGTTCGTATATATGGCCATCACGCACAGATCCGCCTGCGTAGCGCTCGCCGCCGCGCTGCTCTGCGGGGCGGTCGTCGCCACCGCGCATGCCGACGATCCGACCGTCGGCTCTCCCGGTCTCGGCGATCCGTACTATCCGCTGGACGGCAATGGCGGATACGACGTCGACAACTACGATCTGGCGATCGATTACGAGCCGTCGACGCATGTGCTCACCGGTAGGGCGACCATCGCCGCCCGGGCCACCCAGCTGTTGACGGCGTTCAACTTCGATTACAAGGGCCCGGATATCAAAGGCGTCACCGTCAACGGCCTACCCGCCCGGTTCGATCGCAACGGCGAGCACGAGCTGACGATCACCCCGGCGCTGCCGCTGGTTCCGCTACTGCCGTTCACCGTCGTCGTCGACTACGCCGGTGACCGCGCAAGGCGCTGAACAAGCTCGACACCGAGCGGCCGGAGCACTGGCAGATTCCGCCCGGGAATCCCGGCGTGGGAAGGGAATTCACCTCCGTCTACACCCGCGGCCCGCTGTTCCTGCACGCGCTGCGCCGCACGATCGGCGATCAGGTGTTCTTCGCCGCGATCCACGACTGGGTTCAGGGCCACCGCGACGGTAACGACACCCTGCCCGAGTTCGAGCGTTTCGTCCAGCAGCGCCCGGGCCGCGATCTCGGCGGATTCTTCGACGCCTGGCTGATGCGGCCCACGCGCCCCGCCTACGAGTACCTCTATCCGGCCGGTTTGGGTTCCTGACGGTCCTCGCCGTCACCGTGCCGATTGGTGAGGATGCCGATGGCCGTGGGGATGCACAGCGCCAATCCCCACGGCACCTCCACCCAGAACGGCCAGAAGTATCCCGCGCCGGTGGCCAGCCAGATCAGAAGGCACAGGATGTTCACGAACACCCAGGGCGTCCACATGATGAAGACCCAGGTCGGCACCGCGGCGGAGCGCTTGGCGCGCTTGGCGTCCCGCTGCGCGGGCAGATCCGACAGGATCGGCACCAGATCACCATAGGTGCGCGCGGCATAGACATGCCGCACGCGCTCATCGAATTCATGCAGGGACAGGCGTCCCTCATCCATCGCCAGCCGCAACCGCGTGACGATCTTCTCGCGGTCGGCGTCGGACGCCCGCAGATTCTCGTTCCCCACGCCGGTCAGCGTAGAGCCGCAATTCGATTGCGCACAACGCTTCCGATCGGAAAGGTGGACGATATGCCGATCACCCTGCCTCCGGAGGTCGCGGACACCATCCGCGCCTACTTCCCCGAGCGCGGCGAGCAGTGGCTCGCCGACCTGCCGGCCACGGTGGAAAAGCGCTGCGCGGACTGGGGTCTCGAGCTGATCGGCGACGCCTTCCGCGGCGGTACGCACTCCTTCGTCGCGCCGGTGCGCCGCGCGGACGGTTCGGTGGCGGTACTGAAGGTGCCGGTGGTCGACGTGGAGAATCAGGGCGAGCCCACAGGGCTGTTCCACTACGACGGCGACGGCGCGGTGCGTCTGTACGACTACGACCGCGCGAGCGGTGCGCTGCTGCTGGAGTGGGCCCGCCCAGGAACACCGCTGCTGGAACAGCCTGGGTTTCCCAGTCTCGAGGGGCGGCCGGAGCACGTCTACCGGATCGAACGGGCCTGCCGATTGTATCGGCGGCTGCGCCGGGAGCCGGGCGAAAGTCCGGGTGACTTTCCGCCGCTGCCCGAGGCGGCGAGTATGGTGGCGGACTGGAGCGTCCGCTTCGGCGAGCCGGAATCCGCACTCGCACAGGCGGTTCCAGCGCGGTTGCTGGAAGATGCCGCGACGCTGTGCGGGGAGCTGGGTACGCCGGACGGACCGCTGCTGATCGTGAATCGCGACACCCATCTGGGTAATATCGTTGCCGCCGAGCGCGAGCCGTGGCTGCTCATCGATCCCAAGCCGTACCTGGGCGAAGCCGCCTTCGACGCGGGCTTTCTGATCCTGATCCAGGTGCAGTCCGATCCCACTGCCGCCCATGCCGCGGCGGTGGTCGCCCGCACGGCCGATGCCCTCGGGGTGGCGCCGCGGCGGGCGCGGACCTGGGCCTTCCTGCGCGCCATGGAGGAGATCGCGTGGTCGGTCGAGGACGACGATCGGGCCGTGCGGGCCTTACATCTGGCAACCGCGCAAGCCCTTGTCGTGTCATGAACGCAGGCCCGCGCCGCGTCGCCGGGAACCGCACGAGGCCAACGCATTTGCGACACACCCGATAGGACACCATTCGGTCGCGCATTTGTAACGAAAAGGTCGCTGCCACTCAGAATTGCTGATAATGTCTTGCCGTCGAGTGCCGGGAACCGGGCAATCCGGTAAGCGCTTCGAATCCCGGGATCTGCGACGCGGGTGTCCATCCGGCCGTGATGCTTGTGGTCGGCGAACTGAGGAAGGACGGGCGGCCGGGCGGCCGGCGACGAGGGAACCTGATGAATCAATCTACCGCCGTGACGATTTCGTGGATCCTCGCAGTCTTGGTCGTACTCGCCGTCGCCGCGGCGGTGGCCGCGGCCTCCTACGCGATGCGACAGCGCACCCGGGCGGCCCGCGCCCAGCGCGAACTACGCGACAAACTGGCCGAGACCGAACAGACCCTGCTCGCCCGTGAGGACGATTTCGCGCACGCCCTGCGTGCCCGCGAGGACGAATTCGAACGCGCCCTGCAGGCCCGCGACGACGAGTTGCAGCGCACGCTGCAGACCCGCGAGGACGAGCTCGAGCACTTCACCACCAGCACAATCGGATTCGTCTCCGAGGCGGTACGCCGCGGCGAGAGCCCGGTCGAACTGCAACTCGGCGGCGATCGGTTCACCCATCTGCTGCAGTCTCTGGCCGATCGCAGCGCCGACGAACTGCGCGCCATCGCCGGGGAGACCGAGAAGCGGGTGCGCGCGGAGGCGGAATACGCCACGCAGCGGGCGGTTTCGGAGGCCGAGACGCGCGCCCGCGTGGATCTGGAGCACTCCTCCCGCGAGGCGACCAGCGCCGCGGTCCGCGCCTTCGGCACCTCGGTGGTCAGCCTGGGCGCGGATGTCAGTCAGGTGGTCAGCTCCGCACTGCGCACTCATCGCGGCGACGAGGTGTACGAAACGCTGACCCGCATCGATCACAGTGTGCAGCAGATGATCCGCCAGGCGCAGTCGTATGTGATCGTCTGCGGTGGTCTGCCCGGTCGCCGCTGGCCGCAGCAGACCCTGACCGATGTGGTCGGCGGCGCGATCGGCCGTGTCCGCGACTTCACCCGGGTGCGCCCGCATCAGCTCGACCGCGTCGTGATCAGCCGCGCGGTCGAACCGCTGGTGCACACCCTGGCGACGCTGCTGGACAACGCGCTTCGCTATTCGCCGCCCACCTCGTTCGTGGATGTGACCTTCCAGGAGGGCCACCACGGCGTGACGGTGATCGTCGACGACGCAGGTGTGCGGATGAACGCCGAGCAGATGGAGGAGGCCCGGCAGGTGCTGGCCGGTGAGCGGGTGGTCGACATCCACTCCCTCGGACCCGCACCGCGCGTGGGCTTCCCGGGTATCGCCGCGCTGGCCCGCCGCTACGGCTTCACCGTCTACATCGACGGCCCCAACGCCTACGGCGGCATGCGCGCCATGGTCTACATTCCCGAGGCCCTGCTGGCCCAGCCCCCGGCCCCGCAGGTCCCGGCCGAAATCACCGCCGCCCCAGCGGCCGCCGCGCTCACCCGCGCCGAGGCCGCGGCCCCCGTCTCGGTCGAGGCCGCCGCCCCGGTGACCGTCTCCATCGTTCCCGCGGCCGAAACCCCCACCGCCCCGCCGCTTCCCGCGCCCGCGGCTCAGGCCGCCATCGAGAACCAGTTCCCTCCCGCGGAGCTCACCAGGCCCACCGCGGTGCCCGAACCGGCGGGCGATCCCACGCCGACCACGATCTCCGCTCCCGTCGCCGCCATCAGGCCCGCGCCGGAACTCACCCGGGACGAGGACGCCGACGAGTCGACCGTGCACGACATCACCCCCGGCGGACTGCCGCGGCGGCGACGCCGCACCGTCGCGGTCTCCACGCTGACGCGCGGTCCGCGCACCGATGACGCCCTCCCCCGAACCGATATCGCCGCAGCGTGGCACAGCGGCTCACAGAGTGGCCGTGCCGCCGCATACGATCACACCGAAGGGATGACATCCTGATGGGCACACCTTTGACGGCCGTTGCCGACGGCACCAACAAGCTGGCCTGGATGCTCGAGGACCTGACCGTTCCCGGCGTCCGGTTCGCGGTGCTGCTGTCCGAGGACGGCCTGCGCATCGCGCACTCCGGCCAGATCTCCGTCGACGACGCCGAACGTTTCGCCGCCGCCGCGTCGGGGCTGCGGTCGCTCGGCAAGGCCCTGGGCGAATTCGCCGGCGCGGCGAATTCGGTGCGGCAGAACATGACCGAGTACGACAACGGGATGATCTTCATCACCGCGGCCGGCGAGGGCGCCCTGATCGGCGTCTCGACCACCGACGATGTGGACGTCAGCCTGATCGCACACCGAATGAACGAACTAGCCGCGCGGGTCGGCCGCGAACTCGGCGCCCTGCCGCGCCAGCGGTAAGGCCGCCGTCATGCGGCACCGACGCGATCCCGATCTGGTCCGGGCCTATGTGCGCACCGGGGGGCGCTCGCGTGCCACCCGGCAACTGGATCTGGTGACTCTCGTTCTGGCAGCGAATGATCCGGCGCCCGGAATCAGTTCCGACGCGCGCCGGGTCATCGGTGTGTGCAGTCGGCGCGGCGCCCTGTCGATCGCCGAGATCGCCGCCTATCTCGACCTGCCGCCGTCGGTGGTGAAGATCCTCGCATCCGATCTTCTCGACAGCGGTCACCTGGTTCTCCCCGCCCCGGCCGAACCGATGCCGGAACTCGCCCTGCTCGAGGAGGTACTGAATGGGCTCCGCGCTCTCGCCGTCTGAGCGCACCGTGGACTACGTCCCCGAGACCGTCACCAGATCGGTGAAGCTGTTGGTGGCGGGCAACTTCGGGGTCGGCAAGACCACCTTCGTGTCCAGCGTCTCGGAGATCAAGCCGCTGCGCACCGAGGAGACCATCACCGAGGCCAGTGTCGGTGTGGACGATATGGCCGGATTACCCGGTAAGCAGACCACCACCGTCGCCATGGATTTCGGTCGCGTCACGCTGAATCCGACGCTGGCGCTGTATCTGTTCGGCACGCCCGGGCAGCAGCGGTTCGTACCACTGTGGGAGGAGTTGGCCACCGGCGCGCTCGGCGCGCTGGTACTGGTCGACACCCGTCGCATCGATAAGGCCGATGAGGTGCTCGCCACGCTCGAGGAGCGCGGCGTGCCGTATTCGGTGGCGGTCAACGAATTCGAGGGCGGGCCGCGCTATCCGCTGCACGAGATTCGCGACGCCCTCGACCTGGCCCCCGACACGCCGCTCACCGCGTTGGACGCGCGCGAGCGGCTCGGCTGCGTCGAATCGCTCATCACCCTCGTCGAATATCTGTTCCGACGCTTGGAGTCTCGCCTTTGACCACCTCCGACCCGGCCCGTACCCGGACCTCGCACGGTTCGCCGATCGACAGCGACGGCCCGCGCATTCCGATGTACACCGAGGAATTCGCCGCGGATCCGCACGCGGTCTATCGCGAGATGCGCCGGCGGTTCGGGTCACTGGCCCCGGTCGAGCTGGCTCCGGACGTGCCCGCCACGCTGGTGATCGGCTACCGCACCGCGGTGCGAATCCTCAACGACCCCGAGCATTTTCCCGCCGACCCGCGCACCTGGCAGAAGACCGCGCCCGCGGACAGTCCGGTGATGCCGATGCTGGAATGGCGGCCCAACGCGCTGCGCAGCGCGGGGCTCGAGCACACCCGCTACCGCGAGGCCAATGTGGCCGCGGTCAACGCCGTCGATCTGCACGCGCTGCACGCGGTGGTGGAGCGGATCGCGGTGCCACTGATCAATCAGTTCTGTGAATCCGGTGAGGCGGATCTACAGGGGCAGTACGCCTTTCCGCTGGCCTTCGAGGCGGTCAACGCGCTGCTGGGCTGCCCGCCGGAGATCGGGCAGCGCATCGCCGAGGGCATGGCCGCCATCTGGGACGGCGTCAACGCCGACAAGGGCAATCTGATGCTCAGCGAGGCGGTGCTGGAACTGGTGCTGCTCAAGCGGGATCAGCCCGGCGACGACATCGTCTCGCGGCTGGTCGCGCATGCGGCGGCACTGACCGACGAGGAGATGCTGCATCAGATCGTCACGCTCTACGGCGCGGGTATCGAACCGGCGCAGAACCTCATCACCAATACACTGCTGCTGATGTTCACCGACGAGCGTTTCGCCGGTGGCCTGCTCGGCGGCGCGCTGTCCAGTCGCGACGCCATCGACGAGGTGCTGTTCACCGATCCGCCCGCCGCGAACTACTGCGTGAGCTATCCGCGCCAGCCGATCCTCATCGACGATGTGTGGTTACCCGCGCATCAGCCGGTCGTGATCAGCATGGCCGCCTGCAACAACGATCCCGCCGTCGGTGCGCGCCAATTCACCGACAACCGTTCACATCTCGCGTGGAGTATCGGGCCACACGCCTGTCCCGCGCGCTCGCCGGCTTATCTGATCGCCCAGGACGCGATCGATCAGCTGCTCGACGCATTACCGGAAATACGTCTGGCCGTACCCGGTTCGGCCCTGCAGTGGCGGCCGGGGCCGTTCCACCGCGCGCTGGCCGCGCTGCCGGTCGTATTTCCGCCGAGTCCTCCGTTGAACATCATGTAAGGAGAACATCGTGTCGAGCAATCCGATCGTATTGGATCCCACCGGTTCCGATATCCAGGGCGAAATTCGGCGACTACGCGAGCGCGGGCCGGCCACCCGCGTCGAGCTGCCCGGCGGGGTGGTCGCCTGGTCGATCACCGATACCGCCCTGCTCGAGCGCCTGCTGACCGACTCGCGCGTCTCCAAGGATGCGCGGCAGCACTGGCCCGCCTTCGCGGGCGGTGAGATTCCGCCGGATTGGCCGCTGTATCTCTGGGTGGCCGTGAACAATATGTTCACCGCCTATGGTTCCGAACATCGCCGCCTGCGCAAACTGGTCGCGCCCGCGTTCACCGCGCGCCGCACGACCGCGCTGCAGTCGAATATCGAGGCCATAATCGACGATCTGCTGAACGCGTTGGCGGACAAGCCGTCCGGTGCGGTCGTGGATATGCGCGAGGCGTTCTGCTTCCCGCTGCCGATCCGGGTGATCGCGGAGCTGATGGGCGTGCCCGACGCCCTGCTGCCCGGACTGCGCAAATGTTCCGACGGCGTCTTCGACACCACCATGGGGCCCGAGGAATCGCAGGCCAATTATCTGGAGCTGTACCGAATCCTGGCCGAGTTGGTCGCCATCAAGCGCGCCGAACCCGGCGACGATATGACCAGCATGCTCATCGCCAATCGCGACGACGACGGCTCACATCTGACCGAACAGGAACTGCTCGACACCCTGCTGCTGGTGATCAGCGCGGGCCACGAGACCACGATCAACCTGCTCGATCAGGCGATCTTCGCCGCGCTCACCCATCCGGATCAATTGGCGGCGTTGCGATCCGGCGCGGTGCCCTGGTCCGAGCTGGTCGAGGAGACATTGCGCCACGAGAGCGCGGTCGTGCACACGCCGCTGCGCTACGCCGTCGAGGATATCGACGTGGACGGCGACGTCCGCATCGGCAAGGGCGACCCGATCATCGTCTGCTACGCCGGCCCCGGCCGCGACCCGAAGGTGCACGGCGACACCGCCGAAACCTTCGACGTCACCCGAACCAACAAGAACCACATGGGCTTCGGCTTCGGCGCCCACCACTGCCTGGGCGCACCCCTGGCCCGCCTGGAAGCGAACCTGGCCCTTCCCAAGCTGTTCGACCGCTTCCCCGACATGCGCCTGGCCGAGCCCGCCGACCGATTGAGCGCACTGCCGAGCTTCATCTCGAACGGACACGCGAAACTCCCGGTTCATCTGTAGGTCTCACCAACGCCCCGGCGTGCACGTCGGCATTCCTGGCGTGCACGTCCCGGCACGGCGTACCCGCTGCCGGGGCTCACTTGCGAGAGTTGAGCCTCTGCGACACAACAGCTTTCGAACGGAACAGTACCGGCATGACGGTGGTCGTGACGAGGGCGTCCACAGTGCACATGATCTGGCGCAGAGATCGTTCCAGCGGGTAGGCGGTAACGCCCAAGACGTTCTTGATCATCCGATCGGGCCTTCTCCGGCGGCGCGCTCGATGGCACTGACCAGCCGTTCCTGATGACGGGTGATCCAGGAGGCGCCCTCGTAGTTCTGCGCGAACGCCTCGATGAATTCCACCGGATCCTCCCCGACGACCGCGCGGATCGAGATTCCGTCCACCGCGCTCTGCTCGAACAGGTCGATGAGGTCTTCGAACATCGAAACACCGCCGCGCGCTCCGAAATACATCAGGTAATGCTCGAACGCCTCGACCGCGGTGCGGTAGTTCTCGGGAAGCTGCTTCACGCGCGCCTTGTACTGCCACCACCGTCGCTTCTCGCCGATATCGCCGACCAACTTCGAGAGGAACATGATCATCTGTCTCCTTCATGGAGCTGTTCGAGCCGTGCGGAGAGGAAGCTCCAGGTCCTCCAGAACTCGTCGAGATACTCGCGTCCCCGATCGTTGAGGGAGTACACCTTGCGCGGCGGCCCCTTCTCCGACGGAACCTTCTCCACGTCGACCAGTTCCCATTTCTCGATCCTGACGAGCAGGGCGTAGATGGTGCCCTCGGCGATGTCGGAGAACCCCTGATCTCGCAACCACGCCGTGATCTCGTAGCCGTACGCGGACCGCACGGACAAGATCGCCAGCACAATGCCTTCCAGCGTGCCCTTGAGCATCTCGGTCATCTGCCTGCCCATGGATCACCCCTTTCACTACTCAGCACCGCTGACTACTGGTAGATAGTAGCACTGAGTAGCGCATCCGCCAGCCCCCAAACCGACATCTCCCGACGCGCCCCCAACTCACATTTCCCGGCGCGCGCCCACCCCTCATTTCCCGGCGCGCTTTTCGCCGGGACTACG
Organism: Nocardia pseudobrasiliensis NBRC 108224; assembly: GCF_001613105.1. GTDB lineage: Bacteria > Actinomycetota > Actinomycetes > Mycobacteriales > Mycobacteriaceae > Nocardia > Nocardia pseudobrasiliensis. The sequence goes on along the minus strand of NZ_BDBS01000002.1, from coordinate 354,533 downwards.
AGCTGTGGAGGGCCGCCAGCAGGGTTTCCAGGATCGGGGATCTTCTGGCCTCGCTGCGCAGGACCGCGGAGACCGGGACGCGCAGGGGGCGGCCAGCCAGTCTCAGGGTGGCGATGCCCTCGGTGTGGCTGTCGGCGTAGAGGATTGTCCAGGCGTCCGGGCGGTTGATCAGTTCCATCGTGGCCGTGTGGTCCGGGGGGATCGGGGGGCCGAACGAGGGGCGGGTGGGGAGGTCGGCGTAGGCCTTGCGGACGACATTGTGGAGCAGAACCTGTTCCTGTTCCGGGGGTAGTAACAGAGGGTAATCGCCCAGTGTGGCCAGAGTCACATCATCTCGTCCTGCCAATGGATGGGCCGTGGAGGTGGCCACGACAAGGTCCTCGACCCACAGTTTTTCGACGCTCAGACCAGGCTGATCGACACTGCCTCTGATGAGAGCAAGATCACAATCGCCATCCGCGACAGCGGCGATGCGCTGCCGGAACGGCTTGATGACGAATTCGATCTCCGCACCCGGATGCGCCTCCCGGGCGCCCGCTATCGCCGACAGCGATCTTGTTGCGAAAGACATGTTCGCCGCCAAGCGAATTCGCGGCCCGGATGCCCGGACAGCTGCGCGAATGGCGGATTCCAGACTCAGCATCTGTTTCGCAAGGGGAAGTAGCCGAGTGGTAGCGTCGGTCGGCACAACCGATCTCGTGGAACGCTCGAACAGCTGCACACCAAGATCATGTTCGAGCCGGGCGATCTGATGACTGATAGCCGATTGCGATATGAAGCATCGCGTCGCGGCCCGACTGAAGCTGAGCTCCTCGCAGACCGCGACGAAGTAGGACAGCTGTCGCAGTTCCATCAAGATCTCCTATTCATGAGCGATCCAGATAAGAGTCATCTCAATTATGCGCCCTGATCCCTGGAACATCAGCACTTCGAATCGTGGTTACTAATGACAGAAGGAGGCTGTCATGAACTACGTGGACGCGGGAATCGAAACCGCTGATGTCGTCATCGTCGGATCGGGCTTCGGCGGACTCGCTGCCGCGAAGCAGTTGAACAAGTCGGGGGTCAACTACGTGCTCATCTCGAGCACGCCGGAGCACCTGTTCCAGCCGCTGCTGTATCAGGTAGCGACGGGTGTGCTCCCCGCCACAGACATCGCGCCGCCGATCGCACAGGTGTTGCGCCGGCACAAGAACGGTCAGGTGCGGCTCGGCACGGTCGTCGACATCGACGCCGACGCGGCCGTACTCACCTACGAAACCCCCACCGGCCGAAGCAAGATCCGCTACGGCTCGCTGATCGCCGCCACCGGCGCCAACCAATCCTATTTCGGCCGTGACGATTTCGCCGAGAAGACCTACTCGCTCAAGACCATCGACGACGCCAAGCGGCTGCGCGCGCAGATCGAGCGCGTCTTCGCCGAGGCGGCCGGTGCGGACGAGAAGACCCGCGAGCGGCTGCTCAGCTTCGTGGTCGTCGGCGCGGGCCCGACCGGCGTCGAGGTCGCGGGCCAGCTGAAGGAACTCGCGAAGCGGTATTACCACCAGCAGATCTCGGTGACGCTGGTCGAGGGCGCGGGCGCGGTGCTGCCGCCGTTCGGCGGAACCCTGTCGGCCTACGCGCGCGAATCGCTGACCAAGGGCGGCGTCGAGGTTCTGCTGGACACCTTCGTCACCGATATCGAGCCGGGCAAGGTGACCGTCAAGACCAAGGACGGCGTCGAGCGCGGTATCGGCGCGGAGACGGTGGTGTGGTCGGCCGGTGTGCAGGCGGGCGGCTTCGCCGAACTGCTGGCCGAGGTGACCGACTGCCCGACCGATCGGGCGGGTCGGCTGCTCATCAACCAGGACTGCACGGTCGGTGGTCACGCCGATATCTTCGCCATCGGCGATATGACCTCGCTCAACGGCTACCCCGGACAGTCGCCGACGGCCATGCAGGAGGGCCGCCACGTCGCCGACATCATCCGCGGCAAGAAGCCCGCGGGCACCCCGTTCGTCTACTGGGACAAGGGCTCGATGGCGGTGATCAGCCGGTTCAGCGCGGTTACCAAGCTCAACGACAAGATCAAGTTCACCGGAGTCATCGCCTGGGCCGCCTGGCTCGCGGTGCACCTGTTCTACCTCGTCGGCTTCCGCAACCGCTTCGCCGCCATCGCCTCCTGGCTGGTCGCCTTCATCGGCACCGGCCGCCCCGGCTTCGCCGAGGTCAACAAGAAGGCCGAGGCCACAACGGCTCTGGAACACCGACAAGCCGCGTAATTCCACAACGACAGCCCCAATCCTCCGGTGCGCTCCGCACCGGAGGATTGTCGTGTCACGGCTCGACGACCGCTTCCGCACGCGGGCTGCGCAGCGGGGCCGCCACCCGCTGCCCGAGTCGCCGCTGGACCCTCAGTTGCTGCGCACCGCAATGACATTGAGTCGCTGACCTGCACAGTAGGACTGCCGCAAGATCGAGAGAGAACTCGTGGCAATACTGCTAATCTGAAACGATCGTTGATCGGCCACGGCCTCGTATCGCCGCCGGATCGGTCGGCGAAATCGCCTGTCGTGCAGGAGGTGTAGAGGTGAACAGTGTGGTGGCCGTCCGTCGGATTCGCCGATTCCCCTGCTACCTCGTCCCATCCCTTCGTGCCCGGTTCTGACCTCGCCGAATCCTCTTCCACCGTCTGGAGTTTCGTTCGTTGACCACGCCTTCTTCGTCCGCGTCCCACACCGCCACGCTGAGCGCCTGCCCCGTCAACCACGGCTCACCCTTCGATGCCGACGGACCGCGAACCCTCATCGACACCCCGGAGTTCGCGGCCGATCCGCACGGCGCCTATGCCGAGATGCGCCGTCGGCACGGCTCGATGGCACCGATCGAGTTGTCGCCCGGCGTGCCAGCGACCCTGGTGATCGGCTATCACACGGCACTGCGAATCCTCAACGATCCCGAGCACTTTCCGGCCGATCCGCGCGCCTGGCAGCAGACGGTGCCCGAGGACTGCCCCGTGCGACCGATGATGCAGTGGTATCCCAACGCGCTGCGCAATGCCGGAGCGATCCACGCGCGCTATCGGCAGGCCTATGTCGCGGCCGTCGACGGCGTCGACCTGCATTCGCTGCACAGCACCGTCGAGAAGGTCGCGATCCCGCTGATCAGCACCTTCTGCCAGGGCGGTCGGGCGGATCTGGTGTCGCAGTACGCGTTTCCGCTCGTATTCGAGGTGCTCAACCGGATGGTCGGCTGCGACGCGGAGCTGGGCCAGCGGGTCGCCACCGGTATGGCCGCGCTGTTCGACACCGTCAACGCCGCCTGGGGTATGCAGACCCTCAGCGAGGCGCTGCTGGAACTGATCGCCATGCGCCGCGCCGAACCCGGTGACGACGTCACCTCGCGGCTGGCCCACCACCCGGCCAATCTCAGTGACGAGGAGATGCTCTATCAGCTCGTCAGCTTCTACGGCGCGGGCCTCGAACCGCAGCAGAATCTGATCACCAACACGCTACTGGTCATGCTCACCGACGATCGCTTCGCGGGCGATGTGCTCGGCGGCAGCCTGTCCACCCGGGACGCACTCGACGAGGTCCTGTTCAACGACCCGCCGATGGCGAACTTCTGCATCACCTATCCGCGCCAGCCGATTCTGATCGAGAACACCTGGTTACCGGCCAATCAGCCGGTACTCATCAGCTTCACCGCCTGCAACAACGATCCCGCCATCGCCGGCGGCGACCGCAGCGGCAATCGCTCGCATCTGTCCTGGGGCGCGGGACCGCATGCCTGCCCGGCGCGTTCGGTGGCGTATCTGGTGGTGCAGGACGCGATCGATCAGCTGCTCGATGCCCTGCCCGAATTGCGACTGGCCGCGCCGCGCGACGAATTGACCTGGCGCCCGGGTCCTTTCCACCGCGCCCTGGCCGCCCTGCCGGTCGTCTTCCCCGAGGTCCCTCCATTGAATATCACCTAAGGAGGCTGTTGGATGCAGCACGACCCGATAGTCCTGGACCCGACCGGGACCGACATCCAGGGGGAATCCGCTCGGATTCGCGAACGCGGACCGGTGACCCCGGTCGCGTTACCGGGCGGCGTACCCGCCTGGTCGGTCACCGATTTCGCGGTACTCAAGAGTCTGCTGGCCGACTCGCGCGTATCGAAGGACCCCCGGCAACACTGGGCGGCGTTCATCAACGGCGAGATCACCGAGGCGTGGCCGCTGCTGCCGTGGGTGGCCGTGGACAATATGTTCACCGCCTACGGCCCCGAACACCGCCGGTTGCGAAAGCTGGTGTCCCCGGCCTTCACTCATCGCCGCACCACCGCGCTGAAGCCCCGCATCGAGGCGATCGTCACCGAACTGCTCGACGGCCTCGCGGCCACCCCGGCGGGCGAATCGGTCGATCTGCGCGACCGCTACGCCTATCCGGTGCCGATCCGGGTGATCAGCGAAATGCTGGGTGTGCCCGACCATCTCGTCTCGGCCATGCACAAATGCGTCGACGGCTTCTTCGACGGCTCGTTCACCGCCGAACAGGCGCAGGCGAACTACGTCGAAATGTACGGCCTGGTCAGCGAATTGGTGGCCTTCCGCCGCGAGAATCCGGGCGAGGACATCACCAGCGTCCTGATCACCACCCGCGCCGAGGACGACGGATCCCGGCTCGACGAGAAGGAACTCGTCGACACGCTGATGCTGGTCATCAACGCCGGTCACGAGACCACGGTGAATCTGCTCGATCAGGCCGTCACCGCGCTGCTGACCCATCCCGATCAGCTCGCCGAGGTGCGTTCGGGCGCGGTGTCGTGGGCGGATGTGGTCGAGGAGACGCTGCGCTACCAGTCGCCCGTCGCACATCTGCCGCTGCGCTACGCGGCCGACGATATCGACGGCGAGGGTTTCCACATCCCCAAGGGCGAGGCCATTCTCGCCTCCTACGCCGGGGCCAGCCGCGATCCGAAGATCCACGGCGACACCACCGATGCGTTCGATCTGCATCGCGAGAGCCGGGATCAGCATCTGGCCTTCGGTCACGGCGCGCACCACTGTCTGGGCGCACCCCTGGCACGGCTGGAGGCGGCGATCGCGCTGCCCGCGCTGTTCGAGCGGTTCCCGAGGCTGCGGTTCGCGGTGGAACCCGCGGAGCTGGAACATATCGGCAGCTTCATCTCCAACGGTCACGCGAAACTGCCGGTGTATCTGGACTAGTCACCCGCCTCGCCGCCGAACCAGCGCGGGATCACCTCCCGGATATAGGCGCTGATGCATTCGGCGGTGGGGCCGGACAGGATCTCGCCCGCGAAGTAGACGCCGTGGCGGCCCTGGATCGCCGCCACTCGGTCGAACCAGCCGTCGCGGATCGCGGCCGCGCTCGGATAGGCGGGCCATTCGGCGATGGTCTCGGCGATCAGTTCCGGATCGTCGAACAGGTACAGATCCTGCCGGGCCAGTTCCCAGGCCCGCGCGTCGGAGATCGACAAATCGGAGTTGCTGAAGCACACCCAGTACGGCCCGGGGTGTTGTTTGTTGGCGGCGGTGATCCGATGCAGGGCCTGGTCCGGGTCGGTGTCGGTATAGCCGCCGTAGGGTTCGATCAGCCAGAAGCCCAGGGGCTCAGGAGAATCGGGGCGACGCCGGAATTCGATCAGCTCCTCGCGTACGCGCAGTAGATAACTGCGGGTCCAGGCGCGCGGGCAGTTCCGCTCGGCGAACAGCTCCCGCACCTCGCCGGTCGGGAAGATCTCGCGGATCTGGGCGGGGCGGGCGGTGATCAGCACGCGGGCGTAGACGCCGCTGCGTCGAGCACCGGCACACGTGTAGTGCACGCGGATCTCGTCGGGCCCGAGCGGTTCGATGCCGTGCACCCGGCTGTCGACGAGTACGCGCAATCGGAGATCGTCGATGATCCGGTCGAGCAGACTGATGAAACCCCGCGAGAAGGCCAGCGCGATTGGCCTGCGCGAACTCAGCTGCGCCACCAGCGAGCGCGGCATTCGATCCAGCAGTTCGTCACGCCGCGCCGGATACAGCGACAGGATCAGCTTGGCCAGCTGCGAGACGTGGCCGCAGATGTGGGCATTGGCGTTGACGACGGTTTCGGCGGGCTGGCGCGGGCGGCGCAGATTGGCGTAGAGGGTGAGGCCCTGCAGGATCTCCCCGACCAGCGGGGCGTGACGAGCCCGATAGCTCTCCCAGGTCTCCCCCGCGATCCGATCGAAGGCCAGCCCGTCCGGGGTGGGGCCGGTCCGGTCGCGCACCGCGTGTTCGATCAGGGCCCAGGCGGTGCCGAGTTGGTCGACGAGCTGTTCGGGGGTCAGCGTCGCGAACAGGGGTACGAAATGCGCCGGTACGCCCGGCTGCGGCTTACCGGATGCGGATCGAGAGACGAAATGCAGCGATTCGGGGTGGGTGGGGACGGGGTGGGCGGTGAGCAACTCGTCGATGGCGGTGCCGGTCATATCGACGCCGAAATCCTGCTGGGCGACCAGATGCGCTTGGAAATCGTAGATTTCGCCCTCGGCCTCGTAGGTCTGGCAGTAGCCGCCCAACCGCGGTCCGGCCTCGAGGATATCGATGTTCGTGAAACCGAGTCCACGCAGTGTCGCCGCCGCGAAAACACCGCTCTGACCCGCACCGACGACGCATACGGGCGCGGCGGGATCCATCGGCTCAGTATGCGCCCGAATCCCTTGGGGGACGGTGCTTTCGAGGGTCGCGCCGGGGTGGATGCGGGTGAGGCTCCGATAGTGACGGTCACAACACCGGTCGAGGTTCCGGCGAATCTCGAGCTAAGCTGATCCCGGGCATCGTTCGTCGATGCCCAGCGTCGTAGATTGCTATCACTACGCACTCAGCCGCCGGCTGTGTGGCACCGGCTTTCCTTGCGGCGATCGATATTGCCCATCGGCAATCTCGCCAACCAGTGCCCGGCCGCGAATTCTCCCGTTCGCTGTGCGACAGGTCACCCTGCCCGAAAGAACAGACTTTTCATGACTTCCTTCGCCGAACTCGGCCTGCGCGATCCGCTGGTCCGTGCCCTCGAACGCGGCGGCATCTCCGCACCGTTCCCGATCCAGTCCGACACCCTGCCCGACACCCTGGCCGGTCGCGATGTGCTCGGCCGCGGTAAGACCGGCAGCGGTAAGACGCTGGCCTTCTCCATTCCGGTGGTCTCGCGGCTGGCCGACGGCCGTCGGCAGGCCAGCCGCCCGCGCGGGCTGATCCTGGCGCCGACCCGTGAGCTCGCCACCCAGATCGCGGCCGTCCTCGAGCCGCTCACCGCGGTGTACTCGATGCGGGTGGCCACCATCTTCGGCGGTGTGTCCCAGCATCGTCAGGTCAAGGCGCTGCAGGCCGGTGTCGATATCGTCGTGGCCTGCCCGGGCCGCCTCGAGGATCTGATGCGCCAGCGGCTGATCACCCTCGACGCGGTCGAGATCACCGTGATCGATGAGGCCGACCATATGGCCGATCTCGGCTTCCTGCCCGTGGTGACCCGCATCCTGGCCGCGACCCCGGCCGGCGGGCAGCGATTGCTGTTCTCCGCGACACTGGACAACGGGGTCGACAAACTCGCCAAGCGCTTCCTGCCGAATGCGGTCAAACATTCGGTCGACGAGGCCCATTCGCCCGTCGCCGCGATGACCCATCACGTCTTCGAGGTCGCCGGACCGACGGTCAAGACCGATCTGGTGCACAAGCTGGCCTCGGGTACGGGGCGGCGAATCCTGTTCACCCGCACCAAACATCAGGCCCGCAGGCTCGCCAAGCAGCTGACCACCGCCGGAATTCCCGCGGTCGATCTGCACGGCAATCTCGCGCAGGGCGCGCGCGATCGCAACCTCGCCATCTTCGCCTCCGGCGAGGCCCGGGTGCTGGTCGCCACCGATGTCGCCGCCCGCGGTGTGCACGTCGACGGCGTCGAACTCGTGGTGCACGTGGATCCGCCCGCCGAGCACAAGTCGTATCTGCACCGGTCCGGCCGCACCGCGCGTGCGGGCAGCGCCGGTGATGTGGTCACCATCGTGCTGCCCGATCAGCGCAGGGATATGGCTGCGCTGATGCGCAAGGCCGCGATCACGGTGCGCCCGCAGCAGGTCACCCCGGAGTCGGGACCGGTCGTCGAACTGGTCGGCGAAATCGCGCCGCGGGTCGTGGCCGCGCCGAAACCGAAGGTGGACAAGCCCGTTCGGGCCGAGGGTCGCGCACGTGGCGGGGCGGGCAAGAAGACCCGCACCGGCGGCGATCCGGCCGGACCGGGCCGCCGTACCCGCGGTTCGGCCAACAGCGGTGCGCCGCAAGCTCATTCGGGCAAACACGCCGAGGGCAGCGGCACTCGGCGCCAGCGCAGCGCGACCGGCGGTGCGAAGACCGGCGCGAACCGCGGCACGGGCCGGGGCGCGGCCGCTCCGGCGGGCAGCACCGGCGGCGTGGCCGGATTCTCCCGCGCCGGAGGCGGTTCGCGGCGACGCGGCCGCTGATCCTCACAGCTTGGCGAGCACCTTCTGCACCGTGAGCCAGGTGCGGGTGGTGACATTGTCCTTGCCGTAGACCTTCTCCAACCACGCCATGTGGTTGGGGGTGGTCGGGGTCATATTGTCGATGACGGCGAGTACGGCGCGGGCCTGCTCGTCGTAACCGGCTATGCGGACCGCGGATTCGAGTTCGGCGGGCAGCGGACCCGGGTCACCTTGCGGCGCACCGTCTTTGACGAAGGTGACGGTGAGATAGGTGCCGCGCCCGTGGGTCAGGTCCGGGAACGGATCGGTGTCGACCAGCGCCCGCAACTGTTCGCGGCTGCGGATGATGGTGCCGCCCGCGATACCCAGTTCGGCCCGCAAAGCCTGCTGAATTCTCGATTCCAGTGCGGGAATATCGGTTTCGTCGCTGGCGAACAGGATGTTGCCGCTGGTGAGCAGCGAGCTCACCCCGTCGAAGCCCAGACCGGAGAACACCGCCCGCAACTTCTCGTTGCGCATATTCGGATTGCTCGGCATGATCCCGCGCAACCAGGCGGCATATCTAGTCATGCGCGGCGACGCCGTTTTTCTTGCGCTCGATATCGGCCAGCGCGGCCAGATGCCGGGCCCGCTCCTCGGCCGCGGCGTCCCAGGACTCCTTGCGGTTCTTCACGACCTTGGCGGGCGCGCCGACGGCGATGCTGAAATCGGGGACCTCACCCTTGACCACCGCGTGCGCGCCGAGCACACAGCCGCGGCCGACCCGGGTGCCGCGCAGCACGGTCACCTTCGCCGCGATCCAGGTGTCGGGGCCGATGCGGACCGGACTCTTCACAATGCCCTGATCCTTGATCGGCAGGGTGATGTCGTCCATCCTGTGGTCGAAGTCGCAGATGTAGCACCAGTCGGCCACCAGCGTGGACTCGCCGATCTCGATGTCGAGGTAGGTGTTGACGACATTGTCCTTGCCGAACACCACCTTGTCGCCGATGCGCAGCGAACCCTCGTGACAGCGAATGGCATTGCCGTCGCCGATGTGCACCCAGCGCCCGATCTCCATCCGGCCCAGCTCCGGCGTCGCGTGCACCTCCACCCGACGGCCCAGAAAGACCATGCCCCGCAGCACGATATGCGGATTGGCCAGCCGGAACTTGAACAGGCGGTAGTACCGCACGAGATACCACGGCGTGTAGGCCCGATTGGCGAGCACCCAGCGCAGGGAGGCCACCGTCAGAAAGCGCGCCTGTTCCGGATCTCGGCGGCGCGACCCGCGCCAACGCGAGCGCAGCGGCGCGCCCCACATGCTCGTCACGAAACTGCTCCTCAGCGGTGTATCGGTCGTTGACGTACCAGGGTACTTTCGGGGCGATCCGGCTGCGCCGGGGGCCGCCACCGTGAGGCGGCCGACCGCACCGGCGGCCAACGGTTTAGTCTCGTGCAGGCCCGTACCAGCAGAGGGGAGCACCGTGCACGACCTTAGTGGGGTGACCGGGAACCGGACGTCGATGCGGCGCGCGCCCATTCGGGCGGCGGCGGCGATCGGCGCTGTCGGGCTATTGCTCCTCACCGGGTGCGGCGGTACCAAGGCCGACGATATCGCGGTCGGGCCCGGTAAGGGCTGGCCGTCGGCGTTCCACGACGCGCGAAACAGCGGTACCAGTCCGGTCACCGGATCGCGGCATCTCACGCCCGCCTGGTCACGGCCGCTCGGCGGGCCGACCGCGGTGCCGACCACGATCGGGCCGGACGGGCAGCTGTTCCTCACCACGCGCACCGAGGTCGACTGCGTGGGCAGGCCCGGGACCACCGGGATGATCTTCTCCTTCCAGATGGCGACCGGGCGCAAGCGGTTCTGTAATGCCTTGGGGCCCGCGGCGATCGGCTCGCCGACGGCAGTGGACGGGCTGACCAATGTGTATCTCGGTGACGATGTCGGCGGGGTGGGCTCGTTCAACGCGCTCGGGCAGCCGCGCTGGCGCACACCGGTCGCGGGGGTGCCGGTGTCGATTCAGTTCACCGAGGACAGCAATGTGCTGTCGGTGACGCAGTTCGGTCAGGTCGATGTGCTGAGCCGCCAGACCGGTGACCGGGTGGTATCGACCTTCCAGATCCTGGGCGAACCGGACTTTCTGAAGCAGCCCGATCTGCCCCGACCGCCCAATGGGCTGGGAATCGGCGAATGCGCGTCCGGGGCGCCGCAGTGCCCGGTGGCGAATGTGTCGGCGATCGACAAGGATTCGGGCCGTTTCTATGTCACCGCGTGGCGGCCCGGTGCGCCGGTGGCGGCGTTGGTGGCGTTGCGCTACGACGGTAAGGAGATCCGGCGGGAGTGGAGCGTGGATCTGCTCACCGACGGCAGCGCGACCAGTCCGACGCTGTCCGACGATCGCAAGACGGTCTACGTCGGCGACAACAGCGGGCGGCTGCTGGCCGTGGACGCCAACGACGGGCATACGAAATGGACTCAGCCCCTGGGGTTTTCGCCGCGCGGTGCGGTTTCGGTGCGCAACGGGCTGTTGATTCCCGGCGGTGACGACGGGCATCTGCTGGCGCTGCGCGATGCGAGTGATCGGGCCGAGATCGTCTGGGAGCGTAAGGATCTGCAGTTACGCGGGCGGCCCGTGCAGACCTCGGGTGATACGGGATATGTGGTGTCGCCGATCGGTGACGCGCTGAATCTGGTGACCTTCGAGACGACCAGCGGCAAGACCGTGGCGTCGAATGTGCTCGAGGGGGCGCAGGGCACAACCTCCGGGCTGGCCGTGGGGCCGAAGGGGGAGGTCGTGGTGACCACTCGGATCGGTGAGTTGTTCGCGTTCGAGCCGGAGAAGTAGTCAGTTCGTCGGCAGGGCGTCGACATTGTCGGCGATGCGGCGCAAGAGGGCGATCAGGGTTTCGTAATCGTCCGGGGTGAGACCCTCGATGATGGCTTCGCGCTGTGTGCCGATACGGGCGAACAGGGCGTCGTGGGCGGGGTGACCGGCCGGGGTCAGGGCGTAGACGTCGTTGTCGAATGCGACCCAGCCCTTGGTGATCAGTGGTTCCAGGTAGGGGACGACGGTCGGATCGGATTCGTCGAGGAACGGGGCGACCGCGCGATCGAGTTCGGGGAGCGTGCGTGGGCCGGTGACGGCGAGGGTGTGCAGTAGCTGCCACGAGCGGCGGACGATGCCTTCCGTGCCGAGCAGGGTGGTGAAGTTCTGCTCGATGCCGCGATCAATGTGTTTGAGCCAGTAGCCGAGTGGCTTCGGGGTGGACATTGCCATCTCCAGATGTATGCGTTTTTACAACTACTTGCAATCTAACATGTATTTGTAAGATGGCAACCGTGAACAAGGACGAGGAGGCGATCGCCGCGATCGAGCGGGCAATGGTGGCCATCCGCCGCAGCCAAACCCGCCGAGCCCTGAACCGCCTGGGCGCCAAGGGAATAGACGTCGCGATCGATCCCACCCTCTTCGGCGTCCTCGACGCGGTGGAGGCCCACCAGGAAACAGCCACGATCACCGACATAGCCCACGCCCTCAACATCGACCAGCCCCGAGCCAGCCGCCTGGTAGCCCGAGCCGTCTCCGAGGGCTTCCTGCGCCGCGAGGCCGACCAATCCGACGCCCGCCGAGTCCTCCTCCGCCTCACCCCCAAGGCCCGAACCACCCTCACCCGAGCCCACACCACCCGCCAAGCCATCTTCGCCCGAACCACAGCCCACTGGCCCCCCACCGACCGATCCGAATTCGCCCGCCTACTAACCCAATTCGTAACAGACTTCCAACAAAACCTGGAGTAACCCCGGCGGCTCCGCCGCCGGGGAAAGAGAGACCCAGCTCCGGCCGGGACATGAGAGTAGCTCCCGCCAGCAAAAGAGAGACCCAGCTCCGCCGGGAACGAGAATGGCTCCCGCGGACAGCCCCACCCAGCGGCAGACCTCACTCCCAGCGGGCAACTCTCACTCCGAGCAAGCGGCCCTTCACTCCCGAACGAGCGGCCCCACCCATTCCTCAGCGGGCAGCCCGACCCCAGCGGCAGACCTGACTCCTAGCGGGCAGTTCCCACTCCGAGCAAGCGGCCCTTCACTCCCGAACGAGCGGGCCCACTTATTCCCCGGCGGCGGAGCCGCCGGGGGTTGGGGTTTCGCAGACGAAAACTGTTGGGGAGGTGCCTATTCGGGTTATGACTAGGGTGTGGGGGATTGTGCCTCGGGGTTTGAGCCGGGTGCGGAGGTGGTCTGGGTTTATGTCTACGCCTCGGGTGAGGATTTCGAGGGGGCCGCAGTTGCGGTGGTGGAGTTCGGTTCGGAGGGGTTTTTCCTTGTAGGGGAGGTGGGTGAGGATTCGGAAGCCTCGGGTGGCCGGGGGGACCTGGTTGCCGGTCAGGTAGGCGATGCGGGGATCCAGTTGCCAGAGGCCGTGTTCGGCGGCGTAGTGGCGGACCAGGCCCGCGCGGACCACCGCGCCGTCGGGGTCGATGATCCAGTCGCCGGGGGCGCGGGTGGGGATGTCGTCGGGGGCGGCGTCGGTGAGGGTCCAGGGGGCGCGGGTGGTCGACAGGACGGTCGCTCGGCGGGTGACGCCGGGGGCCGCCAGGCCGGGGGACCAGAGGCAGGCCTCGCGGACCGAACCGTCCAGGGATACGACCTCGACTTCGCCGTCGGGGGCGAAGGTGTCGAAATCCAGTCCGGGAGCACACTTCACGACCAGATCGCGGCCGCGGTAGGCGTCGAGCAGATCCGGTAGCGGCGGTTGGAGTTTGGCGGGATCGTGGGTGCGGCGGCCGTCCGCGCGCCGGGCCGGATCGGCGATCACCACGGTGCCGGTACTGCACGACGCCAGCGCATCCGCCTTGGCCAGCAGGATATTTCGCGCCGAAGCAAGATTGTGCGCGGCCATCGCCAAACGCACCTCGTCCAGATCGCTGCCCAGCACACTCGGGCAAACCCGTTGCAGCTCAGCCAGTTCCGCCCCGATCGAACAGGTGATGTCGTGCACCGCCCGCCCCGCCAGCCGCTCCGCGCGATGCCGGGCCACGGCCGAGGGCGTCGCCTGCTGGAGAGCGTCGTCGGTGAACAACCACTCCCCCGCACCGTCGAGCTTCACCCCGGCCCGCCGCCGCAACCGCACGGTCTCCACGAGGACGGCCGCCCGCTCGCCGAACTCGCGCCGCACCCGCTCGAGATCGCGCACCAGCGAGGCCGGTGTCAACTCCAGCCCCGCCACCTCGGCGAGCGCGGCCCGGCCGGACGCACCGGCCAGATAGTCGACATCCGCGCGCGAAAAGCGCACTACTTCGCGGAAGGTTTCGGCTTCACACCGGTGATCATGGCGTTGTAGAAGAACTGCCGCGGCACCACATGCTTGAGCACGTTCTCGTCCAGCCAGCTCAACCCGAGCCAGGCCCGGTACTGCGCGAGGCGATAACCCCAGGTGAGCTTCTCCGCGGGCACGGCCGCCTCGAACGTGCGCACCGGCCAGCCCCACAGCGCCGCGGCGAATTCCTCGGTCTCGGCATGCACATCCACCGCACCAGCCGACCGGGCGATCGCCTCGAGATCGGACGGATCGAAGGTGTGCAGATCGACCACGGCCTCGAGCGCCGCCGCCCGCGACGACTCGTCGAGCTCCTCCTGCGAACGCCGCCACCCGCGCAGGAACGGCAGCTTGGTGATCTCGGTGGTCGCCTTCCAGGTGACCTGTCCCAGCCTGCGGGCATAGATATTGCCGATGGTCGTCGGCTCACCCGCGAAGACGAACCGCCCACCGGGCTTCAGCACCCGCAGGCATTCCTTCAGCGCCAACTCCACATCCGGAATGTGGTGCAGCACCGCATGCCCCACGACCAGATCGAAGGTGTCGTCGTCATAGGGAATGGTCTCCGCGTCGGCGACCCGCCCGTCGACCTCGAGGCCCAGATGTTCGGCATTGCGCAGCGCGACCTTCACCATGCCGGGCGACAGATCCGTGACGGAACCACGCTTCGCCACCCCGGCCTGCATCAGGTTCAGCAGGAAGAAGCCGGTGCCACAGCCCAGCTCGAGGGCACGCTCGTAGGGCAGCGAGGCGTTCGGGGCGACGGCGTCGAAGCGGCCCCGGGCGTAGGCGATGCAGCGCTCGTCGTAGGAGATCGACCACTTGTCGTCGTAGGTCTCCGCTTCCCAGTCGTGATACAGGACCTGGGCGAGCTTGTTGTCGCTATACGCGGCCTGGACCTCCGCCTCGGTGGCGTGCGGGTTCGGCGCGGGGTCGTCAGGACGTGCGGTCATGGTCGAAAAGCGTACTCGAGCGTCCAAGACCGCCCGCTCAGCGGCCCACGAATTCGGCGGCCCCCGGACCGTCGGCGAGATAGGAACGTGTTCCTATGCTGCGATCTTCGGTTTCGAACAGCGCGGCCCACTCCGCGCGGGCCCGCTCGCTGCCGTGCCCGCCCGCGGCGAAGACCCGCTTGGCGGCGGCCAGCGCGCGGGCCGGACCGCCGACGAACTGCCGGGCCCAGCGCAGCGCGGCGGTGTAGACGTCGTCGGGCGCGACCACCTCGTCCACCAAACCCAGCGCCGCGGCCTCCTTCGGATCGACGAAGCGTCCACTGAACACCAGATCCTTGGCGGCCGCCTCGCCGATCAGCAGACTCAGCCGATGAATCCCGGCCAGCGGAATCAGACCCATCCGAATCTGCGGCAGCCCGAGTTTCACGTTGTCGCCGATGATGCGCCGATCCGCGCCCAGCGCCAGCTCGAGCCCCGAACCCAGGGCATAGCCGCTGATCGCCGCGACCGTCGGCTGGGAGATCAGCGACAGACCCCGCAGCGCCGACTGCAGCCCGTCGGCCACCGCCTCCGCCTGCTGCGGCGTCCAGCGATCCAGTTCGGCCACCTCGTCACCCGCGCTGAACACCCGCTCGTCGCCGTAGACGATCACCGCGGCGATCCCGTGGTCGCACCCGATCCGCTCGGCCGCCTCGGCCAGCTCCCGCGCCACCTGCAGATCGATCAGATTCATCGGCGGCCGCGCGAAGCGCAGCACGGCGATCCCCGCCTCTGGACGGTCCACGGTCACGAATTCGGCCACGACGCAGGAGCCTACAGGTGCACGATCCGTCTCATTCCGGAGCGGTTTCGGCCGGTCGTCGCGAACCGCGCAGCCGTGAACCGTCGGGCAGCTCGGCGAAATAGCGGTCGTGGTACGGAAATCCCAGCCGCGGCTGTGCGTCCTCGTCGCCGACGACCGGCATGATCGGCTCGATCACCTGCTCGGCCGCGAGAATCGCCGCGGTGGACGGGAATTCGGCCAGTGCGATCAGTTGCGACCAGGTGGGCGGGAGCAGGATGTCCAGGCCGTCGCGCCAGCGGTCCAGGGCCTGGGCCGGGGTGCACCAGCGCACCTCGTGCGCCTCGGAGGTGGCCCCGTCGGCGCGCTGGCCCGGCGGGAGCACGGCGACGAAGAAGCGCGTGTCATAGCGGCGCGACTCCACCACGGGGGTGATCCAATTCGCCCAGGGCCGTAGCAGATCCGCGCGCAGCACCAGATTCTCGCGTTCCAGGAACCGGCCCAGGGACAGGTCGCGACGCTCGAGCGCCTCGCGGGCGCTGCGATAGGCGGCGGTATCGGAGACGACGCTGTCGGCGGTCGGCCCGGCCAGCAGCACCCCGCATTCCTCGAAGGTTTCGCGCACCGCGGCACACACCAGCGCCTGCGCCCGCGCGGCATCGATCCCGAACCGCTGTCCCCACCACGCCGGATCCGGTCCGGCCCAGCCGATTTCGGCCTGCGCGTCGGTGGCGTCCACGCCGCCGCCGGGGAATACGGTCATCCCGGCCGCGAACGCCATCGCCTTGACCCGCCGCTGCAGGAACACCTCGGGCCCCTGCTCACCGTCGCGCACCAACATGACGGTGGACGCGTCCTTGGGTGCAATGCCACGAGAGTCGGTCACAGGTCCTACCTCAGGTGCGTGGACGAGTTCTGGGCGTTCCCGGGAGTTACCCATGTTCTCGCGAAATCAGTCGTTACCCCTCGCACCCTAACGGGTGCTTGGTGAGAGGGGCTAACTCCGCTTGTGCCGATGCCGACCCAAGCGCTGAGACCGCCGGGCGAAGTAGCGGCCGTCGATGCGGTCCAAGGCGATGGACTGGCGGAACGCCTCGCTGAGATTCTCGGCGGTGAGGACGTCCGACAGCAGGCCCTGGGCGACGACGCTGCCCTCGTTGAGCAGCAGGGCATGGGTGAAGCCGGGGGGAATCTCCTCCACGTGATGGGTGACCAGGACGGTCGCGGGCGCGTCGGGATCCGAGGCCAGATCGCCGAGCTTCTCGACCAATTCCTCGCGGCCACCCAGATCCAGGCCCGCGGCCGGTTCGTCGAGCAGCAACAGTTCCGGATCGGTCATCAACGCGCGGGCGATGAGCACCCGCTTGCGTTCACCCTCCGACAGCGTGCCGTAGGCGCGATCGGAAAGATGTTCCGCGCCCAGACTTTCCAACATATCGATCGCGCGATCGGTATCGATATCGTCGTAATCCTCGCGCCAGCGGCCCATGACCGCATACCCGGCCGACACCACCAGATCGCTGACCTTCTCGTCCAGCGGGACGCGACTGGCCACCGCCGCGGAGGACATGCCGATGCGCGGGCGTAGTTCGGTGATATCGGTGCGACCCAGCGTCTCGCCGAGCAGATTCGCCGCGCCGGAGGTCGGATGCATATCGGCCGCCGCCATCCGCAGCAGCGTGGTCTTACCGGCGCCGTTGGGGCCCAGGACGACCCAGCGTTCGTCCAATTCCACCTGCCAGGTGACCGGACCCACCAGGGTGTGGCCCGAGCGCCGGACAGTCACGTCGTTGAAGTCGATGAGCAGATCGGGATCGGGTTGCGGCACGGGCTCCATCTTGTCCCACGCCCGCGAACCGTTGCCAATGTGGTCGGTTTGCACGATACGTGTCATAGCCTGCCGCGGCGCTGTCCGGGCGTGAATTCGTCGTCGCGATGGTGTGATTCGTCACGCTCCTCGGACTGCGGCGAGCGAAACATCCGCGCGAGCAGCAGCGCCACCGGTATCGAGCACACGATCCACGCGCCGAGCACTATCCACAGTGTCGTCATCTCCGTGCCTCTCCGGAAAATCGTGCACACGAGTCTCCCGCACCCGAGCCGTCTCGTCGACCGTCCGGCGCAGGTGCGTCACCACCGGTCGGGCGCGGTGGCGATCACCGTCATCGAGCCGGGCGCCACCTCGGTGAAACCCGCATCGCGCACCGCGGTCGCCGAGCCGCGCCGAACCCGATCGCACAGACTCGACCACTGCTCCGGCTCGGCGTCACGGACCGCGCACCGGTAACCGCGCAGCGACCACGCGTACACCTGTCGCACCGGCAACGCGCCGGCCAACAGCATGCTGGCATGCCCGACCTGCGCGGCCGCCTTGCCCACAGTCATACCCAATTCCGCGTTCACCCACAGCACCGGAATGTCGGAATCGGTCGGCCCGGGCGCGTCGTGCTCGAGTTCGGTGCCGCCGATCTGGAGTTTGCGGATACGCGAGTCGATGTCGCCAACTGCACCGGGAACGAGTGCTCGCGCCTGCGCGCCATCGTGTTCGACGGTCACACCGTCGATCTCACCGGCCGCCAGCCACTGTGCACCCCGGGCGCGCCGCGCAACCTTGCGAATGCGAGATCGCTTCCAGGTCAGATAGCGCTGTTCCCATTCCCCCTCCTCGCCCACCCTTGGATCCAGGCACAACGCCACCACCGCGGTGGCGGCCGCGGCCAGCAGCGAACTGCGCCGGGGCGGTTCGTCTTTGGGAATGTGCAACACCATCTGCATGGCCTGCACCAGCGCCGGATCCTCCGGATCGCCGCCACCGCCGTAGCCGTGCGCCAATTCCGCATGGCGGGCAACGAATCCCGCGTCCAGCTCGGTTACCGCCTCCGGAGTCACGCCGACCAGCCTAACGTTACGTCCGCGAACGACCCGCTACCGCCGACCGGGACGAAGGCTAGCGGCGGTAGATCTCGGCGTAGGCATTGGTGGCCACCGCGACGACGCCGGGGCCCATCCCCGTACAACCCGCGGTGATCTGCTGCCCGTTCGGGGTGAACGGATAGCTCTTGGACACATACGGTCCGATGGCGTACAGCGGGAACGGTCCCGAGGCGTAGAGGCCGAGGCAGTCGACGTGTAGTACGTACTCCACGCCATCGTCGGCCGGACAGGTGGCCGAGGCGCCGGTCAGGTCGCGCTGCACCGCGCAGTCCTGCGGCGCCGCCGCGGCGGTGCCGACCCCGAGGGTCGCCATGGCCGCCATACCCGTGACACCGAGAGCCGCCGCCTGGGCCGCCGCGATCATTGCCTTCTTCATTCCGCAGACCCTATGCGGTCCTTACCCCCGAACAGAAGTAATCGGCTGCCGCCAAATCCTTGGGCTCGGGTGTCACTGACCGACATCGATGGTGACAGAGAAGGTCTGGTACGGCGGTACGCCCTGCTCCCACGGCCGCGAGTAATCCATGGCCAGTTTCGTGCTGCCGGGCGCGAGGGCGGTGAAGGTCCAGATCGAGGTGCCGCCCACGCCCACCTTGTTGTCCGGATTGGGATCGGGACGGAAATCCGGATCGTCCTTCTGCTTGACGATCGTCTGATCGAGTTCGCGCAGCTGCCACAGGGCTCCGGTGGTCGGGTTGCCCGCCAGCGAAACCCTCACCTCCTGGCCCACTTTCAGCGTGACCCGCGTGCCATCGGCCTTGGCGTCGAGATTCACCGTGGACGACGCCGGGGTGGTCGGCGCGGCGGCGCTGGTGGTGGTAGCGGGATCGGTTTTCGAATCATTGGAACTACAGCCCACCAGGGCCAGGCCGAGCAGGGCGATCACCAGCAGTGGAGCACGCATCGCAGTCCTCCCGATCGTGGGTGAATGCAGCTCAGCGTACCCGGATGACCCTCAGTTCAACGGAACCCGACGCATCAGTCCGTCGCGGGCGTCGGCTGCCTCGACTTCTTCGCGGGTCACGCCCAAAATGAACAGGATCGCGTCCAGATAGGGGTGCGACAGCGCGGCATCGGCGATCTCGCGCAGCGCGGGTTTGGCGTTGAAGGCGATGCCCAGGCCCGCGGCGTTGAGCATATCGATATCGTTGGCGCCGTCGCCCACCGCGACCGTCTGCTCCATCGGCACCCCGGCCTCGGCGGCGAAACGCCGCAGCGCCACGGCCTTCCCGGGCCGGTCCACGATCTCGCCGATCACCTTGCCGGTCAGTTTGCCGCCGACCACCTCGAGCGTATTGGCCTGCACGAAGTCCAGTTCCAGCTCGTGCGCCAGCGGTTCGATCACCTGCCGGAAACCGCCGGAGACCACACCGCAGCGGAAACCCAAGCGGCGCAGGGTGCGAATGGTCGTGCGCGCGCCCGCGGTCAATTCGATGGTCTCGGCCACCTCGTCGATCACCGACTCGTCGAGTCCGGCCAGCGTCGCCACGCGCTGGCGCAGCGATTCGGCGAAATCGAGTTCACCGCGCATGGCCGCCTCGGTGACCGCGCGCACCTCGGCCTCGACCCCGGCGTGCGCGGCCAGCATCTCGATGACCTCGCCCTGGATGAGGGTGGAGTCGACGTCGAAGACGATCAGCCGCTTGGCCCGCCGCGCCAGACCCGCGCGCTCCACGGCGATATCGACATTCGCCTTGGCGGCGACCTCGGCCAGCGTCGTGCGCAGGCGAGTCTCGGCGGCGTCGGTGGCCGGAGCGGTCACCATGAGTTCCAGACCGGTCACCGGATAGTCGGCGATACCGCGGATCGAGTCGATGTTCACCGTCTGCTCGGCCAGTTTGCGCGCGATGGTGCTGAACGCCTTCGCGGTCACCGGACTGCCCAGCACCACCACCGCGTGGGTGGAAAGCCGCGCCCCGGCAACCGAATTCGCGCCGATCTCCACATCGACCTGCATGCCGACCGTGGCCATCGCATCCTCGAGCTGATCCTGCAGACCCTCGGGATCCTCGGGGCAGGTGACCAGCACGCCCAGGGTGAGCCGCCCGCGGATCACGACCTGTTCGACATCGAGCAGGCTCACGCCGTTGCGCGACAACGCCGCCAGCAGGACCGACGTCACGCCCGGCTTGTCGGGACCGGTGACCGTGATCAGCACCGTCGTCTCGGACGCGCCCAAAGTTCGAACTCCATCTGTCCGGGGGATGTGAGGCCCCAATTATCTCGAGGGGTCGTCAAACCGAACGCGGCGGCCGTCTCGAGAGACGGCCGCCGCGCCGGAGAGATCTACTTGCTAGCTCGAAACCTTCTCGAGCTCGCTCACATGGTGGGACTTACCGCCCCAGCCGACGTGGGCCTCGGCCCGCATCCGCTCGACCATATGCGGATAGTGCAGCTCGAACGCGGGACGCTCGGACCGGATGCGCGGCAGCTCGTAGAAGTTGTGCCGCGGCGGCGGGCAGGTGGTCGCCCACTCCAGCGAGTTGCCGTAACCCCACGGATCGTCCACCGTCACGACCTCGCCGTAGCGGTAGCTCTTGAAGACGTTCCAGATGAACGGCAGCGTCGAGGCGCCGAGGATGAAGGCGCCGATCGTGGAGATGGTGTTCAGCAGGGTGAACCCGTCGGTGGGCAGGTAGTCGGCGTAGCGCCGCGGCATACCCTCCGCGCCCAGCCAGTGCTGCACCAGGAAGGTGGTGTGGAAGCCGATCATGGTCGCCCAGAAGTGCCACTTGCCCAGGCGCTCGTCCATCATGCGACCGGTCATCTTCGGGAACCAGAAGTAGATGCCCGCGTAGGTGGCGAACACGATGGTGCCGAAGAGTACGTAGTGGAAGTGCGCGACCACGAAGTAGGTGTCGGACACGTGGAAGTCCAGCGGCGGGCTGGCCAGAATGACGCCCGACAGACCACCGAAGAGGAAGGTCACGATGAAGCCGACCGAGAACAGCATCGGCGATTCGAATGTCAGCTGACCTCGCCACATGGTGCCGATCCAGTTGAAGAACTTCACGCCGGTGGGCACCGCGATCAGGAAGGTCATGAACGAGAAGTACGGCAGCAGCACCGCGCCCGTGGCGTACATGTGGTGCGCCCACACCGCGATCGACAGCGCCGCGATGCCCAGGGTCGCGTAGACCAGGGTGGTGTAACCGAAGATCGGCTTACGGCTGAAGACCGGGAAGATCTCCGAGACGATGCCGAAGAACGGCAGCGCGATGATGTACACCTCGGGATGGCCGAAGTACCAGAACAGGTGCTGGTACAGGATCGCGCCGCCGGTGGCCGGATCGTAGATGTGCCCGCCCAGATGCCGGTCGTAGGCCAGCGCCATCAGCGCGGCGGTCAGCAGCGGGAAGGCCAGCAGCACGAGCACGCTGGTGACGGCGATGTTCCAAGTGAAGATCGGCATCCGGAACAGCGTCATACCCGGGCAGCGCAGGCAGACCACGGTGGTGAGCATATTGACGCCACCGAGGATGGTGCCCAGACCGGAGACGGCCAGACCCATGATCCACAGGTCCGCGCCCACGCCCGGGGAGTGCACGATATCCGACAGCGGGGTGTAGGCGGTCCAGCCGAAGTCCGCGGCGCCGCCGGGGGTGATGAAGCCCGCGGTCGCCATGGTCGCGCCGAACAGGTACAGCCAGTAGCTGAAGGCGTTCAGGCGCGGGAAGGCGACGTCGGGGGCGCCGATCTGCAGCGGCAGCACGATATTGGCGAAGCCGAACACGATCGCGGTCGCGTAGAACAGCAGCATGATCGTGCCGTGCATGGTGAACAGCTGGTTGAACTGCTCGGGCGAGAGGAACTGCAGGCCCGGGCGCGCGAGCTCGGCGCGCATCAACAGGGCCATGACGCCACCGATGAGGAAGAACGACATCGCCGTCACCAGGTACATCACGCCGAGGACCTTCGGGTCGGTCGTGGTGACGGCCTTGTAGATGAACGAACCCTTCGGACCCAGCCGCGGTGGATACGGCCGGCTCGCTTCCAACTTGCGGACTGGCTGGGGCTCTACAGCAGTCACTGATCCTCCTGAAGGTGTGCCTTCTGGTCGTTGTCGTACGCACGGCTTCCCGTGTCCGGGTTCGGCGCACGGCGAACGACGGGTGGCTTGCGCTACGACAGATCGTAATCGGTGCTGCCGCAAGCACCACGCCCGGTCCTACTCTGTGTCGTAATTGGGTGTCACCCGGCCGCTGTGTACCCTCTCCCGCATGCCGGTGATCGAGTCCGACCCCACCCGCAACATCCCAGCTGACAACCACGGCCGCATGCGGCGGCTACGGGTCGGCGGGCTCGCGCTGGCGGCGTTGGTGACACTACTCACCGCGTGTGCGAACGGGTCCGACGACGAGGCCAATATCGTTCGCACCACGACGAATATCGCCGGAGCCGCGGTCGTGGGCATCGAGCGCGACACCCGCACGGCCTGTTCGCTGCCGACCGCGCCGGATCAGCCCGCGGGCACCCATCCGGTCGCGGGAGCCCAGGTCCCCGCCGATCCGCAGCGCATCGTCGTCCTCGACACGACCGCACTGGACGCGGTCTGCGCGGTCGGCCTGTGGGAGCGGGTCGTCGGCGCGGCGACCCTCGACGGGCCCGTGCCGCAGCCGTCCTATCTGGGCACCGGAGTGCTGAAGATTCCCAGCGTCGGCGGGATCGGCCGTCCCGATCCGGCGAAAATCGCCGCGCTGCAGCCGGATCTGATCCTGGGCGCCACCGCGTCCGACGCCGACGCGCTGCGCGCCATCGCCCCGACCGTTCTGGTCGGCGCCGCCCCCTGGCAGGCGCAGTTCACCGCCCTGGCCGACGGTATGGATCGCGCCGGGGCCGCGGAGAGGATCCTCGGCGACTACCGCACCACCGCCCGCGAAACCGGCTCTGCGATCGCCGCGAGCTTCTCCCAGGCGTCGGTGATCCGCTTCTCCCCCAACGATATTCAGGTCCTCGGCGATGACAGCTTCGCCGGTCAGGTGCTCGCCGATACCGGCGTACAGCGCCCGGGCGCACAGCGGGGGCACACCTTCCCGGTGTCGGGCGTGGGCAGCGAGGCCGATCGGGATCGGGTCGAGGGCGATGTCCTGTATGTGATGTTCGACGGGCCCGACGGTAAGAGTTACGGCCAGGGCGTCATGAAGAGTAAGGACTGGAAGAGGCTCGGCGCGGTATCGGATCGCCGCGAATTCGCCGTCGACGACGCCATCTGGCACGGTTCGGGTGTCACCGCGGCGCGCGCGATGCTCGACGATCTGCGCGGCACGCTCAACGGATTCGTCACGGACTGACGACCGGCATCTCGCTGGCTATCCTCGACCCGCTACTCTGGACACGTGCGGCGGTGGGGCTCGCCGCTTCCGGATATCGGAACAACCGTGGCGCTCGCGCCGCCAACAGTCCCTACCCGAGGCAGTTTCGGCTGCCGTCAATCGAGTAGGAGACGCATGTGACGACCGAGCTGTCCCAGGAACCGATCGATGCGGATCTGGATCCCAATCCCTCACGGTCCCAGCGGGAATCGCGACGCGACCGGACCGCGCTGCTCGCCACGATCGCCGTCGGCGGCAGCCTCGGCGCACTGGCCCGCTATGGACTGGCCGAACTGTGGCCGACCCCGCCCGAGGGTTTCCCCTGGGCAACCTTCACCACCAATGTGTCCGGCTGCTTTCTCATCGGCGTGCTGATGGTGTTGATCACCGACGTCTGGATCGCGCACCGGCTGCTGCGGCCGTTCCTGGGCGTCGGCGTGCTCGGCGGTTTCACCACCTTCTCCACCTATACGAACGAGACGCGAAATCTGTTGCAGCCCGACACGATCGGACTCGCCTTCGCATATCTGTCCGGGACGCTGGTCGCCGCGCTGCTGGTCACGCTGGTGGCGGTGCGGCTCACGCGCGAGGCCTACGAGGGCATGCGCCGTCGCGCGTGCCGGAGGCGGGCCGCATGACCGTACTGCTCGTCGTCCTCGGCGCCGCCGTCGGGGCTCCGCTGCGCTATCTGCTCGATCGGGCCGTGCAGAACCGGCAGGACAGCGTCTTCCCGTGGGGCACGCTGCTGGTGAATGTCACCGGCTGCCTGATCCTCGGCGCGCTGACCGGCGCGGCCGCCTCCACCTCCGTATTCGCCCTCGCCGGAACGGGTTTCTGCGGTGCGCTCACCACCTACAGCACCTTCGGGTACGAGACGATCCGCCTGACCGAGGAGCGCAACTATCTCTACGCCGCCCTGAACGTCGCGATCAGCGTGATCGCCGGTCTCGGCGCGACCCTGCTGGCCTTCACCACCGTCCGCGACCTGCTCGGCTGAGTTCTCATCCGCGCTCACGTCCCGGCCGCGGGCGCAACGCGTAGGCCGGAACGAGCTGATCGGTGAGCTGCAACGGCACCCGTCCGTCGGCATAGGGAATGGAGAAGTTCACCCTCCCCATCCAATCCCCGGCGAGCGTGGGCACCCAGTGCGTCAATGTCCCCGGCCGCTCACCCGTCATATCCAGCCCCGCACCGTTGACATGCCGCGGCATTCCAGGATCCCGCACGAGGATGGCATCCAGCCGAACCCACACCGGCTTCGGCGGATGCACCAGCGCCCGGTAGTAGTAACCGGTCCGGCTCGGATACTGCAGCTCCGGTGCGGTGCCTTCGGTCCGAGGAACCTCACCATCCTCACTCGAACACATATTCGAATACTAGCGACTGCTACATGACATGTCTTCGGTGGGCAGGCCCCTGGACTTTTCCGGTCCGCACATCCCCGCAGCGGCGCATCCGGAACTGCTCGTCACATCGACTGTCTCCCTTGGCCTCCGGGATGCGACGGGATCGCCCGAATGGCAAACTGACCGGTATGCAGGTTGATGTCGTCACGGCTGTTCATGGCGGCTACGCCTGCTATCTGCCCGCCGCGTGGCGCTCATTGTGTGCCCAGACCCATCCGGATTGGCGCTGGTTGTTGCAGATCGACGGCCCCTCGGCCGAGGTGCTCGCCGAGCTCGAGAGCTGCGGCGCGGCCGACGATCCGCGAATATATCTGGGCGGCAACGTAACCCAGGAGGGGCCGGCTACTACGCGCAATGTCGCGCTCGGTCGTGCGCGCGCACCGCTGGTCCAGAATTTGGATGCCGACGACGAACTCGAACCCACGGCATTGGCGACGCTGGCCGAGGCGCTGGCGGTGCATCCGGACGCCGGTTTCGCCGTGGGCCCGGCGCGGGATCTGATGGATTCCGGTGAGCTGGTGGACTTCCCGTTTCCGTTCCCGCCGGGGCCGCTGCCCCGGGGTGCCCTGGTCGACGCCTGGGTCACCGATCGCGACAACTATCGACTGCCGGTCGTTCCCGCCGCGGTGATGTGGCGGCGCAGTCTGCTGCTCGCCGCGGGCGGCTGGGCCGGGCTGCGCAATATGGAGGACACCGGGCTGCTGATGGCCGGTTCGGCCCTCGCACCCGGTGCGGTCGTGGACACGATCGTCCTGCGCTATCGCAAACACCACGGCCAGCGCACCAAGGAAACACTCGAGTTCAACGGCTGGGCCGGTCAGATCTCCCTGATCCGCCGTCGCGCCGCCACCCTGCTGGCGGGCCCGGGCTGGAACGCGGAAGTCGCACTCGTATGAGCCACGGTCGCCGCGGGATTCGGCACGGTTCGACGCTCACGCAGTAGCCCCACCGTGGCGCACCCGCTCGCCAGCAGCCAGATCACCGGCCCAGATGGTCGAAGGCCCCGGGCACACGGCAGTGCCCGGGGCCGAAGGTTTCGCCGAACTCAGAACTCCCAGTCCTCGTCCTCGGTATTGACCGCCTTACCGATCACATAGCTCGAGCCCGAGCCGGAGAAGAAGTCGTGGTTCTCATCGGCATTGGGCGACAGCGCCGAGAGGATGGCCGGGTTGACGTCGGTCTCGTCCTTGGGGAACAGGCCCTCGTAGCCCAGATTCATCAGGGCCTTGTTGGCGTTGTAGCGCAGGAACTTCTTGACGTCCTCGGTGAGGCCGACCTCGTCGTAGAGGTCCTGGGTGTACTCGACCTCGTTCTCGTAGAGCTCGTAGAGCAGTTCGAAGGTGTAGTTCTTCAGCTCGTCGCGCTCGGCGGGCGCGAGCTGCTCGAGGCCGCGCTGGTACTTGTAGCCGATGTAGTAGCCGTGCACGGCCTCGTCGCGGATGATCAGGCGGATCAGATCGGCGGTGTTGGTGAGCTTGGCCCGCGAGGACCAGTACATCGGCAGGTAGAAGCCGGAGTAGAACAGGAAGCTCTCCAGCAGCGTGGAGGCCACCTTGCGCTTGAGCGGCTCCTCGCCCCGGTAGTACTCGAGGACGATCTCGGCCTTGCGCTGCAGATTGCGGTTCTCCTCCGACCAGCGGAAGGCGTCGTCGATCTCGCGGGTGGAGCACAGCGTGGAGAAGATCGAGCTGTAGCTCTTGGCGTGCACCGACTCCATGAACGCGATATTGGTGAGCACCGCCTCCTCGTGCGGGGTGAGCGCGTCGGGAATCAGGCTCACCGCGCCGACCGTGCCCTGAATCGTGTCGAGCAGGGTCAGACCGGTGAACACGCGCATGGTGAGCTGCTTCTCCTGCGCGGTCAGCGTGGCCCACGACGGAATGTCATTGGACACCGGAACCTTCTCCGGCAACCAGAAGTTGCCGACCAGCCGGTCCCAGACCTCGGCATCCTTCTCGTCGGGCACCCGATTCCAGTTGATCGCTGACACTCGGTCGATCAATTTCACGCCCGCTCACTCACCCTTCTCACCTCATGGATCCGTGCGGATTTCCCTCGCCCAGAACACTACTACTGGGGTCCGACAACAACGATCAACACAACAGCTTGTGTCTCGGCCCGTCCTGGACGAACGCGCGAATCGCGTGCCGGGATCCACAACGACGCCTGGGAGCGTACCGGAATGCCCAGCGTCACAACCGGTGCGGGACCGGCATGGCGAATCAGATGCCCAGGACCATTTTGGCGGTGGTGAAGTAGATGACCAGGCCGGTCGCGTCGACCAGCGTGGTGACCATCGGCGCGGAGATCACCGCCGGATCGATACGCAACTTCTTGGCCAGCAACGGCATCGTGCCGCCGATGGTCGCGGCCCAGCCGCAGATGACCACCAGCGTGATGCCCACGACCACCGCGATCTGCGCCCCGACGAAGACCGCGCCGATGAGCATGCCGACCGCCGCCAACATCGCGCCGAGCACCAGGCCCACCCGCAGTTCGCGCCAGATCACGCGCAGCAGATCCGATACTCGCACCTCGCCGACCGCCAGCGCGCGCACGCACGAGGTCGCCGCCTGCGCACCGGCGTTGCCGCCCGCGCCGATCAGCAGCGGAATGAACAGGGCCAGATGCGCCGCCTGCGCCAGCGTCGCCTCGAAGGCATCGGTCACCGTGACGGTCAGCGTCGCCGCGACCAGCAGGAGCAGCAGCCACATCGCGCGGTAGCGGGCGAGCTGAAAGACCTTGGCCGCCATATAATGTCCGGCCCAGGGCTGGGTTCCGGCCTGGCGCGCGACGTCCTCGCTGTCGGCCGCCTCGATCACCTCGACCGCGTCGTCGATGGTGAGCAATCCCACCAACCGGTCCTCGCTGTCGACCACCGGCAGGTTGATGACATTGGTCTCGCGCATGAGCCGGGCGGCCCGCTCCGCGGAATCGGTGGCGCGCGCGAAAACCGGTTCCGTGACAACCAGATCGGACACCATCGTCTCCGGCGCGCTGAGCACCAGCTCGCGCAGTTCCACGATGCCGATCAGCCGCCGTCCGGCATCGACCACGGGCAGCGTGTATACGGTCTCCGCGCCCGAACCCTTGGTGCGGACCATGCGCAGCGCCTGTTCGACGGTCAGATTCCGCGGCAGCGCAACGACTTCCGGGGTCATGTAGCGCCCGGCCGAACCCTCCGGATAGCCGAGCAGGGCCGCGGTCATCCGGCGCTCGTGCGGGCTCAGGCCCGCGAGCACCTTCTTGGCGACCTTGGCCGGGGCCTCGCGCAGCATGCGGGCGCGGTCGTCGGGATCCATGCCCTCGACCAGTTCGCGGAAGCTCTGATCGCGCAGGCCCGTGAGGATCTGCTGCTGATCGACCGGTTCGAGCTCCTCGAACACCGCCAGCGCGCGGTCCTTGTCCAGCAGCCGGAAGGCCATTCCGGCGTGCAGGGCGTCCATGCGCGCGAGTTCGTCGGCGATCAGGTGCGGCGGATGGTCGTCGAGCCAGCGCAGCGTGGCCTCGACGCGACGGCTGTCGACGACATCGCACAGCGATTCGGCGGGCGCGGTCTCGGTGGGGCGCGCAGGGGCAACGACGGACAGATCTGTCGGCGACATGGCAGTTCCTCGGCACGAGCGAGTCGATGATGAGTGGATCGAGAACCGGATCACACCGCGAGGCACCGACCCCGCTGCCGTCGAACTATCGGCAGGTCACAGGGGCGGCGCCGCGCGGCCTTCGACTAGGGGGTTCGCTACGCACAGCTACCCACCTCCTTGTCATCGGCCACTGTCAGGGGTACGCCGCCCAGGCGCACAGCAACTACAACAGCAGTTTACTGCTCAACGACCCGCGACGCGCGGGCGGGGACGATATGGTTCGGCAATCCGTTGCGCGGCATGCAAATCCCCACGGCGCTGATCATTTTTCGATCATTTCCCGCTCGACCTACCCGCGCGCGCATTGGGCGGCCGACCGGTATGGCTTAGGGTCTGCCCTCGTGCGTGTACTGGTGTTGGAGGACGATCCGCGACTGTCGGAGGAGGTCACCGCCGGATTACGCGGGGCCGGATTCGCGGTGGACGTCGCCTCCGATATCGCCGACGCCGACTTCAAGATCGCCGTGAACGGCTACGACTGCCTGGTCGTCGACCGCGGCCTACCCGACGGCGACGGCCTGGACCTGGTCGCCGACACCCGCGCCGCGGGTCGCTCGGTCCCCGCCCTGATCCTCACCGCCCGCGACGGCCTCGCCGACCGCATCGCCGGATTCGAGAACGGCGCCGACGACTACCTGGCCAAACCCTTCGCCCTGCCCGAGCTGATCCTGCGCGTACGCGCCCTGTGCCGCCGCCGCGACCACCCCGCGGCCTCCCGAATCACCGTGGGCGACATAGAAATCGACCTCATGCGCCGCCGAGTCCACCGCGCAGGCATCCTCCTCACCCTCACCCCCAAGGAATTCGCCGTCCTGGAGCGCCTCGCAACCCACCCCGGCGCCACAATCTCCCGCACCGACCTCATCGAATGCTGCTGGGACGAAATGGCCGACCCCACCTCCAACGTCGTAGACGCGGTAGTAGCCAAACTCCGCCGCAAACTGGGCCCACCCTCCCCCATCGAAACCATCCGCGGCACAGGCTTCCTCCTCAACCCCGACCCCACTTCCCCCACGGCCCCAACACATCCCGCCGAGCCGCCCACCTCCCCCAATTCCCCGCTCATGCCGTCGGCGAGCGCCAGCGAGTCGACGGCATGAGCGGGGAGCAGCGGCCCGCCCTGGCCCGACTGCGGCGGACTCGGTGGATGTTGACCGCTCTGGTCACCACGATCACCGCGATATGTGTACTGGTGCTCGGCATCGCCGCGGCGCGGGTGGATACCCAATCCCGTTCGCGGGGAGTGGACAACGATCTCGATCGGGTCGCGGGTGGTCTCGCGCGGGCGCTGCTGTTGACCGAGGACGGGCATGCCATCGACGTGTCCACCATCACCGGTGACGAGCTGGCCAATCAGCGCACGGCCGTGGTCGTCATGACGCGCGAGAACCGTTCCAGCGCATGGCGACAGGCCCACGCCTATCTGCGCTCGCAGCTGCCCGGCGACGCCGAGCTGGAAATGCTGGCGTCCGACACGATCGACCGTTCCGATCAGCAGATCTACAAAACCCTCATGAACACCGGCACCGGCCGCAGCGGCGATCCGGTGCGGATCGCGGCGACCCCGGTCTTCTGGAACGACAACGAGATCGATACGGTCGTCATGGCCGGAGCGCCGCCGGTCGCGGGTGCGGACGCACATCGCTGGCTGGTCATCGGGCTGTTGTTCGGCGGCCTGCTCATCGTGGCCGCCGCGGCCGCGGCGGGACATCTGCTGTCGGGGCGCAGTATGCGCGCCGCGATCGCCGTCCTCGACGAGCACGAACAGTTCCTCGCCGACGCCGCCCACGAACTGCGGACCCCGCTCACCACGATGAAGCTGATCACCGAATCCCGCCCGCGCACACCGGAAGACGTCGACCGCGTCCTCGCCGAGACCCGCGGCCTGGCCGATCGCATGGGCCGCCTGGTGACCGGTCTACTGGCCCGCGCCCGCCTGCAGGCGGGCATCGCCGAACCGGAACGCACCCTGCTACGACTGGATCAACTCGCCGAAACCGTCGCCGAGGATCTGCCGCACGCGCGCATCACCGTCGACGCCCGTCCGTCGGTGGTCCTGGGCGACCCCGAACTGCTGAGCCTGGCCCTGCGCAACATGATCGAGAACGCCGTCCACCACGGCTCGGTCAACAAACTCGCGCCGGTCGAGGTGCACGTCGCCGAGGGTCGGGTCAGCGTGCGCGACCACGGCCCGGGTATCGATCCGGCCTTGGCGGCCAACCCCTTCGACCGCGGCGCGGTCGGTCGCAGCGGCCGCCACGGCATCGGGCTGGCCCTGGTCGCCTGGGTCGCGCGCGTACACGGCGGCAATGCCGCGATCGAACCGGCCGCGGGCGGCGGCACAATCGCGACGCTGTGGCTGCCCCCGGCCGAACTGCCCGTCGCCGCGATCACGAAATCCTCATAACCGTCCTGTTGGAATGGGCCGAAGAGGGGCTCGTTCCTCGGAAAGGACACATCGATGACGACTCGGATCGCGCTGGCGGTGTTCGCGCTGGCCTTCGGCGCACTGCTCGGCGGCGGGGCGCGGGCACTGGCCGACGATGTCCGCTACGGCACCTACGACAACCGCGCCGCCTGCGAGGCGCGCGGCGCCGATACCGAGGCGCATCCCGGCTGGACTCGCTACGAATGCCGCCCGGTCTCGGTGCGGGGCTGGGAGTTGTATCTGGTCGGCTGAGCGCTCACCAGGACGCCGACGCCCGACTGGCCGCGACCACCGGCAGGGTGATGATCATCGTGAGCCCGCCCCCGGGTGTGTCGTCCGGGGTCAGCCGCCCGCCCATCGCCTCCACCAGCCCGCGCGCCAATGCCAGACCCAGCCCGATCCCACTGTGATTGTCACGATCGTCGAATCGCTGGAAGGGCTGAAAGACCCGCTCGCGCTGGGCGATCGGAATACCCGGCCCGTGATCGATGACCCGGATCTGCACACCGTCCCCGCAGGAATTCGCGGTCACCAGCACCCCGCTGTCGCCCGGAGCGAAGCGCAGCGCATTGCGCAGCAGATTGTTCATCGCCCGATCGATCAGCTCCGGATCCACCACGACCGCGGGCAATGCCGCCGCCATCCGGGTCTGCACCGCGATCGCGGCCGGACCCAGATCGGCGATACTCGACTCCACCAGATCCACCACATCCACCGGCCGCGCCGCGACCGCCAGCGTGCCCGCGCGCAACTTGCTGAGCTCCATCAGGTTGTCGACCAGTCCGTCGAGTTTGCGCAGCGAAACCGACGCCACATCGAGCAGATCGCGGCGCTGATCCTCACTCGGATGCACATCGTCACTGGCCAGCCCGTCGACCGCGGCCAATGCGGCGGCCAGCGGCGTGCGCAGATCGTGTCCCATCGCGGTGAGCAGCGCGGTCCGCACCCGCTCGCCCTCCGGCGCGGCCGCGACCTGATCGGCCACCGCACTGCCCGACCGACGGATCACCCGTTCGATCAGCACGTCGAACACCGCCCCGGCCACCAGGTAGGCGACCAGCAGCAGCACATTCTCCGGATCGGCCACCGCGAAGGAATGAATCGGCGGTGCGAAGTAGTAGGCGAGCAACAGGAATCCGGCCACGCTGGTGAGCAACGCGGGCAATCGCCCGCCGATCACCGAAACCGCCGCGACCGCGAACAGATAGACCAATGTATCCCCCACCAGCGACAACTCGGCCCGCACCAGCGCGAGCACCCCGGTCAGCAACGGCAGCAGCACCACCGCCACCGCGAACCCGACCACCCGCCACCGCCAGTCCCCCCGCACCCCATAACCCCGCCCGACCCCCGCCAGGGCGCCCAGACGGGCGGTCAGTGTCGCTCTCACGGTCACCCTCCCTCGCACGGCTCGGACGGACACCCCGCGCATCACGCGGGGCCATCACCCATCCTGACCGGCCAGAACCCGTCAATCACGCACCAAAACGAAATCCTGACGCAGTGTTGACGGGATTCAGTACCCGATGGTGAAGCGCCGCTGCACGAACCGAACTCGCCCAATACGAAAGGGCGCCTCCGGGGTTTCCGGAAGCGCCCTTCGCACAACGGTTCTCAGAGCATGCAGCTCACGCAGCCCTCGACCTCGGTGCCCTCCAGCGCCATCTGGCGGATGCGGATGTAGTAGAGGGTCTTGATGCCCTTGCGCCAGGCGTAGATCTGCGCCCGGTTGACATCGCGGGTGGTGGCGGTGTCCTTGAAGAACAGCGTCAGCGACAGGCCCTGGTCCACGTGCTGGGTGGCCGCGGCGTAGGTGTCGATGATCTTCTCGTAGCCGATGTCGTAGGCGTCCTGGAAGTAGTCGAGATTCTCGTTGGTCATATAGGGCGCGGGGTAGTAGACGCGCCCGATCTTGCCTTCCTTGCGGATCTCGATCTTCGACGCCACCGGGTGGATCGAGCTGGTGGAGTGGTTGATGTAGGAGATCGAGCCGGTCGGCGGCACGGCCTGCAGGTTCTGGTTGTAGATGCCGTGGGCCATGACCGAGGCCTTCAGCTCGCGCCAGTCGTCCTGGGTCGGGATGTGCACGCCCGCCTCGGCGAAGATCCCGCGCACCCGCTCGGTCTGCGGCTCCCACGTCTGCTCGGTGTACTTGTCGAAGTACTCGCCGCTGGCGTACTTCGACTCGGCGAAGCCGCCGAAGGACTGGCCGCGCTCGATGGCCAGCTTGTTCGACGCCCGGATCGCGTGGAAGGCGATCGTGTAGAAGTAGATGTTCGTGAAGTCGACGCCCTCGTCGGAGCCGTAGTGGATGTGCTCGCGGGCCAGGTAGCCGTGCAGGTTCATCTGTCCGAGGCCGATGGCGTGGGACTGGTTGTTGCCCTGCTCGATCGAGGGCACCGAGTAGATGTGGGTCTGATCCGAGACGGCGGTCAGGGCGCGGATCGCGGTCTCCACGGTCTGGCCGAAGTCCGGCGAATCCATGGTCTTGGCGATGTTGAGCGAACCCAGATTGCACGAGATGTCCTTGCCCACCTTGGCGTAGGACAGATCGTCGTTGTAGATCGAGGGCGTGGAGACCTGCAGGATCTCCGAGCACAGGTTGGAGTGGGTGATCTTGCCCGCGATCGGATTGGCGCGATTCACCGTGTCCTCGTACATGATGTACGGGTAGCCCGACTCGAACTGCAGCTCGGCGATGGTCTGGAAGAACTCGCGCGCGTTGATCTTCGACTTGCGAATCCGCTTGTCGTCGACCATCTCGTAGTACTTCTCGGTGACGTTCACATCAGCGAACGGCACGCCGTAGAGGCGCTCGACGTCGTAGGGCGAGAACAGGTACATGTCCTCGTTCTTCTTCGCCAGCTCGAAGGTGATGTCGGGGATCACCACGCCCAGGCTCAGCGTTTTGATGCGGATCTTCTCGTCCGCGTTCTCGCGCTTGGTGTCGAGGAAGCGGTAGATGTCGGGGTGGTGCGCGTGCAGATACACCGCGCCCGCGCCCTGCCGCGCGCCGAGCTGATTGGCGTAGGAGAACGAATCCTCCAGCAGCTTCATGATCGGGATGACGCCCGAGGACTGGTTCTCGATCTTCTTGATCGGCGCGCCGTGCTCACGAATATTGCTGAGCAGCAATGCGACACCGCCGCCGCGCTTGGACAGCTGCAGTGCGGAGTTGATCGAGCGACCGATGGACTCCATATTGTCCTCGATGCGCAGCAGGAAGCACGACACCGGTTCGCCGCGCTGCTTCTTGCCCGAGTTGAGGAATGTCGGGGTGGCCGGCTGGAAGCGGCCGTCCATGATCTCGTCGACCAGCGACTGGGCCAGCGGCTCGTCACCGGCGGCCAGGGTGAGCGCGACCATGCACACCCGGTCCTCGAAGCGCTCCAGATAGCGCTTGCCGTCGAAGGTCTTGAGCGTGTACGAGGTGTAGTACTTGAACGCGCCGAGGAAGGTCGGGAACCGGAACTTCTTGGCGTAGGCCTGCTGGAAAAGCTTCTTCACGAAGGCCCGGCTGTACTGGTCCAGCACCTCGGGTTCGTAGTAGTTCTCCTCGACGAGGTAGTCGAGCTTCTCGTCGAGATTGTGGAAGAAGACGGTGTTCTGGTTGACATGCTGCAGGAAGTACTGCCGCGCGGCCTCGCGATCCCGCTCGAACTGGATCTCGCCGCCCGGTCCGTACAGGTTCAGCATCGCGTTGAGTGCGTGGTAGTCCAGGCCCTCGGTGGACGCGTCGCCGCTGACCGGACGCTCTAGGCGGGCCGTCTTTCCGGCCGGTGCTGTTGTCGTTGCCAAAACAATCCCAATCCCTCTCGGACGCGCTCGACGTCCTCGGCGGTTCCCATGAGTTCGAAGCGATACAGGTACGGCACCCCGCACTTGCGTGAGATCACTTCTCCCGCATAGCAGTACGTATCGCCGAAGTTTGTGTTGCCGGCCGCCACGACGCCGCGCAACAGCGCACGATTGTGCGGATCGTTGAGGAATTTCGCAACCTGCCGGGGCACGAATTCCTTGTCGGATCTGCTGCTCCCACCCTCTCCGCGCCCGGCGTCGAAGACGTGCTTACCTCCCCCGTAGGTGGGGGAGATAAGCACGTAGGGCTCGTCGACGCGAAGCGAGTCAGCGGTGTGGAGCGGAATGCGCGCGGCCGGGAGGCCCAGCCGCTGCACGAAACGATGCGTGTTCTCCGACGCGCTCGAGAAGTAGACCAGATTCGGCACCACTCCCCCTTTCCTCGTCGGATCAGGCCATTCGTCTACCTGAGAGCAATCAGGCCGCGGCCGTCACCAGGGCCTTGATGCGATCGGGGCGGAAGCCCGACCAGTGGTCGTCGCCGGCGACGACGACGGGAGCCTGCAGGTAGCCCAGCGCCATGACGAAATCGCGGGCCTCGGGGTTCTCGGAGATGTCGACGACCTCGTAGTCCACACCGGCCTTGTCGAGCGCGCGGTACGTGGCGTTGCACTGAACACATGCGGGCTTGGTGTAGACGGTGATGGTCATGGGTGTCCCTCTCTCCTTCGCCTTGTCCGGTATGCAGTGCACGGCTGAAGCCAGTTCCCGGCCACCCGCGCGCCGGGACAAGTCCTGATCCTGCGCAAACCCCTGGAAGCGGTTGCCGAGGCCCAGGTCGCGAGAGTGTGACCGGTACGGAGTCCGCAACGTTCTCCAGTGCCGTAGACACTACACCTAGTGGCCGACAGATTCATACAACACGACATGTTGCGAGTCACAAAGGTGAAATTCGATCGGCGTAAGTACCTGGACAGTTGATTCGCAACCCGACACGACAGTGGCGCACATCACGATTTCGCGACACAGCTCTTTCCCAGCAAACCCACCCGCAACACCAATCACACCCCTCCCCAACCCCCCGAACGACCACGGGCCGCCCGCCCGCAACCGGACGAGCGGCCCGAGCCGCGACGTAGAGCTCAGCCCTGCCGAGCCTTGAACCGAGGCTCCTTCTTGTTGATCACAAACGTCCGCCCCCGCCGCCGAACAACCTGAGCCCCCGGCTTGTCCTTCAACGACCGCAACGAGTTCCGAACCTTCATCTCTTCACCTCCAGTAATGAAAACGGTTTTCATAGTCTATACATTCCATCATCGGAGACGAAAAGCCCCGGCCCGGTGCTGACGCGCCGAGCCGGGGGATATGAGACGGCTACGCCACACCCGAAAGGGAGCACCACGACCCAATACAACCGTCAGGATGGACTGCGCTGCGCGCCGCTCACCCGAATCAGCAGCCACCACTCGCTCACCCCAAGGCGAGCGCCCTCATCAAGGGCGGCGGTCAGGCGTTGACGCGGGACCTGGTGGCCTCGACCAGTTCTCGGACGGCGGCGGCGAGTTGGGTGAGGGCCTCGGCGTCTTCGCGGGGGTGGGCCGCGGCGAAGCGCTGGTTGATGGTGCCGAAGTGCAGGTGGGCGCTTTCGACTACCGCGGCGCCCGCGACACCGAGGGCCTTGACGGTGTCGCCGTGGGACCACTTGGCGGCGTTGGAGCTGATCGAAGCGCTGATCACCGCGGTGGGCTTGTCCTTGATCGAGCCCTGGCCGTAGGGGCGCGAGGCCCAGTCGATGGCGTTCTTCAGTGCGGCGGGGATGGTGCCGTTGTATTCGGGCACGAACAGCAGCAGGCCGTCGGCCGCGGCCACCGCGTCGCGCAATGCGGACGCCGTTGCGGGCAGGCTACCGGGAACGTCGATGTCCTCGTTGTAGAAAGGGATATCGGCGAGACCGGCGTAGATCTCGACCTCGACACCATCCGGTGCGGTCTGGGCGGCGGCCTCGGCGAGCTGCCGGTTGAACGACCCGGCGCGCAGGCTACCGACGAGAGCGAGAAGGCGAGTCTGGGACATGGTCACTCCTTGTGCGATGGGCAAGCTGTTCCGCTTTCGTGTCACAATAACCGGACCATGGTCCGCTTCATTCCTGTGAGGTAGCCCCTTGTGACCCGAGACACAAACATCGAACATTCGAAGTCGATTCCGATCGAACCGATCTCGCCGCCGTTCCCCTCGATCGAATCGGCGACCACCCTGCCGGTCGCCGAACACACCGAGCGTAGCGACGCCGCGCGCAATCGGCAGCTGCTGCTGGACGCCGCCGA
This sequence comes from Nocardia pseudobrasiliensis NBRC 108224, assembly GCF_001613105.1. Lineage (GTDB taxonomy): Bacteria > Actinomycetota > Actinomycetes > Mycobacteriales > Mycobacteriaceae > Nocardia > Nocardia pseudobrasiliensis. The sequence goes on along the minus strand of NZ_BDBS01000002.1, from coordinate 317,205 downwards.
ACAGCTGGTGCGCGAGCACGGCGCCGACGCCGTCACCATGGACGAGGTCGCCAAGCGCGCCGGCGTCGGTAAGGGCACGGTCTTCCGCCGCTTCGGCAATCGCTCCGGACTCATGATGGCCCTGCTCGACCAGTCCGACCGAAAACTGCAGGCCGCCTACATCTTCGGCCCACCCCCGCTCGGTCCGGGCGCCCCGCCGGTGGAGCGCCTGGTGGCCTTCGGCCGCGCCCGGCTGGCCGCCATCGAGGTGGAGGGCGAGGTCCGCCGCGCCGCCGACGAGCACGGCCGCTTCGCCTCACCGCCCTACAACATCGCCAGAACCCATGTCGCCCTGCTGCTGCGCCAAGCCGGAACCAGCGGCGAGATCCCGCTGCTGGCCGATACGCTGCTGACCACCCTCGACGCCACGCTGGTCCTACATCAGGTCCAGGTCCTCGGCTACTCCCTCGACCAGATCGGCGACCATTGGGAACATCTGGTCCGTTCGCTCGTACCTCGTGACCGTTAAAGTGACGCCATGGGGAACCTGCGCGAACAGATCATCGCCGAATTGGGCGTCCAGCCGGTCATCGAGCCGAAGGTCGAGATACGCAGGCGTGTCGACTTCCTCAAGGAGTATCTGAAGTCCACGCCCGCAACGGGTTTCGTACTCGGCATCAGCGGCGGTCAGGATTCCTCGCTGACCGGGCGGCTGTGCCAGCTGGCCGCGGAGGAGTTGCGCGCGGAGGGCCGCGAGACCACCTTCGTCGCGGTGCGGCTGCCCTACGGCGTACAGGCCGACGAGGAGGACGCCCAGATCGCGCTGCGATTCATCCGCCCCGACCGCTCGATCGAGGTGAACGTCAAACCGAGCGCCGACGCGGTGGGCGCGGAATCGGCGCAGGGCCTGCGCGAAATCCTCGGCGAGCAGCCGCAATTGCGCGACTTCGTACGCGGCAACATCAAGGCCCGCGAGCGCATGGTCATCCAGTACGCGATCGCCGGTCAGCTGAACATGCTGGTGGTCGGCACCGATCACGCCGCCGAGGCGGTCACCGGTTTCTTCACCAAATACGGCGACGGCGGCGTCGACGTCACCCCGCTCACCGGCCTGACCAAACGCCAGGGCGCGGCCCTGCTGCAGGAACTGGGCGCCCCGCCGAGCGTGTGGCAGAAGGTCCCCACCGCCGACCTCGAGGACGACCGCCCCGCCCTCCCCGACGAGGTCGCCCTCGGCCTGAAATACACCCAGATCGACGACTATCTCGAGGGCAAGGACGTCGAACCGGAAGTCGCCGACCGGGTCGAAACGATCTTCCGCAACACCCGGCACAAGCGCACCGTGCCGGTGACCCCACTCGATACCTGGTGGCAGGGCTGAAGTTCAGCCGTCCCGGCGTTCCACCGCTATCCGCCCGCGAAGGGCGGCAGCACATCGACCCGCTCGCCCAGGCGCATCCGTCCGTCGCGGGTGAGCTCGTCGCCGATCAGGAAGGCGCACACCTTCAACATCGTGTCGAGGTCGGAACCGTATGTGGCCGACAGGCTTCGGCGCAGATCACCGACCGTGGCGTCGGCGGGCAGGTCGACACGCTCGCTGGACTTGCCGACCGCGTCGGCGATCGCGGCGAAATAGCGGACCTCAACCACCGATGGCTCCCATCGTCCGTTCCGGGGGCACGAATCCGACGGCATCGATGCCGTGCCCGGCCCATTTGTTCCACATCGCGCCGCGCCACAGCGTCGACAGTTCCGCATCGCTCGCGCCCGCGCGCAGCGGGGTGCGCAGATCGTATTCCTGATCGCTGAACAGGCACGAGCGGATCATGCCGTCGGCGGTCAGCCGGGTGCGGTCGCAGTCGCCGCAGAATTTGCGGGTCACCGAGGCGATGATGCCGACCGTTGCCGGACCGCCGTCCACCAGCCAGCTCTCCGCGGGCGCGGACGGATCGTCGCGGCCGATCTCGGTGAGGGTGAACCGCGCGCCGAGCACCTCGAGCAGTTCGGCGGCGGTGACCATGCGCGTCCGCGCCCATTCGTGATCGGCGTCGAGCGGCATCTCCTCGATGAAACGCAGCTCACAACCCTCGTCCAGGCACCAGCGCAGCAGATCCGTTGCACCGCCGAGGGTTTCGCGCATGAGCACGGCGTTCACCTTCACCGGCGCGAGGCCCGCCCGCCGGGCGGCTCGGATACCGGACAGCACCGAACCGAGCCGGTCGCGCCGGGTCAGGCGGGCGAATCCGGCGCGGTCGACCGTGTCGAGGGAGACGTTGATCCGATTCAGCCCGGCCCGCGCCAGACCGGCGGCGCGATGTTCCAGCCCGACGGCATTGGTGGTCATCGACAGCGGCGTATCGGACAGTTCCGCCCGGCAGCCCGCGACGATCCGTTCCAGATCGCAGCGCATGAGCGGCTCGCCGCCGGTGAAGCGGACCTCGCGCACCCCGAGATCGTGTACGGCCAGCGTGATCACCCGCACGATCTCCTCGGCGGAGAGCAGTTCGTCGGCGGGAATCGCCGGAAGACCCTCCTCGGGCATGCAATAGGTGCAGCGCAGCGAGCATTTCTCGGTGATGGATACACGCAAATCACGGGCTACCCGCCCGAAGCGGTCGACCAGATACGGAGTGTCGGGCCGGCCGTCCAGCGCGGGCCGCTTGCCTCGCACTGCGGGAATTCCCATCACAACCACGGTCACGGCACCCATTATTGTCACGTTCGTCCCGGCATGCTTCGGAGGAATCTACGAACTGTGCCCACACCTGCGCCGATTAGGCTGGCGGCATGACTACCCGCCCAGCCGCATCGACCTCGGCCCGATCCGTCGAGGACCATCGCCGGCGCGTCGAGCAGCTACTGCGGCCGATCGCCGTGCGCGATGTGGAGGACGTGCCGGTGGCCGAGGCGCTCGGCCGCCTGTTGGCCGGCGAGGTGCGGGCGCCGCTGGATCTGCCGGTGTTCCGCAACTCCGGGATGGACGGCTACGCCGTACGCGCCGAATCGGTGACCGTGACGCCCGCGACGCTGCCGCTGGCCGGTGTGGTCGCGGCCGGGCAGCCCGGGCAGACGCCGCTGCCGCCGGGCGCGGCAATGAAGGTGATGACCGGCGCGCCGATTCCGCCGGGGGCGGACTGCGTGGTCCCGGTCGAGGACACCCGCGCGGACGAGCAGACGGTCACTATCGAACGAGGCCGTCGCACGGGCGATTTCGTGCGCGAACCGGGTACCGACGTGCGGGCCGGTGAACTGCTGGTCGCGGCGGGCACGCTGGTCGCGCCGCGGCATATCGCGGCGCTGGCCGCGGTGGGGCTGCCCCGGCTCGCGGTCTTCCGGCGGGTGCGCGCGGCGGTGCTCACCACCGGTGACGAGTTGATGCCCGCCGGATCCCCGCTGCGGCCGGGACAGATCTACAACTCCAACGGCATCGCGTTGGCCGCGGCGCTCGCGGCCAACGGCGTCGAGGTGATCTCGGTCGATCACAGCCGCGACGATCCGGCCGAATTCCGCGCGAAACTGGATCGCGCGACGGCCGCCGCGGATGTGGTGTTCACCTCGGGCGGGGTGTCCAAGGGCGATTTCGAGGTGGTCAAGGACGTATTGGCCACGCTCGGTGGGGAATTCGGCTCGGTCGCGGTGCAACCCGGTGGGCCGCAGGGGATCACGGTCGTCGACGGGGTTGCGGTACTGAGCTTCCCGGGCAATCCGGTGAGCACCATGGTGTCGTTCGAGGTCTTCGCCCGACCGATGCTGCGCGAGCTGTCGGGCCTCCCCGCGGTGCCGAAAGCCGATGTGCCGCTGTTGGACCCGGTGCGCTCCCCCTCCGGTCGCAGGCAGTTCCTGCGCGGGCGGATGGAGATCGACGGGGTGGCGCTGGCCTCGGGTCCGGGATCGCATCTGGTGGCCGCGATGGCACATGCCGACGTGCTGATCGATATTCCGGCGGAGGTCACCGAGCTGACGGCCGGATCGGTTGTGGAAGTCTGGGAGCTATGACGGAGCTGTCGCATCTGGATTCCGAGGGTCGGGCGCGCATGGTCGACGTGAGCGCCAAATCCGACACCACGCGTGTGGCGGTCGCGGCCGGACAACTGCGCACGACCGCCGAGGTGGTCCGCCTGGTTCAGGCCGACGATATGCCCAAGGCCGATGTGCTGGCCACCGCTCGCATCGCGGGCATCGCGGGCGCGAAGAAGACCTCCGAGCTGATCCCGCTGTGCCACCAACTCGCTCTGTCCTCGGTCAACGTCAGCTTCGGCTTCACCCCCGACGCCATCACCATCGAGGCCACCGCGAAGACCAAGGGCCCCACCGGCGTCGAAATGGAGGCCCTCACCGCGGTGGCCGTCGCGGGGCTGACCCTGCACGACATGGTCAAGGCGGTCGATCCGGCGGCGACGCTGACCGATGTGCGGCTGCTGACCAAAGATGGTGGTAAACGGGGACATTGGGAGCGTGCCGGATCCGGCCATCGCACGAACGCGTCCGCACCGCCGGACGATCGCGACCCCTCCGCCGACGACGACGATCGGATCACGAAGCAACACCGGCACGCCCACGCAGCGGGTGGGAAGCATGAGGCCGCGGAGGGATCGCGATCGGCCGTCGTGGTGGTCGCGTCCACCGGCGCCGCGGCGGGCACCCGGGTCGACAAGACCGGCCCGGTGCTGGTGGAATGGCTTACCGCTCAGGGATTTTCGGTGCGCGGGCCGCTGGTCTACGCCGATGCCGATATCGCCGACGGGCTGGCGGACGCGCTCGACGGCGAGCCCGGGCTGGTGATCACGACCGGCGGTACCGGGGCCTCGCCCACCGATGCGACGCCCGAGGCCACACTGGCCGTGCTGGATCGGGAACTGCCCGGTGTGGCGGAGACGATTCGACTGCGCGGCACCGCGACCTTCGCACTGGCGGCACTCAGCCGCGGCGTCGCCGGTTTGGCGGGACGTACGGTCGTCATCAATCTGCCCGGTTCGCCCGGTGGCGTGCGCGATGGGATCGCGGTCCTGGAACCCCTGATCGATCATCTGCTGGCGCAGGTCGCCGGAGGAGGCAGTCATGAGTGAGCTGGTGCGGCTCACCGGAATCGTGGACACCACACTGGATCCCGCGGCGGTCGAGGCGGCGGTGAGCGGACCCGAATACGGTGCGGTCGTGGTGTTCACCGGCAAGGTGCGCGATCATGATGGCGGACAGTCGGTTTCGGCCCTGGAGTATTCGGCCCATCCGCAGGCCGAGCGGTTCCTGCACACGATCTGCGCCGAGATCGCCACGGCCGCGGGGCTGCCCGTGGCGGCCGTGCATCGCATCGGCTCGCTCGGCATCGGCGATCTGGCCGTCGCGGTCGCCGTCGCCGCACCGCATCGCGCCGAGGCCTTCACCGTCTGCGCCGAACTCGTCGATCGCATCAAACACGAGGTGCCCATCTGGAAGCGTCAGCTGTTCGCCGACGGCCTCTCCGAATGGGTGAACGCCTGCGGCTGAAATCGCCTGCGGGCCCGGTCATTCCCCGTCGGCGCGGCCCAGATTGCGTTCGATGGCCCGCAACGCGCTCACGAATCGCTCCCGCTCGGCCGCGTCCAGCGTGATCAGCGCGCGATCGACCAGCCGATCGCTCTCCTCCTCGATGACCCGCTCGAGCTTCCGCCCGCGGTCGGTGAGATGCAGTCGCACCAAACGACGATCGGTGGCATGCGGTTCGCGGCGCAGCAGGCCGGCCGCCTCCATCCGGGTGGTCGCCCGGGTGACCGTCGGCGTCGACAACCCCAGTCGTCTGGCGATCTCGCCCGGGGCCAGGCCGTCCTCGGCCCACAGGCAGCGCAGGATGAACTGCTGCCCGTCGTAGACGCCGTGGCGAGCGTAGGCCGTGGCGGCGGCGTTCATCAGGGCCTGTTTGGCAGCCCAGAAGGCATTCTGGAATTCGGCGCCGGACTGGTCGTTCATGGTGGACCCAGCCTAGGGTATTGATATCGTTAGCCGACTCACGTTATGGTCGTTACTCGGCTAACGAACATTGGGACAGGTAATGAAGCTGGGTTTGACCCTCTCCGATTTCTCCTACGACGTATCCCCCGAGCAGCTCGGCCCGCTCGTCGCCGGCCTCGCCGAACAGGCCGACGAGGCGGGATTCGACAGCCTGTGGGTAATGGATCACTTCTTCCAGATCCACCTGACCGGCCGCCCGCCGCAATCCCCGCTGCCGGAAGCCTATGCGACACTGGGCTTTCTGGCCGGGCGCACCCGCCGCATTCGACTCGGCACCCTGGTCACCTCGATCGCCTACCGGCATCCGGGCGTACTGCTCAAACAGGTCACCGCGTTGGACGTATTCAGCGGCGGCCGAATGTATTTCGGCGTCGGCGCGGGCGCACGCTTCGATCCGGAACCGATGGGACCGGGAACCCGCTGGGAGGCAGAGGGTCTGGGCATTCCGTTCCCGAGCCTGGCCGAGCGATTCGAGCGACTGGAAGAGGTGCTGCGCATCGCCGAACAGATGTGGAGCGAGGACGAAGCACCCTACTACGGAACGCATTACACATTGATGCGCACACTGAACTCGCCCAACTCGATTCAGCGCCCGCATCCGCCGATCCTGGTGGCGGGCAGCGGCGAGCGCAAGACCCTGCGGTTGGTCGCCCGCTACGCCGACGCCTGCAATCTGTCGGATATGCCCGATGTCGGCCTGGGCGGCGATATCGGCCACAAACTCGAGGTGCTGCGCAAACACTGTGCCGAGATCGGCCGGGACTACGCCACGATCGAGAAGACCGTCGGCACACGTTTCGATCCGACCGCTCCCGACCGACTCCTCGTGCGCCTGCGCGAACTGGCCGAACTGGGCGTCGATCACGCGGTGCTGGCCCCGACCCAGCCGTGGACCACCGAGCGCCTGGCGACCCTCGGCGCGCTACTGCCCGAAATCCACGCGCTCGGAGCCTGATTCGACCGTGCGCGAGCGCGCGAACGCCCCGATCCGGGTGTGATTGAACACCAGATTCAGCCCGAACGACGTGGCCGCGGCGAGGGTGATTCCGCTGGTAAGCAGGATCTGCGCCGCCACCGCGATCCGGCCGGGCGCGCCGAACGAGGCGGCTTTGGCGTCACTGCCGACGATCAGCCCGCCCGCCACGCCGATCAGCGAGATGCCGACCACGGTCAGCACCGTCCCCGACACCAGCGGCGGAAAGAATCGCACGATCAACGCGAACGGCCACGCCAGCGCCACTCCGACCACGCCGCCGATCAGCATCGATCCGTACACCGCGGGCAGACCGTACTGCTGGGCGATGAGAATCATGGGCGTGAGCGCCACGAATGTCGCACCGCAGACGATCGGCAGCCGGGCGCCCACGACCCGCCCGACGCCGAGGCTCTGCACGACTGTGATCAATCCGGCGACCAACAGGTCCGCGCCGATGAGAATCCCGATCGTGGTCCGATCCAGGCCCGCGGCCGCGCCGAAGACCAGGGGCACCGTGACGCAGCCGGTATACATGATGAGAACGTGCTGGATGCCGAACAGCAACAGCCGGGAAAACGGCAATCGGGTATCGACGGACTGTGGTGTTGCCATGGGGACTCCGTGACGATAGGGAACAGCGGGAGTGAGCATGACCGAATTGACCGGCAAGATAGTCCTCGGCCCGAATCAGTACGGCAAGGCCGAAAATCGCCTGGTGCGCATTTACCGCGACACCGATCGGCACGAGATCCGCGATCTCAACGTATCGACCTGTCTGCGCGGTGACTTCGAATCCGCCCATGTGACCGGCGATCAGGGCGCCGTCCTGCCCACCGATTCGCAGAAGCAGACCGTCTACGCCTACGCAAAGATCCACGGTCAGGGCAGTATCGAGGAGTACGGCCTGGCCCTGGCTCGGCATTTCGTCGACGACATCGCGCCGGTGGATTCGGCGCGCGTGGAGATCGAGGAGTACGGGTGGGAGCGGGTCTCGGCCGAGGGCCGTCCGCACGAGCACACCTGGACGCGCACCGGGCCGGAGGTGCGGATCGCGGCGATCACGGTGCGCGGCACGGGATCTCAGCGCCGCGAGTGGGTGATCGGCGGGGTCAAGGATCTGGTGATCCTCAAGTCCACGGGATCGGAATTCGCGGGCTTTCTCACCGATCCGTTCACGGTGCTCGAGCCGACCGAGGATCGGGTGATGGCCACCAGTCTGATCGCGCGCTGGCGCTTCGCGCACGCGCCCGTCGATTGGGACGCCACCCATGCCGGGATTCGCGCGGTGCTGGTGGAGCGATTCGCGGTGCTGCAGTCGAAGGCGCTGCAGCAGACGCTGTTCGATATGGGTCGCGCGGCGCTGGAGGCGTATCCGGGCTTGGCCGAAATCCGGCTGTCGGCGCCCAATAGGCATCATTTCGCCTTCGACCTCGGACGATTCGGCATCGACAATGCGGGTGAGGTGTTCCACGCCGCAGACCGGCCCTACGGCCTCATCCAGGCGAGTGTGCTGCGCGAGGACGCGCCCGACGCCGGAATCGCGTGGGATCCGTATACCGGGGCGGTGTAGGTAGGCGGTTCGAACATGCCGCCACGCTAGAGGCGCGGTGTTGCGGGCCGGTTTCCGCGATGTCACGCCGAACGTGACTATTCGGGCAGATCGGCGTATTCGAGGGAGTCGCTCAGGTCGCGGGGTACGTAGTGCCAGACGCCGAGCAGGGTCTGGGCGTCCAGCGGGTCGGGGTCGGTATGCGCGGTGGCTTCCAGGCGCCGCGTGACGACTTCGGCGTCCAGGCCCGCGCCGATCAGGACCACGCAGGTCTGCTCGGATTCGCCTCGGGCGGTGAGTGGTTCGAAGACCACATGGCGGCCGACCATGTGCAGCAGGAACTTTCGATGTTCGCCCGCCACCGCGAACACGACGGGCCCCTTCGCTCGGAACAGACCCGGTGGGGGTTTCTCGAGGAATTCCACCAGGGCGCGTGGGTCCAGAGGTGTTGCGCTGGTGAAGGTTACGGTGTCGTAGTCGTCGTGCAGATGCCGGTGGCCGTCGTCGTCGTGATGGTGATGTTCGGCCAGGAGTTCGTCGAAGCTGAGCTGTTCGGCGACGGTCGGCTCGCCGCGCCGAGGCACGTCGAACAGCAGTCGCGGGTCGATACGGCCGTGCGTGGTCGCGTACACCGGCGCGGGCTCCACCGTGGCGGTGAGTTCGGTGCGCAGCCTGGCCAAATGCGGTTCGGGGATCCGGTCGGCCTTGTTGAGTACGACCAGATCGGCCAGGCGCAGATGGGCGGCGAGCTCCGGATGCAGCGCGCGGCTGTCCTCGAAATGTTCGGCGTCGACCACCTCGAGCAGGCCGCCGTAGTGGATGCGCGGATTGTCGCTGCCGAGCACCATGCGGATCAGATTGCGCGGTTCGGCCAGTCCGCTGGCCTCGACCACGATCACATCGATGCGATTGCGCGGCTGGGACAGTCGCTCGAACATCTCGTCCAGCTCGCCGACGTCCACCGCGCAGCATACGCAGCCGTTGCCCAGCGACACCATGGCATCGACCTGGCCGGCTACCAGCATCGCATCGATATTGACGGCGCCGAAATCGTTGACCACCACGCCGATCCGCGCGTCTCGCTGCCGCAGCAGGTGATTGAGCAGGGTGGTCTTCCCGGCGCCCAGAAATCCGGCGACGATCAGTACAGGAATGCCCCGAGCCACCCCGCTCACCTTACCGGCGGATCAACGCGCTACTTCGTCCACGGGGTGATGAGCGTGGCGACCAGGTTGTAGGCGAGATTGATCAGCTCCGAATTGACCGTGGCGTCGCCGAGCCCCAGCGTTTTGGCCAGGGGCAGCAGCAGATGCATGGCCGTGGTCACGAGCGTGCCGACGGCCGCGGCGGTGTCGGAGGACTGGCCCGTGCCTCCGGTTCCGGGAAGCGTTCCCGTTCCTGGCGCGCCCTGGGTCCCCGGCAGAGTCGGCGAGGATTGGGTACCCGGCATCGGTTGCGTTCCCGGCATCGCCTGGTAACCCGGCGGAGGCGACGAATACATCCCCGGCGAGACGGCATTCGGCGGCGTCTGCGCGTAGCCGTCCTGACCACCCGGCGCGATTCCGGGCGTACTGCCCGGCCCGGTCCGCGCCGGTTGCCGCGGATCGACGAGCGGCACCTGTCCCCCGCCCTGCGACCCGCTGGGCGGCAACGGAATGTTCTGCCCCGAACCCGAGGGTGTGGAGGCCGCGGGAATCTGCGCACCCGGATCGATCGCGGCCGACTGCCCAACCTCCGGCGAGCCCGCCGCGGAAAGCGAATTCCCCTGTCCCGCGGGCGGCTGCGCCCCGGGCACCATGCCCTGCATATTCGGAACGGCCTGCGTCCCGCCCGGTCCAGCCGCGGCGGGAACCTGCGACCCACCCTGCCCGGTAGCACCGCCCGGCAGTGGCGACCCGCCCTGCCCCGCGACTCCGATCGGCGGCAACGAACCGTTCTGCCCCGCGGGCACACTCTGCGGTTGCGACCCGCCCTGCCCCGCAGCTCCGATCGGCGGCAACGAACCGTTCTGCCCCGCGGGCACACTCTGCGGTTGCGTCCCGGCCTGTCCTGTGGCGGCTGGAATCCGCGGGTGGTTCTGCCCCGCCGACGGCTGCGAGTTGTCCTGCACCGCGGCCGAGGGCTGCGAATCTGCTTGTCCCACAGCGCCGATCGGACGCGGCGAACCGTTCGGGCCAGCGGGCGCGCCCTGCGGCTGCGAACCCGCATCTCCGGCCGGGAGCTGCGAACCCTGCGTCGCGGTCATCCCGTCGACCGAGATGTTCAGCAGGTAACCCACCAGCCCCGTGGTGATGGCGACCGCGTGCTTCAGGCGGCCCTCGGGGGTTTCGAGGGATTGGGCGTCGTCGGGGTTCTGGCCATTGCCCATTTCGAGGAAGACTTCCGGGACCTCGGTGAGGGCCGGGCCCGCGATGTCGTCGCGGGTCATCAAGGCGTCGACCGCGCCGCCGTAGTTGGCGGCGGGGAAACCGGCGCGCAGGTAGGCGGCGCGCATGGCCTTGGTGGCGGCCAGGCCGGTGGTCGATTGGACCTGGGCGGCCTTGGCGTCGGGCACCGGCAGTTGCGGAACGATCAGGTGGAAACCGCGGGCGTTCGCGGGCGCGCCGTCGGCGTGGATACTCATCGCGACGTCGGCGCCGGAGGCATTGGCCGCGGCGGCGCGCTCGTCGACGCAGCCGCCCCAGCCGGTATCGTCCTGGCGGCTCAGCAGCACACGCGCGCCCAGCGCCTCGAGCGACTGCTTGACCATCTGGGCGACATTCCAGTTGATGGAATGTTCGGCGACCCCGTGCATGGTGGTCATGCCGGTGGTCTGGCACGCTTTCGTCCCGCCGCGCCCGTCGTTGACCGGACGATCGAGCTGCTGGGTGTGATTGACACCCTGATGGCCCGGATCGAGGAAGACCGTCTTCCCCGCGAGTCTCGTGGACATCACCGCCGAGGGCGGCGCGCCGACCGGCGAATCGGCGAGGGCGGCCGCCGGAATCGCGGCGGTGGCCGTCGCTGCGACGGTGAGGCAAAGGCAGGACCTGATGATGCTTGGATGCTTCATGTGCGGACGGCGCACCCGAACGGGAGCGCCCCTCCCTTCCCACTAGTAACACCAAACCCAGTGGTTCACTCTGACAACGTCAGTATCGCATGGCAAGCCCGGTTACCCAACCGTTACCGCGAATCGGAAGTATCGACGGCCCGCATTCCGGCCCTCACGCGCGCAGGATGCGATCCCCGTCCACCCGAATCGCCCGCGTGTCGAGCGGGCGCGGGGCGGGACCGGCCGCCACACTGCCGTCCAGGTGATAGCGACTGCCGTGACATGGGCAGGCGATCAATCCGTCGGCGATCGCGGCGACCCGGCACCCCAGATGCGTACAGGTCGCGGAGAGCCCGAGGAACGACCCGGCGACGGGCTGGGTGACGACGGTATCCCCGACGATCACCCCGCCCCCGATCGGCACATCGGCGACCCGAGTCAGCACATCCTCAGCAATCGATCCGTCGGTGGCCGCCCGAGGCGCGTCCGCACCACTCGAGCAGGCGGCCGAACCCATTGCGGCAACGGCGATTCCGGCACTCGCGAGCGCGGTGCGACGATCCAGCGGCCGATCGGACATGGGAGACTCCCTCGATTCCCGGGCGCGGCGCCGAGCGGCCCCGCCGATACCTGATCGACGGACCGGAAGGGTCTCCGGTTCAACCGGATCCGCACTCACGCGCCCAGCGGCAACCTCCGCAGCGACCGCAGCGCGTAGTGCACGCGGGTCTTGACCGTCCCGACCGGAACACCGAGATCGGCGGCCACGTCCTGATAGGCGCGATCACGCAGGATGACCTGCTCCACCGCGTCACGCTGGGCGTCGGGCAATCCGGCGAGCAACTGGGCGACCAACAACCCGTCGGTCAGCGCCTCGGCGAAATCCGGCCCGGCCGAGCGGGTATCGGCGTCGACGAGTTCGTCCCAGCTGGTCTCGGCGGGCCGGACCGCGCGCATGCGCGCGATATCGGTGAGCACATTGCGTTCGATGGTCAGCAGCCAGGTCCGGACGCTGCCCTTGTCCGGGTCGTAGGTGGCGCAGCCGCGCCAGGCCCGCAGCAGGGTCTCCTGGACCGCGTGTTCGGCCAACCCCGCATCGCCCCCGAGCCGCCGCGCCGCACGCCAGTGCAGCAGTCCCTGATCGGCATCCAGAACCGCGGCGAGTCCCTCGTCGGTGCACAATCGCGCACACCGCGGGCCGCAGGCCGGAACACTGTCCCGGGAAACAGGGCGAAGACCTCTCATGTCAGTCATATCGTGGCGCGCGAGCAGAACGACATCGGCAGAACGCGACCAAATTAATTTTTGCGATTCGACCGAACTGTCCGGTCGTTTCTGATAGACCCGTGCCCGGAACATATGGGGACCTTTCGAGGAGGATCGCCGTGCGCGCACGCACGTTCGTCGTCGCCGGGGCAGTGGCCTCCGCGGCCACCATGCTCGGCTCCGGTATCGCATCCGCCGATCCGGCGACCATCCCGGGTGACGGGTTCTACCGGGTGGGCGTCGATATCCAGCCCGGCATCTACCAGGCGCCCGGCACGCCCGATCCGGAACACGGCTGTTTCTGGCGGCGCGTGAACAAGGAGTGGACTCCCGTCGACCCCAATCACAATGTCGTCGCCAGCGACTTCACCCACACCACACCGGTGCGCACGCTGATCAAGCCCACCGACGCGGCCTTCGAGACCCGCAACTGCGGCGCGTGGGTGATGGTTCCGCCACCGCCGAACACCGGCTCCTACGGACCCGGCGGCTGGTTCGGGAGTGAGTACTGACGATGTGAGGGGGCGCGATGTGAGCGCTCACATCTAAGGTACTGTGGCGCCGTGATCAGCACGCGCCGCAGGCTCGCCGACGGCAGGGAAATCCTCTACTTCGATGCCGAGCCGACGCCCCGCAATGCCGTGGACACCCGAGATCTGCCGAGTACCACCACGCATTCGCAAGCCCGGTTCGACCCGCTGCTCCGGGAATGGGTGGTGATCGCCTCGCATCGCCAGACCCGCACCTTCCTGCCGCCCGCCGATCTGTGCCCGCTGTGCCCCTCCACGCCGGAGCGCGCCACCGAAATTCCCGAATCCGATTATCAGGTGGCGGTTTTCGAGAATCGTTTCCCCTCGCTGTCCACCGCGGCCGACGCGGCGTTCACGAGCGCGGTCGAGGGCGCGCCGCTGACCCCGCTGCGCGACGGATTCGGTCGTTGCGAGGTGGTGTGTTTCACCAGCGCGCACGACAGTTCCTTCGCGCGACTGGATCCCGAGCGGGCCCGGCTGGTGGTCGACGTCTGGGCCCAGCGCAGTGCGGAACTGGCCGAAATCGACGGCGTCGCACAGGTTTTCTGCTTCGAGAACCACGGCGAGGAGATCGGGGTGACGCTGTCGCATCCGCACGGCCAGATCTATGCCTACCCGTTCGTCACACCCCGGATCGCGAAGATCTCGGAGAATCTCGCCCGGCACCGAAAGTCACACGGCGGCAATCTGTTCGGTGATCTGCTGGCCGACGAGCGGGCCGCGGGGACGCGCGTGGTGGCCGCGAACGAGGAATGGACGGCCTTCGTGCCACCGTTCGCCCGCTGGCCCTACGAGGTGCAGCTGTTCCCGCATCGGCAAGTGCGCGATCTGCCCGAGCTCGACGACGCCCAGCGCGACGGATTCGCGGCGCTGTACCTGGATGTGCAGCACCGCTTCGCCCATCGCTTCGACACCCCCATGCCCTACGTCGCCGCGTGGAATCAGGCGCCGACCCCGAAATCCGGTGCGCCGCGCGAAGACTGGTGGCTGCATCTGCAACTGTTCTCGATTCGTCGCGCCCCGGGAAAGCTGAAATACCTCGCCGGATCCGAATCGGGTATGCAGGTGTTCATCAGCGACACCACCCCGGAGACGGTGGCGGCGGAACTGCGGGAGGTGCGATGAACGGCGTATGGGTCGCGCCCGGCCGGGTCAACATCATCGGCGAGCACACCGACTACAACGGCGGCTACGCGCTGCCGATCGCCCTGCCCCAGGTGGTGACCTGCGCGGCGCACGCGACCGCGGACGGTTCGGTGCGGGTGTCCTCGCGCCAGCATCCGGACGAGCCGGTGTCCCAGCCGATTTCGGGTCTCGCCGCAGCCGAGGTGGCGGGCTGGGCCCGCTATCCGCTGGGCGTGGTCCACGAATACGTCCGGCGCGGCCACCGAATCCCGGGCGTGGTACTGGGATTGGACGGCGCGGTGCCGGTGGGCGCGGGGCTGTCGTCGTCGGCGGCGGTGGAGTGCTCGGTGGCCGTAGCGCTGCGCGATCTGTTCGATCTGCCGGTCACCGCGGCCGATCTCATCGATATCGGCCGGGCCGCGGAGAACGACTACGTCGGCGCGGCGACCGGCACGCTGGATCAGTCCGCGTCGGTGCTGTGCACGGCCGGACACGCGCTGTTCCTGGATTTCCACACCGGCGAGCGGACTCAGGTGCCCTTCGATCTGGCCGCGGCCGGACTGGAATTGCTGGTGATCGACACCGACACCCCGCATCAACTCGCCGACGGCGGATATGCTCGGCGTCGCCGCGAATGCGAACAGGCCGCCGCCGCGCTGGGTGTGCCGTCATTGCGCGAGATCTCCGATGTGCGCGCGGTCGACCGCATCGACGATCCGGTGGTGCGCCGACGCGCACGGCATATCGTGACCGAGAACGCCCGGGTGCTCGATGTGGTCGAGAAGTTGCGTCAGGGCCGCGATCCGCGCGCGATCGGACCCGTCCTCACCGCCGGACACGCGTCGCTGCGCGACGATTTCGAGATCTCCACACCGCAACTGGATACCGCCGTCACCACCGCGCTGGCGGCCGGCGCGCACGGGGCGCGGATGGTCGGCGGCGGATTCGGCGGCAGCATCATCGCGCTGACCGATGCCGAACACACCCGCGAGGTCGCGCGGGCGGTCGAAAAGCGGTTCCAGGAGGCCGGTTTCACCCCGCCGCGCACCTTCGTGGCGGTGCCGTCGGCGGGTGCGCGCCGGATCTCCTGAGCGACAGACGAATAGCGAATTCCGACGCGCCCGAGTAACGAATCGGCCACCTTTGTATCGCCACAGGACGCTTTCTTGCGAATATGGCGAATTGAATTCGGTTGAGCCTACAGCCAATTGGCGCGGCCGCCCGTCGCGGCTTTCCATCGTCGACGGACCCGCAGCCGGTGCTGCAGCAATCGGTCCGCTCAGCGGTCTTCGCAGCTCCGATGGCAGCTTCTCGATCTCGACCACACATCGGCACGGATACGGCAACATCGCCCGGCGGCATCGATCCGATTCGCGGACCGCCGGCGCGCCCACGACCACGGACGTACCGGGCTGCGAATTCGGCGAACGCTCTACAGGTCCGGGAAACCGGCCGGTATGGTGAAAGCGCGATTAGCGCGGCTTTCCCGGGGAAACCTACCGAAATCCCGCTGTGCCGGAGAGCCGAGACAAGTGCCGACCGGATTCCCTCGGCCTTCTTCGAAGGCGCTGTCGTTACTTCTGCAACCCTCGTTGGGAGGTATCCATGACCGATCCGTATACCGCCGTGATGGCCGGTCACTTCGATATCGGTTGGCGCAAGTCCAGTTTCAGCGGGCCCGACGGCCACTGCGTGGAATGTGCGCGCCTGACCGATGGCAGAGTCGCCGTGCGAAACAGCAATCATCCGCAGGCGGGCACCCTGCTGTTCACACCCGCCGAGTGGGAAGCCTGGGTGCGGGGCTGCCGCGCCGGAGAATTCGACGATATGTCGGGCTGATCGGCACAGGCCGAGGTCGGACGTTATCGTCGTGCCATGACCAGGCGCAGGATTCTCATTACCGGGGCCAGCTCCGGACTCGGTGCGGGTATGGCCCGTGAATTCGCGGCGCGCGGACGCGATCTCGCCCTGTGCGCCCGCCGCGTCGACAAACTCGAGGAATTGCGCGCGGAACTGGTGGCGGCCCATCCGGGAATCACCGTCGCCGTCCGCGGCCTCGATGTGGACTCGCATACCGAGATACCCGCCGCGTTCGCCGCCCTGCGCGACGAACTCGGCGGACTCGACCGGGTGATCGTCAATGCCGGACTCGGTAAGGGCGCGCGCGTGGGCGCCGGCCGCGCCGATGCCAATATCGCCACGGCCACAACCAATTTGGTCAGTGCCCTGGCGCAGGCCGAGGCGGCGCTGCAGATCTTCCGTGAGCAGCGGTCCGGACATCTGGTGCTGATCTCCTCGATGAGCGCGGTGCGCGGGCTGCCGGGTAAGAAGGCGGCGTATGCGGCGAGCAAGGCCGGACTGTCCGCGCTCGGCGAGGGTCTGGCGACCGAACTGCGCCGCGATCCGATCGCCGTGACCACGATCGAGCCCGGATTCATCGCCACCGATCTGTCGGCCAAGGCCGACGACACCCGGCTGCTGGTTCCGCTGGACAAGGGCGTGGCGGCCATGGTCGCCGCGATCGAACGCGAACCGGTGCGCGCCCGCGTGCCCGCCTGGCCATGGCGGTTGGTGGGTGTGGTCCTGCCGCTGCTGCCGCGGGGCGCGGTGGCGCGGGTGAGCTGAGGTCTTACCGCACGGGTAATCGACTCGGCGCGGGCCGGTTCGGCAGACTCGACATCATGATCGATACCGCGGGTACGCAGCTGTTCCACCAGACCATGCCGTTCACCGAGAAGCTCGGCGTCGAGGTGCTCGAACACGGCCGCGAGGTGGTGCGCAGCCGCCTGGCCTGGGACGAGAGTCTGTGCACCCTGGGCGGCGTCCTGCACGGCGGAGTGCTGATGTCGCTGGCCGACGCCACCGCGGCGGTCTGCGCGTATCTGAATCTGCCCGAGGGCAAACAGGGCACCACGACCGTGGAGTCCAAGACGAACTTCCTGCGCGCCGTGCGCTCCGGCTTCGCCACCGCGACCGCCCGGCCGCTGCACACCGGGCGCAGCTTCATCGTCGTGGAGACCGAGATTCGCGACGATACGGATAAGCTCGTCGCGAAGGTGACCCAGACCCAGGCGGTGCTGTAGTGGCGAGATTCAAGACATGGGACGGCCTCGAGCTGAGCTATCGCGAATGGCCCGGCGACGGAATCCCGGTGGTGTTGCAGCACGGGATCGTCGCCGACACCAATGCCAACTGGATGAGCGTGGGTGTGGTCGACGCCCTGCAGGCGGCCGGGCGGCGGGTGATCTCACTCGACGCGCGCGGCCACGGCCGCTCCGATAAACCGCATGATCCGGCCCGGTACTCCTGGTCGGCCATGGGCGCGGATGTGCGCGCGCTGTTCGACGAACTCGGCCTGGATCGGGTCCATCTGGCCGGTTATTCGATGGGCGGCATCATCGCGCTGCTGGTCGCTGGGGCCGACGAACGGGTCGAACGGCTGGTGGTCGGCGGAATCGGTTGCGGCGTGGTCGATCTGGGTGGCATCGACCAGCGGGCGATCACCTTCGAACAGTTGGTCGGCGCGATGCGTGGCGAGGCGGATCGGGTGCCGCCCCCGGGTGCGATGTTCCGCTTGCTCGCCGAGGCCGTCGGCGCGGACCTCGCGGCCATCGCCGCCGTGGCGACGGGTCTGAACGAGGCCCCGATCGACGACCTGTCCCGAATCACCATGCCCGCCTTGGTTCTCGCGGGCGCGGAGGATCAGTACGCGGCCGAGCCCGAGCGCTTGGCCGCCGCACTGCCCGACGCCCGCGCGGTCGTCGTGCCGGGCGATCACCTGGTGGCCGTGACCGATCCGGGCTTCCACAGCGCGCTGGTCGACCACTTCCGCTGAGCCCCAACCGTTCCCGCCGCGAGGCGGTATCGATGCCCGGCCGCTTCGATCGACTGCGCCGCGAAGAGGTTCTCCCCGCGCCGACACTCGCGCAGACCGTCGCCGTGCGGCCCGCAGTTTATATCGAGGCGTTGCGGCCCAGGGTGTTCGCGCCAGTCACCACGACAACTGGTTTCCGCTGCCGACCTCCCGCGGGGAGGCGTATCGGAAACCGTTGACGGCCGAGCCGGCCCGCATTCCGGCGGACCATCGCCCCGAACCGCGCATGCTCACCGGCCGGGACGATTACCTCGCCCCGGCCGGCTGAGCTTCTGAGTCAGGCGACGCTCAGGGCGACTCGTCCCACATTGCGACGGGTCGCCACGAGTTCCATGGCCTCGGCGAGTCGGTCGAAGGCGAATACGCTGTGCCGTGGCCGAATACTCCTCTGCGCCAACAGCTTCCACAGCTGCTCGCGATAGGAACCGATCAGATCCGGCTGGCTGCGTGCGAGCAGGCCGACCGAGAATCCGGTGACCGTTTTCAGCTCGGCGAGCAGACCACCCGCGTCCACACTGCCGCCACCGGCACTGTAGACGACCAGACGTCCGTGCGGCGCAAGGCTTTCCACCCGGCGCTGCACGAAATCGCCACCCACACCGTCGAGGACGACATCGAAGCGCTCGGTCAGCGGCCGATCGTAGGTGACGACCTCGTCGACCCCGCATTCGCGCAGGAATTCCGCCTTGTCGGCGGACCCGACCGACCCCACCACCCGGCGTGCCCCGAGCCCCCGGGCGATCTGAACGGCCAGATGACCGCTACCGCTGGCCGCGCTCGTGACCAGGATCGACTCCCCCGCACCGAATCGCCCGGCACGCAATGCCCCCAGCGCGACCAGACCCCCGCGCACCACGGCCAGACCGTCGGCGAGATCCACGCCCGCGGGTAGCTCGGTCATCAATTGCGGTAGGGCGAGCGCGTATTGGGCATAGGCGCCCTCGAGTACGACGCCGCCCACGACCTTGCCGACCCAGCTCTCGTCCACCTCCGCGCCGACCGCGACAACGGCGCCGACCACCTCGGCCCCCGGTTCGGCGGCGTTACCCGACCGCAGCATGCGCAGCAGTCCGAGGTGGACGCCGACCAGTTCGGTGCGGATCAGCAGCTGCCCCGGGCCCGGCATCGGCTGCGCGGCAGACACGATCTCGGGACGAGCGGAGAATTGAATCTTGTGCACTGACCGCACCCTTTCGATGAAAACTTACGACGAGGGTAACTTTATGCTTGAACACTTCAGTAGGTCAAGCGCAAATTTATGTCGATGGTAAGATTTCACTCATGAGCACACCACCGGGCCTGCGAGAGTCGAAGAAGCAGGAGACCCGACAGTCGATCTCCGATCACGCCACCCGCCTGTTCATCGAGCGCGGTTTCGAGACCACGACCATTGCCGAGGTGGCCGACGCCGCCCGGGTCGCGAAGAAGACGGTGACGAACTACTTTCCGCGCAAAGAGGATCTGGCGATCGATATCCACGAGCGGTTCGTGGCCTGGCCCGCCGAGACCGTCGCCGACCGCCCGCGCGGCAGTACCGCCCTGGCTGCCCTGCGCGCGGAATTTCTCTCGGCGGCAAAACGATTCGATCCGGTGACGGGGTTTTCCGGGCCGGAGTTCTGCCGCATGATCGCCGACAGCCCGACGCTCACCGCGCGGCTACGCGAACTGCACGACCTGCGCGAACAGGCCCTGGCCGCGGCGCTGCCCGGCGACGAGATCACCCGCAGGGCCGCGGCCGCCCAGCTGACCGCGGCCCTGCGCCTGCTGTTCCAGCGCGTCCTGGAACTGACCCTGGCGGGTCGGTCCCGAAAAGCCGTCGCGCGCACCGTGGTCGAGGAGGCCGAGCAGATCTTCGACCTGCTGGCCCCCGCGCTCGACGACTACGCGAAGGCCTGATTCACCGCCGTCACCAGATCGGGTGCGCGCAGGTCGATACCGCCCTCGACGATGTGATTGGTGACGTAGGCGAAGGCCAGCTTGCGAGTCGGATCGGCGAAGGCGAGCGATCCGCCGCGGCCGGGGTGACCGAAGGTATGCGGGCCGCCGAGCGGGAAGGCTTCGGTCGGGAGCATATAGCCCGAGGCGTAGCGATCCGGCATGCGCATGACCTCATCGATACCCGCGGCTTGCTCGCGCGTCGCATCGGCGAGGGCTTCCGGCGAGAGCAGCCGCACACCGTCGACCTCGCCGATCAGCGCCGCGTAGAGCCGGGCCAATCCGCGCGCGGTGCCGATACCATTGCTGGCGGGGATCTCCGCGGCCTGCACATCAACGGCATTGAAATCCGGATCGGCGGGATCGGTGACCTGGAAGGCGCGATTGGCCAGCGATTGCGGATCCCGCATGGCGGCGACCACCTCGCGCAGGGCCTCGGGAATCAGATCCGGCGGCGCTTCGGACAGGTCCGGCTTCGGCGCGTACACCATTCGACTGACCCGGGGCCGTTCGGATTCGGGCAGGCCGATGAAGAAGTCGATGCCCAGTGGTCCGGCGATATCCTCGGCGAGGATCGCGCCAACGGTCCGGCCCGCGGCCCGGCGGATCACCTCGCCGACCAGCCAGCCGTAGGTGCGACCGTGATACCCGTGCGCGGTTCCCGGCTCCCACACCGGTTTCTGACGGGCCAGCGCCTCGACCATCGGATCCCATGCCAGCGCGTCCGACAGCGCGACCGGCTCGTCCAGCACCGGCAGGCCCGCGCGATGCGACAGCAGCCAGCGCACCGGAATCTCCGCCTTGCCCGCGGCCGCGAACTCGGGCCAGTACCGCGCGACCGGCGCGTCCAGATCGAGTTCCCCGCGCTGGGCGAGCAGATGCGCGATCGTCGCGGTCACGCCCTTGGTCGCCGAGTACACCAGTTGCAGCGTGTCCCGCTCCCAGGCCCGCCCCGCCTCCGAATCGGCCAGGCCGCCCCAGAGATCCACCACCGGGCGGCCGTCGCGATATACCGCGACGGCCGCGCCGATATCCCCGTACTTGTCGAAGTTGGCGGCGAATGCCTCCCGCACACCTTCGAAGCCCGGCTCCACCGTTCCATCGATCGTCATGACTCGATCTTTCCTCAGTGGTGATCGTGATGCGCGTGCGCCGACTCCGGGGCGCCGTTCATACCGCGCAGCATGCCGATTCCGCCGGTGCGCACGAAGCGGAAGACCAGCAGTGCGGCCAGGAGCAGGAAGACGATGTTCAGCCAGGTGGTGTAGTTCCAGCGAATGCCCTCCTCCATGACCATGGCGTGCCGGTGCTGCGGAATGAGACCCGTTGCGCCGAAGAGGATTTCGACCGCGTAACCCGCGCCGACCATGGCGACGTAGAAGGTACCGAGGATGATCAGCGTCATGCGCATGCCGTAGTACTTGCGGTAGATGTTGAGGATCGGCAGGATCAGCAGATCCGCGAAGATGAACGCGGTCACGCCGCCGAAGCTGATGCCGCCGTTCCACAGCACGGCCGCCAGCGGCACATTGCCGATCGAGCAGACGAAGGCCACGATCGCCACCACCGGACCCACAATCGGACCCCACACCGCCGACAACAGCGGATGATCGGTCAGAAAGAAGTTCTGCCAGAACGAATTCGGCACCCACGCCCCGATCGCGCCCGCGACCAGCAGGCCGATGATCAGGTCGCGCAATATCGCCGCCCATTCCATGACGAACACGTGCGACACCGCGGTGAACCCGCGCCCGGAGACCAACCGCCGCAGGAACGAGCCCTCACCGGTCACCGACATGTCCATGGCCGCATGGCCTTCCATCGAGCCGGCCAGACCACGATCCGCCTGCTCGCGCGCGGCCCGAACGACCTTCTCGCGCACGAAGATTCGGAACAGGACGGCGATGAACACGATCATGATCGGCCCGCCCACGAATTCCGCCGCGGTGAACTGCCATCCCATCAGCAGCGCCAGAATGATTCCGAGCTCCACCACCAGATTCGTGGACCCGATCTCGAACGCCATGGCCGCCGTGAAGTTCGCGCCCTTGCGAAACAACGACCGCGCCAGCGCCACCGCCGCATACGAGCACGACGACGAGGCGGCCCCCAGCACCGACGCCACCGCGAGCGTCCGTGGTCGATCGTCCCCCATCAACCGCACGATCGTCGACTTCCGCACCACCGCCTGCACCACCGCCGACAGCGCGAACCCCAGGATCAGGGCCCACAAGATCTCCCACGTCATCGACCCGGCCAACGCCAGAGCATGCCCAACCGCACCCACGCCAACCTCCTTCCACACGCCACACGACCCGATATCGCGGACCCAAGGAAACCTATACCCCCTATAGGTATAGATCAAGCAGGCGCCCCCCGACCCACACAACCTCCCCCGCGACCCACCGCCTCAGGCGCAGCCAGCCCTCCTTTTCAGATACCCGAAGCCCCCGACACCAAGGCCCCCGCCCGCTCGGCATACGAGATCGGATCACCGTCCGGCATCAAATCGAACTGCGAAATACCCAGCGCCGCATACGTTTCCGCATCTCGCAGGAATCCGTCGCGATCATCCACCGAACCGAAGTACAGCGCCGTCTTGCGGATGGCGTCGTAATCGCGGCCCTCGGATTCGCAGTGGGATCGCAGGACGTCGAGTTTGTGGGTGATCTCCTCGACGCTCGAGGCGAACAGATTGCAGGCGTCGCCGTAGCGGGCCACCAGGCGCAGGGTTCGTTTCTCGCCGCCTCCGCCGATGAGGATGGGCGGGCGGGGGCGGGTCAGCGGTGCGGGTACGCAGAGGGTTTCGGCCAGTTGGTAGTGCTCGCCCTTGTACGGTCCGTTGTTGTCGCTCCACATCTGCAGGCAGATCCGCAAGGTCTCCTCGAGCCGCTCGAACCGCTCGGCCACCGGTACCACCGGAACGCCGAGGGCGAGTTGTTCGCGCTCGTACCAGGACGCGCCGATGCCCAGTTCCGCGCGGCCGCCGGAGAGGACGTCGAGGGTGGTGACGATCTTGGCGAGCAGGCCGGGGTGGCGGTACATCACGCCGGTCACCAGGACCGACAGGCGGATTCGCTCGGTCACCGCGGCGACGTAGCCGAGGGTTGTGTAGGCCTCCAGCATCGGCTCGTCGGCGGTGCCGCGATGCTCCATCTGGAAGAAGTGGTCCATGACGGTGAATCCCGCGAATCCGGCCTGTTCGGCGATGCGGGCGGTCTCGGCCAGCGTCGCGGCGATGCGCGCCGGATCGGCCGGAGTCGAATAGTTCCAGTAGTGCAAGCTCAGATCCACAGCGTCTCTCCTCCGTCGAGAACATGGATATCCGACCGGGGGGACCAACATGAATATCCGATCCGGCGCACCCGGTCACCGATCCACCCTAGTCCCGCGGCCCACCACACCGGCTCCGAACAGGGCGAATGCCCCAACACGGCGGCGAAAGCCCCCGCACCCCAGCCCAACCCGACCGCATCGCCGAGATATCCCGCCGTGACCGGCAATACGGCGGCGGGAACGTAACCGCCGATGTTCAAGGCCGCGTTCGCCTCGGCCCGACGCGCATCGGGCACCCGGGTGAACAGCAGCGTCAACCCGCCGAACTGCCCGAGCCCCTGCCCGGCCCCGGCCAGTACCGCGGCCACCACCAGCGCGATCACCGAATGCGCCGACAACGCGACGGCCAAGGCCGCCATGGCCGCGACCACCGCGCACGCCCCCGCCAGCAGCACCCGCCGCACCGGCCACGGCCGCGCGGCGAACTGCGCACCCGTCGCCGCGGCGAACATGGCGAAGGCCATCGCCCCGGCCACGATTCGATTACCCGTCCCGAGCAGACCGACCAGCAGCGACGGACCCAACGACAGCACGAACGAGGTCGAGGTGATCCCCGGCGCGAACACCGCGACACCGAGCAGCAGATCCCGTCGATTCGCCCGGGGAACTGTCGGAATACGCACCAGCCCAGCGGTTCTCACCTTCGGAGCCGTCAGCGGCAGCCGCATGACGACGACCCCCGCCGACACCAGCAACACCGCCTCGACCACGAACACCACCACGGTCGGCCCCGCGACCACCTCCGACAACACCCCGGCCAGCAGCGGCCCGGTCCCCGCGCCGAACACCATCGCCGTCGATGCCGCCAAGGCCGCCAACCCTTTTCGCCCCGGCCCGGCCACATCGGCCACGGCCGCCATCCCCGCCGACACCGTCGCACCCACCGCGACCCCGGTCAGCACCCGCGCGATCCCCAGGACCACAACCGAATTCGCCGTCGCGAACAACGCGCAGGCCACCAGCGCCAGCATCAGCCCCGGCAGCAGCACCGGCCGCCGCCCGATTCGATCCGAGAGCACGCCCGCGACCAGCAGCGCCGCGATCAGCCCGACGATATAGCCCGCGAAGATCACCGTCAGCGTCCCGGCCGAGAACCCCAACCGCTCACGCCACAGCGGATACAGCGGGGTCGCCGCATTGGACAGCACGAACACCACGAGAACGGGCCAGGCCGCGAACCAGATCCGACCGGGCGGAACGCGGTCGGGCGCGAGTGTGTGCGCCGGGGTCAGGGTAGCCATCCGAACCTCCACGAGTAGTACGTAAAAACTCGTACTTGTACGAGTGGAGTCGAACTGTAGCACCAGTACGTGAAAAGTCGTACTGTGTTCTCATGACCCGCACGACCCCCCGCACCGCCTGGGCCCGCCACGCCGAACCCCCGGGCACGCCCGAACCGCTGCCCGAACCGGCCGTCGCGGACATCCGGCTCGAGACGGTGCTCGGCGCGCTCAGCGATCCGCTGCGCCTGGGCATCGTGCGCACCCTGCTGCTCGAGGCCGAGGACTACGACCACACCTGCGGCTGGTTCGGCATACCCCGGCCGAAATCCTCACTGACCCATCACTTCCGGGCCCTGCGCGAGGCCGGGGTGCTGCGCCAGCGCCAGTACGGTCTGGAGCGTCGCAGCCAGGTCCGCATCGACGATCTCGAGGCCCGCTTCCCCGGACTGCTCGAACTGGTGGCCGACTGGACGCCGAGCGAGTGATACTGACGCCCATGGCGATCTCGATTGCGGACCGGCTGGCGATTCACGAACTGCTCGCACTGCACGGACATCTCAGCGATGCCGGGGATTTCGACCGGATGGGCGAGATCTTCGTGGCGGAGGTGGAATACAACCTGACCGAACTGGGCGGGAGCGTGGTACAGGGCCGGGACGCGTTGCGGGATATGGCCCTCGAACTCGGCGACCGCAATCCGCTCGCGCACCATGTGACCAATGTCGTGGTCTCGGCCCTGGACGGCGATGCTGCCCTGGTGCATTCGAAGGGCATCGGAATCGGGGCCGACGGCACGGTCGCGAGCGTCACCTACGAGGACATCGTGCGCCGCACCCCCGACGGCTGGCGGATCACCCACCGTCGCGTGGTGCCACGCCGAAAGCCGTTGACTCCCTGACCTATTCGAACTCGGACCGATGCGCCACCGCCCACTCGCCGAACCCGCGGGGCGAGCGTCCGGTCACCTCCTCGACCGTGGCGTGCATCCGCGCGGTGAACTCCTCCAGCGCACCGGCCCGCAGCGCCATGACCGCATCGGCCACCTCCACCGCGAGCCCGGCGTCCAACAGCGCCCGCCGCGCGTCCTCGGGCGAGGTCTCGACATAGCGCAGCGGCCGCCCGAGCGCCTCGCCCAGAATCGCGGTCTGCTCACCCGGACTCAACGCCTGCGGGCCGCCGAGCAGATAGCCGCAACCCTCATGTCCCGGTTCGGTGAGCGCGCACACCGCGACGGCCGCGATATCCTCCGGATCCACCACCGCGATTCGGCCGTGGCCGTAGGGCGCGTACACGGTGTCGTGATCACGGATCGACCGCGCCCAGTGCAGTGCGTTGGACATGAATCCCAAGGGCCGCACCATGGTCCAGGCCAGACCGCTCTCGCGCACCGCTCGCTCCCCCGCGCGATGCCAGCGCGGAATCGGATCGTTCGCGGTCTCGTCCTCGACTCGCCCCGAGGACAATTTGACGATCTGCGCCACCCCCGCCACCGCGGCCGCCCGCGCCAGATTCGCGTCGTGGCGCGGAATCTCGGGCCCGTTGGCGACCGCGAACACCCGCTCGGCCCCGGCCAGCGCGGCGATCAGGCCGTCGGTATCGTCCAGGTCCGCCCGGACCACCTCGACTTCGGCGGGCAGCCTGGCGCTTTCGGGTCGCCGCGTCGTGGCCCGCACCCGCACGCCCCGATCA
Source organism: Nocardia pseudobrasiliensis NBRC 108224 (assembly GCF_001613105.1). GTDB lineage: Bacteria > Actinomycetota > Actinomycetes > Mycobacteriales > Mycobacteriaceae > Nocardia > Nocardia pseudobrasiliensis. The sequence continues at coordinate 290,704 of NZ_BDBS01000002.1, read as the reverse complement.
CACAGCCGCCGCACCACCGCACGCCCAACGGTCCCGGTGGCACCGGTCACGACAATCATCCCAACTCCTCGGCTCGACCGACCGCGGGCGACTCCCGCGTCCCGGCCAGCCTGCGACCGCCGGATGATTCGAACCATTCACCGCATCGAATCGAACCGAATCCGCCACACTTTCGCTTCGAGCGCCGAGTTTCGGTCGATATCGCGCCGCGAAGTCGAGAAAGCCCACATCACTTCGAGCGACGAACCTAGCGGTGCTCACCGTGCATCACCGGCTCCTGCGCGAACACCTGCCCCTCGCGGAGTTCGACCGCGTTGCCTCGCCGCTGGACGAACCGATCCAGGGCCACCGCGAGACAGTCGTCACCGCCTCCGGCATCCCTACGCAGGCGCTCGATCCTGAATCCCAATTGCTCGAGTACTTTTCCCGGCCGCCCACCGATCTCCACGGCGGCGCCCGCCGGGCGGAACTGGTCACTCGCGGCGCGCTGGGTCTGGGGCAGCGCCTGCTCCCCGTGCAGCTGAGCGCCCCGATACCACAGCCGGATCGGCACCGGCCGCGCGCTGCCCAGCCGATGCGGCAGCGGCGTGCGCACCACGACCCGGGCCAGATTGCCCGACACCATGATCGTCACCCCGAGCGCCGCGGTGAACACCACAACGCTGGTGACGAACATGGCCCCGGTATAGCGGTGGACGTCGGCCTGCACGCTGCCCACCGGCGCGGTGACCGGGAAGGAGGCCACTATCGGCGGCAGCGTACTCAACCCCAGGGCGTAACCCAGTTGCGCCACACCGAATTTCGCGGCCGCCACCGCGCCCGCACCGGTCGGCGGCACCGCGGACACGATCAACACCGACTGCGCGTTCTGCGCCCACATCAGCCCGAATCCGATCAGCGCGCCCGCGGCCGCGTACAGCCACAGCTCGGTCCGCTCGGCAACGAAGATCAGGATCAGCGAGCCGAGCCCGCAGCACATCAGCCCCGAGGCCAATACCGCGCGCGCCGAGGTCCCGTTCTCCTGCGCCTGCCCCGCCAGCACCGCGCCGAGCAGCATGCCCAACGACAGCGGCACCAGCGCGAGGGCGACCGTCAGCACCGGCCCGTTCACATAGTCGGCGAGCAACGCCGCGGTCTGGCGCAGATAGACCGTCTCGGCGAACGCGAACACCACCCCGGCCAGACACGCCGCGACGAAGGGCAGCGAATCCAGCAGCGCCACCGGGAAAGCGGGCCGCCCCCGCCGCCGCTCCCACCGTACGAATACGGAGAACGCCAGCACCGACAGCGCCAGCGTGCCGAACGCGCCCGGGCTGTTCCAGCGATAGTCCACCGAACGGCCGACGGCCACCAGCGCGGCCACCAAGGCGACCGCGCCGAAAATCACCCCACCCGTATCGAATCGCCGCGGACCGGCGGGACGGCTGTCCGGAACCGCGAGCCAGCCGAGTACCGCCAGCGCCAACGCGATCCACGCCATCACCAGATAACCGTTGCGCCAGGGTGTTTCGGAGCTGACGACCTGTAATCCGATGCCACCGACCATCACCCCGACGGCCTGGATACCCAGCCACACCCCGAACACCCAGGGCAGTTCGTGCCGGAAGTACAGCGCGGACACCAGGGCCAGCGCGGTGACCACCGTCGCCGCCACACCCATCCCCGTGAGCGCCCGGCCGAGCAGGAACGCATTCGAATCGGGCGCGAAGGCGGTGAGCATGCTGCCGAGTGCGACCGCGAGCCCGCCGCACAGCAGCATTCGCCGTCGGCCGGTGCGGTCACCCAGCATGCCCACGGCCAGAATGCACGCCGCCGAGACGAGGGCCCCGATGCCGGCGGCCGTCGCCGCGACACCGGGGCCCATGTCCAACTCCTCACGTGCCCCGGGTAGTGCGACCGAATGCACGGCCGTATCGAGGCCCTGGACACACGACAGCAGCGCGATGGTCACCAGCGCGAGGGTGCGGCGCTCCCGCCGCGCGCGCACTCCGGACGGCCAGAACTGCAGCGTCGGCGTTTCGAACGTCGTCACACGCACCCTTTCTGCGGAGAATTCCACCGGTGTTGCGGACATATTGCCCAGCGCGGTGACGAATTCCCGGAAGCACACGTGGCGCGTCGTGAATGATACGAATATTTTTCGCTAGCGCGGCTTCAGACGACCGGCCGCGACGAGGACGCGAAACGCCGCGGCCTTACGTGCGCAGTCGGTGACCGTGCAGTCCAGATGCTGCTGCATCGTGCGATGCGCCTCGGGCACCGCCAGCGGATGATCGGGCTCGGTGTGCGGCAGCGCGGCCGTCGGCGGCGACATCGGAATCAGGGCTTCGGTGAGGATGCGCTGCCGGATCTCGTCGACCGTGCGTCCGTGTGGAATTCGCTGCGGGCGCACGCCCAGTACCACCGCGGTCATCATGCCGACCATGACCATGGTCGCCGCGAAAACCTGCCAGCTGCCCATCATTTCACCTCCACCACGGCGAAATCGAAGGATCGGAAACCATATTCGTGATAGTTGTTCATGACTCTCTCGTCGATTCCGAACTACCTTTTGTGAACTACCTTCTGACAGCGGATATCACGTATACGCGGGTGGAACGAGGTGGACCGAGACGTCGTTGCGGCCGATCCGCGACGCGAGTAGACGGCCGGCGAGATAGGCCCCGGCCGCGTCGTCGGTGGTCCACACGCTGACGCACGGACCGCAGGTGTCGTTGGCGGCGGCGATGGCCTGTTCGGCGTCGGCGACGCGCACCACCGGCAGCACCGGCCCGAGGGTCTGCCGAGTCAGCACCCGCGCGCCGGGCGCGACATCGGCGAGTACGGTCGGCGCGAACATATGTCCGGATCCGGCGCCCCCGATGCGCAGTCGCGCACCGTGCGCCACCGCGTCGCGTACCTGGTCCTCGATATGGCGCACATGTGCGGCCGAGGTCAGCACGTCCGCACCGGTGTCGTCCGGATCGGCCGTGCCGAACGCGGCGACCTCGGCGACCAGTCGATCGACGAAGGCGTCGTAGACGGCGGATTCGACGAACACCCGCTCGACGCTGTGGCAGTTCTGCCCGGATTCGGCCAGTCCGCCCAATGCGATTCCGACGGCGGCATGATCGAGATCGGCATCCTTCAGCACGATTGCTGATGATTTGCCGCCCAATTCGAGGCGGCACGGAATCAGCCGCGCGGCCGCGCGCAGAGCCACCACCTTGCCGGTCTCCGGGGATCCGGTGAAATGCACCGCGTCGACGGTGTCGACCACCGCGGGCCCGGCATCCGGGCCGACCGCGTATTCCAGAACGGGCGGCGCGCCCACCTGACTCCAGCCGGTGACCACCGCGCGAGTCGTCAAGGGCGTCACCGACGCCGGGCGTGCCAGCACCGCCGAACCCGACAGCAGCGCGGGCACCGCGTCGAACAGCATGGTCGCCAGCGGATAGGTCCATCCGGTCAGTACGCCCACCACCGCGCACGGATGATGCGCGATCGTCAGCCGCAGGGCGACATTCGGTACCCGCAGCGAGCGCAGCCGTTGCGTGCCGAGGAAATCCGCGCCGTGGGTGCGATGGAAATCGACGGCGTCGATACCGAGCCGGAATTCCCGCTCGGCCGCGCAGACCGACTTTCCGGTTTCATCCGCTAGCAGTTCCACCAGGGTGTCACGGTTGTCCAGCAGCCAATCCCGGAATCGGGTCATCCAGTGCACCCGTCCTACGACACCCAGTGAGCGCCAGTGCCATTGGTCCCGGCGCAACGCCGCGACCAGCGCGTCCACCCCGTCGGCGGTATGGGTCGGCACGGTGCCCAGCAGCCGGCCGTCGGCGGGCGCGGTCACGGTGATCCAGGCGGTGCTGGTGGAATTCGAACGAGCGGACAGCATTCGGGGGCTCACTCCGGCGCGTCGACAATGGTGAAGCCACACCGCGATCGCGCAGCACTCGGGCGAAGTGGACGAACGCCCGGGTCGAAAGGGTGCGCCGATCGCGATGCGGCATGAGAGAAACCGTATGGCTATCTCGCCCGCGCAACCAGCACGCATTGGGCCACAAATCGGCGAATATGGGACGCTCGCGGGGCGAATTCTGCGACGATTTTCGGTGTGGACGATGACTGGGCAACGGATGAGCCACTTCGACTGCGCTCCACCACCGGCGCGGCCCTGCTGGCCGACTTCGGTGAGACGCGCGGCATGTCGTTGCCGGATATTCTGCGCGGCACCGGGATCCCCGAGGACCAGCTGCGCGACCCCACCTCCGAGCTGACCATCGATCAGGAAATCACCCTGACCCGCAATATCGTGCGGGGAGTCGACGACGAGCCGGGTCTCGGGTTGATGGCCGGACTGCTGTGTCACGCACCGAACTTCGGCGTGCTCGGCTTCGCGATCATGAGTTGCACGACGCTGCGGCAGGCGGCCGAGGTCGGCATCCGCTACGCCGATCTGGCCTCCACCCTGGGCCGACACTGGATGGAGGATCACGGCAGGGAGACCTGGATCCTGCGCGACGACCGTTTCGTCCCCGACGATCTGCGGCGTTTCGTGCTGGAACGCGATATCGCCGCGGTGTCCACCATCCAGCAGGACCTGCTGCCGATGCGGGTGCCACCGGTCCGCGTCGAACTGACCCTGCCCGCACATCCCATCTACGAGATGTTCGCGACCCTGCTGTCGGTGGAAACCATCGAACTCGAGGCCGAGCGGTCCCGCATGGTGTGGCCGAGCCACGCACTGGATATGCCTCTGCCACAGGCGAATCCGTCCACACAGCGCTACTACGAACAGCAGTGCTCGGACCTGATTCAGTTGCGGCGCGGACGATCCGGAATCAGCGGGCGGGTACGGCAGCTGTTGATCCGGCGCGGCGGGCTGGCCGATCAGAGCAGGATCGCGGCCGATCTGGATGTCAGCGTCCGCACGCTGCGCCGCCGACTCGCCGACGAGGGCACCACCTTTCGGGAACTGAGCAACGAGACCGTCGGCATGCTCGCCGAGGAGCTGCTGGTGGCCGGACTGACCGTCGAACATGTCGCCGACCGCCTCGGCTATTCCAGCGTCTCGGCCTTCACCTCCGCTTTTCGTTCCTGGAAGGGCCAGTCCCCCGGGCAGTTCGCGCGCGCCAACCGCGGGCGCGTCACGGTGCGGGTGTAGCCGATGACCGCCACCTGCTCCTCCGACTGCGGCGCCCGACCGCGCTCGACCACCGGGGCGGCGCTGCTGGCCAATTTCGCGACCGGGCGCGGCTTGGCCATGTCGGAAGTCCTGCGCGGCACCGGGATTCGCGAACCGCAGCTACAGGACCCCGGCGCCGAGGTCACCCTCGATCAGGAGATGCGGTTGACCCACAATGTGGTCACCGCGGTCGGCGACGAACCCGGGCTCGGACTGATGGCGGGCCTACTGTGCCATCCGCCGAGCCTCGGCGTGCTCGGCTTCGCGGTGATGAGTTCCGCGACGCTGCGCCACGCGTTGGAGATCTCGGTGCGCCATGCCGATCTGCTGTTCACCTGCGCGCATTACATCCTGCACGACCACGGGGACGAGATCTGGCTGACCCGCGACGATCACACCGTCCCGGCCGAGCTCAGACGTTTCGTCCTCGAACGCGATATCGCGGCCATCACCACCATTCAGCAGGACCTCATTCAGATGAAGGTGCCCACGGTGCGGGTCGAGGTGGCATTGGATCCGCATCCGGTGTACGAGATGTTCGCCGCCCTGTTCGGGGCCGAGAATGTGGTGTTCTCCGCGCGCGACACCATCCTGGGCTGGCCGAGCGCTGCGCTGGAAAACCCTCTGCCCCTGGCGAATCCGGCCACGGTGCGGTTCTACGAACAGCAGTGCGCGGACCTGATCCAGAGCCGCCGCGATCGTCGGGGAGTCAGCGGGCGGGTCCGCGAGTTGCTCATCCGGTGCGGGCGGATCACCGATCAGACGCGCATCGCGGCCGAACTGGGGGTCAGCATTCGCACGCTGCGGCGTCGGCTCGCCGAGGAGGGCACCACCTTCCGTGAGCTGAACCTCGAGACCGTCGGCCTGCTTGCCGAAGAATTGCTGATGGCCGGGCTGACCGTCGAGCAGGTGGCCGACCGACTCGGCTATTCCAGCATTTCGGCCTTCACCTCGGCGTTCCGGTCGTGGAAGGGACAGTCGCCCGGGCAGTTCGCCAGGGCGAATCGCGGCCGGGTGACCGTACGGGTTTGACGGTCCGTGACACGGTCGAGATGCGTAGATCGGCCCCGGTTCGGCCGGATCGTCCTATTCTTCGACCATGACAACCAGCAATGTTGTTTACGAGGGTCCGATGCACCGGCTGGCTCGTAGCGCGTGGCAGTCGTTGCTGGTCATCGGCATTCTGTCGGTGATCGTCGGCATTGTGGTGCTGGTCTGGCCGGGACCTACCCTGGTCGTGGCGGGCATTCTGTTCGGTATCTACCTGCTGATCTCGGGCATCCTGCAGTTGGTCGCGGCGTTCGGGCCGCATGTGAGCACGGGCTGGCGAGTTCTCTCGCTCATCAGCGGTGTGCTGTCGTTCATTCTCGCATTCTTCTCTCTGCGCAATATCGGTGACGCTGTGGTGTTGCTGGCGCTGTGGATCGGCATCAGCTGGATGTTCCGCGGCATCGCGGCTCTGGTCGCGGGCGTCGAGGCCCCGCCGGGGTTGCCGGGGAAGGGCTGGTCGATCTTCTTCGGCATCGTGGTGATCCTCGGTGGCATCGCCCTGGTGGTGTGGCCGATCCATTCCATCGCGACGCTGACCCTGGTGGCGGGCTGGTGGTTGATCTTCATCGGCGTGATGGACATCGTGTACGGCTTCGGCGTTCGCTCGGCGGCCAAGAATGCGCCCGGCGGGCTCTGAGCCGACCGCACTGTGCCCCAGGTGAATTCACCTGGGGCACAGTTGTTTTCAGGGACGCTTCGCGCGCTCGACCTGGAAGGCCCAGCCGCAGACGGCCAGTCCGACCACCCCGATGATCCACGACGTCCACACCGGCGCGCCGTAGTGGATCAGAATGCCCGACACTCCGAACGAGTGCTGCCAGACCGCCTCGGTCACCGCCGAACCGAACCCCTGAACCAGCAGAATCAATCCCACTGTCCACAGCACGGTCTGTTCCTGCTTGCTCTTGTCCGCCACGGCCGACCTCTCCTCCGCAAACTCGTTCCGTCCAAAGCAGTCTGGAAGATCGGGGTGGTCGGGGGCATCCACCGGGAGGGCGCTTTCGTCGTCATCCTTTGCGGTGGGGCGGTCATTCTGCGGGATGATCGGGGCTCAGCCGCGGGTTACTACGGCACATGAGACTGAACGATGAGGCTCGCGCGCTGATCGGGGCCGGGGCCGATGCGACCCTGGTTACCCTCAATCCCGATGGGAGCCCGCAGGTCAGCGTCGTGTGGGTGGCGCTGCGGTCCACGCCGGAGGGCGATGAACTGGTTTCGGCGCATCTGGGCGCCTATCAGAAGGTCCGTAATGTGCGCCGCGACGGCCGCGTCGCGCTGACCATCCTGTCCCCCGAGCGCGGTGAGGTCATGCGGCCTTACCTCACGGTCACCGGCACCGCGCGCATCGTCGAGGGCGGGGCCCCCGAACTCCTGCGCGAACTGGCCCAGACCCTCGCCAGCCCCGAATCCCACTTCCCGCCCGACGACGCCCCGCCCGGCTACCTCACCCGCGTCCGCATCGAGAAAGTCGCCGGCATCGGCCCCTGGGCCTCCTGAGAAATACTGCGCCACGCCCGAATACGCGGCACGCGGCGTGGCGCATCACAGTGCGGCCACGAACACACTCGTCGGTCCACGATGTCCTGCTACCTTCGGTATGCCCGTATCAGCCTGCCGCAAGGAGCGAATGTCATGGGCAGCATCATCGTGATGATCATCATCGGTCTGGTCGCCGGCGCCATAGCCCGCCTGATCGTTCCCGGCAAGGAGAACTTCGGCATCATCTGGACCATCGTCCTGGGCATAGTCGGCGGCTACGTCGGCGGCACCCTCGGCAGCCTGGTCTTCGCCCCCCACAAATTCGACGTCCGCCCACCCATCAACCACGCGGTCCTGGGCGCGATCATCGGCGCGGTCATCCTGCTGGTCATCTACAAGGCAATTCGAGCTCGGGTCTAGTTGGCCCAGTAGGGCCCCAATTTCCCCCGCCGAGGCCGCTTGCGGCCGAGGCGGGGGCAGGCGGTCACTTCAGACGGCGCTTTCCGTGCAGGATTGTCATCGCCTTGCCGATGAAGGCATCCGTCTTGGCCGTCCTGTCGAAGGTCGTCATCGCCATCAACGGCGCGAAGCGCTGACGCGCGACCGCGTGGGCGTAGGTGAACTCCCGCAACCCATCCGGCCCATGAATGCGCCCGAAGCCCGAATCGCCCACGCCGCCGAACGGCAGGGACGGGATCTGCGGGAAGTTGAATACCGCGTTCACGCTGACCATTCCGGCGCGCAGACGCTCGGCGAGTTCTCGGCCGCGGGCCTTCGAGTAGACCGCCGCCGACAGTCCGTAGCGGCTGGCATTGGCGCGCTCGATGGCCGTGTCCATATCGTCGACGGCAGCCACCGTCAGTGTGGGACCGAAGGTTTCCTCGGTGACGGCGAGGGCGTCCTCGGGGACGTCTACCAGGACGGTCGGCTGCACGACCTGGCCATTGATCTCTCCGACGCCGCCGGTGAGTACTCGCCCGCCGCGCACGATCGCGTCCTCGAGGTGATGACGGATCACATTGACCTGCTTGGGCATGGTGATCGGGCCGATCTTCGCCTCGGCGTCGATTCCGGCGCGCAACGAACGCGCCCGCGCCACCAGCCGAGTCACGAACGGCTCATAGACCGAACGATGCACATAGACCCGCTCGGTGGCGATACAGGACTGTCCGGCATTGGCCATTCCGGCCCATACCGCGGCCTCGACGGCCTCGTCCAGATCCGCGTCGGCGTCGACGATGAGCACATCCTTACCACCGCATTCGGCCACCATCGGGGTGAGCGATTCCGCGCATACCGCCATGACCCGCTTGGCCGTCTCGGTCGAGCCGGTGAAGGCGATCTTGTCCACCCCGGACCGGCACAGCGCCTCGCCGGTGCTCGCATCGCCGGTGAGCAGTTGCAGCACCGGCTGTTCGGGCACCACCTCGCCGAACATCTCGACCAGCCAGGCGCCCACGCCGGGGCTGAACTCACTCGGCTTGAACACCACCGCATTTCCCGCCGCCAGCGCATAGACGATGGATCCGAGCGGGGTGAACACCGGATAGTTCCACGGCCCGATCACCCCGATGACGCCCAGCGGCTTGTACTCCACCGACGCGGCTTGATTGAAGGTCAGCAACCCGACTCGAGCACCCCTGCGCCCCAATACCTTCCGAGCATTGCGTCCGGCCCATTTCAAATGATCCAGCACCAGCGCCGCCTCCAGCGCCGCGTCGGAGAACGGCTTACCGGTCTCGTCGTGGATCACCGCCCCCAATTGCCCCATGCGCCGGGAGATCACCCCGGCGAAGCGCGAAAGTCGTTCGGCGCGTTCGCGATACCCGAGCCCGTACCACCAGGCGAAGGCTGCGCGGGCCCGCTCGACCGTCGCGGCGACATCCTCCGGACCATGTACGGGATAGGTCCCGACCAGATCACCGGTGCCGGGATTGCGGACCTCGAAGACGGGACGCGTTGCGACGTCGTGGATTTCCCCGGTGGCGGTCATCGGCTGCTCTCCTTCGCGGCGGGAACGACCGCGGTGGCGACGCCGCGGCCACGGATGAGATCGGCGGCCTTCTCGCCGATCATCACGACGGGTGCGTTGGTATTACCGCGCACGATGCGCGGCATGATCGAGGCGTCCACCACGCGCAGACCCTCCACCCCGCGCACCCGCAATTCGGCGTCCACCACCGCCATCTCACCCGTACCCATCGCACAGGTGCCCACGGGATGGAACAGCGTCTGGGTCCACCGCGCGATGTGGGCGCGCAGTCCGTCCTCGTCGGCGGTGTCGGCTGATTCCGGAAGGTAGGGCCGCGCAATATATTTCGACAGCGGCGCTTGACGGGTGATCTCGATCAGCAGCCGCATTCCGGCCAGCAGCGCGTCCAGATCGCGCGGATCGGACAGATAGGCGGGATCGATCTCCGGTTTCCACAGCGGATCGGCCGAGCGCAGCCGCACCCGACCCCGGCTGTGCACATCGACCAGCGTGGGCCCGGCGGTGAACATCGGGGCGAGACTCTCGTGAAGTCCGTTGTCGTAGAACGCCGTCGGGGCCACATGGAACTGCATATCCGGTGCGGCCAGCTCCGCGGTGGTGCGCGTGAACCCGCCGCCCTCACCGATATTCGAGGCCAGCGGCCCGCGCCCCAGCGCCTGCCACTGCGCCAATCGCAGCGGCGTCTCGAACTGCGCCAGATCCGAGGTGGCGCGGGTATGCCACAGCATCGGCGTGGCCGGATGATCGTGCAGATTCTCCCCGACCCCGGGCAGCTCGGCCACCACGTCGAGCCCGTGCTCGCGCAGCTGTGCGCCCGGTCCGACGCCCGAAAGCAGCAGCAGCTGCGGCGAATTGATCGCCCCGCCGCACAGCAGCACCTCGGCATCGGCGAAAACCGCATGCTCGTCCGCGCCCTGCCGATACTCGACGCCGATCGCGCGCGTTCCGGCGAACCGCACCCGGGTGGCGTGCGCACCGGTGCGCACGGTCAGATTCGGTCGCCCCGCGACGGGATGCAGATAGCCGTCCGCGGTCGACCAGCGTCGTCCGCGCCGATGCGTCACCTGGTATCGGCCCACCCCGTCCTGTTCGGCGGCATTGAAGTCCGCGGTGCGCGGCAATCCGGCGGCGACCGCGGCCTCGACCCACGCGTCGGTGAGTTCGTGGACGTAGCGCGGATTTTCGACATGTAGCGGACCATCGGTGCCGTGATACGGCGAGCGCAGACCGGTATTGGTCTCCGATTTCACGAAATACGGCAGCACATCCTCATAACTCCAGCCGACCGCGCCGAAATCGCGCCGCCAACCGTCGTAGTCGACGCGGTTGCCGCGGATGTAGATCATGGCGTTCATGGAGGAGCAGCCGCCCAGCGCCTTCATTCGCGGCCAGTACGCGCGCTGCCCGCCCAGCTGTTTCTGCGGCGTGGTCTCGTAGCGCCAATCCCATTGTGTGCGAATGAGTTTTCCCCAGGCGGCGGGAATGTGGATCTCATCGGCGTCGTCGGCCGGACCGGCCTCCAACAGCGCGACGGTGACCGTCGGATCCTCGGTGAGCCGATTGGCGAGAACGCAGCCCGCGCTGCCCGCGCCCACGATGACGTAGTCGAACGATTCCCGGTCGGTCATAGTGACCTCCAATGCAGGACCGGTCCAGCGTGATCCCACCCATTGTCACGCGACGGCAGGGCCGGTTCGTTCGATTCGTCAGATCCCCAGTGCCGGAATATCTCCCGGTTCCGCACCGTGGGCCGTGAAATGTTCCGGAGCGACCTCGATGAACAGCGCCTCGGCCCGCGCGGCGACGCGATCGTCCGATTCGAGGGCGACGGTGATGTACAGCTTGCGACCGTCGCGATGATCGAGGCGCGCCCGCACGCTCAGCTCACGTCCGAGCGGAATCGGTTCGGCGAAGGACACATTCAACTGCGCGGTCACCGCGGGCAGTCGCAGCGGCATCAGCGCGGTCCCGGCGGCCTCGTCCAGTGCGGCCGCCACCGCGCCGCCGTGCGCCAGCCCCGGCGCGCCCTCGTGTCGCTTGTCGAAGGCGAAGGCGCCGCGCACCCCGTCACCGTCGCGGACGAAGGCGATGCGCAGCCCGGATTCATTGGCCGGGCCGCAGCCCAGGCAGTTGGGCTGATGATGCGGCAGGCGTCGACCGGCCTCGTCGTCGCGCGACAATAGCGAGGTCATCGGCATTCGCCCTCCGCGGCGGGAACAGTTCGCTTCCCGAAATTAGGTTCTAATTGGCGCTGTGTCAATAGACCTTCAGGGCCGGCAGACCGCCGAGCGGGACTGCCCGCCGATCTGCGGCAGCAGTCCGCGCGGCAGCAGGATGCCGTAGAGCGAGACGTCCAGACTGCACAGATACGACGTGGTGTAGGTGCCCTCACTGGTCATACGGCCCAGATCGCCCAGCAACGCGGGCAGATCCATCGCGGCCCGGTCCAACTGCGCGCCGTGGTCGATCAGCAGTGTCAGCGCGTCGCGCGCCGAATTCTGGGCATCGGTCAGCAGCGGCCGAACGCGGGTGGTCAGCCGCAGCAGGCTGTCGGTATCGCGCGCGATCCGCGTGGTCGAATCCAGCAACGATCGACCCTGCTCGTAGAGTCCGGCGATCAGCGCGCGAGTCTGCGTCACCAGCGTCTCGAGTTCGTTGCCGCGCGCGGCCAATCCGCTCATCACCCGGCTCAGATTGGCGATCACATCGGCGAGGATCGCGTCGCGGCGATGGAAGTCCACGGCGAGATCGGCGGCCTGGGTGATGAACGCCGCCAAGGAGACCCGATCGCCCTGCAGCGCCTGCACCAGCGTGCCGGACAGATTGTTGACCTGTTCGGGGGACAGCACCTCGAACAGCGGCTGAAATCCGCTGAGCAGCCCCGAGATGTCGAACGAGGGTTCGGTGCGGTCGAGCGGAATCGCCGCCCCCGCGGCCAGCGGCCGCGCGTCCCCCGCGACGCCCGGCGCGAGCGCCACATATCGCTGGCCGATCAGATTCTGATAGCGCACCAGGGCCTTGGTGTCGGTGTAGAGCGTCTGCGCGCGCTGCACGACGAAGGAAACCTTCGCGACGTGTCTGCCCGAACGTGCGTCCCGGGCCAGTTCGATACCGGTCACCTTGCCGACCCGCACCCCGGCCATACGCACATCATCGTCGACCCGCAACCCCAGGACATCGGTGAACGTCGCGGAGTAGCCCGCGGTCGGCCCGGGCACGGTGCGCGCCAAGGTGTTCCAGACCGTCGCCGTGACCAATAGCGACACCACCGCGAACACACTGAATACCGATGCGGGCAGCAACATGCGACGCATCTTCGGCGAACCTCCTCGACCCTCCGCGAATACGCTGCTATGGCAATCGGTCAGTTATCGGTGCGCACTGTAGGGCCGATTCGCCGCGCGCGGCGGTCCGCCACGCCGAGCCCCCGAAATCGGGGGCCGCGAATTGGTTCACATCGGAAGTATCGCCCGCCATAGTCGAGGTCATGTTCCACCCGCGCGTCACCCACCCCACCCGCTTCGCCCGCATCGTCGCGGCGAGCGTGGCGGGGACCACGATCGAGTTCTACGATTTCTTCCTCTACGGCTTGGCCGCCGCGCTCGTCTTCGACAAGGCCTTCTTCCCGGTCCACGACCCGCTGACCGGCGTCCTGCTCGCGATGGCGACCTACGCGGTCGGCTTCGCGGCCCGCCCACTGGGCGGAATCCTGTTCGGCCACCTCGGCGATCGCGTCGGCCGCCGCCGCACGCTGTCGCTGAGCCTCGTCGTGATGGGCGGTGCCACCGTGGCGATCGGCCTGGTACCCGGTTACGCCACCATCGGCGTGGCGGCTCCCCTGATCCTCGTCGCGCTCCGACTGATCCAGGGTCTGGCCCTGGGCGGGGAATGGGGCGGGGCGGTTCTGCTGGTCTCCGAACACGGCTCGCCCGCCCATCGCGGATTCTGGAGCAGCTGGCCGCAAACCGGCGGGCCGCTGGGCAATCTGATCGCTACGGGCGTCCTGGCCGTACTGGGTCGGATGGTCACCGCCGATCAGTTCGAGGACTGGGCGTGGCGGATTCCATTCCTGCTGTCGATAGTGCTTGTGGCGGTGGGTATCTGGCTGCGACACTCGGTCGAGGAGTCACCGCTGTTCGTCGAGGCGCGGCAACGCGCGGGGGACGAACGCGCGCCCGTGCGCGTGGTACTCGCACACCATCGCGAAGAGGTGCTCATGGCCGCACTCGCCGATGTCGGGGAGAAGGCGACCTACTACACCTTCAACATCTTCCTCCTGGCCTATCTGACCAAAATCGTGCATGTCCCGAGGGGCACCGCACTGGCAGCGATTACGATCGCCTCGTTCAGCCAAGCCGTAGCAATCGTGCTCGGGGGCGTATTGGCCGATCGATGCGGTCGGCGTATCTCGAGTATCGTGCTGGCCGTGTTGATCGCGTGTTGGTCGTTGGTCGCCCTCCCCTGGGTGGATACCGGCCGCTTCCTCGCGATCCTGGTGGTCATCGCGGTCGGTTTGACACTGCACGGCCTGCTCACCGGCGCTCAGGCGCCCTTCTTCGCCGAACTGTTCCCCAGTGCGGTCCGCTATACCGGAGCTTCATTGGGCTATCAACTGGCGACCGTGGTCGGAGGCTCGGTCGCACCGATCGTGGGAGTCGCGTTGCTGCACCGTTATCCATCCACCCGCCCGGTCGCCCTGCTGCTGTGCCTGATGCTCGCCGCCACGGTGACGGCGTTCCTGTGGGCCGGTGAGACCCGCTCGCGGGATCTGCGCACCATCGGCGTCTCGGAGTCGAAGGCGGTGCGGTCGTGAAGCTGCCGGTACTGGCCGTCGACCTCGGCAAGACCAACTGCCGCAGCTCACTGCGCGTCGACGGGAACGAGGTGCGCACCACCAAGAGCGCGGGCTCGCGCGGACTCGCCGATATCGACGGCGGCCCCGCGGCCTATCGCGCGATCGTCCGGATAATCGACGAAACCACCTATCCCACACCGCCTTTCGCGGTATCGATCGGCGCGGCGGGCGCCTGGTCGGCCCCCAACGCGGCCACGGAACTGGCCGACCGGCTGGTCGAACTGGATTCGGTGGCCGCGGTCGCGGTGACCTCGGACGCGGTGACCGCGCACGTCGGCGCGCTGGGCGGTAATCCGGGCGTGGTGCTGACCGTGGGCACCGGCGTGGTCGCGACGGCCGTGGACGGCGGCGGCGAACTGGTCCGCGTGGACGGCTGGGGTCCGCTGCTCGGTGACGAGGGTGGCGGCGCGTGGATCGGTCTGGCCGGTCTGCGCGCGGCGCTGCGCTCGTTCGACGGCCGCGGACCGGATACCGAACTGGCCGGCGAGGCGATCGAGGAGTACGGCATCCCGCTCAGCGATCTGCCCTACTACCTGGGCCGTCACGATAATCCCCCGCTGCTGACCGCGCGCTTCGCCCCGGTCGTCGCGGCCGCCGCCGAGACCGATTCGGTGGCGGCCGCGATCATGTCCGAGGCAGCCCGCGCCCTGGCCGCCACGGTACTGTCGGCCGCCGAGCGCTCCGGGCTGCGATCACCCGTTCCATGTGCAATTATCGGCGGACTGATCAATCTCGGTGCGCCGCTACTGGATCCACTGGACGCCGCCATCGCGCATCGAGTCGAGCGACGCGACCCGCTCGGCGGGTCGATCGACGGAGCCGCCCTGCTGGCCGTCGACACCGCGACCGCAGTGGAGAAATTGGTGATTCGCCGTGCTGACAATTATTGACAGAAGTGACACGTCAATTGAGAATTGCTCACTAACCGTCCAGCCTGCCTTCGGGGAGTCACGATGAACGCACTCAATGTCGCAGTCATCATCGTGTATCTCGTCGTGGTCGGCTGGGTGGGCCTGCGACGCTCCGGCAAGCAGCGCTCGAGTGGGGACTACTTTGTCGGCGAAGGCAAAATGCCCTGGTGGGCGGTGTGCTTCTCGGTCGTGGCCACCGAGACCAGCGTCCTGACGGTCATCTCCATCCCGGGCGGCGCCTACACCGATCAGGCCTTCGGCAACGTCGAACTCGCACTGGGCTACATCATCGGCCGCACGGTCGTGGCCTTCGTGTTGATCCCCCTGTACAAGCGCGGCGGATTCGTCAGCGCCTATCAGTACCTGCTGCAGCGGTTCGGCCGGTATCTGCAGGGCGTGGCCTCACTGACCTTCGTGGTGACCCGATTACTCGCCGAGGGTGTGCGCCTGTTCGCCTCGGCGATCCCGCTGCAGCTGCTGCTGGACGAATTCGGCGTCCATCTGGGCTACAACGTGATCATCGCGGTGCTGACCATCGTGACGGTGATCTACACCTATCTCGGCGGTATCAAGGCGGTCATCTGGACCGACGCGCTGCAGATGGGCCTGTATCTACTCGGTGCGCTGATCGCGATCGGAGTACTCACCGGACATGTCGGCGCCGACGGCTGGTCGAAGGCGTTCGAGGCCGGGAAGTTCCACGTCTTCGACACCGATTTCGATATCGCGCACATCCTCACCAGCAGCTTCGCCCTGCCCACGGCGATCATCGGCGGCGCGCTGTTCTCGATGGCCTCGCACGGTTCGGATCAGCTGATCGTGCAGCGCATCCTGGCCACCCGCTCACTGCGCGACAGCCGCCGCGCGATGATCGGTTCGGGTATCTTCGTCGCCCTGCAATTCGCCGCCTTCTCCCTGGTCGGCGCGCTGCTGTGGGTCTACAACGAGGGTAAGACGCCCAAGCAGCTCGGCCTGTCCACCACCGACAACCTGTATCCGAATTTCATCCTGCACGGGCTGCCGGTGGTGATCTCGGGCCTGCTGGTCGCCGGAATCCTGGGCGCGGCCATGGGTTCGCTGTCGGCGGCGCTGAATTCGATGGCCAATTCCACCGTGGCCGATATCGTGCACAGCTTCTCCACGCGGGAGCTGTCCGATGCGACCATGTTGCGGTTGGCGCGGATCATGACGCTGGTGTGGGCGGTGCTGATGGCCATCTTCGCGATGGGCTTCAGCGCCACCACGGGCAATGTCTATCTGACCGCGCTGGCCATCGCGGGCTACACCTACGGCGCGCTGCTGGGCGCGTTCCTGCTCGGTCGACTCATCAAGCGGGCCAACCAATTAGACGCCATCGTCGCCTTCGTGGCGACGGTGGTGGTGATGACGTTCGTGGTGCGGGTGATCAAGATCGACGTGACCGTCGCGGGCACCGTCGCGCACAAGGGAATTGCCGCACAGTGGCTGGTGCCCATCGGGGTGGTCGTAACCCTCGTGGTGGGTGGCGTGGCGAGCCTATTGCATCCCGCCCCGACACCCGCCGAACCGGTCAAGGCAGACTGGTGAACCATGGCCGAGGATGACGATGTCCGCACCCGCCTGTTGACGGCGATGCCGCGGCTGACGCCGACCGGATTGCGGGTTGCCCGCGTGATTCTGGACGATCCGCCCGGCGCCGCGCAGCTGACGGTGAATCAGCTCGCCGATCGCGCCGACACCAGTACCTCCGCGGTGGTGCGGTTGGCCAAGACGCTGGGCTATGACGGCTATCCCCAGCTACGGCTGGCACTGGCGGCCGTGGGTGGCGAGGGCGGCACCACGCCGGTGTTCGCCACCGATATCGTCGCCGACGATCCCCTCGGCAAGGTGCTGCACAAACTCACCGCCTTCGAGACCGAGGGGATGGTCGCCACGGCCGATCTGGCCGATCCGGCCACGCTCACCGCGGTGGTCGACGCGCTGGTCGGCGCGCGCCGGGTCCAGTTGCTCGGTATCGGCGCATCGGGTCTGGTCGCCACGGATCTCGAGCAGAAGCTCACCCGCATCGGCAGATGGTGTCGCGCCAGCACGTCCGAGGACGACGCGCTCGTGCAGACCAGCCTGCTCGAGGCCGAGGATGTGGTGATCGCGTTCTCGCATTCGGGGGAGACCGCCGCGATCGTGGAGGCGGTGCGCCGCATCGGAACCCGCGCGACGACCGTGGCGGTCACCGCGACCCCGCAGTCGCGGCTGGCGCGCGCGGCCGCCTACACGATTCTGGTGGCCGGGCGCGAGGACGGTTTCCGCTCCGCGGCCATGGCCAGCCGGATGAGTCAGCTGCTGGTGGTCGACGCGCTCTACATCGGTGTGCTGCAACGAACTCCGTCGGCGGCGCTGGCGCTGCGCCGCACCCACGACGCGGTGGCCGATCGCCGGAGCAACAAGGAAACGTAGTCGATCCTCCAGGAGGCATAGTTGTTCGAGTTCGGTGCCCTCACCACCGAAGCGGTCGATCCGTCGACCGTGGACCTGGACACCATGCCGGTCGAGCGGTTGCTGCGGACGATGAACGCCGCCGACACCTCGGTGGCTCCCGCTGTGGCACAGGCGATTCCGCAGATAGCCCGCGCGGTCGAACGGGTCGTCGCGGCCCGACGCACGGGCGGACGGATGCTGTATGTCGGCGCCGGGACCAGCGGGCGGATCGGGGTGCTCGACGCCTCGGAGTGCCCGCCCACCTTCGGCACCGATCCCGGTGAGGTGCTGGGCATCATCGCGGGCGGACCGACCGCGCTCACCCGTTCGGTGGAGGGCGCCGAGGACGACGCCGAACGCGCGGCCGTGGATCTGGCCGCGGTCGAATTGAACGCCACCGACGTAGTGATCGCGCTGGCCGCCAGCGGGCGCACGCCCTATGCGATCGGCGCGCTGCGCTATGCCCGTTCGGTCGGCGCGGGCACGGTCGCCGTATCGTGCAATCGCGGCGCGGAGATGAGCACCGATGCCGATATTGCCATCGAAATCGCCACGGGCCCAGAGGTTCTCACCGGATCGACCCGATTGAAGGCGGGCACCGCGCAGAAGCTGGTGTGCAATATGATCTCGACCGCGGTCATGGTGCGCTCGGGCAAGGTGTACGGCAATCTGATGGTCGATCTGAATCCGTCCAACGTCAAACTGCGCGATCGCGCCCGGCGGATCGTCTCCGAGGCGACCGGTGTGGATACCGCGGCGGCCGCGGCGCTGCTGGATGCGGCGGACGGACATTCCAAGACCGCGATCGTCATGCAGCTGACGGGTGTCGACGCCGAGCAGGCGCGCCGATTGCTGCGCGACGCACACGGATTCGTCCGGACAGCCGTACGGGAGTAGCGGCGTTTCGCCCGAAAACTTTTGTCATCCGAGTAGCCTTTCCGCCAATGTTTGTTCATTGATAGTCGGAGGTGCGCGTGCAGTACGTGATCGGAGTCGTAGGGCTGCTGGTCTTCCTGCTGCTCGCCTGGCTGCCCAGTTCCGACCGCCGGGGCGCGGTCGGAAAACTCGGGCGGGTGGCGATCCTGCTGGTGGTCCAATTCGGTCTCGGATTCCTGCTGCTGCGGACCGGCGTGGGCACCGCGGTCATCCGAGTCATCCGCGACGGCTTCCAGCACATCCTCGACTATGCCGGGCAGGGCACCACTTTCGTCTTCGGCGATGTGGCCACCTACGGCAAGATGCCCGCCTTCCTGTTCTCGGTGCTGATGCCGATCGTGTTCGTCTCGGCGCTGATCGGCATCCTGCAGCACATTCGGGTGCTGCCGCTGATCATCAAATATCTCGGTCTGGCGCTGTCGTGGATCAGCGGCTTCGGCAAGGTGGAGTCGTTCAATGCCGTGGCCTCGGCGATCCTGGGCCAGTCCGAGGTGTTCATCTCGCTGCGCGGCATGCTGGATCGCATTCCGCCGCAACGGATGTACACGCTGGCGGCCTCGGCCATGTCGACGGTGTCGGCCTCGATCCTGGGCGCGTACATGCAGCTCATCGATGCCAGATTCGTGATCACCGCGATCGTGCTGAACCTGCTGGGCGTCTTCGCGGTGACCGCGCTGATCAATCCGTACCGGATCGAACCGGAGGAGGACGCCGAACTGCTGGCGGCCGAATCCGAGGACGCGCGGAGGGCGCAGTCGTTCTTCGAGATGCTGACCGACTACATCCTGGTCGGCTTCCGCGTGGCCTTCACCGTGGCCGCCATGCTCATCGGCTTCATCGCGCTGCTGGCCATGGTCAACGGCATTTTCGCGGCGATCTTCAACGGCACCACCTTCCAGGACGTGATGGGCCACGTCTTCTCCCCGCTGGCCTACATCACCGGCATCCCGTGGCACGAGGCCGCCGACGCCGGAAAGTTCATGGGCACCAAGCTGGTCTCCAACGAGATCGTCGCCATGCAGGAACTGCACGAGAGCCACGGCGGCCTGTCCGAGCACACCATGGCGATCGTCTCCACCTACCTCGTCTCCTTCGCCAACTTCTCCAGCATCGCCATCATCATCGGCGCGGTCCGCAGCCTCAACGAGAAACAGGGCCTCGTCACCGCGGGTTTCGGTCTGCGCCTGCTGTATTCCGCGACCCTGGTCAGCTTCATCACCGCCACCATCGTCGGGCTCCTCAGCTGACCCTTCGCCCGCACCCCGGAATGACCGCCGGGCGCGGGACGTAAGAATAAGCGGGTGTACGGAACAGGAGACGACCATGAAGATCTGTAGCACCTGCGGCGTAGAGCACGACGATGCCGCGGCGCTCTGCCGGATCTGCGCCGACGAGCGGCAGTGGATACCCGCCGACGGCCAGCACTGGACCACCCTCGACGAATTGGTCGGCGCGGGCCATTCGATCGCCGTGCGTGAACTCGAACCGGATCTGTTCGGTCTGACCGTGGAACCGTCGTTCGCCATCGGGCAGCGCTCGCATCTGATCCGCACGCCCGCGGGCGCGGTGCTGTGGGATCTGGTCGGCTATGTCGACGACGCGGTGGTCCGCCGCATTCGCGAAATCGGCGAGGTGGTCGCCATCGTGCCCAGCCACCCGCATCATTTCGGCGTCCAGGTGGAGTGGAGCCGCGCCCTGGGCGGGGTGCCGGTCATGGTGTCGGAGGCGGATCTGGAGTGGGTCGCGCGGCCCGATCCGGTGATCCGCACCTGGGCCGGCAAGCTCGACGTGCTGCCCGGCGTCACGGTGCGTCAGGTCGGCGGACATTTCCCGGGCAGCGCCGTATTGCACTGGGCCGCAGGGGCCGACGGCGCGGGCGCGCTGTTCAGCGCCGATACGATCCACGGCAATCCGGATCACGGCTCGGTGACCTTCATGCGCAGCTATCCCAACCGCATTCCGCTGTCGGCGGCGGTGGTCCAGCGCATCGCCGCGTCGGTGGAGGAGTTCGAATTCGACCGGCTCTACGACAATGTCGGCAAGATCATCGGCCCGAACGCGCGTGAGATCATCCGCCGATCGGCCGACCGCTACACCGGTTGGGTCCGTGGCGATTTCGACCATCTGACCTGATCGACCGGCGAAAAGCCTTCGGGCCCTCGACACTTGTCGAGGGCCCGAATGTCAGGCGGCGAAATTCCTACTCGTCGTCCCCGGCGCCATTGGTCGCCCCGGCGCGCGTCTGCTTCTTGGCGCGGGCGCGGCGGCGTTCGGCACGCAGTTCGGCGAGCTCCTGTTCGAGGGTTTCGGCGATGCGGAACTGTCCGGTGTCGTACAGATTCATCGAATCGGTGTCCGCGTCGGCCTCGGGCTGACTCTTGGCCTTCTTGCCGTTGCCATTGGCCTTCGGCGCGTCCTTCAGATCCGACATCCAGCTCTTGGCCGACGAATCATTGGCGGCTGGCTTGGATTTCGGCAGCCAGATATCCGGCTCGGACGGGTCGACGGTCTCGGCGTCGCGCACATCGGCGTCGGCCTTGGCCCCGGCGGGCTGAACCGGCTCGGCGGGCGCGGTCGGCAGCGCGGGCAGCGGCGCCGCCTGCCTGGTGTCGGGCGCGGCCTGGCGAATGAAGCTGACGAAGGTCGGCAGCGTCCGCCGGATCTGCTCGGCCGGATCGGGAATGTCCTTGACCTGGTCGGTGGCGCGAGTGATGGCCTGGCCGTAGCGGTTACTGGCCGAATCGTGCACCAGCAGCGCCACGCCGACCATGACCGGCGCGACCGCGTGCACGCCGACGTCGTACCACGAGCCGTTGCGCAGATACGGATAGGTGTTCAGGCCGACCGTCAGTGCCAGCAGCGCCAATTCGGCGATGATGATCTGCCTGCGGCTGTCCAGAATCCCCCACTCGGCGACCTTGTTGGTGCCGATCATGATGATGACCAGACAGACGCTGATCATGCCTTCCAGCAGGTAGCTGAACCAGTACAGCGGATCGGTGGGACCGCCGGGAGCGATATTGTGCTGAACGTTGACGGCCGACCACAGCATACCGGCCACCACGACGCCCGCGAGGGCGCGCTGGGACCAGGCACGATGGCGATACAGCGAGGCCAGTTTGGCATGCGGGCTGGATTCACGCCGCTGGGCGGCGATCGCCTTGCGGGCCATGAGGAGATCTCGCATGTCGGCCTTCGCGATCTCTTCGGACGTCTGCCGTGCGCGGTCGGACGCGGAGGCAGCGGCCTGCACGTTCTTCCAGCGTTGTTCGCGTTCCTGCTCGCGAATCCGTTCCGCGAGTTCGCGTTCGGCCTTGAGCTCGTCCTCCGACAGCGCCTCTGTCAACGACGGGTCGAACTGGAACGCCATGCGACCGCGGGCCTTCTCGACCCGCCTCGCCAGCTGCGTGACCTCGTCTCCCATTGGGTGTTCGAGGGTCACCTCGACCACCGCCCTGTGAGATGCGGTGGCACACACGTGATCACGGGTGGAAACGACACAGGACATTAATAGTCGATTCGACCCGCAAGCGAAACTGTAGATTTGCCGAAAAGCGTGTCGCACCGGCGTGGCGCGCAAGACACGCCGGAGACGGCAACTCTAAATCAGCTGACCAGCAGGACAATTCGTCGTTTTCGGAAACAGGGCGAACCTCGCCATCCCGACACGCCCCGCCCGCCTACGCCGCCGCGGCCGAGACCAGCATCCGCCGTACCGATTCCGGATCCTCGACATCCACGACCAAGCGGGTGAAATCCGCACCCGCCAGATCGATCCGCAGCGCGCCGCCGTCGAACAACGTGTCCCAGAACTCCTTACGCCCCTTGCCACGGAACGTTCCGGCGGCGATCACGCCGGGAAAGAACGTACCGGGCGCGCGCACCCACGGCGGTCGCTGATCGACCTCGGCCGGGGCCACCGCGGTAACCGCCGACAGATCGAAACTGAGCTGCTCACGCAGGCCCAGGAACCGGTGCGCGCCGAGCACATGCACCGTCACGGTCGTACCCGAGACCTCGATTTCGACCATCGTCCACACCTCACTACCGCCGAGAACGCGTACCGACTCCACAGTGACCGCGGACTCTGGCGTGAGCCTGTGCCATTCCTATGATTTCTCGATCATTTTCACAGGATTCCACGCGTGTGCCCGATGACCTGCGCGAACGCCCTGACTAGGCTTCCCCCATGAAACTGAGCACACGCAACCAACTCACCGGTACGGTCGCGTCGATCACGCGCGGCGAGGCCATGGCCGTGGTGCGGGTCCGGCTCGCGGGCGGCGAGGAGATCACCTCGTCGATCACCCGCGACGCCGTCGACGACCTCGGCTTGGCCGACGGCGCACCCGTCACGGTCCTGATCAAGTCGACCGAAGTGGCCCTGGCCGTCGAGTGATCGACCGGCCGTCGGGCCGGATGTCGAAAATTAACTAGCACGAGTGTGTCAAAATAACCGTGTGCCCAAGATCGTCGATCACGACGCGCGCCGCCGCGAACTCGCCGAGGCGGTGTGGCGGGTCATCGCGCGCGACGGCGTGGACGCGGTGTCGGTCCGGGTCGTCGCGGCCGAATCCGGCTGGTCGACCGGAGCGCTGCGCTACTACTTCACGACCCGGGCCGAACTGCTCGCCTTCGCCTGCGAGCAGGTGATCGACCGGGTGAGCGAGCGCATCGCGCGGATCACCCCGACCGAGGACGCCCGCGCCTGGGCGCGTGCGGCGCTGTCGGAGACCATGCCGCTGGACCCGCGCAGACATACCGAGGCCACGATCGCCTTCTCCTTCGTGGCGCTCGGACTGTCCGATCCCGAGCTGGCCCGGGTGCAGCGCCGCCACTTCCGATCCATGCGCGAGCTGTGCGAGCGGGCGGTGGCGGCGTTGGAATCGCGGCCGAGTCCGGCCGCGGCTCGCACCCGCCGCGCGGCGCATCTGCACGCCGTGGTCGACGGCCTGGCTCTGCAGGGTCTCGCGGGATTCCTCACACCCGAGCAGATGAGCGCCGGACTCGACGCCTGTCTCGACGAAACGAACTGATTAGGATTTCACGCATGCGGCCAGGCCCACGCCTTTCCGGATTTCTCGCCTTCACACTGCTTTTCGCGATCGCGGTCGCGACCGCCTGGACCCTCCAGCCGCACGGACACCGCACGGAATCGGCCCCGCGCGAGGCGTTCAGCGCCGGGCGGGCCCTGGGCGTCGTCGAATCCATTGCCACGAAACCGCATCCGGTCGGGACGGCCGAACACGACCGCGTTCGCGACCATCTCGTGGCCGAGTTACGAAAGCTGGGCCTGGACACCGAGATCCGCTCGGGTGTCGGCCGCTATCCGGAGACGCTGAAGCGTGACGTCCTCGGCGTCGGGCGGGTGGACAATATCGTGGCCCGCATTCCCGGCTCCGGCTCGACCGGCACGATCTATCTTGCCGCGCACTACGATTCGGTGCCCTCGGGCCCCGGCGCCAATGACGACGGCGTGGGCGTGGCGACCGTACTGGAGTCGGTCCGCGCGCTGCGCGAGTCGGGTAGGACGTTGCGCAACGACGTGGCGGTGCTGCTGACCGACGGCGAGGAGATCGGACTGCTCGGCGCGGAGGCGTTCGTCGCGGCGGGCGGATACGACCCGCACGGGCTGGTGATCAATCACGAGGCGCGCGGCGCGGGCGGCCCGCCGCTGCTGTGGCGCACCACCCGCCCCGACGGCCCGCTGGTCGCCTCGGTGGCCGCGGCGGCGCCGCATCCCAACACCGATTCGCTGTCGACGGCCCTCGCGGGCGATACGACCTCGAGCAATACCGATTTCGCGGCCCTGAAACCCGGTGGCCTGCGGGTGCTGGACTGGGCCTTCGCCGGGCACAGCGCCTACTACCACAACATCTTCGACGATCCCGCGCATGTGAATCCGGCGACCCTGCAGCAGATGGGCGACAACACCCTGGCCCTGATCGGCGAATTCGGCGATCAGGATCTCACCGCCTCGGGCGGTGCCGATCGGGCGTATTTCCAGCTGCCGTTCGGCCTGCTGGTGGTGCTGCCGCCGTGGGTGATCATCGCGCTCGCGATCATCGCCGTACTCGCCGTCGGCTGGACCGTCGTTCGAGTCCGGCGCACGGGCGAGACCACGCTCGGGCGCGTCTTCGTTTCCGCCGCAACGGCTCTGGTCACGACGCCGATCGCGATGGCCGCGACCTACGGCCTGTGGGAGGCGATCCGGGCGGTCCGGCCCGACTACCGCGCACTGTTCGTGGATCCGTACCGGCCCGAGCTGTACTACGTGGCAGCCCTCGCGCTCTGCGCGACGGTCACGGTCGCGTGGTATGCCGTGTCCCGCAGGCTGTTCGGGCCGACGGCGACCGCGGTGGGCCTGTCGGTCTGCGTCGCGGTCCTGGCCGCACCGGGCGCGGCGCTCGCACCCGCCGCGGCGCAGATCCTCGTGATCCCGGCCGTCGCGGCGACCGTGGCAATCGCGCTGACGTACGAGGTACGGGACCGGTGGCGGCTGCCGCTGCTGACCGTATTCCTCGTCCCCGCGGCCGTTTTCCTCGGCGCGGGCACCTGGACGACACTGCAGTCCGGCATTACCGGCGCACCGTTTCTGGTCGCGCCCACCATGGTGCTGCTCGGCGGTCTGCTGCTCCCGACCCTCACCCACGCCTGGCCGAAGCGCCGCGCCGCGCTGATCCCCCTCACCGGTCTGGCCCTCACCATCGTCCTGGCCGCCTCCGGCGTCGCGATCGACCGCTACGACGACCGCCACCCTCAGACCGTCCAACTGGCCTATACCCTCGACGCCGATACCGGTACGGCACAGTGGATTTCGCGCAACGCCCCCGACCGCTACACCTCCCGCTTCGTCCATTCCGGCCCACCCGACCCCGCCATATCCGCCTTGTGGCCCGATGGCGCCGCCGCGGGTCCCGCCCCCGTCCAGAACCTCACGCCCCCGAAGGCCGAAATCCTCTCCGACACAACCACTGCCGACCAGCGCACCATCCGTCTGCGCCTGAGCTCCCCGCGCGGCGCGACGGCCATCGGCCTGCGTTACGACACTCCGGTAACCACCCTCCGGGCCGCGGGCCGCGACCTGTCCCCCGTCCCCACCAAGGGCTTTCAATTCTCCGCACCCCCGGCCCGGGGCCTCGACGTGGAACTGACCGCTCCCGCGGGCCCGCTCTCCCTGCGCGTGGCCGACTACAGCTGGCTGCCGGACGCCGGGATCGACGCCCTGCGGGACCGCCCGGACGACATCTTCTTCCGCCAGGACAGCACCTGCGTCGTAACGGCCGCGGTGCGGGGGTTGTAAGGATGCCGAGAGTGAGTGTACAGTCACTCACATGGCCAAACGAGGTGCGACGCTCTCGACATCCGACGCCCGGCGCGAGGCCGTGGTGGATGCCGCGATCGTCGAATTCGCCCGGACCGGGTACCACGGGACGCCGATCAACAATGTGGCCGCCAAGGCGGATATCTCACCCGCCTATGTGTTCAAGTTGTTCCCCGGCAAGGTGGCCCTGTTCGTGGCGGCGCTCGAGCGCTGCTTCGAGTTGATCGAGCAGGCGCTGGCCAAGGGTGCGGCCCGGGCCGCCGGGCGCGATGCCGAGGAGATTCTGCACGAGATGGGTGGGGCCTATGCCGAACTCATCGCGGACAAGAGTTTGTTGATGCTGCAGGTGCACGCGCAGTCCGCGGCGGATATTCCGGAGATCGCCGAGGCCGTGCGCCGCGGACTGGCCCGGGTGACCGAGTTCGCCAAGAGTCGCTCGGGCGCGGCCGATCAGCGTGTGCAGCACTTCATCGCCTTCGGTCAGCTCTGCCATCTGATCACGACCCTGGGGTTGGACGGAAACGACAGCGCGTGGGCGGCGATCCTGACCGCGGGCATTCGCCACCCCAAGGCTCCCTGACGAAAACCCATGCCCCACCGGGGCATTTCATTTTACCCATCGAGTGATTGACTAGTCACACACTAGGAGAACATCATGACCACCACCATCGCCACCGAAATCGTCCTGCCGGGCAAGGTCGAGCCGAGCGGACTGCGGGTCGCCGAGCGGGTGCTGCCCGCGCCCGGGGCCGGACAGGTGCTGATTCGCGTCGAGGCCTCGGGGATCTCCTTCGCCGAACAGCAGATGCGGCGCGGGAAGTATTACGACCAGCCCGCCTACCCGTTCGTACCGGGATACGACCTCGTCGGGACCGTGACCGCCGTCGGCGCGGATATCGACCGGAACCTGATCGGACGCCGGGTCGCCGCGCTCACCAAGACCGGCGGCTGGAGCAGTCACGTGGTGCTCGACGCCGACGAATTGGTCCGGGTGCCCGGCGGATTGGATGCCGCCGAGGCCGAGACCTTCGTCGTCAACGGCATCACCGCCTGGCAGATGCTGCACCGGACAGCGAATGTGCGAGCGGGACAGACGATTCTGGTGCACGGCGCCAACGGCGGGGTCGGCTCCACGCTGGTGCAGCTGGCTCGCGCGGCCGGGATCCGGGTGATCGGCACCGCTTCGGCCCGCAATGCCGAGGCCGTCGCGGCCCTGGGGGCCACCTGGGTGGACTACCGCGGCGATGTGCCCGCGCAGGTGCGCGCGCTCGCGCCGGGCGGCGTGGACGCGGTCTTCGATCACGTCGGCGGACCCGGCATCGTGGATTCGTTCCGCCTGCTGGCCCCGCACGGCACCCTGGTGTCCTACGGCACCGCCGCCACCAAGAACGACGAGGGCAATTCCCGCCTGCCGGTGCTGCGCCTGTTCGCCCGCCTGCTGCTGTGGAACGCGCTGCCCAACAAGCGCGGTGCGCACTTCTACAACATCTGGGCGGGTAAGCGCAACGCCCAGCGCTTCCAGAAGCGGATCATCGAGGATCTGAGCGCGGTCTTCGGCCTCGCCGCATCCGGCGACCTGCGCGCCCAGGTCGCCGCCCGCATCCCGCTGACCGACGCCGCCCGAGCCATGGAACTGGCCGAATCCGGCACCGTCATCGGAAAGGTCGTCCTGGTTCCGGGCGAGTGAGCCGCCGCCTACGTGTGGGCCTTGCGCAGCGCTCGCAGTTCCTCACCCCGGGGGTCTATCGCATCGGTCGACTCCGGGAAGTCGAAGCGATGCACCACAAGGGATTCGGAGGTGGCCGCCGCCCAGCCCGGGTCGCCGTGGGTCGCGAAACGCACCCAGGCCGCGTGGGTTTCGTCGGCCAGGGCCTGGGGCGGATTCGGGCCGGTCAGGTTGTGCGCGGCGGCCAGTTGATCGAAGACGAACGGGACCTCGATGACGTGGCAGGCGCCCAGGTCGGGAAGGGCCGAGGGCCAGGCGAATTCGTAGAGGTGGGTGGCGCCGGGAGTTTCGGCCAGGCGGGTGACGTCGTCGCGGAATATCGCGTCGGTGAGGATGGCCGCGTACAGATCCGCCGCGCCGGCGCCGGGACGCTCGGCCCGGTAGATATCGGCGATCGCGGGGTCGAGACCGTAGCGGGGCAGCAGGACCGACAGCGTGTCGTCGGTGATTCCGGCGGCGATACCCGTGGGGAAGGTGAAGAAGCGGAATTCCTCGGCGGTCCACCCGGCCAGCAGCGGGACCCGATTCGATTGGGCGGCAACCACATCGATCGGCCGCGCCGGGAGCAGCTCGCCGTCGATCACCGGGAAGAAGCTCAGCAGGCCCAGACCGCCCGCGAGCACGGAGGCGCCCCAGCGGGCCGGATCCGGATTGATCATGAGCTCGAGGCCGATCGTGTTCTGCGCCTCCAGCAGTTGTCGCGCGCTCACCCGGCCGAAGGCCTCGGCGCTGGCCTCGATGCCGAGCCGGTCGGCCAGCACCTCGCCGAGCCGGACCGCGTCCTGGGCCTCGCAGACACCGGATCCGTTGCCGCTCTGCACGATCGCGCGCCGGAACAGCCCGCGCGCGGCGGGGGCTGCCAGCAGATTCACCACGCTCATCCCGCCCGCGGACTCACCGAAGATCGTGACCTGATCCGGATCGCCGCCGAAGGCCGCGACATTGTCCCGAACCCATCGCAGCGCGAAGATCTGATCGTGCAGACCGCGATTGAGCGGCGCACCGGGCACCGCGGCGAAACCCGAGGCCCCGAGCCGATAGTTGATCGACACCACCACGATCCCGTCGCGGGCGAACGCCCCGCCGTCGTAGATCTGGCGCGCATTGGAACCGCGCGTGAACGCGCCGCCGTGGATCCAGACCAGCACCGGCAGTCCGGAACCGCCCGGATCCGGGGTCCACACATTGACATTCAGATACTCGTCACCGGGTATGCCGTCACTGCCCAGCAGCGCGTGGATCGGCGGCGGATAGGGCGCCTGCACGCAGGTGGCGCCGAATTCGGTGGCCGACCGCACGCCCTCCCACTTCGCAACCGGTCGCGGCAGCTCCCACCGGGCCGGGCCGACCGGCGCGGCCGCGTACGGAATGCCCAGGAAGACGCTCACTCCGTCCCGGATGAAACCACGAATATCGCCGCCGGTGACGGACACGATCGGTGCCATACTCACTCCTCCACAGTCCCCTCGATTATGCGGGTCGCCGCGCGGCGTACCAGTCGAGCAGTTCGGGATCGTCGACCGCGCTGCGCTCCACCACACTCGCCGGATCCGCGCCCTGCAGCACCCGTTTGATCGGCACCTCCAACCGCTTACCGGTGCGCGTGTGCGGGATACCGGGCGCGGAGATGATCTCGTCGGGGACGTGGCGCGGGGAGATCTGTTCCCGAATGACCCGAGCGATCCGATCCCGGATCACCTCGCCGAATTCGAAACCGTCGGCCAGCACCACGAACAGCGGCATCCAGTAGTCACCGTCGGGCCGTTCGATGCCGAGCACAAGTGCCTCGGCGATCTCCGGCAGCTGTTCCACGGCCTGATAGATATCCGCCGAACCCATCCGGATGCCGTGCCGGTTCAGGGTGGAATCGGAGCGCCCGTGTACGACGATGCTGCCGCGCTCGGTGACGGTGATCCAGTCGCCGTGCCGCCACACCCCGGGAAAGGTGTCGAAATACGCAGCGCGGTAACGAGATCCGTCCGGATCGTTCCAGAACCGCACCGGCATTGACGGCATCGGCCGGGTGAGCACCAGCTCGCCGACCTCGTCCCGCACCGCCGCACCGGAGCCGTCGAACGCCTCGACCGCCGCGCCGAGATAGGGAACCGAAAGCTCCCCCGGCCACACCGGCACGATCGGTGATCCGCCGAGGAACGCCGACACCACATCGGTACCACCGCTGATCGAGGCCACCTGCACATGGTCACCGATATTCTCGCCCAGCCAGATCGACGACGGCGCGGGCAGCGCCGATCCGGTGACCCCCACCGACCGCAGCCGCGCCAGATCGAACTCCTTGCGCGGCACCGAACCCGCCTTGATACACCCCAGCACATAACCCGGGCTG
Organism: Nocardia pseudobrasiliensis NBRC 108224; assembly: GCF_001613105.1. GTDB lineage: Bacteria > Actinomycetota > Actinomycetes > Mycobacteriales > Mycobacteriaceae > Nocardia > Nocardia pseudobrasiliensis. Next base: position 260,462 of record NZ_BDBS01000002.1, on the reverse strand, counting down.
GTGCCCAGCACGGTGGTCTCGGTCCGAGCGGCCAACTCCCACAGCGCATCCGCGCGCGGACGGCCAGGGCTGCCGTCGTAGCAGACGATGGTCGCCCCGACCAGCAACCCCGCGACCTGGAAGTTCCACATCATCCAGCTCGGACTGGTGTACCAGAAGAATGTATCCGACGGACCGATATCAAACTGCAGCGCAACGGCTTTCATATGTTCGAGCAGCACTCCCCCGTGGCCGTGCACGATACCCTTCGGCGGTCCGGTGGTCCCGGAGGAGAACAGCACCCACAGCGGATGATCGAAATCTACCGGTTCACAGCGCAATTCACCGCCATCGGCACTGGCGAGCGCCCAGTCGAGCGCGCCGGGCATCGGATCACCCACCCGCGACACCACGACCGTGCCCAGCAGTCCGGGCAGACCCGCGCGAATGGCCTCGATCTCACCGCGTTTGTCGTGGATGCGACCGCCGTAGCGATAACCGTCCGCGGTCACCAGCACCACCGGCTCGAGCTGCCCGAGCCGATCCAGCGCCGCCTTTGCCGAATAGTCCTGTCCGCAGGCGCTCCACACCGCACCCAGGCTCGCGGTCGCCAGGAATGCGATCACGGCCTCCGGAATATCGGGCAGATACCCGGCCACCCGATCACCGGGCCGCACACCCAATTCGAGCAGGGTGCGGGCGAAAGCCGCGGTGCGGTCGAGCAATTCGGCCCACGACAGGTCGGTGAGCCCGCCGTCCTCACTCACATACCGCACGGCCGGGCGGTCGGTGCGCGCATTGCGCCGCACCCGGTCCACGTAGTTGAGCCGCGCATCCGGAAACCACCGCGCCCCCGGCATATCCGTACTCGTCAGCACCCGTTGCGGCGTCGGGCCGAAATCGAAGTACTCCCACAGCACGGCCCAGAACCCGGCCACATCCTCTACCGACCACTGCCACAACGCGTGATAGTCGGGGAACCCACGACCCGTGCGCGCGGCCGCGAACCTCGCGAAGTCGGTCACGCGGGCGCGCTCGACCTGCTCGATCGTGGGTTCCCACTGCGGTTCTCGGCAACCCCTCATCGCGCCGACCAGCCGCCGTCCATCACATAGGACGAACCTGTCACCATGCCCGCGGATTCGCCCGCCAGCCAGCCCACCAGCGACGCGACCTCGCGCGGCTCGATGAGCCGTTTCACCGCGCTCTCGGTCAGCAGCACCTTCTCCACCACCTCCTGTTCGGCGATGCCGTGCGCCTGGGCCTGATCGGCGATCTGCTTGTCCACCAGTGGAGTTCGCACATAGCCGGGGTTGACGCAGTTGCTGGTGACCCCGTGCGGGGCGCCCTCCAGCGCGGTCACCTTCGACAGGCCCTCGAGTGCGTGCTTGGCGGTGACATAGGCGGCCTTGTACCGCGAGGCCCGCAGTCCGTGCACCGAGGAGATGTTCACGATCCGCCCGAATCCGCGGTCGTACATATGCGGCAGCGCCGCGCGCACCAGCAGGAACGGGGCCTCCACCATCAGCGCGAGCATGGTCCGGAACCGCACCGGCTCGAACTCCTCGATCGACGAGATGTGCTGTATCCCAGCATTGTTGACCAGCACATCCACCTCGAGCCGCAACCGCTCGAGCGCGGCGACGTCGAGCAGATCCACCACCCATGCCTCCCCGGCGACCTCCTCGGCCAGCGCCTTGGCCGCGACACCGTCGACATCGGCCACGGTCACCGTCGCGCCCCGGGCGGCCAGCTCCCGCACGCACGCCGCGCCGATCCCGCTCGCGCCGCCGGTCACCAGCGCCGAGCGTCCGGTCAGATCGCTCACTGCGCATTCACCTCCAACTTCTCCACGCGCGCGCCCGAATCGGCGCGATCAACGGTTTCCAGGTCCAGACCGTGGGTTTCGCGTGCGAACGCGACGGCGACCAGAGTGATCGCCGCGGCCGCGGCCAGATACACCGCGATGGGCACCGACGAGCCGAACTGCTCGAGCAGCCGCACCGCGATGATGGGCGCCAGCGATCCGGCCACGATCGAGGTCACCTGATAGCCCAGGGACACACCGGAATAGCGCATCCGGGTCGGGAACATCTCGGCCATGATCGCGGGCTGCGGCGCGTACATGAAGGCGTGGAACACCAGGCCGATGATCACCGCGCCCAGGATCAGCGCACTGTGCTTGCTGTCCATCAGCGGGAAGGCGAAGAAGCCCCACGTCGCCGTCGCGACCGTGCCGATCAGATAGACCGGACGCCGCCCTATGCGATCGCTGAGCCGCCCGACCAGCGGAATCACCACGAAATGTACGGCGTGCGCGATCAGCAGCCACCACAGGATCGTTTTGGTGTCGACCTTGACGTGCACCTTCAGGTACGTAATCGAGAACGTGACCACCAGGTAGTACATGATGTTCTCGGCGAAGCGCAGGCCCATGGCGGTGAAAACCCCACGGGGATAACGCTTCAGCACCTCGACCACGCTGAACGAGGTCGCCTTGATCTGCTCGACCTCGCGCTGCGCCGCGGCGAAGATCGGCGCGTCGGTCACCTTGGTGCGCACGTAGTACCCCACCAGCACGACCACCGCGGAGAGCCAGAACGCCACGCGCCAGCCCCAACCGAGGAATGCGGCATCCGACAGCGTCGAGGTCAGTACCAGCAGCACGACCGTCGCCAGCAGATTGCCCATCGGCACCCCGGCCTGCGGCCAGCTTGCCCAGAATCCGCGCTCGCGACTGGGGCTGTGCTCGGCGACCAGCAGCACCGCGCCGCCCCACTCGCCGCCGACCGCGAAGCCCTGCACGAATCGCAGGATCACCAGCAGCGTGGGCGCCCAGTAGCCGACCTGGTGATAGGTCGGCAGACAACCCATCAGGAAGGTCGACGCGCCGACCAGCACCAGACTCAACTGCAACAGCTGCTTGCGGCCGTACTTGTCGCCGAAGTGCCCGAAGACCACGCCGCCCAGCGGGCGCGCCGCGAATCCGACGGCATAGGTGATGAAGGCGGCGAGGATGGCGTCGAGATCGCTGGTGCCCTTGGCGAAGAACACCTTGCTGAACACCAGCGTCGCCGCCGTGCCGTAGAGAAAGAATTCGTACCACTCCACGACAGTCCCGGCCATCGACGCGGCCACCACGCGTCGAAGTCCGGTGGGTGGTACTGCACTGCGCGCGCTCATCAGAACTGCTCCTTCATGACCCCGGACACATCACTCATTGATTGTGATGGCCAACACAATTCATTGGTCACGACGAGTATTGGTGCAGATTCGCCCGCCCGCAATGCCCAGATCCGCAGGGCCCGTCTGCAAGAATGCAGATATGGCCGAACCGAGCCGCCGACCCAGCGCGGACGATCTACTCGTCCTGCTCGCGGTCGGCCGCTCCGGTCGATTCGTCTCGGCCGCCGAGGAACTCGGTATCAACCACACCACCATCTCCCGGCGCATCGCGGCGCTGGAACAGGCGCTGGGCGGGCGGGTGCTGACCCGGGCCGCGGGCGCGTGGGAGCTGACCGAACTCGGGCGCGAGGCGCTGGCGGCGGCCGAGGCGGTGGAATCGGCCGTGCGATCGCTGAGCGCCGGCGACGACGGGATGCGCACTCTCGAAGGCGTGGTGCGCGTTTCGGCCACCGATGGATTCAGCGCCTATATCGCCGCGCCCGCCGCCGCGCGCGTGCAGCGCCGCCACCCCCGCATCGCGGTCGAGATCGTCGCCACCACCCGGCGCGCCTCGGTCCAGCGCTCGAGCGTCGATCTCGAGGTCGTGGTCGGCGAGCCGAAAGTGCTTCGCGCGCAGGCCATGCGGCTCGGGGACTACTGCCTGGGCCTCTACGGTTCCCGGGATTACCTGGCCGAGCACGGGATTCCGCGCGATATCGAGGAGCTGTCCCGATATCCACTGGTGTACTTCATCGAATCGATGCTGCAGGTCGACGATCTGGATCTGGCCACCAGTTTCGCGCCGATGATGCGCGAATCGGTGTCCTCCACCAATGTCTTCGTCCACGTGGAGGCCACCCGCGCCGCGGCCGGGCTGGGCATGCTGCCGTGTTTCATGGCCGACCGCCACACCGATCTGGTCCGCGTACTGCCCGAGAAGGTATCCGTGCGGCTGACCTACTGGCTGGCGGCCCGCGCGGAGACGCTGCGGCGTCCGGAGGTGGCAACGGTGGTCGAGGCCATTCAGGCCACCGTGCACGAGCAGCGCGAAGTTCTGCTCGGCATTGTCGGCTAATCGCCCTATATGAGGGTCGTCACAGTTCAACGCTGACATGCCATACATCACAAACTTGTTAGCAAATCTTTAGCAACACGTACCGTATGCCGACCGATACGTCTTCCGAGCGCACCACCACGCGCTCGCCCTGCGGCCCCCCCGGTGGGCCGCTCGAGCGAAAGGTCGACAATATGCGAAGGAATCGGGGTACATGGTTACGCCGGTCGGTGCTGGGCGTAGCGCTGGCGATGCTGGCTCCACTGGGCATCTCGGTAGCCGGGTCGGGGGCGGGCGCCTCGGCGGCCTTCACTCCCGCGGCCTTCGATTTCTGGGTCGATTCCGCGGCCATGGGACCGATCAAATCGCGCGTGCTGCGCGCGGCCGACGGCAATACCGACCGGGTCGCGTATCTGCTCGACGGTATGCGTGCCACCGAGGACATCAGCGGCTGGGAACACGAGACCAATGTCCCCGACCTGCTGGCCAGCTGGAATATCAATGTCGTGATGCCGGTCGGCGGACAGTCCAGCTTCTATGCCGACTGGAACGCGCCCAGCTCCTTCTTCGGTGAGCCCGCCGGTTCGGGCTCCTCCAGCGGTTCGGCCGGGCCGGGAAAGAGCTACCGCTATGACTGGGAGACCTTCCTGACCCAGGATCTGCGCGGGGCCCTGCGCGACCGCCTCGGCTTCCGCGCCGACCGCAACGGCATCTTCGGACTGTCCATGGGCGGCAGCGCCGCGCTGACCCTGGCGGCGTATCACCCGGATCAGTTCAGCTTCGCCGGGGCGTACTCCGGCTATCTCAATATCTCCGCACCCGCCATGCGGGAGGCGATCCGCGCCGCGATGGTCGACGCCGGTGGCTACAACGTGGATTCGATGGCCCCGCCGTGGGGCCAGCAGTGGCTGCGGATGGATCCGTTCGTCTTCGCGCCGCAGTTGATCGCCAACAACACCCGGCTGTGGGTGTCGGCGGCCAGCGGACGGCCCACGGTGAACGACGGACCGACCATGGACACCGTCAACGGCATGGCCCTGGAAGCCTTGGCGCTGGCCAATACTCGCGCCTTCCAGGCTCGTATGGCCAGCCTCGGCGGCGGCAATGCGGTCTACGACTTCCCGGAGTTCGGCATCCACGCCTGGAACACCTGGCAGGACGAGGCGTACCGGATGATTCCGGATCTGTCGGCCAATATCGGCTGATCCGGTGGTGCCAGCACCACCGCGCATGCACGCGTAGGCCCCATGGTCCGGCCCGCTTCCGGGCCGGACCATGGAGTGCATGGCCCTGTCGCGCATCGTGTTTCGCCTGCCCGCCCTGCTCGCCGTCGCCGCGGTGGCGATCGGCGCGGCCGCGGGCGGCGCGCGGGCCCGCGACGGGATCGAGTACTGGGAGGTCCAGGACTACGGGACGGTGCTGGCGGTGCGCGCCGACGGATTCGATACCTATCAGGTCACCGATATCAGTTGTCTGCCAGTCGTTTCCGATGAGGCCTACGTCATCGTTACAGCGTCGGCCACACTGCGGGTGGACGGTTCGCCGGGCCACCGCACGCTGCGTCGCCTGTCCGGACTTCCGCCCCTGTGCGACACGACCGTTCAACCATCGGTATTCGATGTGTTCTGGCAGACCTTCCACGAGCACTATCCCTTCTTCGACGCGAAGGGTATGGACTGGAACGCGATTCGCGACATCTGGCGCGATCGGGCGAATGACGCGCAGGCGCGTGGCGACGACGCGGCGCTGTTCGCGGCGCTGCGCGATACGGTCGAGCCGCTGGGCGATGCCCACGTGATGATCTCCGCCGGTACCACCGGACACTTCGGTTCCGGGCGACCCGGCACGGTCGTACCGGGCCCGGAACTCGACGCCAAGGTGAAAACCTTTGTCCAGCACCGTGATCTGCGCGATCATCCGCTGACCGACTACGCCCGCGGCCGCATCTCCTATGCCGACCTGCCCGATCGCCCGGATTACGGCTATCTGCGAATCTCCGGATTCGGCGGATACTCCGACACCGACACCTTCGCCGCCGACAGCGCCGCACTCGATCACGCGCTCGCCGATATCCTCACCACGGACCGCCGCGCCCGCCTGCGGGGTCTCATCCTCGACCTGCGCGTCAACGGTGGCGGCTCGGACAGCCTCGGCCTGCGACTGGCCGGATGGTTCACCGACCGGCCGTATTTCGCCTACGCCAAGAAGACCCGCACCACCGCGCCCCAGCCGCAGCGGATCACACCGTCTCCCAACGGTTTCCCGGTGCCGATCGCGATCCTCACCGGCGGCTCCACCGTCAGCGCCGGAGAAACCTTCACCCAGGCCATGATCGAGCGCCCCGCCCGCACCGTCCGGATCGGCGAGGCCACCCAGGGCGTGTTCTCCGATGTACTCGAGCGCAAGCTGCCCGGACCCGGGCACGGCGACTGGTGGTTCGGGCTGCCCAACGAACTGTTCCTCGACGGCGGCGGAAAAACCTTCGACGGCACCGGAATTCCACCGCAGCTGCCGGAACCGGTGTTCACCGACGAGGAATTCGCCCGCGGCGCGGATTCGGCGTTCGACCGCGCGGTGCGGTGGCTCGCCGAATAGCCCCGCTCACCCCCGAGTGCGCACCGGCAACGCGGTCATTCCGCGCATGAGAAAGCTCGGCTGCCAGTGCGGTGTGAAATCCGGATCGTCCAGGGTGAGCCCCGGAAAGCGCTGCAGCAGTGCGGAGAACGCGATCCGCCCCTCCAACCGGGCCAGCGGCGCGCCCACACAGTGGTGGATGCCGTGCCCGAAGGCCAGATGACCCGCGGTATCGGCGGCGATGTCGAAACTGTTGGGATTTGAATAGCGCGACGGATCGCGATTGGCCGCGGTCAATGCGACATAGACGATCTCGTCGGCCGGAATCTCGACGCCCGCGATGGTGACCGGCTCGGTCGTGTAGCGCAGGGTGGCCCAGCCGACCGGGCCCTCGTAGCGCAGGAACTCCTCGATCGCGGCCGGGATCAGCTCCGGATCGGCGCGCAGCGCCTCGAACTGGGTCCGCTCGCGCAGCAGCGCCCAGGCGCCGTTGCCGATCAGGTTCACCGTGGTCTCGTGCCCGGCGACGAGCAGCAGGAAGGCCGTGGCCACCAGTTCGTCGGCACTGAGCTCGTCACCGTCGTCGCTGGCCTGCACCAGAGCCGACAGCAGATCCTCGGCGGGTTGAGCCCGCTTGTCCGCCACCAGTTCCCGCAGATACGCCGACATATCCGTCACGGCGACGCCGCGCTGTTCGAAGGTGCTGCGGGCATCGCCGACCAGGATCTTGGTCCAGCCCTGGAACGCGGCCCGATCGGCGAACGGCACTCCGAGCAGTTCGCAGATGACGGTGACCGGAAGCGGAATCGCGAACGCCTGCAATAGATCCACCACGTCGTGACGCCGCATGTCGTCGAGTAGTTCGGCGGTGATCTGCTCGATGCGCGGGCGCAGGGCGGCCACCTGACGCGGCGTGAACGCCTTGTTCACCAGCTTGCGCAACCGGGTGTGATCGGGCGGATCGCTGTTGAGCATATGCGCCGCGAGCGTCTCCGAGGTCGAGCCGTAGGGCAGGTTGGGATTCTTGCGCCGAATGAGGGCGTAGAGGCCGTGCGCGTCCTTGCGCAACATCGGATCCGACAGCGCCGCACGGGCTTCGGCGTATCCGATGATCACCCAGCCGGCCGTGCCGTCCCGGACCCCGATCTGGTGAACCGGGCCGTGCGCGCGCCATCGTTCATAGTATTTGTGCGGATCAGCGTGGAAATCGTCCCCGACGAATTCGATCCGGTCCACGGCCCCGAGCTCGACCATGTCACACTCCCGTTCGACAGCCACCTTCGCATGGCACTTCGCCTCACGCTACCGAAACCGAAGGGTATGAGACCTAGCTTCTGGTGGCAACGATATTGACGTCGACGATCGCGGGGACGACGTGCTCGATGCGCACGCGCGCGGCGGCCTCGGTCGCGGCGGTGAGCGCGATGTGGTGGACGATCCCGATCAATGCCTGCCCCAGTAATTCCGGCGTGGCGGCGGAGGTCAGTCGGCCCAGTCGCTTCTCGGCGGAAAGGTATGCGGCGATGTACTTTTCGACGGCATCCAGGCCGATGGAATCGCCGAGCGCCTCCCGTACACGCACGCTCAGCTCCGGACGCGCGACGAGCAGTCGCGTCGAGGCCATCACGGTGTCCAATGGCACCGCAAGCAACGTCGCGCACAAATTCTTTGTCACCTCGCCGCCGCCCGCGCGCGGCGGCAACGTCGCGGCCTCGGCGGAGATCACGAAGGCGCGGTCGACGGCGTAGGCGACCAGGAATCCGTCGAAATCGGTGAAATGCGCGTAGAGCAGTCCGGTGGCGACCCCGGCCTCGCCGGTCACCGCCCGCCCGTTCAACCGGCCCGGCCCGTCGCGCACGATCACCCGCTCGGCGGCCGCGAACAGCTGCTGCCGGATCTCGGGAATGGCGATACCTCGGGGCATGGTCACGAGTTTATCGGGCCGTGACCGGGTCAACTTGGGGTTGACGAAAGTTTGAGCAGATGCTCATACTCGTGGGCATGACACAGCATCGACGAGCGATCATCGCGGGCGCGGGGATCGCCGGACTGGCCACCGCACTGCGACTGCACCGGGCCGGATGGGAGGTGCTCGTGATCGAGCGCTCCCCCGCCCGGCGCAGCGGCGGATATCTGGTGAACATCAACGGTTTCGGCTACGACGCGGCCGAAAAGCTCGGCCTGCTACCGGCTTTGACGGCATGTGATATCGGCTGGTTCACCACGATCCTGGTGCGCGCCGACGGCAGCGCGAAATTCACCGTCCCGGCCGAGATCGCACAGGCCGCCGTCGGGTCACGGATGGTGTCGGTCTTTCGCGGTGATGTGGAAAACGCGCTCTACGAGAAGGTTTCGGCCCTGCTGCCGATCCGCTTCGGCACCGTGGTCGAGGCGGTCGAACAGCGCGCGGACGGGGTCCGGGTACGGCTGAGCGACGGCGGCGACGAACTCGCCGATCTGCTGGTGGGCGCGGACGGATTGCATTCGGGAGTGCGGCGACTGGTCTTCGACGACGTCGATCCGCTACGTGACCTGGGCTATCTGGTCGGCGCGTTCCCGCTGGACCGGGTGCCCGATGGGCTACCGGAGTCCACGGGTACCACCTTCATCGGCCCGGGCCGGATGGCCGCGGTGATCAATGTGGGCCCGCGGCGCTCCTCGGCGTTCTTCGCCTATCGCTCGGCGGATCCGCGGGCGGAGGCGGCGCGGGGTCCGGCCGCGTCGCTGGGCGCGGTGTTCGGCGATCTCGGCGGCGGGGTGCGCGATGTGCTGCGGCAGCTCGAAAGCGATTCCGGCCCGGCCTATTTCGACTCCGTCAGCCAGATCGTGCTGGACCGCTGGAGCCGGGGGCGTGTGGTACTGGTCGGCGACGCGGCCTGGTGCGTCACGCCGTTCGCCGGATACGGGGTGGCGCTGGCTCTGGCGGGCGCGGATCGACTCGGCGACGCGCTCGGCCACGGCGACGGCGATATCGCGGCGGCGCTGGCGGACTGGGAGTCCGGATTGCGCGCCGAAGTACGCAAACGCCAGGCCCTGGCCCGCAAGGGCGCGGCCCGCTTCGTCCCGCCCTCCCGATTCCACGTGGCGATGAACGAGACGACGATGCGCGCGATCGGGCTGCCGGGCATCCGCGGCGTGCTGCGCCGGTCGATCGCACGCGCGAACCGGTAGGCGCGAAATGCGGCGCGGCAGCGCGTGAACCGAGCATGATGCAGCCGTGGCAACTTCTGCGAATCGCGTCGACGAATCCCCCGCGCTGACCTACGGATCCTATCTGGCCCTCGACGAGGTGCTCGGTGCGCAGCATCCTCGCTCGGCCGAGCACGACGAGATGTTGTTCATCGTCATCCACCAGGTCTACGAGCTGTGGTTCAAACAGCTGCTGCACGAGACCGCGCAGTTGCAGCGTGCCCTCGAGGCGGGCAATACCGCGCATTCGCTGCACACGCTGCGCCGGATCCTGACGGTGCTCAAGGTCGTGGTCGCCCAGATCGATGTGCTGGAGACCATGACCCCGCGGCAGTTCACCAGCTTCCGCGATCGGCTCGACGCGGCGAGCGGCTTCCAGTCCGCCCAGTTCCGGGAGCTCGAGGCCGCCCTGGGCCGCCGCGACGACCAGGCGTGGGCCCACTATCCGACCGGCAGCGACGGCCGCGAGCGGATTCTCGCGGCGATGGCCCGGCCCTCGCTCTACGACTCGTTCCTGCGCTATCTGGCTGCCCAGGGCTATCGAATCCCGGAGACCGGACTGCACCGCGACGTCCGGGCGGCGGCCGAGCCGTCGCCGGAGATCCAACAGATCCTGCACGTGGTCTACTCCGACGACGGCGGCGCGGCCCAGGTCGCCGAGCGGCTGGTGGACCTGGACGAGGGCCTACAGGAATGGCGCTACCGCCACGTCATGATGGTGCGCCGCACCATCGGCGACAAACCCGGCACCGGCGGCTCCTCCGGCGCGGACTATCTGCGCGGCACGCTGTTCCGGCCGGTATTCGCCGATCTGTGGGCCATCCGGAGTCGCCTGTGATCACCGTCGATCGACTGCGCGCCGATCCGAATGCGTTGGCGGAGCACTATTCCCGCTTTCGCGTGGCCGAACGTACACTGCTGACCGGACATTCGCATCAGGCGTGGCCGGATGTGGCGCTGCGCGGCCAGATCGAGGCCTTCGAGGACGCCGCCCGGGCGGTGGATGCCAAATGGGAGCTCGCCCTCGCTCGCGCCGACGAGGTCCGGGCCGCCTTCCGGGGCTGGCTCGGCGATCCCGGGGCCGAGATCGCCCTGGGCGCCAATACCCACGAGTTGGTCGTGCGCTTCCTGTCCTCGATCGATTTGCCGCACCGGCCGCGCCTGGTCACCACCGGCGGTGAATTCCACAGCATTCGAAGGCAATTGGGCCGCCTGGCCGAGGAGGGCGTGGAGGTGGCCTGGCTCGATCCCGAACCGGTCGAAACCCTGGCCGCGCGGCTCGGCGAGGCCATCGACGGGCGCACGGCGGCGGTGCTGGTCTCGGCGGTGCTGTTCGAAACCTCCCGCATCGTGCCCGGCCTGACCGACTTGGCGGCGGTCTGCTCCTGGCGCGGGGTGGAGTTGCTGGTGGACGCCTATCACGCGCTCGGGGCGGTGCCGATGTCGGTGCCCGAGGACGGACTGGATTCGGCGTGGGTGGTGGGCGGCGGATACAAGTATCTGCAACTGGGCGAGGGCAATTGCTTCCTGCGGCTGCCGCCGCACGCCCTCGGCGCGCGGCCGGTGATCACCGGCTGGTACGCCGAATTCGGGGAGCTCGCCGATGAGAAGGACCACGGGCCCGTGCCCTACGCGGCCGGTGCGGCCCGATTCGCCGGAGCCACTTACGATCCCACCTGTCACTATCGGGCGAGCCATGTCGCCCGCTTCTTCACCGACCACCGTCTGGATCCAGCATTGCTGCGACGAATCTCGTTGCACCAGAATGAATTACTGGCGCGCTTGTTCGACGATCTGGATGCCCCAACGGAATTGGTGGATCGCGACCGAGACGCGCCGCGCTCGGCATTCGGCGGATTCCTCGCGCTGCGTTCCCCGCAGGCGGCCCGGCTGTGCCGGGAATTGGCGACCAGGGGCGTGTCGACCGACAATCGCGGAGACTATTTACGACTGGGCCCAGCGCCGTATTTGTCCGATTATCAACTGGAAACCGCCATCGCGACATTGGGCGATATTGTGCATTCCTGGGACCATTCGCACGGAGCTGAGTAACGTCGAATAGGTAATGCCCGAGCGGAAACACATTATCGCCGAGAACAACCCGCTCCGATTACCCCGTCCCGAGGAAGGTTCGTCATGCGGAAGTTCATCACCCGATCCGCCCTCGCCGCCGTCACCGGTTCCGTATGCGCCGCCGTTTCCGGCGTCGCGGCCGCGGGTCCGGGGCCGGACGCGTTCGCACCGCTGGTCACCGTCGGTACCTACGATCGTGGCGGCGCCATCACCTGCGCCGGATATCTCGACGTCATCGGCGACGTATATCCGGGTCAGCAGCCGGGCCCGGCAATGGTCATGCTGAAAAGTCATTTCGCGGGCGTGAGTCCGCGCTGCCTGGTCGGCGGCACCGTGACCTGGACCAACCTCGACAGCGGCGCAACGGGTTCGAAGAATTGGGAACTATCCGGTTTCGACGGCCCGGGCGCGCCCACCGCGGTCTACTTCGATCCGGGCCCGGGCCGATTCACATTCACGGTCGACTCGTCGACATGGTGCGTTCCGAGCCGAGGCCAGATGACCGTTCCCGCGTGAGCCGGGATTCGAATTCGGCGAACGCCGCAATCGGCCCCGTGGCATCGAATGGCACGCCGAACGGCTTCAGCCCATTGCCGAACAGGCAGCGATCCCCGCACAGATGGATCGGAATTGCCAGCAGCGCCCATTCGAACCCGAATGCCCAGATCCACGCGCCCGCCACGACGGCCTGCGTGACGAAGCTGTGCGTGCCGTTGTAGAGCACGTAATACATTTTCGGCACCACGCCGCCACCGGCCCGGGCCCGGCGCTGGGCGAACATGCCGGGGAGATAGCCCACCACATCGATATACCCGAACAGAATGATCGCCGGAATCCAGCGCACCTGGTTCAGATGCGCGGCGAACAATGCCACGCAGACCACCAGGGCGACCCCGTATTCCAGGCGATACAGCCGGAAGGTGGCCGGACTTTCGAAGCGGTTGTGGGCGTCCATCGGGCCAGTGTGGCCGCCGGGCGCTGACGCGACGCTGAAACGGGTGTGCGAAGTCCGGCTTCGCACACCCGGTTCGGCTAACCCTCGCGCAGCGAGGACTGCAACTGATCGAACTGCTGCTTGGTCATCTCCTCCGGCGACCGCTCGCGCGCCGAGCGCGGCTCGGCCGTCGCCACGCCGACGTCACCGCCGTCGAATACCACCGACGCCCAGTTGTTCTGGGCCCGCAGTGTGCCGTAACCGTCGTCGTTGTTGACATCCGAGCGTACGGTGCCGCTGTTGATGCCGCCGCTGCAGTTCCAGTCGATCGCCTGATCGGCGCCACCGCTGGTGCGCCGGCGGGAATTGTCCGGGCAGAAGTACACCGTCTTCCAACCGGCCGCGGACTGCCCGAGCCCCGCACCCTCGCTGAGCGCGGATTCGTTGAGCGCGTTCGGGTTCACGTTCGAGTAGCCGAAGTAGTAGCTGCCGTCCGTGCGCGGCACGCCGGAGAACTGAAAACTGTAGTTCATCACGCTCAGATAGTTCGGCTTGTAGTTGACGTGGTCGACCCCACCGTGTTTCAGGCCCAGGTTGTGGCCGAGTTCATGGATGAAGGTGCCGACATTGGAGTCGTCGTTGGGGTTCCAGCCGCAGCGCGGGCCGAGCGCCACGACGAAGGTGTCGGCCGGGATGCCCAGCGAGATGCCGCTGCTGCAGCCGCCGTCATAGCCGTCGCCCCAGATCATGTAGTGGAAGATGCGGGAGCGGTTGGAGTTGAAGTTGTTTCGCTTGATTCGGGCGACCTCGTCGTCGACGGGGTTCAGATCGCTGTCGTAGCCGATCTGGTTGCCGCCGCCCAGGTTGTACTTGTCGCCGCGGGCGTTGCCCGCGTCCAGATGGATCTTGACGCCCTGCTTGCCGTCGGGATTGGCGACGGGGGCGGTGGCGAAGACGTTGACGACGCGGTCCAGGGCCGTTCCGCTCGGCAATCGTCCGTTCATGTAATCCATCTCGACGAACAGATCCTTGTGCTTGGGATCCGCGCCCATGGCCGGAAGATTCACATCGATCTTGCCGTCACCGTTGGCGTCGTATCCCTTCAACTCCCAGTCGTCGGGCAGCCCGTCGCCGTCGCTGTCGACGAGGGCGGCGGGCTGGGGCGCGGCGACCGAGACCGCGGGGGCGGCCCCGATCCCGAACCCCGTCAGCAGGGCCATACAGGCGATCAGTGATTTTCGATACGTAGACACAGCAACTGATTCCAATCGGAATAAATCGGACAGATGCTGCCATTGAACACCAACCGACCGGCCTCCAATTGGCCTACACTCGTCGATATGCGTTGCGGCCCAACGTCTACCGAGCCTGCCACCGAAACGCGCGCCCACTAGGGGTTCGGCCCCTAGGACCGCCGCCCCGACAATTGCGGGCACCCGCCGCGGCTAACGCGGCCCCACGCGCTCCGATCACGTCATCGAAGGTTCGGGAGCGGAGGCGGTGTGCGCGGTCGGTCGAAAAGCATTGTGGTACTCGTTATCACGACGGTGGTCACCCTGTTGGGTCTCGGGATGCCCGGCGCGCGAGCCGAATCCGACGGGTTGCGGCGCTGCGCGGTCAGCGACGGCCGCGCACCGCAGACGGCGGCCCCGGAGGAGGTCGGGCTGGATTCGGCCGCGCTGCGACGGGCCATCTCCTTCGCATCCGATCCGACCCGGCTGACCGTGCGGGTGTTCCGCAACAACTGCCTGATCGCCTCGGGACCCGGCAGCGACCGCTACGGGCATCTGGCCTGGAACATGTGGAGCAGTACCAAAAGCGTGGTCTCGCTGGTGACCGGGATCGCCGTCGACGAGGGCACGCTGCGCATCGACGACCCCATCGGCCTTCATCTGCCGCCCGGCCTCGGCGATGCGGCGCATCGGGCGATCACGGTGCGCAGCCTGCTCACCGAGACCTCGGGTATGCGGGTCGCGGTGGCCTCGGAGGGGATAACCGGTCTACCGCAACTGGATCCGAATGTGGTGGCCCAGGCGCTGGCCATGCCGATCGACCATCCGCAGGGCGAACTCTGGCAGTACAGCCAGCGGGCGATCGATCTGCTGGCGTATGTGGTGGGCCGCGCGGTGGGCGAGGATTTCCAGGATTACGCGCAGCGGAAGTTGTTCGATCCGTTGGGAATCGCGCGCGGCGACTATCACTGGGGACGCGATCGCAGCGGAAACACCTACGGCTACGCCCATCTCATGCTCCCGGCCGACGATTTCGTCAAGATCGGGCTGCTGCTGGCGAATCGCGGTGACTGGCACGGTGTTCGGGTCGTCTCGGCCGACTATCTGACCGCGGCGTCCCGCCCGACCGCGGCCAATCCGTGCTACGGCTTCCTGTTCGTGGTCAACGGGCCCGGCTGCGGCGATGTGTACTTCCCCGGCCTGCCGCCCGACGCCATCCAGATGTCGGGCATGATGCGCCAGGACAACTTCATCGTGCCCAGTCTCGGACTGCTGGTGAGCTGGACCGGAATCACCGTGCCGGGCAGTGCGCTGAGTTTTCCGCACGATGTGCTGCGCGGTATCGATGCGGCGTTCCAGCAGCCGCGCATCCCCGATCCGGGGCCCTATGTGCAGCAGCCCGATATCAGCCTGTCCGATCCGATGATCACCAATCCGGACGCGACGCTAGCCGCCCTGGGCCTGGGCCCCGACGCCTACCCCGGCTGCGGTCCGCTGAGCTGCCTCGGCAAGCCGCTGGCCCCGCCCTTCGGCGATTGGCCGCCCGGCTGCTTCATCGTCGCGTGCGTCGGCGCCGATCCGGCCACGCCCGGCATCCGGTAGGAACTCCGCGCGGATCCGGCGACGGTACTGCGTGATGTACCCGCTGTAGGCCAGCAGGACGGCCACTGCGGGCATCCCGAAGGCGGCTGCGATCAGCGGTAACACGGTCTCTCCATTCGTTCGAGTGGGCCTCACGGCTATAACCGCCTGCCTGCGACTCAAACATCACGGATTCTCACAGACCGATGCAGAACAGAGCGGAACCCGTACTCAACAGGCAGTTGAACGGATTCGGCACCGCGTCGAACGGGGAAAGCACGGGCGTGGTGGGCGGCGCGGGGGCCTCGGCTCGGGCCGAAGCGGCGGCCCCGCCGATGAGCGCGACGCCGAGTACGGCGCACGCGCCGTGGGCGAGCAGACGACGGTTGAACATCGCGACCTCCTGCGATCCTGCGGCTCCTGGGCCGGGCATACCCATCGCGGGCGCGGCCATACCCGGATACCCCCTATTCGGCCCCCGGTCCGGATCGCCGGCCGTGGCATCGCTCGAGTGCGCGATCGTTCCCGTCGCGGGGCCCGGAAGATCGCGCACGGTGATCATGTGCGGTATTTCGGTCAATCACTGTGGAATACAGTCGTTTTCACCGCGTTATCGGCGATATCGGCCGATTCGAATCGCGCAATCGCTCGTCCATTTACCGATCGCGCATCCGACACCGGCGCACCCGAAACGATAAGTAGCGGAGTTCAATTGATCCACACACCCCGGACCCCCTTGTAATCTGATTCGCGCCCGACCCTCCTCGTCCATCGGAGGTGCAACTTGCGAAAACTACTATCCCCCTTGGTATTCGGTGCCATTGCCGGTATGGCCGTGCTCGGCCTGCCCGGTATCGCCGCCGGCGAACCGGCGGCCGCCGCGGAACGCGCGGTCACCGATATCGTGCCCGTACCCGTCGAGGCCAAATCCGATCCCGCCGGGAACTACACCCTGCCCGCCGACGCGGTGATCCGCGCCGAACACCAATCCAGGCAGGTCGCGGACTATCTGGCCGGTCTGCTGCGCCCGGCCACCGGCTTCAAGATCCCCGTCGTGGAGCGCTACGACCTGGGCAGATCCGGTATCACGCTGCAGCTCGGCGACGCCGGTCCCCGATTCGGCGGTGAGGGGTATCGACTCACCGTCGACAAGAAGGGAATCACCCTGGCGGCCAACAGCACCGACGGCCTGTTCGAGGGCGTCCAATCGCTGCGGCAGCTGTTCCCGAGCGCGATCAACAAGTCCACCAAGCAGAATCAGACCTGGACGGTCGCGGGCGGTTCGGTCGTGGACTACCCGCGCTTCGCCCGCCGCGGCGCGATGCTCGACGTGGCCCGGCACTTCTTCAAGCCCGACCAGGTCAAGCGCTATATCGATCAGATCGCCCAGTACAAGATCAATACGCTGCATCTGCATCTGACCGACGATCAGGGCTGGCGCATCGAGATCAAGAGCTGGCCGAAGCTGGCCGAGATCGGCGGCAAGACCGCGGTCGGCGGGGATCCGGGTGGTTACTACACCCAGGATCAGTACCGCGACATCGTGAACTACGCGGCCTCGCGGCACATCACGGTGGTGCCCGAGGTGGATATGCCCGGCCACACCAATGCCGCGCAGGCCTCCTACGGCGAATTGAACTGCGACGGTAAGCCGGTGCCCCCACGCACCGATATCGAGGTCGGTTACAGCTCGCTGTGCATACCCAAGCCGATCACCTACAAATTCGTCGAGGATGTGATCCGGGAGCTCGCGGCCCTGACGCCCGGACCGTATCTGAACATCGGTGGCGACGAGGCGCATTCGACCTCGCCGGAGGATTACAAGGCCTTCTATCAGAAGGTCATGCCGATGCTGAAGACCTACGACAAGAAGATGACCGGCTGGCACAACTTTGTGGTGGCCAACCCGCCCGCCTCGGCGATTCCGCAGTACTGGGACACCGCCCGTACCAATGCGGATGTGGTCGCGGCCGCGGGCCGGGGCAACAAGATCCTGATGTCGCCCGCCAACAAGGCGTATCTGGATATGAAGTACACCCCCGAAACCCCGCTGGGCCTGCACTGGGCCGGTTATGTGGAGGTGAAGGACTCCTACGATTGGGATCCGGCCACCTTCGTCCAGGGTCTTTCGGAGAATCAGATCGCCGGTGTCGAGGCGCCGCTGTGGTCGGAAACCCTGCGCACGAGTGCGGATATCGAATTCATGGCCTTCCCGCGCTTGGCGGGTATCGCCGAAATCGGCTGGTCTCCGGCCGCCACCCACAATTGGGACAGCTATCGGGCCCGCCTGGCGAAACAGGGTCCGATCTGGGCGGCGCAGGGGATCAATTTCTACCGCTCACCGCAGGTGGATTGGAAGTAGTGGGGTTGGTCGGCGAATGAGGGGCCGACCGATCTTTCCTCTCGCCCCGGCATGTGAACGCCGGGGCGAGAACCGTTTTCGACGAATTACAGATTGGGCGTGCAGGCCAGTTCGGCGACCGAGCTCGGATCCAGGGCTTGCAAGACGATCGACGTCGCGCGCGGCGAGTACGGCACGCCATTGTGCGTGGAGGTCTCGATCGGGCAGCCGTCCTGCAGCAGGACGTTGTGCACGGTCGCGCCCGGCCCCGCGGTCAGAAAGGTCGAGTAGTTCGGCGTGGTCACCTCGTCGTACCGGGTGGAGATGACCGTGTATTCGATCCCGGGCACGGTGTCGCCGTCCGCGTTCAGTCGCGTGAGGAACGGCGATCCCGGCAGTTGTTCGATACCCGCGGGGCCGATGAACTCCTCGATCAGCGGGAGGAACCCGGAACCGAGATTCTGCTGGATCGCCAGGGCGAGGCTGCCCAGCCCGAGCAGTGTGGTGCCGTGATTGGTGGCCCCGAAGGTGATGACCTTCCGAACCTTGTTCGCGGCGGGGTCATTCGGATCTGCGCCGCCCTCGTCCTTCAGATACTGGCGAATGACCAGGCCACCCTGTGAATGCCCGATCATGTCCACCTGTTCCGCGCCGGTGGCGGTGCGTACCCGCTCGACGAATCGGGCCAGCTGGCGAGCCGACTGCTCGATCGGGCCGACCGCGCCGATCCAGGGCTGCACCAGTCCGGCGCCGGAGACGTCGGGCCGACCGTAGTTCAGCGCGAAAACGCAGTATCCGGCCTGTGCCAGTTGCGGGGACAGACGCGAGTAACTGCCCAGAGCACTGTTCCAGCTACCGTGCAGCAGGATGATCGGCCGGGGATGCGCCTCGCTCGGTTTGCAATCCCAGTCGTTCGATCCCTGCGGCGCCAGATCGGTACTCGTCAGCATGCCGTAGGTCACCCAGGCCACACTCCCGTTGGGGAGAACCGGGCCGTAACCAACGGTGTCCGAGGAATGCGAGCTCATCTCCGACTCGGCCGCGGCCGCGCCGGATAGAGAACCGAGCGACACGAGGGCCGCCACCGCCGCTACCGCGCACCCCCAACGCATCATCGCCTACTCCCTTCACTGCCGGGCCGACCGGACCTGGTGCAGGTTATGGCTATCTTTCAGTAACCTACACCCGGATCAGTCCGAATCCAGCCAGGCCAGCAGTTCCGCGTCGTCGACCCCGAGAAGCGGTGGGGCCGTGCGGTATTCGACGGGAGTCTCGGACAGGCCGATCGGATTGGCGACCAGATCGCCCGCGACGCGCGGATGCAGGCCGAGTCGTTCGGCCAATGCGAACGCCCCGGCCAGATCGTTGACCGGACCGCACGGCACACCGGCCGGAGTGAGCAGTTC
Organism: Nocardia pseudobrasiliensis NBRC 108224; assembly: GCF_001613105.1. Classification (GTDB taxonomy): domain Bacteria; phylum Actinomycetota; class Actinomycetes; order Mycobacteriales; family Mycobacteriaceae; genus Nocardia; species Nocardia pseudobrasiliensis. The sequence continues at coordinate 240,934 of NZ_BDBS01000002.1, read as the reverse complement.
ATACCATTCGTCGGCTTTTCGAGTGCCGAGGATTTCGGTCAGCCGGGCTCGCAACGCCTCCGCGTGCGCGACACGGCTCGGATTGTCGGCGAATCGGTCGTCGCCGAGCAGATCGCCCGCACCCAGCGCCCGGCACAGCGCGGCGAACTGGGCGTCGGTGCCAACGGCCAGGGCCAGCGGTCGGTCCGCGGTGTCGAAGACCTCGTACGGCACGATCGACGGATGTCTGTTGCCCATGATGCCCGGCACCACACCGGCCATCGTGTAGCCCGCGCTCTGATTGACCATGCCCGACAGCAGGCTCGACAGCAGATTCACCTCGACATGCTGCCCTCGTCCGGTGGCCTCGCGATATCGCAGCGCGGCCAGGATGCCGACCGAGGCGTGCAGTCCGGCCAGCACGTCCACCAGCGCGACGCCGACCTTCGTCGGCTCGTCCGGTCGCGATCCGGTAATGCTCATCAGGCCGCCGACCGCCTGCAACAGCAGGTCGTAACCGGGCAGCGCCGCGCCCTCGGCCGCGCCGAAGGCCGAGATCGAGCAGTACACGACACCCGGATTGCCCGCCCGCACCCGCTCGTAGGACAGGCCGAATTTGTCCATGGTGCCGGGCCGGAAGTTCTCCACCACCACATCGGCCCGCCGGGCCAGCTCGCGCGCCCGGCGTCGATCCCGTTCCTCGCCGAGATCCAGGGTCAGTGACCGTTTGTTGCGGTTGACCGACCGAAAATAGGTGGCCTGATCGGCGACATAGGGTGGCCCCCAGGATCGGGTGTCGTCGCCGCCGCCGGGTCGTTCGACCTTGATCACGGTCGCGCCCAGGTCGGCCATCAGCATCGTGGCGTACGGCGCGGCCAGAACCCTGCTGAAATCGGCCACCAGCACACCCGACAGCGCCGAACGATCACCCGTCACGACTCACCACCTATCCATCCGAACGGAAATATTCGATGACAAACCGTCAACCGGTGGCCGCCCGAATGTCACGGGCGGTTTGCCGGGCGCCGGTAGAACTCAGAGTACGACTGGACGATCGTCCAATCACGACCGGTGGCCCACCACCCAAGGGGTCACCGAAACAGCTGTTGTGCGTTGAGGATTGGCGCCCCACCCATCGGGTATGGCCCTGGGCGAAGGCGGTGTTCACCGCCTTCGCTGCCCGGAAGTGGGCGAGAACGGATCGCTTCAGGAGAACAGCGTGATCGAGAACACCAAGTCCAAGCAGGAGTCCCGTAAAGTCGCCAACCCCGTCGTCTGGCCCGACCCCAGCCCGCTGCAATCGTGGTGGGACGCGGTGATGCGCGGTGACGGCGGCTTCAACCACCGTGTGGCCCAGGCCACTTCGTAGGTGGCCGGTCAGTAGTCCGCCAGGTCGATGGCATTGGCGGCCTCGTCGAGGGGCTTGGTGATCGGCCGCAGCGCCAGGCCCTTCCACGGCAGATGCCGCAGCAGTCGCAGCATCGTGGTCTGCATGCGGATCGCCCGGGTGCTGCCCGCGACCATGCCGGTGGCATTGTTCCAACCCAGAGTCAGATTGCGCTCGATGTAGTCGCCGATCGTCCGCTGATAGCCGTCGAAGCCGAGGCGATGATCGCCTCCCGCCGACTTCAGTTCTCCCGCAAGCACATACGCGCCCACCAGCGCCATACTCGTCCCCTGTCCGGACAGCGGCGACGGACAGTACGCGGCGTCTCCGACGAGTGCGATCCGGCCGTCGGACCAGCGATCCAGATGCACCTGGCTGACCGAGTCGAAGTAGAAGTCCGGGGAATCGGCCATGGCGCGCAACAGTTTCGGCGTCTCCCAGCCCGCGTCTGCGAAGGCCGCGGCGACCAGTGCGCGCTGGCCCGCCACATCGCGGCGATCCGGAAGCTGTTCGGGCGCGGGGAAAATGAACTGAGCCTTGGCCGTGGTCCTGTGGGTGGCGTAGAGCTGCACGATATGACCCGGGGTCGGGTGCACCAGCTCCCAGTGATCGAGGTTCAGGTGGTTGGGCACGGAGATGACACAGGCCATGGTCCCGGTGTGCCGCACGAACCGCTCCTCGGGGCCGAAGGCGATGCGGCGCACCGTCGAATGCAGACCGTCCGCGCCGATGACCAGATCGAACATCCGGGGTTCGGCGTGGCGGAAGTGTGCGGCCACACCGTCTTCGTACTGGACCAGGTCGGTGATCGAATCGCCGAACAGGTATTCCACATCGCCCTTGGTGGCGTCGAAGAGGATGCGGGCCAGATCACCGCGCAGCACCTCGTCATCGCCCGGGGCGCGCAGCCCGATCAGATCGGCGTCCAGAGTGGCCAGTGGTTTGCCGGATTCGTTCACCCACGCGCCGCCGCGAATATCGGTGGAGGCGTTGCGGATCTCGTCGAGCAGGCCCATGCGTTCGATGACCTCCATGGCAACGCCGCGGATATCGACCTTGTAGCCGCCCTCGCGCAGGGCGGGCGACTGTTCGACGACGGTGACCGAGAAGCCGTGCCGGGTGAGCCAGTAGGCCAGGGCGGGGCCCGCGATGCTGGCGCCGGAGATCAGGACCGTCTTGTTCGCTGTGTTCATGAGATGAGCTTCGGCGGGGGCGCTCACCATCGGCTCACCGTGGGCTCACCGTCACTCACCGAGCAGGTCGGACGCCCGGTCGGCGGGGATTTCGAGACCTCGGCGGCGGGCGATGCCGAAGCGTTCGGAGCCCAGGGCCGCCTCGCATTCGGCGCTGATCCGCGCGACATCGGGGTCGCCGTCGTCGCGCAGACCGGACAGACCCTCCGCCATGCCGAGCAGCAGCGCCGCGTGCTCGGGATCGGTGCGGGTCGCGGACATTCCCACCACCGCCGCGGCCGCGATCGGGCGGTGTCCGACCGTCCAGGCGACGTCGAAGGCTCGCCTGTGCAGCGAGAACGCTTGGGCCGCATCCTGTTCGGACCGAGCGATCCAGCCCAGCCCGATGAGGGCACGAGCCCGGGCCTCCGCCGCGCCGACCGTCCCGTCCGGGCATCGGGACAGGGCCTGGTCGTACAGCTCCCGGGCCCGCGCCGGATCCCCTTCGACCCGGGCCAGATCCCCCAGCCCGCGCAGGGCATTGGCCCGCAGGTCCACGGCCCCGACGACGCGGGCCAGTTCGGCCGCGCGTTCGTAGCTCGCGCGCGCCTCGGGCAGATCGCCCGCGCGGGTGAGGATATCGCCGCGGCGATTGAGCAGATCGGCGGTGTCGTCGACGGTGCCGAGTTCGGCGGCCAGGGCGATGGCCTCGTCCATATGGGCGAGGGCGATGCGGTGCCGACCTCGGATTGTGGCGATGGCGGCCAGTTTGTCGAGGGTGGCGGCGGTGGCCCAGCGGTCGCCGGTGCCGCGGAAATCTGTTGCTGCGGCGCGGAATTCGGGTTCCGCGGCGAGCGGGTCGCCGGACAGGAGCAGGCGCAGGCCGAGGCCGAGGCGGTGGAAGGCCCGAGACCAGGGGGTTCGGTCGAATCGGGGATCGCTGTCGAGGAAGCCGCCCGCCATGGCGAGCAGGAATACCGCGTGCGGTCGGAGCAGTGGGCGATCGAGTGCGGCGAGAGCCTGTGTCGCGCGGTCGATTTCGGAGTCCGCGAGCGTGCCGGTGCGGGTGGCGACGGCGACGCACAGCGCGAACTCCTCGGGTGATCGGGCCGGATCCACCAGCGGCAGCAGCCTTTCCACCACCGCCGCGGCGACACCGGTGCGCCCGGTGAGCCACCAGTACCAGGCCGAGGCCGCCGTCAGGCGCAGCGCGAGCTCCGGGGCGGCCTCGGCCGACCAGTGCAGGGCCGCTTGCAGATTCGCGCGTTCGGCGTCGAGCCGAGCGAGCCAGTCCAATTGGTCGCCGCCGCGCAGGTGGGTGTCCGCGCGTTCGGCCAGTTCGGTGAAATACCGGGCGTGGGCGTGGCGCAATCGGTCGTATTCACCCGCCTCGATCGACCGCGTCAGCGCGAATTCGCGGATCGTCTCCAGCATGCGACAGCGTCCGTCCGCCGACTCCACCAGAGACTTCTCGACCAGCGATGCGAGCAGTTCGTCGGCCTCGTCCATCTCGCACACCCGCGCCACCGCGGCCGGGGTCGCGCCGCCGCTGAAGACCGTGAAGCGTTGGGCCAGTAAGCGTTCCGCCGGATCGAGCAGGTCCCAGCTCCATTCGACGACCGCGCGCAGCGTGCGGTGGCGCGGTTCGGCGGTGCGCTCGCCGCGGCCCAGTAGGCGGAAGCGATCGTCGAGACGCGCGTCGATCTCGTCCAGGCCCAGTGACCGCAGCCGGGCGGCGGCCAATTCCACGGCCAGCGGCAGACCGTCCAGGCGCGCGCAGATTCGCCGGACCGTGCCGATGGTCCCGGCGTCGAGGGCGAATCCGGGGCGGGCCGCGGCGGCGCGGTCGGCGAACAGGCGCACGGCCGGGGCCGACAGCTGAGCGGCCGGGGGCGCGTCGGGCTCCGCGATGGCCAATTGCCCCAGCGGGAAGACGGTTTCACCGGTGATGCGCAACGCTTCTCGGCTGGTGGCCAGCACACGCAGCGCCGGACAGGCCCGCAGCAGGCGGTGGGTCACCGCGGCGGCGTCGTCGATCACGTGTTCGCAGTTGTCGAGAATGATCAGCATCGGCCGTTCGGCAAGGATGGCCAGTACGCGGGCTTCGGGATCCGCACTCGCCGTATCCGTGGCGATGTCGCGGCCACCGAGCGCGTCGGCGATCGCCCGCACCACCCGCCCCTGCGCGCCCAGTGGCGCCAGATCGACGAATGCCACCTCACCGCGCAGGCGCTGGCCCGCTTCCAGCGCGAACCTGGTCTTCCCCGTCCCGCCCGGACCGAGGACCGTGACCAGGCGCGTCCCCGCGAGCAGCGGCAACAGCCGGGCGAGTTCGTCCTCGCGGCCCACGAAGCTGGTGAGCTGCGCGGGCAGTCGGGTCGAGGCGGGCGCGGCCGTACTGCGGGCCCGCAGAATCGACTGATGCGCCTCGAACAGCTCCGGTGACGGATCCGCGCCGAGCTCCTCGGCCAACAGCCGCCGCCCGTCCTCGAACAACTCCAGCGCCGCGGCCTGCCGCCCCGCGGCGTACAGCCCGCGCATGAGCAGCGCCCGGGCCCGCTCCCGCAGTGGATGCGCGGCCACCAATTCCGACAGCGCCGCCACCACCGCCTGATGCTCCCCCAGCGCGAGCGCGGCCTCGGCCCGATCCTCGATGGCGGCGCAACGCTGCTCACCCAACCGAGCCGCGGGCGCGGCCGCGAAGGGAACGTCCAGCACATCGGCCAGCGCCGACCCCCGCCACAATTGCAGCGCGGCATCGATCAACGCCACAACGGCGGCGAAATCCTTGCGCCGCAACCCCTCCCGACCCTCCCCCACCATCCGCTCGAACCGATGCGCATCGACCGCCCCCGCATCCACGACGAGCCGGTACCCCGCCGCGGACGATTCGACCTCGACCCCCTCCCCCCGCAACGCTTGCCGCAACCGCGAAACCTGCGACTGCAACGCATGCCCCGCATCCCCCGGCGGCTCCTCCCCATACAACCCATCAATCAGCCGCTCCCGCCCGACCACCCGCCCCGCCTCGAGCAAAAGCAACGCCAACAACGCCCGCACCCGAGGCCCACCCACCGCAACCGGACTCCCATCCGCCCGATGGACCGCGACCGGACCGAGAATTCCGAACTGCACGGTCGCAAGTATGGCCAGGGCGCAAACCGAGGCTCACGCCGGGGGTGAGACAGGCCAGGGTGACGGTGAATATTGCCGATTCACATAGGCGACGGTGACGAACAACGGAAGATATACCCATGCCGACATCGGCGCCCTTCAGGCATGCCACAACAGACCCCGAAGTCGCAAACCGACCATTCCGGGTCTACTTCGCACGGGCAATGGAAGGCGAGGCCGAGCACGATGTCGAAAATCTCGCGGACATTGTGCGAGGCGAGCTCGAACTGGTCGGCATGGATATCGTGGATACCTTCACCGAAGTGCCACTACCGATCCGGGCGGCACATTCCGCCGGGTTGGACCGGATCGCTGCACGTGTCGTATCACGCGACCTCGCATTACTCGAGCAATCCGATGCCGTCCTGATGGACATGACCATCCCCGGGAGAAATTACATCGGGTGTTCGTGCGAGCTCGTCTATGCCCACCTGCTCGAACTCCCCATCTTCGTGTACGTCGGCGCAACGGGCTACGGGGACCGATACTGGCTCAGATATCACGCCACATCGATTACGAAAACTCGGAGCGAGTGCATCGAGGCGATGGTTGCATGGATCAGACGGGCTCACCGAATATGACTACGACCGATTGCTTCCTGTGCGGCATCCTGCTGGGGGCGAGCACGGCCCTGCCCTGGCACGACCGCATCCTGATGTCCCTGGAGGGCGTCGGATACGCCGTCTGCGCGCTCGGAGCGCTCGCGCCCGGGCATGTTCTGGTCGTACCCGAAGAGCACTGGACCTCCACGAGCACGATCTTCGAGGGAGCTTGCGCCTTTTCGGTATTCGCGATGCAGGTACTCGGCAGAGTCGAGGCCATATTCGGTCCGACCACGGTATTCGAACATGGGACCTGCCCAGGTGACGTCCGTCGTTCGGCCTGCGTCACCCACGCGCACCTCCAGCTGATCCCCGGCATCTTTTCACTGGCTACCCTCGCGCACGAACGTCCCCGCCGCAGCCTGCCATCCCTCACGGATTTCATCGGTTCGGGTCGCGAACCGAGTGGATACGTCATGTATCAGGAGCCCGGGAGTGCCGTACATTTCATGGCCGATCCACAGATATCGCAGATCGTTCGCCGCCACATTGCCGCGAAACTCGGTCACCCGTTCGAATGGGATTACCTCACCTTTCCGAACGACAGGTTCATAAGCCAGACCATCGACGCATTCCTGCCCGCCGGAACATGAACGCATACGAGCAGAAAGGAGAATTCAAAATATGACCGCGCACATCGGTGTGTCGCAAGTCGAAATCTGGGACGAATGGCACAGCGAACGAGATATCCGCGATCGAACCAGGACGCAGGCGGAACTGGCGAGTAGGCTGTCACGATCGATCGGATCGTTCGATGGAAAGGCCATCCTGGACGTGGGCTGCGGCCAGGGGATCGACTCCATCTGGTTTGCCAACATGGGCGCGAATGTATGCGCGTTCGATCTCTCCACGGTGGCGATAGACAAGGCAAAAAGAAATGCTGCCGCCGCGGGCACTCAGGTGAAATTCTCACACTTCGACATCCGAAATGGAAAACTGCCGACGTTCGAAACAAATGGATTCGACGGAATATTTTGCAATCTCTCACTCCACTACTTCACCGATCAAATCACCAGGATATTGTTTTCGGAGATATATTTGGCCACGAAACCCGGCGGCGCCTTCGCATTCACAGTGAAGTCGGACAAGGATCCCTACTTCGGACTCGGCGACAAGGTCGCGGATCGGATGTACGAGCGGAAAGGGCATATCCGGCATTTCTTCACGGTCGACTACGCATACGAATTGCTCCGTGACTGGAGCATTCTCGGCATAGACGAGACTATCGACACCTACCAGAGCGACGCACCGAGCGCGATTATCAGCGCCGTCGCCGTGAAACGAGCTCGGAAAAAGATCCTGTGACCATCAGATTCGACCTGGACTCCCTCGACCGTGCCGCCGAAAGGACATTCGAACTACTGCGCACGACACATTCCCGGACGACATCGCGCGGAAGCGGCTGGTACCACCGACTCGACGACCCGAATCCGGGGCCGTCGGCCACCGCGGTCGCACTGGAACTTTTCCATCGATGCGCGGTTCCCTCCCCCTTCCTGCACGACGGCCTGAGATTCTTGCAAGGCAGGCAGGTGTCCGACGCCGACGATCGCACGGATGGCGGCTGGGCCGTCAATACGAGTTTCGGACATCCGGTCCTCGAGGCCACCTCCGTGGTGACCCGATTCCTCGGCACCGCGAAGGTGGAGTTCCTGCCCGCCAGTCCCGATATCCGGCGCGCGGTCGCCTGGATTGTCGCCAACCAGGATTCGAGTGGCGGATGGGGTTCCTTCCACGGCCAACCACCCCGCACCTGGCTCACCGGCCTCGCTCTGCAGGCGCTGAGCGCCACAAGTCCGTACGAGCCCGCCATCGAACGAGCCGCGGACTGGCTATTGCGTCAGCGATCCCGCAACGAGCCGGTCGCGTGGGGCGAAACCCAAACATCGGAACCGACCGTGGTGCACACCGCCTTCTGTCTTCTCATATTGCGTCAGTTGACCGGTCTGCGGACTGATTCGCGATACGGCGAAGCGATTGCCGATGGATACGAATGGCTCACCGAATATCTCGACCCGAACACCATTTTCGACGACGCTTCGCGCGTGGAGAGCTACAACATTACCGGAACGGTGGACCACCGGCCCGTCACGTGGCACGGCCAGATCTGGCATCACGGACTGCCGTATGCCTTTTCCGCCCTGATGCGACATCCCAGGGGCGCACCCCCTGTCGCATTCGCCGCGCTCACGACGATAGTGGCAGAACAGCTTCCAGATGGCCACTGGCCGAATATCGACGGATCGGCGACCAGATCGATATGGGATGTCTATCCGTTCCTGGCGGCGATTTCGGATGCCCGGACCCTGACGCCGCTGTCCGGGCAGGAACGCCTGGATTGGTTGCATGACGATATTGTGTTGGCGCGCCGAGGAAAAGCGCGCGACCAGCGCTTGGAAACCCTGGGATGGAAGGTTCGCGGCACCTGGGTGGGAGTCGCGCTGAAGGACAACTGGGCAACCATTCTGCTCGCGATCTGCATCGCCTCGAGCATCGTCCTGTTCGCCTTGAACCGGGTGGAGGTCAAAGATATCGCGTTGGGGTTGCTGCTTCCGCTGCTGTTGTTCTTCGTGCAGGAGGGGCGGAGGCGAAGACGGTAGGGGTGGGTCGATTTCGGTGGTGGGGGTGGGGCCGGTGGATAGGGTGCGGCGGTCCGGGTTCCGAGGGAGAGGAGTTGTCGTGGTGGGTCGGGCGGTTCGGGGTGGGGTGCTGGGGGTTCTGGTGTTGGTGTGGGTGGGGGTGAGTGGGCCGGTCGGCGGGACCGCTGGGGCCGATCCGGGGGGCTGTGCGCCGGGGGATCCGTTGCGGGTGCAGGCGGAGTTGTTCGCGACCGACAAGACCGCGATCATTACCGATCCAGGTGATCCGCGGTTGCGGGATCGGTTGCAGCCGTTCGAATTCCAGGTCGATGCCATGGTGTTGGAGGGGTTGGCGTTGCCGGTGGGGTCGGAGTTGCTCGACGGGGTGTTCTGGTCCGAAGATCAGCAGGCGGTGACCTATGAGCGGTCGCGGGAGTTTCGGTTGGCGTGTGTGAGTGCGCCGGAGTTGCGGGCCGTGGCCCAGCGGGTGCGGGGGCGGTTCGGGCAGGAGTCGGTGCTGACCTTCCGCCCGCTCGCCGCCGACGATCCGGGAGCCGATGCCGTGCAGGTCGAGGCGCGGGGGCTGGACGTGCGACGGTTGCACGATGTGCTGGTCTCCGATGCCGTTGCGCGTGAGGAGCTTTCGGGTGGGTCGGTGACCGAGGCGGGCGTGGGGCTGCTGATCATCGAGCGCGCCGATCTCGACACCGCGCGCCGGACCGTCGAGACGTCCGGCGCGTCCTGGGCCGATGTCACGGTTCGCTACGGTACGCGGGAGTTCGTCGAGGCTCCCGGGAGCTGATCGCCGGATACCGGCGCACGACCTCGGCCGATGCGGTGATCGCGCCGATATAACCGTCGGGCCGCACGAGTACGTAGGTGCCCGGGGCCACGTCGTAACCCTCGGTCTCGGGCACGGCGATCGTCGGGACGCCGAAATCCCCGATCGGCGCGCCGAATGCCAGTACGGTCGCGTGCGGCCCGCTGAATATGTCGAAAAGCCTTGTTCCGGAAGGCAGTACGCCATCGGGAGCCCGATCCCCGGCGCGCAGCGTTCCGGGTTCGGCCCGATCGTCGACCGCCAGCGGTCCGCCGCGATAGGTGTTGTCGAGCTGATGGATGGCCGGTGCGCCGCCACCGCGGAAGTCCTGTCGATGCATCCGCGTCGTCAGCCCGAGCACATTCGCCGCGACCGGCATCCGTTCTGCCGCATAGGTATCCAGCAGTTCGTCCCCGGCTCCGGAATACACCGCCGCCAACTTCCACCCCAGGTTGTAGGCGTCCTGCACGCCGGTATTGAGTCCCTGTCCGCCCGCCGACGAATGCACATGGGCCGCATCGCCGGACAGGAACACCCGTCCCACCCGATAGCGGTCGACCATGCGCACATTCACCCGGTACAGCGAGATCCAGCGCAGATCGTACAGCCGAATATCGTTACGCCCGGACCGTTCCCGGCACAGCCGACGCACCGTCTCCAGATCGAGCGCACCGACCTCGTCGGCGGGCATCGAGGCCACGAACTGATAGTGCTCACTGTCGGGCAGATTCCACAGCGAGAAGCGTTCACCGACATTGCCCGCGCGCGTGAGGATGTGGCAGTACCTGCCGTCCAGCCCGTCCGCGCGCACATCGCCGATCAGGGTGCGTTCGGCCTCGAGGGTCTCCCCCACGAACCCGACGCCCAGCGCCTTGCGCACGGTACTGCGACCGCCGTCGGCGGCGACCAGATACTCAGCGCGAATGTCTCCATCGACAGTATGCGCGATCACGCCGTCGGAATCCTGTGTGACGCCGATGATTTCGGTATTCCACTCCACCCGCCCGCCCAGTTCGGCAAACCGATCGCGCAGAATCTCCTCGGTCCGCCACTGCGGAATCAGCCAGGTCTTCGGATACGGCACCGTCGCGGTGACCGCGGGCTCGGGCACCCCGAGCATTTCCTCGACCGTACGCTCCCACACCGGTGAATCACCCTGATAGAGGCGAAATTTCGGAAACGGCTCACCCCCGGCGAGAATCCGGTCCAGCACACCCAGATCGTGGAACACCTCGAGCGCGCGCGGTTGCAGTCCCTTCGCCCGCGAGCCGACGAAGACGCCGTCGGCCCGGTCGACGATGCGGCACGGTACGCCGTGACGGGCGAGATCACAGGCCAGGGTGAGTCCGGTCGGCCCGGCGCCGACGATCAGTACGGTCATGATCAAGCCCTCTCGGTGTGCAGCAGAGCCAGCAGAATGTCGTCGACCAGTCGGGTGATGAACGGCTCGTCGAAGCCCGCGCCGAGTTGTAGTTGCCGCAGGATCATCGCCTCGGCCACATCGTGGATGAGGTCGGCATCGGTATCGGCGGACAACTCCCCGCGGTCGATCGCGCGGTGCAGCGCATCGTGGAACGGGGACAGCTCCTCGTTGTCGATATGCTCGCGCAGCGCGGCGGCCAACTCCTCGTCGTGGCGCATGGCCGCCACCAGCCCACCGAGCATCGACAGATAGCGCTCCGAGGATTTGGCGCACAGCGCCTCCAGCACCGCCACCAGATCGCCACGCAGACTTCCGGTTTCGGGTATCGCGGCATTGTGGTCGGCGTCGTAGGCGTCCAGCGCGGCCTTCACCAGCTGCGCCTTGTTACGCCAGCGACGGTAGATGGTGGCCTTGCTGGCCCCCGCCCGCTCGGCGACCGCGTCCATCGTCAACGCCGGGTATCCGCGTTCGGCTACCAGATCCAGTGTGGCGGCCAGGATCACGTCGACCCGCTGCTGTCCTCGAACCATATTCGAAGTGTACGAAACGGTTTCGTACACTTCAATACCGGCTGGCGCTACGGCCGGGGCACGTTGCGCAAATTGGTCCTGGCCAGGTCGATCATCTTGCCCACGCCACCGTCGAGGACCGTGCGGCCCGCGGCGAGGGCGAAACCGCGGACCTGCGCGGCGGTGATCTTGGGCGGAATGGACAGCGCATTGGGATCGGTGATCAGCTCGATCACCGCGGGACCCGGCCGGTGCAGGGCCTCGGTGAGGGCGTCGCGGATCTCGGTCGGCCGCTCCACCCGCACCGACGCGATGCCGCAGCCCGCGGCGATGGCGCTGAAATCGACCGGCGGATGGTCGGTTCCGAAATCCGGATACCCGTCGACCAGCATCTCGAGCTTCACCATGCCCAGCGAGGCGTTGTTGAACACCACCACCTTGACCGGCAGCTCATAGGTGGCCACCGTGAGCAGATCACCCATGAGCATGGCCAGGCCGCCGTCGCCGGAGATCGAGACGACCTGGCGATCGGGATGGGCCAGCTGCGCGCCGATGGCATGCGGCAGCGCGTTGGCCATGCTGCCGTGCCGGAACGAACCGATCACCCGGCGACGGCCGTTGGGCGTGAGATACCTTGCGGCCCAAACATTTCCCATACCCGTATCGACGGTGAAGATCGCATCGTCGGCGGCGACCTCGTCGAGAACCGCGGCGGCGTATTCGGGATGGATGGGTGTGCGGTGTTCGATATCGCGGGTGTAGGCGTCGACCACGCGCTGCAACCCGCGTTCGTGATCGCGCAGCATCTTGTCCAGATACGAGCGATCGGTGCGCGTACGCAGCCGCGGCAGCAGCGCGCGGATCGTCGCGCCGACATCGCCGTGCACCGCCAGATCCAGCGGGGTGTGCCTGCCCAGTCGCGCGGGATCGATGTCGACCTGAATGGTGCGCGCCTGCGGCAGGAAGTCGTCGTAGGGAAAGTCGGTGCCCAGCAGGATGATTCGATCGGCCGCCCGCATGGCGTCGTAACAGGCCCCGTAACCGAGCAGACCGCTCATGCCGACATCGAACGGGTTGTCGTATTGGATCCACTCCTTACCGCCCAGCGAATGCCCGACCGGTGCGGCCAGCGCGTCGGCCAGCGCCATGACCTCCGCGTGCGCGTCGCGACAGCCCGCGCCGCAGAACAGCATCACCTTCTCGGATTCGTCCAGGAGCCGGGCGAATTCGGCGATGCGCTCCTGCGGCGGCACCACCGGCGAGGGCGACGCGAGCGAGACGGCGTCGGGGGTGGGATGGGCCGCGGCGCGCGCGGCGATATCGCCGGGCAGCGTCAGCACCGACACCCCGCCGCGCCCGACCGCGGTCTGCATGGCGATACCGAGCAGCCGCGGCATCTGCTCGGGCTGGGAGATCAGTTCGCAGAAGTGGCTGCATTCGACGAACAGCCGCTCGGGATGGGTCTCCTGGAAGTAGCCGGTGCCGATCTCCTTGGAGGGAATGTGCGAGGCAATGGCCAGTACGGGCGCGCCGCTGCGATGGGCGTCGTAGAGACCGTTGATCAGATGCAGATTGCCCGGCCCGCAACTGCCCGCGCAGACCGCGAGCCGCCCGCTGACCTGGGCCTCGGCCGCGGCGGCGAAGGCCGCGGTCTCCTCGTGCCGCACATGCACCCAGTCGATGCCGTCGGTGCGGCGTATCGCGTCGACGATCGGGTTGAGACTGTCGCCGACCACGCCGTAGACCCGGCGCACACCGGCCTCCCGCAACATCCGTACCAACTGTTCGGCAACCGTGGCCATCCGCGCTCTCCTTTCATCCAGAAACGATCTTGACCGATCGCGGGCCTCGGAAACGTGTTCTTGGTCGCCCGTTTCCGATCACACCGCTCGGGTAGCCGCACAGGGACCGTCGTATCTCGGAGGGAGGCGCACGTGCAGATCGGCTACAAGCTGGCCGCGGAGGCATTCGGACCCGCGGAATTGATTCGTCAGGCGGAACTGGCCGAACGAGCCGGATTCGATTTCGTCGAGATCAGCGACCACTATCACCCGTGGTTGGACAACCAGGGCCATTCGCCGTTCGCGTGGACGGTACTGGGCGCGATCGCGGCCCGTACCGAGCGCATCGGACTGGCCACCGGCGTCACCTGTCCGACCGTCCGCTATCACCCGGCGATCATCGCGCAGGCGGCCGCTACCCTGGCCCTGGTGTCCGACGGCCGGTTCACCCTGGGCGTCGGATCCGGTGAGCGGCTCAATGAACATGTGGTCGGCCCGGGCTTCCCGGAATCGGTGCGGGGACGTCACGACCTACTGCGTGAGGCGCTGGAGATCATCCGGCTGCTGTGGCAGGGCGGTTACCAGTCCTACGAGGGTAAATATCTACAGCTGTCCGATGCCCGGGTCTTCGATCTGCCGGATGAGCCGCCGGTCATCGCGGTCGCGGCGGGCGGTGAGCGCGCGGCCCGGCTCGCGGCGGAACTGGGCGACGGCCTGTTCGCCACCGAACCGCGGGCGGATCTGGTCGAGCGGTATCAGCGGGGCGGCGGCAAGGGCCCGCGCTATGCGGAGGTGCCGGTGGCCTGGGCCCCCGACGAGCACACCGCGGCGCAGGCGGCGCTGGAAACCTCCCGCTGGGCCCTGACCGGTTGGAAGGTGATGAGCGAGCTGCCCAATCCGGTGAATTTCGCGGCGGCCTCGAAAACCGTGCGCGAGAGCGATATTCGCGAGCAGTTCACCTGCGGCAGCGATCCGGCTGCCTACGCCGAGGCCGTACGCGAATACACCGATGCCGGATTCGACCATGTCGTGTTGCAGAACGCCGGACCGGATCCGGACGGCTTCATCGAATTCTTCAGTGGTGAACTGAGCGCTCGTCTGCGCGCGCCGCACGCAGACTGAGGGCGCGAATCACGCCCAGTGCGAACACGATCGGCACCACCGAGAGCAGCACCGCCGGGGCGATGCCGTTCCCGACCAGCTGCGAGAAGTTCCGCACGATCACATACAGCGCACCGACCAAGGCGATCAGCGCCGCGGTCGGGGCGAGCAGGGTGTGCCAGATTCGGCCGTCGTGGCCGCCGCGACGGAAGAAGACGATGACCGCGAGACAGGTCAGCAGCATCATGGCGAGTATGCCGAGCGTGCCCGCCCACGACAGCCACAGATAGACATCGAGCGGACCGCTGCCCGAGATCAGGAAGATCAGCAGCAGTGCGGCGGTGATGGCGCTGGTCGCCAGCGACGCCCGCGAGGGCGCGCGATGCCGTTCGTGGATCGCCGCGAGCGCGACCGGCGCGACCGCCTCGGATCCGAGGGAGCGCAGATAGCGGGCGACGACATTGTGCATCGACAGCACGCCCGCGAAATAGCTGGTGACCAGAAGTATCTGCAGTACATCGCGCATCACCGGCGCGACATAGGTCCCGGCCAGATCCAGATACATTCCGGTGGGATCCGACTCCGCGACCTCGAGGACCCGATCCGTGCCGACCCCGACCGCGGTCGCCCAGCCCGAGAACGCGTAGAGCGCGCCGATCAGGGCCAGCGCGAGGAAGGTCGCGCGCGGCACGGTGCGATCGGGATCGCGTGCCTCGCCGCGGAATACGACCGTGGCCTCGAATCCGGTGAAGGTGAGGAAGGCCAGCATCAGACCGAAGCCCGGCGCGTGCGCCCCGGTCGTGGCCGCCGCCGGTGACAGCGAGGCCAGGCTCAGCCCGTCGTGTCTGCCGCGCACCACGATGGCCAGATCGACCAGCAGCACGCTCGACGCCTCCACCACCAGCGCGACCCCGAGCACGCGCCCGCCGATCTCGATATTGCGATAGCCCAGCAGTCCCACGACCAGTCCGAAGACCGCGGCCCACAGCCACGGCGAGGTGTCGAATCCGGCCCAGCGCCGCACCAATTGCACCGCGACCTGCCCGACATAGGCCAGCGCGCTGCCGACCATCGCGGAGTAGGCGACCACCGCGACGAAGGCCGTGCCGATACCGGGCAGCTCGCCCAGTCCCTCGCGCACATAGGAATAGAAGGCCCCGGCGTTCGCGACGTATTTGGTCATCGCCGTGAAACCGACCGCGAACAGCATGAGCACCGCACCGGCGATCAGGAAGTACACCGGCGCGGCCACCGACCCGCTGGTCGAGAACAGCACCGGAATCAAGGCGACCACGGCTCCCAGCGGCGCGGCCGCCGCGGTCACCATGAATACGATCGATCCGACTCCCAATGTCCCCCGTGGAATCTCCCCCGAAGAACTCTTGCCAACCACCGTGCTCACCTACTACCGGACCGCCGCGAAAGCCTCAGCGTAATGGCCTCATCCGGTAACGCAACCGGAAGGTCTGTTTATTGCCTCGTCACGGGCTCAGCGGTCCTCCATCCGCGTGATCGCGGTGCGCAGGGTCGCGCGCGTGCGCGCCAATTCGTCGGCGCGGTGATCGAGCAGATCCAGTTGCGCGCGCAGGGCGGCCAGGACGCCGGGGCAGGCGCGCAGCACGCCGTCGTTCTCCGCGCAGGGCAGGATGTGCTGGATCAGGCGGGTCGACAGGCCCGCGTCCAGCAGCGCGCGAATTCGCGCGACGGTCTGTTCGGCGTCGGCGTCGTAGCTGCGGTAGCCGTTGGCCTGACGCTGCGCGGTGAGCAGGCCGACGCGCTCGTAATAGCGCAGCTGCCGCTCGCTGGTTCCGGTGCGCCGCGCCAACTCCCCGATCAACATCGCCCGCGGTGCTCCCGATCCGGTTTGACCCTGTCACTGTGTCAGGGTTCAACACTGCTCCGGCGGACCTATTCCGCCAGTGACAGGAGCACAGGATGATCATCGACGCACACAGCCACGTCCACGATCCGGTGGACCGACATCTCGCACTGCTGGACGAGGCGGGCGTGGACAGGGCGGTGTTGTTCGCGACCCGGCCGCATCCCGAGCGCGCCGCCGATCTGGAATCGCTGCGCGCGGAGATGAGCGCGCTGTCGGCGGCGCTCGACGGACGCGGCAAGGGACCGGAGAGTATGCGCCTCGCGTGGGCGGAGCTCGATGCCGCGCTCGCGGCGCATCCGGATCGTTTCATCGGATTCGGCAGCGTACCAACGACTCTCGAGCAGACAGAGATCGCGGAGTACGTCGAGCGAGAGGTGATCGCCCGCGGCCTGCGTGGTATCGGGGAGCTGACTCCGCCGCCGGGGCAGGCCGGTCGGATCGAGCCCATTCTGCGGGCCTCGGCCGAACACGACGGATTGCCGGTGGTGGTCCACGGTTTCGCGCCGACCACCGCGGCGGACCTGACGACCCTCGCCGAACTGGCCCGGCGCTATCCAACGGTTCCACTGGTGGTCAGCCAGCTCGGCGGCCTGGAATGGCTGCGGGCCATCGAACTCGCCCGCGAGGTACCTAATATCTACCTCGAATTGTCTACGGCCCCGGTCATTTTCGCGATTCGATTGGCCATTCGTGAACTCCCCGAGCGCACCCTGTTCGGCTCGGACGCCCCGTACGGCGATCCGGTCCTCGCGCGCACCGCCGTCGAGCGGGTCACCGCCCCGGGCGAGGTCCGCGACCTCGTCCTCGGCGGCACCCTCGCGAAACTGCTGCGCCTCTGAACCAGCCTCGCCGACAGCGCGGAAACCAGGCCGCCGTCGACGAGCAGGTCCTGGCCGTTGATATAGGCGGCCTCCGCGGAGGCGAGGAAGGCGACCGCGGCGGCCACATCCTCGACCGCGCCGATGCGGCTCAGCGGGACACTCGCCGCGGCGGCGGCTTGGGCGGCTACGGAGGTTTCGGCGAGCCGGGCTGTCGTGTGCGGCCGGTGCTCGGACGCTGCCGCGCCCGGCGTAGGTTCACTGACACCTCAGACGGGATAAACACGACGCGCTCTCAGGGGAGGGGCCCGGGCGGTCGCCTTGCGCGCGGTGACTGCCCGGGCCACGGGTCACCTACTCAGGTACAGATGCCACAGGCCGTCGCCTTTATCGTTGCGGCAGTCGTAGTGGGTCCATGTGTCGTTGTCCCGGTTGACCTGGACGTGCGGGCCATCGGTCTGGCAAGCGGCCTGAGTGCTGTAGCTGCCTTCGACTTCCACCTCGTCGGCATAAGCGAACCCGGCACCGAGACCGATCCCCGCGAGTGTGATCGCACTGGTGATGAAAAAGCGTTTGCCCATGATGCTCACTCCTTTTCGATCGACAGATGTACTCATCTTTTCCACGGTCATTGCGTCGCAATGACATCGGAGATCTCCCGCTGTTGAAAGCCGGGCCGCCACGAGTGATTACGGCTGGCCGCCGAAGTAGGCGTTGCCCGCATCCAGCAGATCTTGTCCGCCGCCGCTGAGCAGTCCGATGCCGCCGCCGATCATCGCGCCCGGGATACCGCTGCCCAGGGCGAAGGTTCCCAGTACCGCGCCGATTCCCGCGCCGAGCAGGGCATCCGGTGCGGCGTGGCCGACCTCCCAATTCCACCAGTCCTCGGAGGAGTTGAAATCGCTTCTGCGACGGACGTTCACGGTCGGCAATGCGTCATCTGCGAGATCACGCTCGCTCGATGTTTGCACCGGGCCCGCCGGGCGATCGCCCGGACCAGCGGCGGGCGGTGTGGCCTGTGCGGCAGCTCCCGCCAATCCGATCAGCGAGGCGGCCAGCACGGTAGTTGCAACGACCTTGACACCCATGTTCAACCTCCAGATTCGATTCCGGACCCGCCGAAACGAGCGGGCGAGCGCCGGAAGGGAAATCGAAAGCCCGGACGTGGACTTCCGTCGATGACGACGTGAGCGATGCGACGACATGCGCACCGTCACCCGAGAGCAGGCAACCAAGCCCCGGACAGCCAGGATGCGACGTGCTTGGTCGAACGACCAGAACTGAAGGCGTCATCGAGCGCCCGGATCGCGCCATCTCGGAGTCTTCGAGCGTGATCCACACCACCGCCGCGCGCGTGATTCGGGATGCGGTTCGACGCATGCGCGCATGTGAACCGGTTGCTGAACGCGGCTTTTACCGGTCCGTGGGTGCGGTCGAGGATCTTGTCAGGTCAGGAGTTTCCGGTCGACCCACCCGCGGATCGGCCCCCGCAGAAACTCTCGAAGCTGCTCCCGCCGCGAGGGCGCCGATTCGCTGGTCATGAGCCACGGTAACAATCGGAGCGATGCAGCGCCTCGAACAGCCAGTAGTGCGGTTGTCCGGCCGTGGGCGTGGTGATCAGTTCCGCCGTCAGGGTCCAGTAGCGGCGCAGGCGGGGGTCGGTGTCGGTCGCGTCGGTCAGCAATTGGGCGCGGAAGTCGGAGGTGTCGTGTTCGCCCCGGGCCGTGGCGTGGGCCTCGACGTATCGGTCGAGTTCGCCGCCGGTGCGCGGCGCGATGCCCTGCGAGACCAGCGGAAGGACATCGACGAGGACATCGCCCACGGCGTAGAACAGGCCGCGGCGGTTGCGAATGGCCTGGGGTCTGGTTCGCCAGAGTTGGCGGCTCATGACGGTGGAAAGGTCGGGATCGGTGGCGAGGCCGGTCAGTTCGGCGTAGTTCACCACCTCCTCGACCGAGGGGGCCTCGGGTGGGCGGGGGACATTCGCGCAGACGAAGGTGTCGAATTCCAGGCGCGCGAGGCCGGTGAGCACGCGCCGCCAGAATCGGATGAGGTGGTCGTGGGCGACGCCGCCATCCTGCGCCGAGGCCAGGAGCGCGAGCCGTCGAGTGCGTTCGGGCGGATCGGCCGCCCGCAGCGCCCGCAGCGCGGCCCGTCGCCAGGCCAGCGACCTGAATTCGATATCCAGCCTGGCGCTTTCGGCCGCGACGACCTCGGCGATCGATCGATCGCCGCGCAAGATCTCGGCGATCGAGGCCAATCCGAGCCCGAGCGCACGCAACTGCCGAATCAATCGCAATCGCCGCGACGCGCCGTCCGCGTCGAACATTCGATGCCCACCCGCACTGCGCCGCGAGTCGAGAATGCCCTCGTCGCTGTAGAACCGAATTGTCCGCACCGGCAGCCCGGTCCTGCGCGCCAGTTCCCCGATACCTATCAGCGCGCCGCGCGATATGTCTTCCGTCACAATAGGTTGAACCTCCACCCCGGTGGAGCTCCTAGCCTACTCGAGTACCTGTTCGAAACTCGCAGGGAGAAGGGAACACAGTGATATCCGATGCGAACCTGGACCCCACCGCGGTCGAGATCGGCGATTTCCTGCCCCGACCGCCCGACGCCGTATGGCGCGCCCTGACCGAACCCCACCTGCTGCAACGATGGCTGATGCGTCCCATCGGCTTCAGCCCGACGGCCGGAACGCATTTCACCTTCACCGCCCCGATGCAGCCGCCCTCCGAAATCGTCTGCGAGGTCCTGACCGTTCTGCCCGGCAGACAATTGACCTACAGCTGGGCCTATGCCCGATCCGAGCGCCCCACGAATTGGATCGTCGACTGGACGATCCACCCCCAGGGCCGCGGCACTCGACTCCTACTGACCCAAACCGGTTTCGACCTCACCGACCGCCGCCAGAAGATGACCCGCAATGCGATGGAGCGCGGCTGGCGAAATGTCCTGCCCCGCCTGCGCGCGGTCCTCGACGCCGCATGATCGGACGCTGCCCTTGTTCGGAAATGCCGACACGACCGCCGAGCACCGATTCGCGCTACGCGCGGGTCTGGCAGACGCAGGTGGTGGGTGAGCTGTTCCAGTTGATCAGCAGCCGTTGAAGGTCAGCCCAACCGCTCCCCCAGCTCACGTGCGGCCGCATTCACCGCCGTACCGAAGAGGAGCTCCGAATCCGGGGTCAATCGGCTGATCGGAATGTTCACGCTCAGACTCGCGATCGGCTTACCGGCGCCGTCGAGCACGACCGCGGCCACCGCGCCGACATCCGAACGCCACTCCCCGCGATTGACCGCGAACCCTCGATTGCGGATATCGGCCAGATCGGCGCGCAAAGCGTCCGGATCGGTGATCGTCGTATCGGTATAGCGCGGCAGTTCCTCGACGAGCAGACGCCGTACCGTCTCCGAATCACTGTGTGCGAGCACCGCTTTGCCATTGGCCGAGGCATGCAGCGGAAGTGAGTGCCCCAGCGCCATATTGGTGCGCACGGGCTTGTCGGTCTCCAACCGCTCGATCAGCACCATCTTCCCGTCCTCCGGAATCGTCAGGTGCACGGTCTCCTCGGTGTGCCGTCGCAGATTCTCCATGATCGGCAGGGCCGCGCCGCGCAGCCCCAGATCCCCACCGCCCGCACGGCTGCCGACGGCCAGCGCCTTGGTGGTCAGCACCCAGCGGGTGACCTCACCGGAAGCGGGCCGAATCCAACCGGCCGCGTCCAGGGTGACCAATATCCGCTGCACGGAACTCTTCGGCATGTCCAGGACCCGGGACAATTCGCCGACTCCGATCGGCTGGCGGATCGCGACCTCTTCCAGTACGCGCAGCGTATTCAGGACGTTGCGCAAAGTCTTGACTCCTCTCGACGCCATCCCTACCCTTGCTGAACCTTCTCACGGCACAGCGTGCCATAACACGGCACAGAATGGATGAGAATCCGATGACCGCACGCAGTGGACGGCATTTTCTGCAAATCCCGGGCCCGACCAACGTCCCCGACCGGGTACTGCAAGCCATCGCCCGACCGACCATCGACCACCGCGGACCCGACTTCGCGGAATTCACCTTCGACCTCACGACCAGACTGAAACCGGTTTTCGGTACCCGCGAATCGATCGTCGCCTACCCCTCCTCCGGCACCGGAGCCTGGGAGGCCGCCCTGGTCAATACGCTGTCTCCCGGCGACCGCGTATTGGCTTTCGAGACAGGACATTTCGCGAGCCTGTGGCGCGATATGGCCGAACGCCTAGGACTGACAGTGGATTTCGTGCCCGGCGACTGGCGTCACGGGGCCGATCCGGCGATACTCGCCGAAAAACTCGCCGCCGACACCGCATACGAGATCGCGGCGGTGATGGTGGTGCACAACGAGACCTCCACCGGCGTCACCAGCCGCATCCCGGAGATCCGCGCCGCCATCGACGAGGCCCGCCATCCGGCGCTGCTGCTGGTCGACACCATCTCCTCGCTCGGCTCGATCGACTACCGCCACGACGAATGGGGCGTCGATGTGACCGTCGGCTGCTCCCAGAAGGGCCTGATGCTGCCGCCCGGACTCGGTTTCAACGCGATCAGCGAGAAGGCCCTGGTCGCCGCGACGCGCTCGCGACTGCCGAAGTCCTACTGGGACTGGACGCCCATGCTCGACAACAACGAACGCGGCTTCTATCCCTACACCCCGGCCACCAACCTGCTCTACGGTCTGCGCGAGGCGCTGCTGATGCTCGAGGAGGAGGGTCTGGCGAATGTCTTCGCCCGGCACCGCCGCCACGCCGCCGCGACCCGGGCGGCCGTACACGGCTGGGGGCTCGAGGTCCTGTGCGTCGACGCGCGGGAGTACTCCGGATCGCTGACCGCGGTCCTGCTCGACGAGCAATACGACGCGGACAAGGTGCGCCGAATCATCCTGGAGCGCTACGACATGTCGCTGGGCACCGGCCTCGGCCGACTCGCCGGGCGGGTGTTCCGGATCGGCCATCTCGGCGATTTCAACGATCTGATGCTGGCCGGAACGCTGTCCGGCGTCCAGATGGGTCTCGAACTGGCCGGCGTCACCGTCGACCCCGCCGGATTGCAGGCCGCGCTCGCGGTCTTGCGCGCCGACTGAAACCCATTCCCCCGAAACATCTCTCGCTCCACCGCTGAGCCACCTCCCGCTGTGACGGCCTCCAGCTCGACTCCCAATGCTCCGCTTCGAGCGATCCTCGCCCGGCTCCTTCCCGAGTCGGGATCCGATATACCCGCCGACGCCCAGCCCGCGCCGGCCACCTACGAGGAGGTAGGTCGTTGTCCGATATGAAGCGCTGGACCTACATTTTGCCCGTCGTCGTCTTCATCTACGTCATCTGTTATATCGACCGAACCAATATCAGTTTCGCGCTCCCGCATCTCGAGGCCGATATGGGCCTCACCAAGGCCCAGCAGGGCCTCGCCAGCGGCATCTTCTTCTGGGGTTATCTGTTGCTGCAGATCCCCGGCGGATATATGGCCGAAAGATGGAGCGCCAGAAGGTGGATCGCGATTCTGCTGGTGCTGTGGAGTATGGCCGCCATGGCATCGGGGCTCACCGATACCGTCGGCGAATTGCTGCTCTCGCGCTTCCTGCTCGGCGTCGCCGAGGGCGGCGTGCAACCGGCGCTGATGGCCACCATCCGATCGTGGTTCCCGTTCGCCGAACGCGGCCGGGCCTACGCGATCTTCAAGCTGTACACCCCGATCGCGGCGATAGTCGCCGCCCCGTTCTCCGGAATCATTCTGACGTATATGGATTGGCGCTGGATGTTCATCATCCAGGGCGGCGCGCCGCTGATCATCGGCCTCATCGCGTGGCTCGCGGTGGTCCGCGACACCCCCGCCAAGGCCGGCTGGCTCTCGGCGGCCGAACGCGACCACATCGAGCGGTCGCGACTGGAGGAGGGTGAGCCGCTGCAGCATCGCGGCACCTTCCGGGCCGCGTTCACCAGCGGAATCGTCTGGCAGTTCGCGCTGATCTACACGCTCACGCAGATGGGCCTGCTCGGCCTCACGCTGTGGCTGCCCAGCGTGTTGAAGAAGGCGTTCCACACGGATATGAAGGTGGGCTTCGTCGCGATCCTGCCGCAGATCGCCGCGGGTATCGCCATCATCGCCGTCGGCCGATCCGCCGATCGGCGCGGCGGGCATGTGGCGCATATGTCACTGGTGCTCGGCTCCGCGGCGATCATTCTCGGCGGCGCGAGTCTTGTTTCGCCGCAACAGAAGTGGCTGGTGCTCGGGGCTATGGTCCTCGGCACCGCGGCCTCGATCGCCTGGTACGGGCCGTTCTGGGCGACGGTCACCAAACTCGTCCCGGCCGCGGCCGCCGGTGCGGGACTCGGCCTGATCAACGGCGTCGGCAATCTCGGCAGCTTCTTCGGACCGTATATCGGCGGCTGGCTCAGCGATCTGAGCGGCGGCGGTTATGCCCTGACCCAGGCGTTCTTCGGCGGCGTATTCGCCGTGGCGGCGCTATTGGTCCTGACGCTGCGCAAGAAGCTGCGCGCGGCAACGCAATCGGTCCCGGTCGAGCCCATCGTCGTGACCGAACCCGCGCCCGATCGCGCACCGCTCACCTGAGTAACGCCGTAATCCGCCGCGTACCCATAAGGACTCCCATGAACTCCCCCACGATCGACACCACCGTAGGTATGCGCCTGGAACGCGCACTGCGCGAAACCCTGCGCGGTGAGGTCGCTTTCGACGATTACAGCCGCCACATCTTCTCCCGCGACGCGAGCATGTACGCGATAACGCCACTGGGCGTGGCCTTTCCGCGCGATGGCGACGATGTCGCGGCGGCGGTGAAGGCGGCGGCCGGGCTCGGTGTGCCGATCGTGGCGCGCGGGGCGGGAACGAGCCTGGCCGGGCAGACCGTGGGCCCCGGGCTGGTCCTGGACCTGTCCCGGCATATGAACCGCATCGTGCGGCTCGATCCCGCCAGTCGCACCGCGCTGGTGGAGGTCGGGGTGGTGCAGGATCAGCTCAATCAGGCCGCGGCCGCGCACGGGCTGATGTTCGGTCCCGACACCTCGACCAGCAATCGCGCCACCATCGGCGGCATGATCGGCAACAACTCCGCGGGCAGCGGCTCGCTGACCTACGGCATGACGATCGATCACGTGCGGGCGCTGGATGTGGTGCTCGCCGACGGCTCCCGGGCCCGGCTCGAGGCCGTCGACGAGGCCGAGCGCCGTCGCCGGGCCGCCGCCGATACGCTGGAAGGCCGTATCTACCAACAGCTTCCGGAAATCGTGCGCGGCAATGAGAAGGCCGTCGAGGCGGGGATGCCCGCATTCTGGCGACGCGCGGGCGGCTACCGCCTCGATCGACTGCTCGGTTGCGGCGGTGAAAACCCCTTCGATCCGGCCAAATTCGTGGTCGGGTCGGAGGGGACGCTGGTGATCGTCACCCACGCGCTGGTCGATCTGGTGCCCAAGCCCGCGCATACGGTGTACGCGGTCGGGCATTTCACCGATACGGTCAGCGCCATCGCGGCTACCACCGACGCGCTGAGCCGTGAACCGCACCAGGTCGAGCTGATGGACCGCACGATCCTCGAATTGTCCAGGCGCAAAATCGAATACGCCGAATTGGGCAATATTCTGATCGGCGATCCCGGCGCGCTGCTGTTCGTCTCGTTCAGCGGCGACGACGAAGCGAGACTCATCGACGAACTGGATGAGCTCGAGGCGCTCTGGCGGCGCAACGGGCACGGCTATCACACGCTGCGCGCGGTCACACCCGCCGATCAGACGGCCCTGCTGAAGGTCCGCAAAGCCAGTCTCGGACTGCTGATGGCCGCCGGTGAGGGCACTCGCCGTCCACTCGCCTTCGTCGAGGACACCGCCGTGGATCCGGTGCATCTGGCCGAATACACCAAGCGCTTCAAGGAGATTCTCGACGATCACCAGATGGAAGCCGGGTTCTACGGCCACTGCTCGGTGGGCTGCCTGCACATTCGGCCCTTCGTCGATCTGACCGATCCCGGCGAGGTGAGCAGAATGCGCGCGGTCGCCGAGGCGGTCAAGGACCTCGTGGCCGAATACGGCGGGGTCAACTCCAGCGAGCACGGCGACGGCCTGGCCCGCAGCGAGTTCAATCGCGAGATCTTCGGCGAGGAACTGTACGCGTTGATGCGAAAGGTCAAGCGACTCTTCGATCCCGGCAACATCATGAACCCCGGCAAGATCGTCGACGCGCCCTCGATGACCGAGAATCTGCGCGACCGCGACGCGCTGCCACCCGCGCCGCCGATCACCACGGCGTTGAAATTCGAAGTGGTGGGCGGTATGCGGGGCGCGGCGGATCGGTGTATGAACATCGGCCTGTGTCGCAAGGCGACCTCGGGGGTGATGTGCCCGTCCTATATCGCCACCAAAAACGAGGAGCATGCCACCCGCGGGCGCGCCAACGCGCTGGTGAAGGCGCTGTCGGAACCGGATCCACACGTCGCGCTCGGCGATGAGCGACTGCACGAGATCCTCGACCTGTGCCTGATGTGCAAGGCGTGCAAGAGCGAATGTCCGATGAGCGTCGATATGGCCTCACTGAAGGCCGAGGCGCTGGCGCATCACCACGAGATCCACGGAACTCCCTTGCGCTCCCGGATTTTCGGCTCGATCCGTACCCTCAACCGAATCGGCTCGGCCACCGCGCCGCTGTCGAATCTGCCCGGCCGCATCGGTCTGCTGCGCCGCACGATGGATCGAGCCCTGGGCATCACGGCCGCGCGGCCGCTGCCGGTCTTCGCGCGGCTGAATCTGCTGCGCGAATTCCGTAGGCATCGGCGAGCGGCTGGGATGGTGGCGTCGCCGCTGGGCACCGTCAATTGGCTCGCCGACTCCTTCACCACCTATACCGAACCGCATATCGGCATGGCGGCCATCGAACTGCTGGAGCGCTCCGGCTGGCGGGTAGAGCTCGCGAGCGGGGGGTGTTGCGGACGGTCGAGTATGTCCAAGGGTCTGGTCGATGACGCGCGCAAAAAGGCTGCGAGACTGCTTGATTCGCTGTGTACCCGTACCGAGGCGGATTCGCCGATCGTCGGTTGTGAACCGTCGTGCCTGTTCATGTTGCGCGACGAGTACGCGGCGCTGCTACCGGATTCGGAAGCCGTGCGCGCGGTCGCGGGGCGCGTCAAGCAGGTCGAGGAGCTGCTCGTCGAGGCCATCGATGCGGGCCGGTTGGTCCTGCGAAACGATTCCCCGCTGGCCGGGCGGCGCATCGTCTTCCACGGGCACTGCCATCAGAAGGCCGAGGTCGGCACTGCCGCGACAATGGCTCTGCTGCGGCGGATTCCGGGTGCGCGGGTCATGGAGATCAACTCCGGCTGCTGCGGTATGGCCGGGTCGTTCGGATTCGAGTCCGAACACTACGAGATGTCGATGACCGTGGGCGGCGACCGGCTGTTCCCGGCGCTCGCGGCCGAACCGGAGGACACCATCGTCGCGGCGACGGGCGTGTCCTGCCGTCAGCAGATCTTCCACGGCACGGGCCGAACCGCCTGGCATCCGGTGGAACTCGTGCGCCAGGCCCTGACCGAGGAATAGGAGAAACTCCCCGATCCGTCACCCGCTGGATCACCCTGAAACCGGGCGATACCGTCGAGGTCGAGATCTCCGATATCGGCACACCGCGCAATATCGTGGCCGGACCGCCCTCACCCGTCAACTCGGCGAATCGGCCCCGAATGATCGAATTCCCGAGGCCGCAAGCAATGCCCTCACGATCAACTCTGGCCCGATACCCACGGGCAGATCGGACACCTGCCCGTCACCGACCTCCACCACCCGCCAGACACCATCCGTACGTAACGCGAGATCCGTGGTGACGAAGCGCGCACCCAATCGCGCGACACACAATGCGACGCCGCCCAATACGGGAACCGGGAACTCCCCCGGAGTATCGGGATGCGCGCCGACCAGTATCGGTTCCCCGTCCAACCACCACACCCGGACCTCCGTCGCCCTGTCCGCACCGAGGCCGAAGGATTCGAAGGCGCGCAATACGATTCCGCCCGCCAGGTAGGAGCCCTGTTCGGCGACAAAGGCGGACACGATCCGGCGCAGCGCGACGGTATCGGCGAGATTCGGTATGTAACAGGCGGTTTCCCAGGCATGCTTGGCCGACTTGACGTAATCCTTGACAATGCCAGCACCGCCGCCGAGCGACGCCGCCAGCGCGGCCACATCCGGAACCCGGCCCGGCTCGGCGGGCAGCCACCGGCTGGCCGGAGTCACCTCCGCGAATGCCTCGTACCAGCCGGGCAATTCATGCGCGGCCCGATACCTCGCGGCGTCGACGATCAGCGGTGTCCCCCGAGCCTCGAGGGCATCGGCCAAGGCGGCGTACGCGGCCGAGGGGATCATCCAGCCGCGATACCAGGCAGGCCCACCATCCCGCGGAACATTCCGAACCGCCCGCGCCGCATCGCCGTTCAGCAGCAGGTCGTGATCGATGAGCCCGACGGTCGCACCGAGCCCGCGTGCGGCGGCGGTCTCGGCGGCGAAGTGGGGATCGGTGCGTCGCTCATTGAGCGGATCGGCACACGACAGCAGGCTGAGCATCGAGAAGGGTTCTCCAGAGGTGTCTTCGTCAGTGGAAGTACTCGAAGGCGTCCTCGCCCGGACGCCAGGTCATCCAGGACTTGTCGGGGAATCCGGAGAGGGTCGCTATCTCCGGGCCGACGAGTTCGTCGTAGGTCGGGCGGAGCGTGATCGCTCCGGCGGGAAATTCGACTCGAAGACCGGCTTCGAATGCTTCGGCCGTGGCGACGACATGTTCGGTGATGAACGAACGCAGCGCGTCGCCGTAGCCGACCTCATCTTGTCGGATCCGACCGGCCGCCCTGTGCACCACGGGAAAGATATCGCAGGTGAGGGTCGGTCGGAGGTCGGAGATGTGGGAGTCGAAGCACAGCTGGACGTAGTCCATGACGAAGACGACCGAGAACAGTCGACATCCGACCAGTCGGGACAGCAGCTCGTTCGGAATGTAGGCCATGCCTTCCTCCCTCCGGTCCGATGACGATATGCAGGTCGTCCTCACATGCCAACTCATTTTGCATGGTCGCGCAGCCAGCGACCGAGATCGGCGAGCGGGGTCGGACCGATGGGACCGATCGGGTCGTGCTGGAGATCGATTGCCTTGCCGAGGGAATGGCCCGATCGAGGGTAGGTGAGCAGGGTGTGGTCCCCGTTGCCCTCGGCGGTCAGGGCGCGGTCGAGCCGGGTGGCGGCCTCGATCGAGACATTGCCGTCGTTCTCGCCGTGCTGGATCAGGACGGGGACAGCGCACAGCGCGGCCGCCGAGGTCGTGACATCGGGTAGCGCGGTGGGGCCGCCGTAGAGCCGGAAGACGCCACCGGCCAACTGGGTGTCGACGAAATATGCTGCCGCCGTGAGCAATTCGCTGTCGAGATCGATGCGGCCATCACCGTCGAGATCGAAGGCCGGGCTCAACACCGCTGGATCGGAGTCGAAATCGCCGAGCACACCGAGGAGTTCGCGCGCGACCACTCCCCCGTCGCCACGCAGCGCTCGGCGCACCTCGTCCACTCCGACCGAACCATCGACCGCGAACTGCCGCAGATACGGGCGCACCACCCGATCCCATTGCGCGACAAGCCCTTCGCGCCACGGCACGCCGACCACGCCGTGCAGCACGAGCCCGCGCACCTCCGGCATCCCCGCCGCGACCGCGGCCGCCACGGCCGCGCCCTCGCTCCAGCCGTACAGATAGATCCGCCGCGCATCGATCCGCGAATCCGCCCGCGCCATCCGGATCGCCTCGCGCGCGTCCTCGGCCAGCCGGGCCATCGTGAGTTCGGCCGCGAACCGCGGATCGACGTCAATTCCGTTCACGTAGTGCTTGTTGTACCGAAGGGCCGCAAACCCCTGTCCGGCACGGGATTCCGCCACATCCGCGAGCACATGCCCCCGCGAGGCCCCACCGACGCTCGCATCATCGCCGTTCATATCCTCCGGCCCGGACCCACCGACGAGCACGACCACCGGCGCGGGCCCACTCACGGCGGGCAGCCGCAGCATCTCCCGGGAGACGAAGTCCCCGAAGGGGATCGCCAGCGCGACGGAATCCCCGCCGGAGCCGGATTCCCTCGCACACGCCGCCGCGAGAACGGCGACGACGACGGTACAGGCCGCGAGTATTCGACTGGTGCGCACGTCCGCGACGCTATGCGGGAATTTCCGGACCGCTGCCATACCCCAGAGGGATGACGGCTCAGCGCTTCGGTATGCGCCGAAAACCGTTGCACCGTCAGAACACTCGCCCCCGATCGGCCAGCAGCAACGGCGGCAGCGGCACGGGGACCGGTGAGGCACGAAAAGCGTCGATCATGAGTGCGGCGAAACGACGAGAAGCCGCGATCCGCGCCGCGGGTGTACTCGCCCGAATCCCGTTGTTGGCCATGATCATGAGGATCATGTCCTCCATGCCGATGTCGGAGCGCAGCTGTCCGGCGTCCTTGGCGCGACGGAGCAGTTCCGCGGCTCCGGCCATCGAAGAGGTACGGATCGCGACGAAATCCACCGCATGGGGGAATGCGGACATCAAGGCCGCGGCGAAACCGTGATAGCGCGCCTGCAACTGGCAGACCCGCTCGACAACGTGACAGAAGCCGTGCCACGGATCGGGATCGGCGAGACCCTCCTCCACGGCGGTTCGGCAGGCGCGCATCTGATCGGCGAACGCCTCGGTGACCAGCGCCTCCTTGGTCGGGAAATGGCGATAGAGGGTGGCGGGGCCGACCTCGGCGCGGCGGGCGATCTCCCGCATCGGCACGTCCAGGCCGCGGTCGAAGAAGATCGTGCGCGCCGCCGCGAGAATGCGTTCGCGGTTGTCCCGGGCGTCGGCACGCACGGTACGAGTCAAATGGGCGGTCACCTCTCTCACTTTAGCTAAACGGACGGGGGCGTCCGTTACGTTCGATCGGGTGAAAGCAGTGATAGTGCAGGCATTCGGCGGTCCGGAGAATCTCGCGCTCGTCAACCTTCCCGATCCGAATCCGGCCGCGGGACAGGTATCGATCGCCACCGAGGCGATCGGTGTGGGCGGACTCGACGCCCTCATGCGAAGCGGTTCGCTGACCAGCTTCGGCTATACACCCGGCCGCGTGCTCGGCAATGAGGTGGCGGGCGTGGTTACCGCGGTCGGCGCGGGCGTCGACACCGAATGGATCGGTCGGCGCGTATGGGCGTTCACCGGCGAGGGCGGCGGCTACGCCGAACAGGCCGTCGCCGCGGCCGCGATGGTCGTTCCCCTCCCGAGCGCGCTGTCGGCCGCCGACGCGGTGACGCTCGGCACCTCGGCGATGGTGGCCCACTTCGCCTTGCGCCACGCGCATTTCGCGCGCGGCGAGTCGGTGCTGGTGCGCGGCGCGGCGGGCGGTATCGGCGTCATGGTCGTTCAGCTCGCGGCGCGCGCGGGTGCGAGCGCGGTGGGGGTGACGACCTCGTCGGCCGAGCGCGGCGAGCGACTGCGCGAGCTCGGCGCGACCCATGTGCTCGACCGGGCCGGAGACGGGGCCGACGCCCGCGCGGGCTACGACGTCATCATCGATATCGTCGCCGGTGCGGATCTACCCTCGTTCTTCGCCAGGCTGAATCCGAACGGCCGCATGGTGGTCGTCGGCGCGATGGCGGGCATGCCGCCCGCGGACTGGGGTGCGGAAATGGTGACGGCCTTCCGCAAGTCGCTGTCCTTCGCGACCTTCAGCGCCGATACGATACCCGCCGCCGACAAGCACGCCGGGATCACCGAACTGTTCGCGGCCGCCGGTCGCGGTGAGCTGGAAGCCGTTGTCCACAAGGAACTTCCATTGAGGCAGGCCGTCGCGGCCCATCACCGGATGGATGCGGGCGAGGTGTTCGGCAGAATCGTGCTCGCGGTCTGACGAACAGCGTTCCACACGGGGAACAATGTTCGGGTCGAGCTATAGTGCGAGGCATGGCCACCGACCCCAGGCAGCGTCGGGCAGCGCGACACGCGCAGCCCGCCGCCACGCCCGCGAATCCGCCGACCCGCAAGGAACCCATCACGGTCGAGCGGATCACCGACGCCGCGCTGCGAGTCGTGGCCGAACAGGGCTACGACGCCCTGACCATTCGCAGTGTCTCGAACGCTCTCGGTACGGGCCCGTCCTCGCTCTACGCCCACATCGTCAACAAGGCCGATATCGATGACCTGCTGATCGACCGACTCTGCAGCCGGATCACGCTGCCGACACCCGATCCGGACCGGTGGCGCGAGCAACTGCGCGACGTCTATACGCAGTTGCGCGATCAATATCTGCAGTACCCGGGGATTTCCCGGGCCGCGCTCGCCACGGTATCGACCAATCTCGCGACCCTGCGCGTGAACGAGGGGATTCTCGCGATCGTGCTCGCCGGTGGCATCGACATTCGAACCGCGGTCTGGGGGATGGACGCCATCTCCCTCTACGTCGCGGGCTATGCGCTGGAGACCTCGCTGGTTCGGCAGCGGCAGAAGTCGTCGGATGAGACCTGGGTGCTGAGCCGAGCGGAACTGGTGCGCCGGTTCACCGCGCTGCCCGAGGCCGAATTCCCGAACACCAGGCGGTATGCGAACGAGCTGACCTCCGGCGACGGCCACGAACGCTTCGACTTCACCCTCGGACTGCTCATCGACAGCCTCACCCGACCGACCTCGATCTGATACTTGTCGGTGCCGTCACATACCTTTGGGCGCATCGTGATCGACCGGGAGGGACAACTGCTCAAACACGCCGCCGCCGCGGAACGGATCTGGTTCCAACGGTTCTGGGCGGGCCTCGACGAATCCGAATGCGACGGCTACTCCCGCCGCGACGAGGGCACCTTCGCCGTCGCCGACGGCGAATCGCTCGCCGATGTCATCGCCGAGTTCGAGCGCGCCAGTCAGCGGTCACGAGAGATCGCGTCGCGCTTCGCACTCGACGACACCGTGGACATCGCCCGCGAGGGCACGGTCAGCATGCGATGGACCCTGCTCGCCATGAGCGAGGAGTTCGCCCGGCACGCGGGCCACGGCGATATCCTCCGCGAACAGATCATCGCGGCCACGCCGTGAGTCCCGGCCCCGAGCCGTAGTCGTCCGGCCGCGGCGGTTGGTGGTCAGCAACGCGCGGACGCGGCGGGACGCGGCGGGGCCGTGGGCGGCTTCCACCCGGGACGTCAGCGTCGGCAGATCCGGTCGAAAGCCTTGGGCCTCGGGCGTTTCGAGGACCGCGGTCGCGACCGCGGTCCCGAGGTGGGCCGCGGTCGCCGCGTCGGCACCGCAGCGCAGCGCGGCCAGGAATCCGGCGCGGAAACCTGTGCCCGCGCCCCCGCGCCGCGCCGGGGCCTCGGTCGGTACCGCCGCGATTCGCCGGGCCGGTGCGGTGGCGGATTCGATGATCGCTCCGTTCGCACCGAGCGTGGTGACCCAGCATTTCACCTTCGACAGCATCGTCGCGCTCGTCCAATCCGCTCGATCGATCAGCGAATCCCGTTCGCGTTCATTCGTGAACAGCAGATCGGCCCCGGTGACGAGCGTCCGGACCTCGTCGCGCGCGAGCCGGGAAAACCGCGGACCCGGGCTTGCCACCAGCGAGTATCCGCCGCCGATGACGTGCCGCGTGCGCGCGAGCATGCTGGCGGAGTCATCATCCGCGACCACCACCCAGCCCATATCGTCGAACTGCTTCAGCATCGGAACCGGGTCGGAGCTATCGGTCCGCCGCACGTCCACGCCGTGGCCGAGCAGCAGCCGCCGCTCGTCGAAGCCCGCGCACGGCGCGGCCAGCAGCACGGGTGCCGCGCCGAGTACGGCGAGACCGTAACTCAACTCCGCCGCGTCGCCCGCGATGGAACCTGTAATGGAAATGCGCATTCGTCCTCCCGCTGTCACATTTCGAGCAGTATTCGAGTGCCGTGCAATCCGCCCGCCTCGACTCGCTGATGCGCCTTTACCGACTCGGAAAGCGGCAGGATTTCAACCGTCCGCGGCCGAAACGACATATCGAGCACACTTCCGTTGACGGCGTCCGCGGCCGCCCGCAACTCGCGCGTCGTAGCCCTCGATATGACGAAGCCGCGTATGGTCGCGTCCCGCATGTAGAACTCGCCGACCGGAAGTATCGAGCGCGACGCGGGCCCGGCGAGAAGTACGATTCGCCCCCGGGGCGCGAGCACCCCGAGCGCCGAGGGGAGGTCGTTTCTCCCCGATGTATCGACATGCAGATCCACACCGCGCGGCGCGAGCTTCATGATCTGCTCGACCAGATCACCGCGCCGGTAATCGATGACATGGGTCGCGCCCAGCTCGAGGCAGTACTCGTGATCGCGCGGATGAGCCGTCGCGATGACGACCGCGCCCGCGTTGGCGGTCAACGCGACCAGCGCGCTTCCGACCGAACCCGCTGCGCCGCCGATCAATACGGTCTCCCCGAACGCCAGCCTGCCCTGAGCGAACGCGGCGAGATAGGCGGTGGCCCCGGGGTGCGCGACGGCCAGCAGATCGGTCGGCTGCACCCCGGCCGGTAGGCGATACAGCCGATCCGCGCGCACGACCGCCAATTCCGCGGCCGCGCCCTGCCGCTGGTCGTGGCCGAGGCTGTTGCACCACACCCGATCTCCCGGTCGGAATTCGCGGCTATTGGATTCGGCGACAATACCGACGAGATCGCGCCCGATGACGAATGGGAAATCGAGCGGGGTCACATATCGACCCGAACGGACGAAAGTGTCGACGCGATTCACCGCGGTCGCGGAAACACGCACGAGGATCTCCCCCGGACCCGGGACCGGATCGGGCAGATCACCGTACCGGATGTTCTCCGGTGGTCCCAATTCTTCGATGTAAGCGGCGCGCATGCCTTTAAATTTTCCCGCTCCGGCCCCGGCGGTCGAGCCTTCTCCGATAGGTGTGTCACGTCACCGGCGCCGGTCGGCGTTACCCGCCCTAGAACGATGGTCTAGTATCGGATCATTGTTCTGGCAATGGGGCGCTGTTCGGGCCCCGGGAGGGATAGCTCGCCAATGCGCACTGTTGACATCGCGGATGTCGGAAGCCTGACCACTTCGCTGCGCGGACCGATCTTCACCCGAGACGCCGACGCCTACGACGCCGAGCGGGCCGGCTTCCAGACCGCCCGCTGGCATCGGCCCGAATTGATCGTGGGCGCAACGGGTCCCGCGGATATCGCCGCCGCCGTCACCTTCGCGGTCGATCGGGGATTGCCGGTCGGCGTGCAGGGCAGCGGCCACGCCCTGCTGGCCGTGGCCGCCGAGGAAGGCGTCCTGATCAACACCCGGCGGATGCGCGGCGTCCGGGTGAACAGCGAGACGCGGTCCGCATGGTTGGGCGCGGGCGTGCGATGGGATCAGGTGATACATGAAGCCGCGCAATTCGATCTGGCCCCGCTGTCGGGTTCGGCCCCGCATGTCGGGGCGGTGTCCTATGTGCTGGGCGGAGGGCTCGGACTGCTCTCGCGACGGTACGGCTACGCGGCCGATCATGTCCGCAGTCTCGATGTCGTGACCGCGGACGGCCGGCCACGCCATGTGACCCACCGATCCGATCCGGATCTGTTCTGGGCGCTGCGCGGCGGCCGAGACAACTTCGGCATCGTCACCGGTATGGAGATCGACCTCGTGCCGGTCCCGCGGTTCTACGGCGGGTCGATGACATTCGACTTCGACGACGCCGCGAGCATGGTTCAGGCGTATCTGCAATGGACCGAATACATTCCGGACGAACTGTCCTCGTCGGTCGCGCTGATCTCCTTCCCCGATGCGGACACCGTCCCGCCGCATCTGCGCGGACGGCGCATCGTGCAGATCCGTATGGCGTATCTCGGTGGCGCGGAAGCGGGTGAGCGGCTGGTCGCGCCGCTGCGGGCGGTCGCCACGCCGATCGTCGACACCCTGTCGGAAATGCCCTATTCGGCCGCCGGAACCATCTACAACGATCCGATCGAGCCCGGCCCCTTCGAGGGGGACAATCTGATGCTGGGCCCGTTGAGCGACGAGGCGGCCGTCGTCCTGGTCGATCTCGTCGAATCCGGCTCGCCGGTGCCCCAAATGGTCGAACTGCGGCAGCTGGGCGGCGAACTCACGCGCGGGCCCGCCGTGGGCAATGCCGTCGGGCATCGTTCGGCCCAGTTCGTCCTGGTGTTCGCCACCCGTACCGATCTGGCCGATATCGATGTCGTCCGGTACGCGCATACCCAACTGCTGCATACATTTTCGCGATGGAGCACCGACGGGCAGATGCTCAACTTCATGACCGGCGAGGGCGGCGCGCGGCATGTGCGCAATGCCTACGACCCGGACGATTATCGCCGCCTGGCCACCCTGAAGGCGCGCTACGATCGCTCCAACACCTTCCGCCTCAATCATAATATTCCGCCGAGCACCCTGAGTCCGGCGTAGCGCGCTCGACAGCGGCAACGTAGTCGGAGCGATCCGAATACGTTGCCGCTGAACTACTTTCGCCAATCAATCACTACGAGGCGGACCCGATGCGCGGCCGTTCACCCTCTACCACCGCCATCCGATCGGGTGCGCGCATGATCTGCGCGACGAGCGCCGCGACCACGATCAACCCGATATCCATCAGCAGCGCGATCGAATAGCCGTGTGCCGCCGCGTCCGTGGCGGTGCGGCCGGGCAGATAACTCGCCGCGGCCCCGATCGCCACGGTGTTGTACAGCGCGGTGCCGAGCGAGCCGCCCACCTGCTGGGTCGCGTTGTACATCGCGGACGCGGTACCGGTGTCCGACGGCCGGGTGCCCGCGATGGCCGCGCTCGTGGTCGCCGCCATGACGCAGCCGATCCCGAGCCCGATCAACAGCTGCGCGGGCAGCAGATAGAGCAGGAAGACATGCGCCGCATCGGGAGTGAGGCGCACCAGAATCAACAGCCCCAGCGCGGTCGCCACCAGACCCGGCGTCACCAGAGTGGTGATCGATACCCGCGCGAGCAGTCGTCCGGCGATCAGGGTCGAACCCGCCGCGCTCGCCACGGTGATCACCACGAGGGTGAGGCCGGATCGCAGCGGCGAATATCCGAGCAGCGTCTGGGTGTAGTAGGTCATGTACAGGTAGAAGCCGAACAGGGCGACCTGCAGCAGCCATATCGTCGCGAAGGCGCCACCGCGGGCTCGGTCGGCGAGAATCCGCAACGGCAGCAACGGATTTCGTGCACGTGACTCGACGAAGACGAACAGCACCACCAATACCGCGCCCCCGCAGAGCAATTCGAGCACCACCGGATCCGACCAGCCGCGCGACTGCGCCCGATCGAGGCCGAAGACCATGGCGGCCACGCTCGCGATGCTGACCACCGTTCCCGGAATATCCAGACCCCCGCGCCCGCCGTCACGTTCGTCGCGCCGCAGCGCCGGTGAACCGATCAACGCGCACAGCGCGATCGGAACATTGACGAACAGACACCAGCGCCAGTCCAGATATCGGGTCAGCAGACCCCCGACCACCAATCCGAGCGCGGAACCGCCCGCGCCGATGGCCGCGAAGACGCCGAAGGCCCTGCCCCGCACCGCGGCCGTCGCGTCGGCGCAGGCGATCGAGAGCAGCGACAGTGCAGCGGGGGCGAGGAAGGCCGCACAGATTCCCTGAACGGCCCGCGCGGCGAACAGGACGGGCGCGGTGGCCGCGAAACCGCCCAGAGCGGACGCCGCGGCGAAGCCGATGAGTCCGGCGATCAGCGTGCGCCGATGTCCGACCGATCCGCTGATCCGCCCGCCGATCAGCAGCAGCCCGCCGAAGGCGAGCGTATAGGCGGTGATCACCCACTGCCGACTGCCGTCGGACATCTGCAGATCACGCTGTGCCGACGGGAGTGCGACGTTCACGATGGTCGCGTCGAGCACGATCATCATCTGCACCAGACTCACCAACAGCAAGGTCGTCCACAGACGCGTGCCTACCCGCTCGTCCGTTTCCATGATTTCCCTCCGGCTCGACCAACCCCTCCTACTAGAACATAGATCTGGTACAGGATCAACGTTCTACCGGCGCATCAGCATGCGGCGGCGTACCGGTTCGGGGTGCTCAGTCGCGTCGCTGGAGCTGGACGGCAAGCCCGTCGAGCAGGTAGGTCAGGCCGTGGTCGAAATTGGCCGTCCAATCGGACCCGGACAGATAGCCGTGCTCGGCCAAGGCCGGAAAGCGATCCGCCTGAGAGGTCACCAACTCGTCGGCGGCGCGGAAATCCTCCTCGGACAACCGCAGGCTCGACTCGCTCGCGGCCGATCCGGCGACGTGACTGACCAGCGCCCAGCTCGCGGCGGACACGTGCGGGCCGACGAATCCGGCCCGAACCAGCGCCGCGCGCAGGAATTCCATCCAGGCAAGGAAATTCGGCCCGAGCAGCGGGCGGCGATTCGCCGCCAGACCCGCCGTCCAGGGATGGCGAAGCAGTGTGGCGCGCCATCCGGTCAGCAGCGCGGTGAGGTCGGCGCGCCAATCATCGCTGTGCCGTTCGGGAATCGGCGTCTCGCCGAAGATCGCGTCCACCGCGAGGTCGATCACATCGTCTTTGGTGTCGAGATGCCAGTACAGCGTGGTGGATCCGGTGCCGAGCCGCTGGGCGAGGCGGCGCATGGTCAGTCGCTCGAGCCCCTCCTCGTCGAGCAGCGCGACCGCGGCCTCGACGATGCGCGCGCGGGTGATGGGCGGTTCGGTGCGACCGGGCGAGGTCGGCCGCAACCAGACGCTGCGGGTCCGGCCGTCGTCGCGCTCACTGCCCTGCGCCGCCTCAACCATGCGTGCACCACCTTGTCGCCGATGTCGAATGTCGAACAGTCTTCAGAGAGTAGTACATTGATCTGTACCGGATCGTTGTTCTAGAGTATGGATCATCGTTCTACAGGAGGAACAATGAAACTCGCCGTATTCGGGGCCAACGGTCAAACCGGACAGCTGGTCGTCAAGCAGGCGATCGCCGAGGGTCACGAGGTGACAGCGGTCGTCCGGCGCCCCCACGAGTACACGCTCAGCGCTCCCAACCTGACGGTCGCCAAGGCCGACGCGATGGATCCGGACGCGGTGAAGCGGGTGGTAGCCGGAAATGAGGGGGTCGTCTCCGCCCTCGGCAGCCAGGGCTACACCAAGGAGGAGGTCACGCTCTACTCCAAGGGCGTGTCGAACATCCTCGACGCGATGGCAACCCACGACGTTCGCCGCATGTCCTGCATCAGCACCACCGGCGTGACATTCAAGGCCCCGCCCGGAGAGAACCTGTTCATGCGGTTCATCGTCCTTCCGATGCTGTTGCGCATGGGCCGCACCGCCTATGAGGACAACGCGCGCATGGAGAAGATTCTGCAGAACAGCAATGCGGAATGGACCATCATGCGGGCGGCGGGCCTGTTCGACACCGACACCCGCTCCAACTACGAGATCCGCACACCGCCCACGGCCGGGCACTACACCGCCCGCATCGACCTCGCCCACGCCCTGCTGCACGCGGTGGTCGACGGGCAACTGATCCGCAGAACCGTCGAGGTCATCACCACCGAGGGCACGCCGACCATCTTCGACATCCTTCGTCGCGAGGCCTTCGGACGCTCTCAGTAGCAAGAACGAGCGGGTGGCCGGACCGAGGTCGCCCACCCGCTCGAATTCTTGATCAATTCACCTGGCATTACTTGGAGCAATCACTAGGCAATTGCTCCGCCTCCGACTCATCCAGCCGTCTGCTCGCCACCCACCTCATAAATAGGGTCTTCATCCAGGTAACGAAGTGTGGTAATTGTGTGCGCGGCCGAAGCCAACGTAATGTGCCGATGCCAGCCGGAAAACGATCGACCGGTGTAGTCACCGATGCCGACCCGTTCCGCGGCCGGTAAGAAATTCTCCTCGACGCTGTCGAGCAGGCCGCCCAGGCGAAAAAGTTCCATGAACGGCACCGACCGCATATTGGACAGAATCAGCTTCGCGGGATCCGGCTCGCCATGTCGACCCGACCCCATCAACACCAATTCTCGATCCATACCCGAGGCATTACCGGTCGCATCGACGGGCATGACGACGCGCACCCGCGCCACCCAGCCGTCACGACGCTCCCGATGTAGATGAACCGGAATTCGATGTCTGATTCCCTTGGTGGCCGCCATTATCTGCGCAGCCGACATCGGCTTCGCGGTGCTGTGCCCGGCCAATGCCTCGTCGGCAATGCGCAGCGGCACGGCCCCGTCGATCCGGGCCACGACCGATGCGCCCAGATCGCCGAGCTTCCGCACCGCCGACGGATCCATCTCGCGGGCATCGAGCACCACGGGCCGCGCGGGCAGGGACCACTCCCCCATCTCCTTGTACAGCTCCACCGCGCGGTCGCCGAGATTTCCCGATCGCACCTCTCCGGGGATGGCGGCGCGTCGCCGCCGCGAATTGTCGTCGAGCCAGGCCTCGGACAGGTCGAGACCCCAGTCGACCGGCGTCCCGAGCTCGTTGGCCGCAGCCCACACGCCCACCGCGCGTTGAGTATTGAGCGCGCGCCCGGCCGAGCGGACGAAGCGCCGCTCCACGCCGACCGAATGCCGCCCGGCCTTGAGCACGACCATGGGTTGTACGACCCAGGCGTCCACTCGCAACCGCTCGAGCACATAGGCGGCCAGCGCTCTGCGCATCGGCACCCAGTCCCAGGTGGACCCATAGATGAAATGATGAAGGCGTTGATCGGAAGCCTGTCCGTCGGCCGACTTCGAGATTCGACGAATCGACTTTCGGCCGGACGTTTGGAGCAGGCCATTGAGGTAATCCATCCCACGACTGCGTTGATCGCTTCGCGGTAGCGAGGAGAACATAACTTCTGATAGTTCCGAAAATACGGGATCATACAAAGAAATCGGCCCCCGAGTGCATAAACCACACCCACGAGACGGCATGCGTCGAACCAGGACGCTATGGCGCCGCAGGGTTGGTGGATTCGAGTCTTCGAGCGTAGAATTCGCTCTGAACTACATTCGATACATATGACACGCGGCTGTAAAGTATTACCCCCCTTCGTGAGTGGCCGCGTGAGCGGATGACATCACGTACCGAATGGCCTCGATGTTACCTGGCTCGACCAGAGATTTCAACAGATTCCAGGTGGCACTAGTAGTCATTCTTACCGGGCGCTTGATAGTCATATTCGCAATCGCTCAGCAACGCGACATTGTTCCGAAGCGGATCCGGTAATCCACCACGACTTTTGCGGAAGATCACATAAATTGCGATGAACATCGGCCGGTAGGAACCGGCGAGTGCAACCGATTTGCAACCAGATTCGCCGGCGAACCGTTAGGCGAGACGCTACATACCGCCGCCGGACTTGACAAACTATGCCCCGGCCATGACTTGACGGACTTGCCCAGCCCGCGTTGACGGGTGCGTCCCGCCGTCTGCACGCTGAATCCATGATGGAGAATCCGACCGCAGCGGCCCTTTTCCGAATCCGCTCCGATATTCACGTCTTCGCATCACCCGATGAGGTCTACGACACGGTCAGCGATCTGCCGCGCAGCAGAGAATGGAGCGCGGAATGCATCGGCGGTCGGTGGATTTCCGGAACTCCACGCGCGGTGGGATCGGTTTTCCGCGGCGAGAATGTGCGCAGCGCGGACGTGGTCGCGTGGGCGCCGGTGGTACGCGGGCAGTGGAGTACCGAAGCGCAGGTCGTCGCGGCTGAACCGGGCCGCACCTTCGCGTGGGCCATGCGCGACAAGGCCGGCAACGTGCAGGAGAGCCGCTGGTCGTTCGACCTCGAACCGACCGACTACGGTTGCCTCGTCACACACCGGTTCCACATGGGAACCGCCACGGAAGGAATTCGCGGCATTACCGCGGATATGGACCGTCCGACATTCGATAAATTCATCGAACAATGGTCGGCCAAGGTGGCCGGGGATATGCAGGCGACACTCGTCCGGATCAAAAAGGTGGTCGAGGACGCACGCCTGTCACCGTCCGGCCATTCGGGAAGGCTCGAGCAGCAATGATATTTCAGCGTATCGGTAACCGCGGTATTCGGCTGGGCACCCTGTTCGAGCGAGCCGCTCGTGATCACCCGGCCAATCATCTCGTTCTCGATCACGATCTCGACATCGCACCGGGGCTGGGCCGACGGCCGACGATCGTCGAGCTCGCCGAGCTGGTCGACGACTGGGCGGCTCGGCTCTGGGCCGCGGGCGTCCGCCCCGGTGAACACGTCGTCGTATTCAAGTCCGATTCCTTCGACATCCCGCTGCTGGCCTGCGCCGCCGGACGCATCGGGGCCGTTCCGGTGCTGCTGTCGCCCAAACTCGACGGTGACGTGGTCGAGACGCTGGTACGCCGGATCGTCACCCCCAGCCTGCTGACCGACGAGTCCATGCTCGCGAATGTGCTGAGCCCCAGCATCTTCGAGGCGGCCGGACGGGTCCTGCTCACCTCCGGCAATCATCCGGACGCGACCGCGCTGTGGACACTCGACGCGGTCGAGCGCGTCACCCCGATCATCGCCCCGCCGACCCGGCCCGCGCTGGTGACGCACACCTCGGGCACCACCGGCACGCCGAAACTCGCGGTGCACACCGGCCGCACCCTGCAGGCTCGATACCGGCCGCAGGCCCTGGTCGCGGGCATGGTCCGCAAGCGACGGCCGGTGGCGATCCATGTCTCGTTCGTGCATTCGCGGCTGTTCACCGCATTGGCCATCACCCTGCTGCGCGGCTTCCCCCTGCTCATCCTGGCCGACGACGATCCGGAGCGGGTGGCCGAGATGTTCCTGCGGGTCCGCCCGGGCGCGATCGAGGCTCACCCCAATTCGTTCATGCGCTGGGAGGATCTGGCCGCGGATCCGCGTCGCCCGCTCGCGGCGGTGAAGTTCTTCAGCAGCACCTTCGACGCGCTGCACCCGCGAACTGTGCGGCGCATGCTCGACGCGTCGGACCATCGGTTCCCCGTCTTCGGCCAGCTGTACGGCCAGAGCGAGGTGGGACCGGTTGTGGCGCGGGCGTTCACCAAGTTCCGCAGTGACCGCTCCGACGGCCGCTGCGTCGGTGTGCCGTTCCCGGGAATGACCGGGATTCGCGTGGTCAGCCGCGACGGCGGCCGTCCGACGGCGGCGACGCCCGGATATATCGAGGTGCGCACCGACGGGCGCGTCCTGACCTATCTCGGCGAGGACGATCGCTATGCCCGCCAGGAGCACGGCGGCTGGTGGCGCATGGGCGATATCGGATACCGAACGCGTTGGGGCTGTGTGCATCTGCTCGATCGGGAGGTCGACGAGATTCCCGGCTTCGGCAGCACGCTCGCCACCGAGGATGCGCTGCTGACGCGGATCAAACAGATCACCGAGGTGGTGATCGTCCCGAATCGGGACGGCCCGCCGATTCCGGTGGTGTGCACCAAGAACGACCAGCCGCTGGATCCGCGGGCCTGGCGGCTCGCGGTAGCCACGCTGCCGACGATGTCCGATCCGGTGCAGCTGCGCCTTGCCGACCTGCCGCAGACCGCGACGACCAAGATCAAGCGGCTGGAGCTCGCCCGTCGGCTCGGCGACGACCAGAACCGCTCCGGCCGACCGCAGAGGGTGTAGATGTCACATATCGTGATCGCCGGCGGTGGCATCGGCGGACTTGCCACCGCGCTGAGCGTCGTACGCAACGGTCATCGCGCAACCGTCCTCGAGCGCGGCGATTTCACCGAGCTCGGACTGGGAATCCAATTGGCACCCAACGGGATAGCCGCCCTCGACGAACTCGGACTCGGAGCCGCGATCCGGCGGATCGCCGTACACGTCGACGAGTTGCGCTTCTTCGATGGCGTCCTCGGCCGCCATGTGACGAGCATGCCGCTGACGGAAACGTATCGGCGGCGGTTCGGCTATCCCTATGTCGTGATCAACCGGGGAGAGCTGTATCGGACGCTGCTCGACGCCTGCCGCGAGAATCCCCGGATCACGCTGATCGGCGGGATGACCGCGGTGGGCTATCAGCAGACCGCGGATACGGCAGCGGCAGTACTCGACAACGGGCACACCGTCGAGGGCGACGCGCTCATCGGCGCCGACGGCGTGCGCTCGGCCATCCGGCGACAGCTGGTCGGCGACGGGATGCCACGCGTCGCGGGCATCACGGTGTACCGCGCGATCGTCCCGATGGACCGGGTGCCCGCCGAATTCCGATGGAACGCCGTGAGCTGGTGGGCCGGTCCGGGACGGCATTTCGTGCACTATCCGATCGCGGGCGGAGCCCATCTGAATCTCGCGCCGAGCCGGGAAACCGGTGTGACAGAAGAGTTCTCGGGCGTGCCCGTCACCGAGGCCGAGGTGCTGGCGCAGTTCGAGCCGCTGTGCGAAACCGCGCGACGGCTACTGGAACTGGGCGCCGATTGGAAATCCTGGTCGCTCATCGACCGCGACCCCGTTCCCAACTGGATCGACGCGCGCGTGGCCCTGCTCGGCGACGCGGCCCATCCGAGCCTGCACTATCTGGCGCAGGGAGCGTGCCAGGCGCTCGAGGACGCCGTCGCGCTCGGCGAACTGCTCGACTGCGCCGCCCGTGAGATACCCGGCCGACTGCTGAACTACTGCGCGCGGCGACGCGAGCACACCGCCCGGATTCAGCTCGCGGCCCGCGACAGTATCCGGCTCTGGCATCCGGCCGGACCCGCGGCGGAGGCGAGAAACGCTGCCCTGTCGGCACTTTCGGAGTCGGAACTACACGATCACATCGAGTGGTTGCATCGGCCGAGAATCGGCAACCCGCACGTCGAACAGGTGGTACCCGATGTACTGCGAAAATCGTGAGATCTGCATCGTCGGTATGGGCCCGCGTGGACTGTCCGTGCTGGAGCGCCTGTGCGCGAACGAGCGAGCGAAGCGATCGTGTCGCCGATTGACGGTGCACGTCGTCGACGACGCCGAACCGGGCGCGGGAAAAGTCTGGCGCACCAACCAATCTCGGCATCTGCTGATGAATACCGTCGCCTCCCAGATCACCCTGTACACCGATGACAGCGTCGATCTCGAGGGCCCGGTCGAATACGGGCCGAACCTCTACGAGTGGGCGCACAGCCTGAGTTCGACCGCGCCCGAAGACATTCGGCGGGAGGCGGCGACCCTCGGACCCGACAGCTATCCGACGCGCGTGCTCTACGGCCGCTATCTGCGCGAATGCTTCCAGCGCACGGTGGACGGGGCGCCCGCCCATCTCGAGGTGCGGTTGCATCGGTCGCGGGCGGTGGCGATGGCCGATACGCATGGCGTGGCCACCGGTCCGCAGGGCGTCCGGCTGCGCGACGGCACTCGGCTGGATCATCTCGACGCGATCGTGCTCGCGCTGGGACATACGCCCGTCGATCCGACGGCCGGTCAGTCGCGGGCCGCCAGCCTGGCTCGAATTCATCGCCTGCGCTATGTCGAGCCCGCCAATCCCGCCGATCTCGAGCTCGGCGATATCGGCGCGGGCGAAACGGTATTGCTGCGCGGA
Source organism: Nocardia pseudobrasiliensis NBRC 108224 (assembly GCF_001613105.1). GTDB lineage: Bacteria > Actinomycetota > Actinomycetes > Mycobacteriales > Mycobacteriaceae > Nocardia > Nocardia pseudobrasiliensis. The sequence continues at coordinate 196,203 of NZ_BDBS01000002.1, read as the reverse complement.
TTGGGTTTGAGCTTCTTCGACTGTATGGCGTTGCTGACCGTCGGGCGGGGCGGCGCGTTCGTGCGCGCCGACGGACGCTGCCGCTATGTGCGATCCGGCGACGAACCCCGGCTCTACGCGACCTCCCGGCGCGGACTGCCCTATCACGCCAGGGGCGAGAACGAGAAGGGCGCGTCCGGCCGCTACGAACCTCGATTGCTCACTGCCGCGCACGCCCTGGCCCTGCGGGCCGACCGCCCACTGCGATTCGGCACACAGGTGTGGCCGCTGATCGCCCGCGAGGTCGAGGCCGTCTACTACGAATCGCTGCTCCGGGCGGCGGGCAGGCATGCCGACAGCGCTCGCTTCGCCGCGGAATACCTTGCGCTGCCGTTGGATTCGGATACCGCCACGATCGTCGACCGCTACGGGCTCGGCGACCGCCGATGGGACTGGCGTCGCATCGGCGATCCCCTCGCACACCGCGAGTTCGCCGATCGCGAGCAGTTCCGCCGGTGGCTGACCGACTATCTGTCCCGCGATGTGGCCGCGGCACGCGCGGGCAATGTCAGCGGTCCGGTGAAGGCCGCCCTGGACGTACTTCGTGACCTGCGCAACGAGATCCGGCTGGCGATCGATCACGGCAATCTCGACGGTGAATCGTTTCGGGACGACCTCGACGGCTGGTACACCCCGCTCAATGCCTTCCTGTCGATCGGCCCGCCGGTGTCCCGGATCGAGGAGATGATCGCCCTACTCGACGCCGGGGTGCTGGAGCTCACCGGACCGGACACCACCATCGGAATCGACGTTCACGAACCGGCATTCGTGGCGTGGTCGTCGCGGGTGCCCGGGCCGCCGATCCGATCGAAGACCCTGATCGAGGCGAGGCTGCCCGATACGGATATCCGACGGACCTCGGATCCGCTGCTGCGGCACCTGCTGGCAACGGGGCAGTGCGCCGAATTCCGGATCACGCATCCGGGCCGCGCGTCCTTCGCGACCGGCGGTCTGGCCGTCACCGAACGCCCGTATCACCTCATCGACGCCACCGGCCAGCCGCATCCGCGGCGATTCGCCTTCGGCGTGCCGACCGAGGGGGTGCACTGGGTGACCGCGGCGGGCATTCGGCCGGGAGTGAATTCGATGACGCTCACCGATACCGACGCGATCGCGCGCGCGATGCTCGCCGTGGCGCCGACCACCTTGGGGCGCAAGATCTCCGGATCGGTCACCACCCCCGAAATCGCACAGGTGGTGGTCTGATGACTCGCACACGAACCGGCGGCATGCCGCTGCCGTGGGTGCTGTCGGCGGATACCCTTCCACGACTGCGGGCGGGCGCTGGCCGATTACGCGAGCGAGTGCTCGAACATCCGGACTGGACCGCGATCGATATCGGTTATTCGCTCGCGGTCCGGCGCGACGCCGACGGTTGCCGGGCGGTCGTCACGGGTGCGGACCGTGCGGAGTTGCTCGCCGGATTGGCAGCGCTCGAGGTCGGTGACACCGGGCCGAACGTCTGTATCGGGCGGCCCGCGCGGCAGCGGTCGACGGTGTTCTTCGTACCCGCCCCGCGCGCGAGCGATCTGCTCGGCGTCGACCGGTTGGCCGCGGAGGTGCCGGCGTTCGCGGGACAGCTGCGCCGCTGCTCGGACCTGCTGTCCGGGCATGTGGGTTGGGACATCGCCGATCTGGTCACGAGCGGCTCGACTCCGCGCGCACCGGATGCGCTCGGCCCGGTCGGTTTCGCGGTGCAGGTGGCCCTCGCGCGCACCTGGCGCTGCTACGGCGTGGTTCCCGACCGCGTGGTGGGCGAGACCGGCAGTGCGGTGGCTACCGAGGTGATCGCGGGGCGGCTGTCCGCGGCGGACGCGGCGGCGCTGGCGGCAGGCTCGTCCGCACATCCGGGTACCGCCTCGCGCCGGGAGGCGATATCCGATGCCGGCACCGTGATCGAGATCAGTCCGCGGCCCCCGTCGGAATGCGATGAGCGCGAACCCGGCGCGAACGCCTTCGCGTACGCGCTCTCGCGCGCGTATGTATCCGGCGCTTCGGTCGGCTGGCCCGCCCGGTTCACCGGCCGATGGGCGATGTCGGTCGATCTGCCGCAGCTGTGAGATCCGGTGCGGGCCCACGCCGTCGTGGACGGCACGGGCCCGCACGCCGGTCGGCTAGGCCGTGATGAACGCGCGGCTCTTTCGGGATATCCACTCCCCCACCGTGATATCGGCGGGCTCGTTCTCCTCGGCCGAATCGCCCAGCAGCGGAATCGGTTCGAAGGGGGCAGCGGGATCCGCCTGGTAGAAGAACGGGATCGAGATACGCGAACTCCGGTGTCCCTGTACGGGATTGACCACCCGGTGCATCGCGGAGATCCATCGGCCGCCGGTCCACCGGGCCATCACATCACCGATATTGACGACGAAACTGCCAGGGACGGCCGGAACCGGCAGCCATTCGCCGGTCCGCGCCTGGACCTGCAGGCCGCCGATGTCGTTGTCCTGGTATAGAACTGTCACGGCGCTGAAGTCCGAATGCGCCCCGCGCCGCAACTGCCCCGGCAGCGGCGCCTCGATTTGCGGATAGTAGTAGTTGGCCGACAGCGAGGACATGTGGTTGGCGAATCGATCGTCCAGGTAGTCCTCGTTCAGCCCGAGTCCGAGCGCCATCAGATGCACCAGCTCGGCCGACAGCGCGGTCATCGCGTCGATGTACTCGTTCCAGATGCCGCGGAACTCCGCGGGCTTCGTCGGCCAGAGGTTGGCGACGCGGGCGGGCAGCCACTCGTCACCGAGTTCGGCCCGCTCCGCCTCCGGCAGATCGCCTTTGACGTGTACGCCGAACAATTCGGCCAGATCCGGCGGGGTGTCGTTGTCGCGGGTCCGCGCCGCGGTCGTGGAGCGGAACAGGCCGCCGAAGCCGGGCCGGGCGGCGATCGCATCCTTCTCCTCGTCCGACAGCGCGAACAGTGCCGCCGTCGTCGCATAGGTCCGGTCGATGAGCTCCTGCGGGACTCCGTGACCGATGATGACGAAGAATCCCCCGTCCGAGCATGCCCGGTCGAATGCGGCCGCGATCGACCGGCGACCATCCGCGGTATCCCGATTACTCAGGTCGATAACCGGTATTACTTGTTCCATAGCCGATCCCCGTAAATCAGTCGATTTTCTCATATTTGGATTGTCGCCGCATCACGCGTTCAGGGCCATTAACGTTCGAAAAGTCTGTCAACTCCGCTGGGATTCGAGCGCTCTCCGCAAATATGCGATTTCCGCGAACGTATCCGCGGATTTTCTGGTCGACAGCCAGGCGATCAGAGCGGCCGCTGTCGCCAGAACGAAAGGAATCCACGAGACCCACGGATTCTGCGGACGGGCGAGCACGAGAAATACGATGGCCGCCGCGAACATCGGAATTCCGCACTGCGCGACGCCCGGCAGTCCGGAACGTCGCCCGAAATCGACTCGCACGCGAGTTCCTGTTTGCCATCGATGCAGCCGCATACCCGTGATGATCGCGATCGCCATGATCGCCGCCGCCGACGCCACGACGGGCGGGATCCAGATCTCCGACTCGATCGCCACGAGGATCAGACGCACAGCAGGTTCCTCGATCTTCGTTCTAGTTGTGGATCAATGATCCATCGCAGGATCATCGTACCAGAACTTATCCGTGCGTGACCAGTTCCACCAGCACACCACCACAATCACGCGGATGCAGGAACGTCGCGCGCGAACCCATCGCCGCCGGGCGGGGCGCGGCGAACAGTACGCCCATCCCCCGCTGCCGGAACGCGGCCGCGGCGGCGTCCACATCCGGTGTGCCGAAGGCGATGTGATGCACTCCCGGACCGCGCGTCGCGAGGAATTTGCCCACCGGGGAGTCCGGCCGGGTGGGGCTCAGCAATTGGAGATAGGTCGCGTGCCCGTCGTCGGTGCCGTTGATGCGCAGCATCGCCTCGTCCACACCCTGATCGTCATTTATCTCGCGATAGCAGACATCGAATCCGTAGGCGACCCGATGAAATCTGATGGCTTCGTCCAGATCGGCGCACGCTATTCCGATGTGATCAACCCTGGTCAGCATTTCTCTCCCACTGCTCGCTCGAGCGGATACTTCCCCCGATCCTGCACGTCCCGCACTCGGCAACGCACCGATCGGCAGACGATTTGTCAGGTGTTGTCTATTCGGCGCGGGGGGATACGGCAGTTGACGAATAATTCGCCGACGCATTGACCCCGAATCGGCGGCTTCGGATAGTGGTCATTACCGACCGGGGACGGATCCATAGGAGTAATCGTGAAGAAATCGCTGTACGAACTGGGTGAAACACCGCCGACCGGACATGTTCCGGAGCATATGTACGCCTCGCTGATCCGGCCGGAGCGTTACGGCTCGCCGGGGGAGGCATTCCGAACCGAGGTGGTGGATGTGCCCCGGGTCGGCCGGGGGCAGGTGCTCGTCTACGTCATGGCCGCCGGGGTGAACTACAACAACGTGTGGGCGGCGATGGGTCAGCCCTTCGACGTCATCGCGGCGCGTATGCGCGCGGGTGCGCAGGAGGAGTATCACATCGGCGGATCCGAGGGTTCCGGGATCGTCTGGGCGGTCGGCGACGGCGTCGAACAGGTACGGGTCGGCGATCACGTCGTGCTGTCGAGCTGTCAGTGGAACGAATCGGCGGCCGATATCCGGGCGGGTGCGGATCCGATGACCTCGGCGACCCAGTCGGTATGGGGGTATGAGGAGAACTTCGGCTCCTTCGCCCAGTTCACCGTTGTGGAGGAGTACCAGTGCCATCCGAAGCCGCAGCGCCTGTCGTGGGCGGAGGCCGCGGCCTTCATGCTCACCGGCGCCACGGCCTATCGCCAGTTGACGGGATGGCATCCGAATGTCGTGCGGCCCGGTGATCCGGTATTGATCTGGGGCGGTGCGGGCGGTCTGGGATCCATGGCGATCCAGATCGTGCGGACCTTCGGCGGATATCCGGTGGCGGTGGTGTCCTCGCCGGAACGCGAGGACTACTGCAAGAAGCTGGGTGCGCACGGCGTCATCGATCGGCGCGGCTACTCCCACTGGGGCCGGATTCCCGATATCTCCGACGCGGAGGCCAGTGCGGAGTGGCTGCGCGAGGCACGCCGCTTCGGCAAGGCGTTCTGGGAGGCCCTCGGCGAACGTCGGTCGCCCCGAATCGTTCTCGAACACGTCGGCCAGCACAGCATCCCCACCTCCATGTACCTGTGCGATACCGCGGGCATGGTGGTGATCTGCGGCGGCACCTCCGGCTATCACGGCGATGTGGATCTGCGATATCTGTGGATGCGCCAAAAGCGTTTGCAGGGTTCGCATTTCGCCAACTTCCAGCAGTGCCGGCAAATCGTCGAGCTGATCGCCAACGGCGCCATCTCGCCGTGTCTGTCCTATGTCGGCGACTTCGACGAGATCGGCTCGGTCCATCAGATGATGCGCGACAACAACCATCCCCCGGGCAATATGGCCCTGCTGGTGAACGCCACCTCGAGCACCTCGTGACCGGTCGCGCCCATGCACGATGACACCGTTCCAACTCCGGAACAGCGATCCGGAGATGGATCGCTGGACTACACTCGCCGTCATGAGTGACGCGACGCAGCGGCAAGCCGGTGGCCGAGCGCAGCAGCGGGTCGGCTCGCGCTCGGTGTGGCTGCGCCCCGCGCCCGTGGTGCGCGAGGGCCCGCCGCTGAGCCGGGTCAGAATCACCGAGGCGGCCGTTGCCCTGCTGGATCAGGGGGGTATGGAAGGGCTGACCATGCGCCGCCTCGCCGAGCGGCTGGGAGTCGGCTCGACCACGCTGTACTGGCATGTCGACACCAAGGACGATGTCATCGATCTGGCCATCGATGCGGTCTTCGCGGAGATCGCGATTCCGGATCCGCCGTCCGAGCGCTGGCGTGACGATATCGTCGCCCTGCTCACCGACCATCGCGCGGCGCTGCTGCGACATCCGTGGACCGCGGTGATGCCGTCACGGCAGTCGCCGCCGATCGGGCCGAACTTCCTGCGCTGGATGGAGTTCCTCTACGCGACCCTCGCACGCACCGGCTTCGCCGAGGTGCAGATCGCGGCGGTGAGCTGGATGCTGCTGAGCCATGTGCAGGGATCGGCGACCAGCGAATCGAGCATGCTGCTCTCGGCCGCCGACGCCCGGGCGGGCCGCGAGCGAATCCTGGCGGATCCGCAGAGGTATCCCACGCTCATCGATCATCGGTTCCTGGCTGATCGCGACTGGAACGACGGATTCGTACTGAGTTTGAATGTGCTTCTGGACGGGATCGAAAGCCAGGTCGCGAACCGGCACTGAAAACATGTGAATGGCCCCGCTCGCCATTGAGCGGGGCCATTCACGTGCCCGATCGAAGGATCAGGCAAGCTCGAAATTATACTTCTTGCCGAGCTTTTCGATATCGGTGAACTGGATGGACGAGGTGGTCTGCTCCAGGCCGATCTGATAGGCCGTGGCAACCTCGATCATGCGTGTGGTCTGGTAGTTGATCGCGGCCAGATTGTCATCGCTCACATTATTCGGCTTATGCCACGAGGAATTACAAGTGCCATAGGGCAGGCCGCCGTTCTGCTCGGTGGTCAGAATATCGACGCTACTGCCGTTCGGGATGATCAGCGAACCCCAATGACAGACCGCATTGTGCACGGCGAGAATCGTCGTCTCCTGACCGGCATGCAGACCGGCGCCGGAGGTGAAAACCGATACCGCCTTGTTCATCAGCTTGCCCGGAATGGAAACCATCCCGGAATGATTGATGAAATGAATGAGCTCCGGCGCGGGCAGTCCGAAGACGACCGGAGTGCCGATCATGATCGCGTCGGCCCACACCAGATCGTCGTGGGTGGCATCGGGAATATCCGCCGTGGCCTCGTTCAGGTCGGCGTAGGCCTGCACGTCCAGCAGACGGGGATCGGCCAGCTTGGGCACCTTGCGCAGGCGCGTCTGCGCACCCAGCCCCTCGGCCGTCGCGGCGGCCGCCGCGGCGAGGCGATGCACATTTCCGCTCTGCGAGTGATAAATGATCGAAAGCCTGATCACGAATATTCTCCTTGTTGTGCTGTCGGTCCGTCGGACGCGAATACCTCAGACCACCGTATCGAGGATTTCGACTACTCGGCCACACCCGCTACAAGATTTGTCAGGTCTTCACCCCAATGCGCTTCCGGCGACCTGACTTATCGTTCCGAAGCGCGTTGACGGTGCCCGGGACGCTGCGCTGGACTGATCTCATGACCGATTCAACCACCACGAACATCGAGCTTCCCACCGAGCCCGGACAGCTGTCGAAGGTGTTCGAATTCGCATTCAACTCCGGCAATATCGAGCTGATGGAGAAACTCCTGGATCCGGCCGCGATCCATGTGGTTTCGCCGGGTAATTTCCTGACCGGAGAAGAACGGCGACGCGCCACCGCGAAGGCCCTCGAGAATCCACTGCCGGTCACCTCCACGATTCGGCACGTCTACGAGGTCGGCGATATCGCGCTACTGATCAACGATTATGTGCACGAGGGCATCGGACCGGACGGCGAGCCGACTCGGATCGAGGGCACCGCGACCGATATCGCCCGCCGCGGCCAGGACGGCATATGGCGCATCGTCGTCAGCAATCCGCCCGGCGCCAGCCGCGCCTGATCCGGATCGGTCCGGTCACATGAACGCGGAGACCACGCAGCACACGGGCGGTCCCTGGCGGAACGCGATCGACGTGCATCACCACATCCTGCCGCAGTCCTATTTCGAGCGGCTTCGCGATGTCGGTGTGCGCGAGATCGTGCTCCCGCATGTGGATCGACCGGTATGGAGCGCCGAGGCCAGCCTGGCGATGATGGACCGGCACGGCATCCGCGCCGCGGTGGTCAGCCTGTGGCCGGGCGTTCCGGCCCTCGATCGCGATGCCGCCGCGCGGTTCGCCCGGGAGTCGAACCAATTCCTCGCCGACTTCGTCGCGGAGCGTCCGGAGCGCTTCGGCGCCTTCGCGGTGCTGCCGTTTCCACATCTGGACGCGGTGCTGGCGGAACTGGAGTACTGCCTCGACGTACTCGGCCTCGACGGCGTCGGGCTGATCACCAATTACAGCGGGGTCTATGTGGGCGACCGCGCCCTCGATCCGTTTCTCGCCGAGGCGCAACGGCGGTCCGTCCCACTGTTCGTCCATCCGGCACTGCCGCCGTCGAGCGGACAGCCCGACTTCGGACTGCCCGGCTCGCTGTACGAATTCCCTTTCGACACAGTGCGACTGGCCGCGCAGCTGCTCTACAACCAGACCCTGGAACGCTTTCCGAACCTGCGCATGATCCTGTCCCACGGCGGCGGCGGCATATCCCACTACGCCGGCCGGCTCACCTACGGACCGCAGATCAGTCGCTGTCTCGCGGACCGCTTACCGGCCGATCCTATCGGCGATCTGCGGCGGCTCTACCTCGATGTGGCGATGAGCGGCGATCCGCACAGCCTGGCCGGGCTGCGGTCGTTCGCCGATACCGGCCGGCTACTGGTGGGCACCGATTTCCCGCTCATGCCGGACACCTTCAGCGCCGACGACGCGCGTTCCTTCCTCGACCACGGGAACTTCACGGCGGACGAGCGGATTCGTATCGACCACCTGAACGCCGAAGATCTCTTTCCGAGATTCAAGACCTCAGAGAAGCAGAGTGAGTAATGCTGGACGACAAGCGAATTACCCAGTACCTGGAACGCATCTCGGCGGACCGTCCGCACCGCCCCGACCTCGACGCACTGCGACATCTGCAGGAACGCCACGTGCTCTCGGTGCCGTGGGAAACCCTCGCGCTCCGCTTCGGCGACGAGATCCCGCTCGACGAGCGGATTCTCGAGAAAGTCGTCGACCGGCGTCGCGGCGGCGGCTGCTGCGAGGTCAATCCGGCGCTGTATTTCCTGTTGCAGTCCTTGGGATTCGAGGTCACCGTACATCAGGGCCGCGTCTGGATCATCGATGGATTCACCCCGCCGTTCAACCATCTGGTACTGAAGGTGCGACTGGACGGCGTCTCCTGGCTGGTCGACGTGGGCTTCGGCAAGATGAGCCGCTATCCGCTGCGACTGGGTTCGACCGAACCGCAGCTCGACCCGCACGGCGAATTCTCCACGCGCCGAGTCGAACCCGACGCGACCGAGGTGATCCGGGACGGGAAGCTGCTGTACCGGTTCTACGACGCCCCGGTCGAACTGTCGGATTTCGTCTACACCCTGTGGTGGTACCGGACCTCACCCGACGCCTCGCCCCGGCACCATCTGCTGTGCTCGATGCCGTCGGAAAACGGTTGGACGACATTGAAGAACGACACACTCACCCTGACCACACCCGAGGGCACCGAAGTTACGAAACTCGCCGACGATGCGGAAGTCATTGCGGCGCTGGACAAATGGTTCGGCGTCAAGATCGACGAGTTGCCGGAGAAGGGCCCCTACGAACAGCATCCGCTGCGGATGTCGTTCGAAATGGATTGACGGGAGCGCGATCATGCCGAAATGGACACTGGCTCCGGTGACACCGCTGAGCCTCTACGTGAAGACACCGAAGCGGCGCGTCACCAATGCCGAATTGTGTGAGCGGCTGGACAGTACGCCCGAGTGGATCGAAGAACGGGTGGGCATCCGGGAACGCCGGTTCATGGACCCCGAGGTCGGCCTGGCGGAATTCTCCGCCGAGGCCGTCGACAAGGCGATCGCACTGGCGGGCCTGACCCCCGGCGATATCGATGTGGTGATCTCGGTGACCTCGACGCCGGATTGGTTCTTCCCATCGTTCGGCGTCACGGTCGCCGGTCAGGCGGGCATCGCGACCACCCGAATCGTGGATCTGACCCAAACCGCCTGCGCCGGAGCGATCTACGCCCTCTACACCGCCGGATGCCTGCTACAGGAGCCGGGTCTCGAGAACGCGTTGATCGTGGTGGCCGACCGGTATTCGAGCATTACCGACCCGGATGATCGCCGGATTCGCATCCTGTTCGGCGATGCCGCGGCCGCGATGGTCGTCCGCCGCTGCGAGTCCGGCGGGGTGCTCGGCTACGACCTCGGGAATCAGCCGTCGGGCGGCGCACGCCTGCCGACACCCTGGCATCTGCGCGGCGATTCGGACTCGACGGAGCTGCCGCGCGGCCCGTATCTACATCTCGACGGGCGCGATGTCTGGCAGGCCGCGGTCACCCTGCTGCCGGATTCACTGCTGCGCGCGCTGTCGGCCGCCGGGGTGAAGGTCGAGGACGTCAGCGGATTCGCCCTGCACCAGGCCAATGTTCGAATGCTGGAGTCCATGACCCGCACCCTGGGCGCGGATCCCGAACTGGTGCCGATCACCGCGGACACGCTGGGCAATACCGCCGCGGTGGCCTCGCTGACCGCCCTGCACCAATTGGCCCAGGCAGGCCGGGCCAAGCGGCGTGACGTGATTCTGATGGGCGCCATCGGCGCCGGGTACATGTGGGGGTCCGTGTGCTTCGAACTCGCCGACGACCTCCGAGTGGGAAGTAGCTGAGCCGACCGATGAAGAATATTCTGAGGCCCGGCACGATGTCGGCGGCCGATATCCGACCGGAACTCGCTCTGCAGCAACCGGATTGGGGCGACGTCTCGCAAATCCAGCACGTCCGAGCGGAATTGGCCGCTCGTCCGGCCCTGGTCAACGCCGTGGACGTCTACAACCTGCGCAACCTGCTGGCCTCGGTCGCCGTGGGCAGCGCCTACGTCATCCAGGCCGGCGATTGCGCCGAGGATCCCGCCGAGCGGACGGCCGCCGATATCGCGCGCAAGGTCGGCCTGCTGGAAGTGCTCGCGGGAACGATACGGATGAATACCCGCAAGCCGGTGCTGCGCGTGGGACGCATCGCGGGCCAATTCGCGAAACCTCGCTCCAACGACTACGAGCGGGTGGGCGGGCTGGATCTGCCGGTCTATCGCGGTCATTCGGTCAACGCGCCCGAGCCGACCCTGGAACATCGGCGGCCGGACGCGTTCCGAATGGTCAGCTGTTACGAGGCCGCCGCCGAGATCATGCACCACCTCTCCTGGCGGGGTCGGCACCGCCGGTCCTGGACCGACGCGCCCGTGTGGACCAGTCACGAAGCGCTGCTGCTCGATTACGAGATCCCGTTCCTGCGCGAGGACGCGTCCGGACAGCTGCTGCTCGGATCCACCCACTGGCCGTGGATCGGCGAGCGGACGCGCGATGTGGACGGTGCGCACGTCGCCATGCTCGCCGAGGTCGCGAATCCGGTGGCCTGCAAGGTCGGTCCGAATATCGACGCCGATGAACTGCTCGCGCTGTGCGAGCGTCTGGATCCCGAACGCGAACCCGGCCGCCTGACCCTGGTGGCCCGTATGGGCGCCGATCTGGTCGCGGACCGGCTCCCGCGTCTGGTCTCCGCACTCCGGTCGGCGGGCCACCCGGTGATCTGGCTGTGCGATCCGATGCACGGCAACACCGTCTCCGTGCCCGGCCTCGGCAAAACCCGCTATCTCGACGCGATCGTGCGGGAGACGCGCCTGTTCCAGCAGGCCGTGCGCGGCGCGGGCGGCATAGCGGGCGGGCTGCACTTGGAAACCACGCCCGAGGGCGTGACCGAATGCGTCACCAACGAGCAGTTCCTGGACCGAGCGGGCGGTAAACGCACCAGCCTGTGCGATCCGCGGCTCAATCCGGATCAGGCCGTTGCCGTCGTCTCGCAGTGGCGCGGATAGATGGAGAAATCATGGAGAACAAAACCGCACTGGTCACCGGCGCGGCCGGTGGTATCGGCAGCGCGATCGTCCGGGCGCTCGGGGAGCAGGGCGCCACGGTCGCGGCCGTGGACCGCGACGAGGAGCGGCTGCGCGAAGAGGTCGACCTGCTGACCGGAAAAGGCTTGCGGGTCCACGCTTTTCTGGCCGATGTCACCGATTCCGAATCCGTCGAATGCGTGGTGGACGCCATCGAACGCCGGCTGGGCCCGGTGGACTATCTCGTCAACGCCGCCGGAGTGCTTCGCCTCGGCGCGGCGTGGGAGCTGTCGGAACAGGATTGGGAAACTGTGCTCGGGGTCAACACGACCGGGGTCTTCCACATGTCGAGATATGTTGTCGACCGGATGATTCCGCGTTCCTCGGGCAGCATGGTCACAATCGTCTCCAACGCGGCGGGCACGGCTCGGACGGGAATGGCGGCGTACTCGGCCTCCAAGGCGGCCGCGGCGATGTTCACCAAATGTCTCGGACTCGAGGTGGCGCGCTATGGAATTCGATGCAATCTGGTCGCGCCGGGCTCGACGAATACGCCGATGCTCGCCTCGATGTGGCATGACGAGACCGGGCCCGAGCGCACCCTCGACGGCAGTTCGGCCGAATACCGCGTCGGGATTCCGCTGCGGAAACTGGCCGAGCCCGAGGATATCGCCGACGCGGTGCTGTTTCTGCTCTCCGATCAGGCCGCGCACATCACGATGCACACTGTCACCGTCGACGGTGGCGCCACGCTGGGGGTCTGATATGCGTGCGGACACCGAAGGGCGGCCGGTGGCGGCGATCCCGCCGATCGGAGAATATCCGATGCCGACGGCGGCCGATCTACCACCCAATGTCGCCGATTGGTCCGTCGAACCGGATCGAGCGGTTCTGCTGATCCACGACATGCAGCGCTATTTCCTGCGCCCCTTTCCCGATTCGGTGCGCCGATGCCTGGTCGCGAACGCCGTGGCATTGCGCACCCGCAGCGATCGACTGGGCATTCCGGTCGCCTATACGACTCAGCCGGGCGGCATGTCCGATACCCAACGCGGACTGCTGAAGGATTTCTGGGGTCCGGGTATGCGCGTGGATCCCATCGAACGCGCGGTCGTCGACGAGTTGACGCCCTCGTCCGCCGATTGGATGCTCACGAAATGGCGCTACAGCGCGTTCTTCCGATCCGATCTGCTCACCCGAATGCGTGCCGCGGGCCGGGATCAGCTCATTCTCTGCGGCGTCTATGCCCATATCGGTGTGTTGACGAGTGCCGTCGACGCGTTCAGCCATGACATTCAGCCGTTCCTGATCGCCGACGCGATCGCGGACTTCTCGGCGGAATACCACCGAATGGCCATCGCATTCGCCGCGCAGCGCTGCGCGGTGGTCGGCCTCACCGCGGATGTGTTCGCATGAGCGGCATCGACGAGCACGCCCGCGCCGTGCTGAATCGGATACTCGTCCCCGAGCCGCCGCCGTTCGCGATCGTGCACCGGCCGGTGACCGGGCCCGCCACGGCCGTACAGCTGTTCGTCGGCACGGTGTCGACGCCCGCGCTGCTGAGCGAGATCGTGCTGCCGCCAACCGATTCCACGGCCCATCCGATCGACGACGCACTGGTCGTCGTCCCGTTTCGCCAGGTGGCCGAGCGTGGCTTCGACTGTATCGACGACGGCAGCCCACTGCAGGTCCTGCACATCACCGACCGCGCCGAGCTGGACCTGGCGGCTCTGCCGCACCTCCTGCCCGATACGCGGATCTCTTTGCGCAACAGCGGTTTCGACCTGGACGACGCGGCCTATGCGCAGCTCGCGGCGCGGATCATCGCGGAGGAGATCGGCGCCGGAGCGGGCGCGAACTTCGTCCTGCGCCGATCGTATCTGGCCGATATCTCCGGCTACGAGTTGTCGATGGCGCTGTCATTCTTCCGCCGCCTGCTCACCCGAGCATCGGGTGCGTACTGGACCTTCATCGTGCACACCGGCGATCACACCTTCGTGGGCGCGACGCCCGAACGGCATGTGAGCCTGAAAGACGGTACGGCCGTGATGAATCCGATCAGCGGCACCTATCGGTATCCGCCGTCGGGGCCCGTATTGCGCGAGGTCCTGGAGTTCCTGTCCGACCAGAAGGAGGCCAGCGAGCTCTACATGGTCGTCGACGAGGAACTGAAGATGATGTCGCGGTTCTGCGTCTCCGGCGGCCGGGTCGTCGGACCCTATCTGAAGGAGATGGCCGACCTCGCGCACACCGAATATTTCATCGAGGGCCACACCGACAGCGACCCGCGCGACATCCTGCGCGAGACGATGTTCGCCCCGACGGTGACCGGCAGCCCGCTGGAGAACGCCTGCCACGTCATCAGCCGGTACGAATCGAGCGGCCGCGGCTATTACAGCGGCATCGCCGCACTGCTGGGGCGGGACGGAAATGACGGCCGGACAATGGATTCCGCGATCCTCATCCGCACCGCCGATATCGCCCGCGACGGCAGACTGCGCATCGACGTCGGCGCCACGATAGTCCAGGACTCCGATCCGGCCTCGGAGAGCGCCGAAACCCGCGCGAAGGCAACGGGTTTGCTGACGGCCCTCGGCGCGGTCGAGCGGGTGAGTTTCGGCGAACATCCGGAGGTGCGCGCGGCGCTGGCCCGGCGCAATACCGCCATCGCGGAGTTCTGGCTCGACGGCGGCGCGAACCGGCCCGAGGTCGTGCCCGCCCCGCGCAGCGTACTGGTGGTGGACGCCGAGGACACCTTCACCGCGATGCTCGGTCACCAGCTGCGCGCCCTGGGACTGGCGGTGACGATATGCCGCTTCGATCAGGCGGCGGATTTCGAGCGCTACGACCTCGTCGTCATGGGTCCCGGTCCCGGCGATCCGCGGCGCACCGGCGATCGGAAGATCGCGCACCTGAGCCGGACGATCGACGCCCTGCTCGCCGCGCGGCATCCGTTCCTCGCGGTATGTCTCAGCCACCAGGTGCTCGGCGGCCGCCTCGGATTCGACCTCGTGCGGCGTGCGACGCCGAATCAGGGTGTGCAGCGCCGCATTTCACTGTTCGGCAGCTGGGAGCGGGTGGCGTTCTACAACACCTACATCGTGCGCAGCGACAGCGACGACATGGCGTGCGCGGGCATCGGCCCGGTCGAGATCAGTCGCGATCCGGACACCGGTGAGGTCTACGCGCTGCGCGGGCCGCATTTCGCCTCGATGCAGTTTCACGCGGAATCCATTCTGTCCAAGGACGGTATGCGCATCATCGCCGATCGGATCACCGATCTGGTCGCCACCGATGAGCGAGTTCCGCTGCACCCCAGGTGATTACACAATTCTCAACGAATAGAGGTTTGTCATGTACGCGCCGTTCCTCTGGTTCGATCTCGACGGGGTGCTGCTGTACCCATCCGCCGAGACGAATCACGTCATGGTCAATACGCTTCGCTACCTGCGTGATTTCGCCGGTTTCGGCATCGGGGTGCTGGCGAACGAGCCGTGCGGCTGGGGACAGTCCCGCAAACAGGTGATGGCCGAACTGGGCGGGGTCGATGCGGTGGTCGATTCCCGCACCGCCGATGCGGGGACATCTCACCGCGACCTGTTCCGAATCGCCGAGCGGGAGGCTGGAATTCCCGCGAACATCTCCATTCTGGTCGATCGCGACGCCGAGACCTGCGCCGCGGCGAATGCGTCCGGCTGGCGGTCGATCCAGTTCCACGACAATTCTCGAACCTGCCGGGAGCTGAAGTGCGCCACCGGCATACAGGCAATCCTCTGACCGCGCCAGGATTTCACCCGAAAGAGGGATACCACCCATGCAGACCGAAATCGGAATACTCGCGACCGGTTCCTATCTCCCCACCAAGGTGATGTCGAGCGCCGCGATCGCGGAACGCGTCGGCGTCGAAGCGGACTGGATCCTGCGCAAGACGCTCATCGCGGAGCGACGCTTCGCGGCCCCGGAGGAGGCCACCTCCGATCTCGCGGCGAAGGCAGGCGCCGATGCCATCGACCGCGGTGGCCTGGACGCGGCGAGTATCGACTATCTCATCGTCGCGACATCCACGCCCGACTCGCCGCAACCGCCCGTGGCGTGTCTGGTTCAGGCGCAGCTCGGCGCGTGGAACGCGGCCTGTTTCGATATCAATGTGGTCTGCAGCGGCTTCGTCTACGCCCTCGAGCTCGCACGCAGCCTGGTTTCCGCCAGACCGTCGGCGCGCGCACTGGTGATCGCGGCCGATGTGTATTCGCGCTCACTGGATTTCGACGATCGTAGAACGGCGGTGCTGCTCGGCGACGGAGCGGGTGCGGCGGTGGTCGGACGGGTGCCTTCCGGATACGGCATCCTCGCAACGCATTTGGCCTCGCGCGGCGACCAGCGCCAGCTGATCCGAGTGGAGGCCGGTGGCAGCAGGCTGCCCGCCTCGCACGAAACCGTCGACAGCGGCGGCCATTACTTCAGAATGGACGGCCGCGCCGTCCGCGACTTCGTCATGGATAATGTGCCGCCCGCACTGGAGAAGCTTTTCGCCGAGGCGGGTGTCAGCCCCGCCGACCTGGTCCACGTGGTGCCGCATCAGCCCAACGGGGTGCTGCTCGGCCAGCTCATCGAGCTGGCGGGTCTCGACCACGCGCGGACGCATCGCACGCTGGATCGTTACGGCAATGTCGGCAGCGCCTCGGTGCCGGTCACTTTGGACGACGCGAATCGGTCCGGATTCCTGCGCACCGGGGATCTGTTGCTGCTCACCGCATTCGGCGGCGGCATGTCCATGGGTCACTGCCTGATGCGCTGGACCGCGGATCGGGCCTGAGGGGCCGTGCGATGAGGTTCGATCACACCGTGGTCTGGACCGCCGACGGATTCGAGACCGCCGAATTCTGGGCGGATATCCTCGGCGGGCGGTTGGCCGGTCGAGTCGGATGGGATATCGCACTCGCCTTCGACAATGAGGTCACCGTGCGGTTCGCCGATATCGGATCGTCGTCTCGCGATCCGGGGATTCAACAGCAGCGCTATGCGATCACGGTCTCGGATGACGATTTCCGGACGGCCCTGAAACTGATCGAACAGCGGCGGATTCGATACTGGGCCGACGCCCGTCGAACCGAGGAGGGCAATACCTACCGGCACGGCGACCATCGAGGGTTCTTCGTCCTGGACCCGAACGGTCATCTGCTCGAACTCATGGCCTTCACGATCTCCTCATGATCATTGCCGCACGATGGGCGCATGACCACGACCGTCCTGTCCGGCCCGGCGACGTCGACACCGAAATCCGCGCGGATCCTGGGGATCGACACCGCGCGCGGAGTCGCCGTACTGGGGATGATCGTCGCGCATGTGGGCCTCACCAGGGAGCTGCGCTGGGGCGATACCGGAAGCTGGCTCGCGCTCGCGAACGGGCGATCGTCGATCCTGTTCGCCCTGCTGGCCGGTGTGTCGCTGGCCCTGCTGAGTGGGCGGGTACGGCCGCCGGTCGGTGCGGAGCTGGTCGCGGCGCGGTTGCGCATCGTGATCCGGGCGCTGCTGTTGTTCGCGCTCGGGGGCGTACTCACCGCCCTCGACAGCGGGGTGTCGGTAATCCTGCAGACCTACGCGCTGCTGTTCGTGTGCGCTCTGCCGTTCCTGTCGTGGAGTCCGCGCCGGCTGCTCATGCTCGCCGCGGGCTGGGCGGTGATCGCGCCGCCGGTGGCGGTGTGGCTGGCTGATCTGCTGCCCGCCTCGTGCGATCCGGAGGTCGCGTCCTGCGCCGGGGCCCAGATCACCGATCTGGCCGTCACCGGCGATTATCCGGCGCTGGTGTGGATCACGTTCGCGCTCACCGGACTCGCGCTGGGGCGCAGCGATCTGGGCGAGCACGCGGTTCGGGTCCGCATGCTCGTCGCCGGTCCGGTGATGATGCTCGCCGGATACGGATCGGCCTGGGCGATCGGCCGCTTCACCGATATCGACACCGAGTCGAGTTGGGGGCGATTGCTCAGTGCCGAACCACATTACGGCTCCACCTTCGAGATCGTCGGCTCGCTCGGCTTCGCGATGACCGTGCTGGCCGTGCTGCTGCTGTCGGCCGACCGCCTGCGTCCCGCGCTGTATCCGATCGCCGCCGTGGGTTCGATTCCCTTGACCGTCTACGCGGCGCATATCGTCGCGATCCGCCTGCTCGGTGACGCCTCGACGGCCCCTACCGGCAACGGCCTGCTGGCGGCGTTCACGATCGCCGTGATCGCCGCCGCCACGGTGTGGGTGGCCACCTTCGGCCGCGGACCGATCGAACGGCTGGTCACCTGGGTGAGCGGCCGATCGACCCGAGCGTGAGCTCAGGCGGGCCGGATGGTCCGCACGGTGCGCTCGAACTCCCAGAACGCCCGCAGGGCAATGATTTTGCCCGCCTCGTTCACCCGATAGGTGAATACGCCCTCGGCATCGAGCGTCTGCCCGCCGCTGCTGCTGCGAACCGTGCCGGTGAAGGCGACCTCGTTCCCGCAGGCGAAGGAGTCCGCGATCAGAAACTCGATCGAATCGTTGTGCGCGATGGCCTTGTCCCAGAACGCCGAAATCTCCTCGAGCCCACGGTGTCCCCGACCTTTCGGATCGAAATCCGAAGGCCCGACCGGATCTTCGACAACGGCATCGGCCGCGAACATCTCCAACCAGGCATCCTTGTCCCCCGCCTCGACCGCGGCATGCAATGCCCGGCTGACCGAACGCGCCACACTCATATCGCGACCTACCCTCGCCCCATCCCCGGAACCGCCAACGCGACCACCCCGGCAATCCCCACGACAGCAATGCCCATCGAATCTCTCCGATCCATACGACCACGGGTTGTCAACCCGCACCCCGGCCACCCGGCCGAGCCACCGTCGAGATTAGGAACCCGAGCGCAATCCCGGCGTCATCCGGACATAAGCGCGCACGTCCGCGCGAGGTTTCGTACCGGCTGCCCAAACGGCACACTTCACCGAACCACGTGATCGAAATATGTTGCGAGACGTTCGCATAACGTATTCAAGCCAGGTCCGTCGATACGAGGACCATCACTCCAGGAGTCGAACCAGTACACCTCATCCGGCGTGCCCCGCGGACGAACAAACACATGCTGATGAAAATGCGCCACGCTACGACCCGTAACCGCGGAGAACACGAACTCGGGCGCAAGCTCCCCCCGCAACGCACACGCGGCCCGCCGAACCGCCCACCCCACAGCGGCCGCCTCGGCATCACCCAAATCGGCCAAAGCCGCTGCGTGCCGCACCGTCTCGACGAACAGATAGCCAGGCATCGCCGCTCCCTCCGACAGCGGACGATGTGTCACAACAACGAGTCGATCCGAGTAGATCACCGGCCCCACCAAACGACCGACACCACGATGCTTCGCACAGATCAAGCACTCGTTCCCCACCCCGCGACAGTACCCAGAAAGTTCACCACCCGCCGAGCCCAGCACGACCAGGGTCAATTACACCCACGCGGATCCTCGAACCGTCCCACATACGCGAGCGCACGCCGCCAGGGATCATGAGCGAACTCGACCCGCGTCCGATACCAATACCGAGCACACAACTCCGCGAGACCCAGATCTATTCGCTGACATCGATACCGCGCCCCCGGCTCGGCCGCCCGGCTGACCTCGACCAACTCGGCCTCGAGAGTCCACCCACCATGATCGAAAGCCCAAACCCCATCGGAGACATACACATGACCGGGATCAGCCCCACCCTCCGGCCACAGCCCCATCACCGCGAACCCGGCCGGATACACCTCGAGAAACGCGAAGGCCAGAATATGGCAAGCGCCAGCGGCGAAGAACCACTGATCGGCACGACACCACGCAAGCTCCTGATCAGCCCGCTCCAAGGGGGTCCGCCGAAACTCCGAGCACGGAACATACACCGGCCCACCATATTCTGAGGTGGGCGTGCCAAGCGAGAATGCACTGTGCTCTACCGAATGCGAATCTACGATGCCGTCCCCGAGAACCTCACGATCTTCCACGAGTTCTTCCGGGACTGGCTGCTACCTGTCCAACTGCGCCACGGGGCCCGACTCATCGGGCGATGGCAAACCGACGATGATCGTGTGGTCGCGGTGTGGGAGTACGACGACCGCGATACCTACGAGCGCATCCAGCGCGACGTGCGCGCCGACCCGGATTGTCATCGCGCCCAGGCACATCGACAGACGCTGCCCACCCTGTTCACCACTCGAGACGAGGTATTCATGCACGCCGCACCCCAATTGGATCACCCGACGTAACCGAGCGAGATCCAGTTGGACACTGGCAATCATGCGGCGACGGTACGGAAACCAGTATTCCCCATGGTGGAATCCGGTGTGTTCGATGAGCGAGCGGCAGTGCGGTACCGAGTGCAGTAACTATCGTGACAGAGATACGAGCCGCCGCGCAGCACCCGCGACTCCCCCACAGCCGCGCCCTGCGGATCGCGCACATGCTCCGCTCTGGCGTTGTGGCTGTAGGTGTTCGGAGAGAATCGATCGAAGCACCACTCCCAGACATTGCCAGCCATCTGCCACAGTCCGTATCCATTGGGCTGATAGGAGCGGACCGGCGCGGTGGTCAGTAATCCGTCCTCCCGGGTGTTGACGGTCGGGAAATCGCCCTGCCAGATATTCGCCCGCCACCGACCGTCGGCGCCCGGCGCCTCGTCACCCCAGGGATAGCGAGCTCCGGAAAGGCCGCCGCGCGCGGCGAATTCCCACTGCGCTTCGGTCGGCAGACGTCGGCCGGCCCAGTCGCAGTAGGCGAGGGCATCGTGCCAGGAGAATCGGCCTTCCCCTCGAGCGGAAGGCCGAGGCGGACGAATTGGGAGTCCGGTGCGTCGTTGGCACGCATGAGCTCCACGAGCAGGTCGATCATTCGCAGTTCGAGCTCGTCGTCGACGAGCGGATTCTCCTGATGCGGATCGCTTTCCAGGTCGAACAGACCGGTGCCGAAGGCGAACGGGTCGCCCACGGCGAAGCCGGATACGCGCAGCACCGGAACGCTCTTGGTGAACGGGAGCGGGCCGACCAACTCCGCGTTCGCCAATTCGGCCGGGGTGAAACGGGAGGCCATATGCGTGGGCATCAGGGTGTGCTCGAACAGCGGCGAATTGCCCGGCGCGGCCGGGGCCCGCAGATACACATACCGCCCGTCGGTGACATTGACATGCCCGCCGAAGACCCCGAACAGTGCGCCCGCGCGGTGTCGGCCCGGCGTCGGCTCGCGCAGCAGCGGCAGCAGGGATCGGCCACGCATATCCGCGGCGGGCTCGAGGCCGAAGAAATCCAGCAGAGTGGGGCCGAAGTCGATGGTCTGCACCAGATCCCGGCAGGTGCCCGCCTTCGTCCGAGCCACCGGATCCCAGACGAACAGCGGCGTATGGATGTTCTCGTCGTACCAGGGCTGCACATTCTTGCCCCACCAGCCGTGCTCTCCGAGTAGGAAACCGTGGTCGGTGCAGACGATCAGCAGCGTGTCGTCCCACAGGCCCAGCTCATCGAAGACGTCCAGGACCCGCCCCAGCGACGCGTCGCACATGGTGAGCAGCGCGGCGTATTCGGCGCGCGTGCGCCGCACGGTGTCCGAATCCTCTTCCACCCGTTTGTAATCGGGCCACGCAGGGGCATCGCTGTCGGCATCGAGGTCGGGATAGTGGCGCGCGTAGTCGCGGTGGGAGAAGTACGGTTCGTGCGGGTCGAAGCACTCGATCTGCACGAACCACGCGTCGTCGGCGTGATTGGTGCGAATGAACTCGAGACCGGCGTTCACCGTCCGGACCTGTGGGTGATCCTCGGCTCGCGTCAGGTACCGCCGGTTCACCAGATCCTGCCGCCACAGATGGTGACGAACCCGACGCGGACTCTGCGGCTGCGGCGGATCGGCGACCTGCCCCTTCCACGTGTCGCCCTCCTGACCGCGGAAGAACTCGAAGGTGCGGAATCGGCTGTGGTAGGTCGCACCGCCGTCCTCCCAGTAGTGCGGGTGGTCGGTGACCAGGTGCGGATATATCCCCGCCGCGGACAGCATCTCCGGCACGGAATCGTCGAACGGCTCCAACGGTCCCCAGGAGCGGTGCAGGAAATTGTGGCGGCCGGTGTGCATTTCGCGGCGGGCGGGCATGCACGGCATCGAGCCGCCGTAGCAGTTGTCGAACCGCACCGTGTGCGCGGCGAGCCGGGTGAAGTTCGGTGCGTGTACCCACTCGGAGCCATAGGGCGGCAGTAACCGGCGACTGAGACTGTCGAACAACATCAGGACCGCACGCATCAGCCGCCTGCCTTACTCGGGTACGCCGAACCCGGCATCAGTCACACCAGGGCCGCTGCGTCAGCCGCCCGTCCGTATCGACTACGAATTTTTGACTTTACTGAGAGTCAATCAGATTGCCGCACTCCTGGTCAATACGGCGCGACGCGACACACACCGTGGCGCAGGAGGGCTGGTCACAAGCCCGTAATACCAAGGCGCCGTTGGGATCACCCGCGCCAGCGAGTGAGATCGTCCGAGTCCCCGTCGTCGATCGGGTCGCGCAGCAGCACACTCGCGGCCGGACCGGTCATGCGCACCGCCACGAGCACGGCAGCTATCGATCGGGGCGGCAGGCGGTAACGATGTCCGGGAGTTGTTCGCGCACAAGGTATTCGATGACCGAATCGAGCCGGGCAGGCCATCGCTCAGAGTTCGTATCGACCGCAAGTTCCGACGAGGCGAGATCGAGGACGCCATGGTCTGCGAGGAAGCGCTGCCAGCGACGCGCTTGCCGCCGCGGTGTCAGAGTCCAGCACGGTCCATAGAAGGTCAATACGCATGCGATCGCTCCGACGACGCCGAGCGCGATATTGTGCGCAGCGAGACCCGCGCCAGCGGTAGCGATTCCACCGGCAAGAGGGCCTTTGCTCTGCGGCCGGCAAGCATTCGGATCGGAGTCGGCCCCTACGCCTCCATCGACCGCAACATCCTGTGGTGCAACGGAACAGCCGTACCCATCGGCCGACTACTGCTCGAGATCGGTGGACGACTCGCCGCAGCCATCCCCGCCCTCGGCACCCGCGGTCCGTACCGGGCTCGGGCGCTCACCCGGAAGCAGCAACTGGACCGGCGGTCGGGAGTGAAAGAAGGCAAGTAGCGCGGATCGAGTGAGCTGCGGCAGACGTGATAGTGAGCACTGGCTTTCCATATTGACCAGTGGGCGCCGCCGTGGGAAGGATGATCCACAACAATATTGATTCCATATGGAATTTGATAGCGGGATCGGAGCGGAAATGCGTCGCCTCCTCCACCTCGGCCGCCGCAAGCCAGGCCGCCCCTTCACGGCGGCACTGCTGACAGCGGGCGCGATCGGTTTCGCGCATGTGATTGCCGCGCCCCAGATTTGCGCATCCCCCGCGTCGGACGTCGCCGCGGGAACCCTGCTTCAGACCGGTCCCGACGATCACCTGGATCCCCAGCTCGCATCGACGGTCGGCGAGGCGAGGCGATTCGTCTATCGCTCCACTGGCCTCGCGGGGAAACCAGCGGTGGTCAGCGGCGTCTACCTCACGCCCGCCGGTATGAAACCCCGGGAGGGCTGGCCGTTGATCGCGCTGGGCCACGGCTTCGCGGGCATGCTCGAACAGTGCGCGCCTTCCGCGGACCCGAGCATGTACGGGTCCCTGCCCGTAGTGCAACGACTCATCGGGCGCGGTTGGGCGGTGGTGATGACCGATTACCAGGGGTTGGGCACCCCGGGGCCGCATCCGGCGCTCAACACGGCCGTCGCCGGCGCCGACATCCTGGATTCCATTCGCGCGGTACGGCAGCTGACTTCCGACATCGCTACCACGACAACGCTTCTCGGTATCTCGGAAGGGGGCCACGCCGCGGAATCCGCAGCCGAGATGGCCCCGCGATACGCTCCGGAACTACGGCTGCGCGCCCTGGCACTGGCTTCCCCCGCGCTCGACCTCGCCGCCATGCCGGACTTGATCGACCAGGGCAGACTGACACTCAGCCAAGAAGCCGGGATGCCGCTGGTGGCCGCCGCGGTCGCCGCCTCGACAGACCCATCGCTGCCCCCGACTGAGGTCGTGCACGGCGTACTCGCCGCGGGAGCATCGACCTTGCTGCAATGCACCACCGTCGACAACCCGCAGAAAGCCGCGATCGCGGCTCTGGCACGCCCTTCCGACGTGTCGTTCTCAACTCCTCGCGCACGCACCGATTTCCAAACCTTCCTCTCCGACAACGCATTACCTCGCTCCCCTCACACTCTGCCGACCTTCATCGCCCGAGGCAGTGAAGACACGCTCATACTCCCGGAGTGGACAACCGCCGCGGTGGCACACATGCGGCAGCTCGGCACGAATGTCGACGACCATGTCGGCCCCGTCGACCACAACGACCCAGCGACAGCCGACTGGGCTATCGACTGGGTCGCACAACAACTGCACAACCAGTCCTGAGAACTCGCCCGCGCGGCTGGTATCAGGAAGCTCGGCACGGCTCCCGATTCGTCCCTCGAACCCCGCCAACTCACCAGCACTAACGTGTCTCCATCGCTGAGCGGTGAAAATGGTTGCGAACGGATACAAGCACGGCGACTCTGACGGATCTACGTCGCGATATACCCACCCAACTGGACCTCTGCGGCTGCCACAGCGAGATCGGCACGCCGACTAGGGGTAGCCGACAGGGTGCATGGGGCGATTCATTCCGTTCGGCAGATTATCGGCAGCTCCGGTAGATCGTTCGTTTAGCATGATGATCGCAGTCAATCACCTTGAGCCAGTGTGGATTTCAACGCTCGAGGATGATCTTCTCCTGGCGAGGGGCAATGAGGGGGACGTTATGACATCCTGTCGACAGCACCCGAGACGCGATCGGCGGCGCCGGACCCGTGTGGTCCGTGCCGCCTCGGTCCTCGTGGCGATCACCGTGCTCGCTTTCGATCCCGCGGGCGCAGCGGCCCGACCGGCTGATCCGCCCTACCCTATCGGCGGGGCGATCAAGGTCGAGTACGACGAGGCCGGTGGGTTCGATTTCTTCGGCAACGCGACAAACCCTGAATCCGATGCCGGACGCGGAGGTCGCTGGCAGGCCTTCGAGAAGAACAGCTCCATCTACTGGCATCCCCTGGTGACCAACGGTCACGCCCATCAGATCGGCGGTAGGATTCGGGACAAGTGGGGGGAACTCGGCTGGGAGAACGGGACATTGAAGTATCCGACCACCAGAGAGACCCCGACACCCCAGAAGCCGGGAGCATTCAACCACTTCGAGGGCGGGTCGATCTACTGGTCGGGCGCGACCGACGCGCACAACATCTGGGGATTGATTCGGGACAAGTGGGAATCGCTCGGCTGGGAGAACGGCCAGCTCGGGTTCCCGACCAGCGACGAGTTCCGCGCGCGCGACGGCGGTGCCGGTCAGCACATGCAGGGTGGCGAGTTGTACTACTCATCGCGCACCGGCGTCCATCCGGTCTGGGGAGCGATCCGTGACCAGTGGGTGCAAGCGGGATGGGAGAACGGCCGCTACGGCTATCCTTCCTCCGACGAGGTCGGCGGCGGAAACGTGAACGGCAAGGGCGGCTACGTCGGCCAGTGCCAGTACTTCGAAAAGGGCTGGATCACCTCCGGTGTCGGCCCGCTGACCGACAAGAACAACTCCGTCGACGTGACCTACCGGCGCATGACGATCAAATCGAAAACGAAGTACGGGTCGGCATTGGCTACCGGTGTCAGCACCTGGAACAGCCTGGGCCGCATCAATGTCACCACGGACGTTCCCGCCGGTACCGAGGAAAAACTCGAAATAACAGATATCAACCTGCCCGACGTCTCCTGGGAAGGGCAATACACGCGTGGCGCCACCCACGACGGAATCATGTTCAACACCCACTTCATGGATAGCAACAGCGACGCCGAAAACCGGCACGTCGCAATCCATGAGCTCGGGCACGCGGTCGGCCTGAAACACAGTTGCCAGGGACAGATCATGACGGCCTACACCGACGACAACACCGAGCTCGGCCCGATCGACATCGACTCGTACCGTCAGTTGTGGGGGTAGGCAATGAACCGGAAAACGATCTGGAAGGCCATGGCAGCGACCGCCGTGTCTGCGGCAGCCTGCGCGGTAGCCGTGGCCTGCGGCCCGACCCCCGACACCTTGGACCCCGGGGTACAGACAACAATCATGGAGCCCTCGTGGGCCTTCGACCCCGGTGACCAGCGCCAGCTGGCGGGCTGGGCGGATGCGATCTTCGTCGGGACGGTCGTGGAGAAGTCCGGCACCGACACCCGCATGTCAACGCTGCCCGAAACCCAATTCCGCGTGACGATGATCAAGGCGTTGAAAGGAGAACTCCCCGACTCCGTCACGGTGAACCAGCAAGGCGGCTATGTCACGGGCAAAGGAGAACTCGTGCTCGTAGACAATGATCCCTTGATCTCCGCGGGCAAGAGCTACCTGTTCGCCACCCGATTCCTGCCCGAGAAGAACTGGTATACCGTCGCACCCCGCATCGGCGACGTCGAATTGACCCCGGCGGAACTGCAGGCAGTGCAATCGTCGCTGCGTAACCGCAGCACGGCCGAACCGGAAACCCTCCAGAGAATGCGGGATTCGATCGCCCACCAAATCCCCCTCGGGGACAAGCGCCCGCCCCAGGCGCCGGCCACTCCGTCGACGCCACCTCCGTCGGCACCCAGCACCCCCGAATCACCTGGGCATACACCTTCACCGGGCACGCCATCACCATCCGTTCCGGCATCGGTCATCCCCGGACGCTGATGGCTCGAGGACATTCAAGGAGTGCCGCCAACTCGGTCAACACATCGACTCGCCCGACGAACCGACTGTCGGGCTCCCATCGGAATCCAATGTCGGGCAGGTCCTTGGCGAAACGGCGGTCGTGCTCGCGCAACATGATCGCCTCGGCCTCGGCCATGCTTGGACAAACCGGAACGACGAAGAACGTCGCCGTAAAGCGACGACATCAGATGGTCCATATATGGTCCGTAACACTGGGATTCGGCAGGTAATCCGGGGCAGCTTCGGGATTGCCATCGGAAACAAAAAGCAGGTAGATGCCGATCCATCTGGATCGCTATAGATGCGAACTCAGATCAGCGGGGTTGGGTCGAATAGCACAGGTCAGGCCCGGCGATTCGCCGGGCCTGACCTGCGTATCTATGTGGGCCTAACGCCTCACAACCCGAATCCCCTCACGGTCCAAGGTCCCGAGATTCGAATCAAACCGGTCGGCACGCGGCAGATGTCCGGTGATGATCACTGATGACCGCCACGGTGGAGCTGCGGCAGACCGGCTCCGCCGGACCCGACCGCGCGTCGTTCCGCGACGATCCCGCGGGATGCGTTGAGATGGCGCTCGACAGAGCTGCTTGCGACTCCGGCCGACCCTGACCCTGTCGGAGACATCGCGATCAGATCGACCTCGAGTGTGCATTTGTACATGGAAACTGTTGCAGCGCAATGGTGTTCTTAGCACATGAAACCTGGAATGCTGAACGCGGCTCGCTGCAGACTCCGACTGGGGCGGCTCGGGCCCGCCGACGATCTGTCCACGGCACTTCGGACGGTGTCGGAATTCAACCGCGTCATCACCGCGGCCGATACGAAGGTCGGTTTGCTGTTGACCGCGAACGGATTCGCGCTTACTGGACTGATCGCGGCTACCCGCACACACCCGACTGTGCTCACCTGCGTGGCGGCCGCCACCCTCGGGGCGTCACTGCTGGTGTGCATGTTGTACCTGGCGGCCACACTGCGACCGGACCTGCGCGGTGCCGGGGCCGGGAACTGGTTCAGCTTCCCGACCTTTCCTACCGAGATCGACGAGCGGCCGAGCGCAGCGGTGCTGGCCGATCACGCGTGGCGGGAGACCGCAATGCTCGCCGAGATCGCCCGCAGCAAATACCGCAGGTTCGCGGTGGCTTTGCGATGGAGTGCGGTGAGCCTGATCGCGTTCGTGGTCTGGTTCATCGTGTCCTCGCTGTCCGGTCTCGGTGGGTGACCGTTCCGTGTGCCACGGTGTTAGGCACCTTCGTCTTCCTCGTCCTCTTCGTCGTCCGGCTCGGTGTCCAGTGCGCTGAGCGACGCTGTGTCCGCGATGATCGCCGATGCGGTCAGCTCGATATCCGGTGCCGAATCGGAACCCGCGACCGAGGTCGGTTTGGTGGCGCTGTCTATGAGCGCGTTAACCTTCGCCAGGAGCTGGTCGCCGTCCCGCTTGTTCAACATGCCCTTGTCGAGCAACAGAGTGATGATCTCCCGCGCGGACTGCGTGTTGACGTCGCGCTGAACGATCAGCTGATCGATCACCTTGCCGACATCGTCCCTGCGGGAAGCGAGCTGTAGCGCGAACAGACTGAGATCGCCATCGCGCAGTGCGCTCAAGTAATGCTCCATCCGGATCTGTTCGCGCGCTATGGAATTCTGCCCCTTCAAATTGGCGATCTCGTGCTCGAACTCAGCGTCGCGCAGCGTTACGTGATGCTCGGCAAGGCGGCGTTCCTCAGCCCGCTGGTTCAGGGTCCGGCGCCGGAGGTGACTGAGGGTTTCCGCGTCCGGCCGCAGCTGCACCCGGCATTCCAGCAAAGTCAGTCCGCAACCCAATTCGAGGGTGCGCGAAGCGAAGAAGGAGTTGACATGCTGCTCGGCGTCGAGGAACCGGTCGACATCGAACTGGCGGCCCATCGCTCGAAGGTGCTGTTCGACGATCGGACGGTAGACGAGCTCCGCGGCCCGCACATTGTCGCGGATTGCCCGCACCGGATCGGTGATTCGCCAGGACAGGTGGGCCTGGACGACGAAGTTAAGGGTGTGCTCGGAAGTGGGCACCTCGACCTGGAATGATGCGTGGTGGACCGCGACATTCACCCAGAACACGCCGGTGGGACGGGATGCGAACGGGCCGCTCAGCTTTCGCCCGATCGGCACCAGGCGGCCGTTCCGGTCCAGTGAGACGGTCAGCCAATACCCGTCCGATTGAGGACGGAACCGGCGCCAGCTTTCGACGGACATCTCCGAGTAGTAGATCAGCACTTCAGGATTGTTCGCATTCATTCCGTTTGCTCCTTCGAGTCGAGTTCCTTCGTGTCGAGTTGTCGCATCGAATCCAAGAGCGTCAGTACGTCCTGGACCGAACGCCGGGGTCCCTTGGGCTCGGCAGCCCATCCCCTCAGGTAATAGGGGAGAAGCTCGTTGTCCTGCAAGGCGTTTCCGAGATCGAACAGGAAGCCTGCGAGTGGTTCGCGCAGGCCCGGGTCACTCTCTGCGATGTCGACCCAGCCTCGGATTGCCGCGTAAGTTTCGGGCGGGTGTTCGGGACTTTCGATGAGACGGCCGAAGAGGGTGATGATGGCCTCGCGGTCTGTCCCGGTCAGGCACAGTGGCACCGGCCACTCGTGCAGGTTCTGCTCCGTCCGCACCAATCGATAGCCGCTAAGATCCAGCACGCTTCGTAATCCAGTGTCTCGCAATCGATGACGGCCCGCAGGCCTGGTCCAGTACAACAGTTCGCGCAGGATTCGGTCGGTGAGGCCGCCCGACCAGAACAGCTGGGCCATCGAGAGGGCTACGGCCATTCGGAGTGAGAGTCGGGTGCTGCGCGCCGCGCGACGCAGCCGTGGAATGGCCGTCTCAGGCATCGCCTGGCCGATCTCGCTGCCCAGGGTCCGCGCGGCGGTGACTCGCAACGCCAGTGGCTGATCGCGCTGCAACCAAGCTTCGAGCATTCGTGAAACGAGCGGAGCGAGATCGGAATACAAGAACGGGAACTGCAACGCGGCCATCGCTGCGACCCGGTCGGACCGTTTGCCGCTGCGGGCCCACGGCTCGATGATCACCAGACGAGCATGCTCGAACTCGAAGGTGGACAGCAGGCCCGCAGCCACTCCGGCACGCGCGCAAACCCTGAGATCGGGACTGCTCCCGAGTGCTCGCAGCCAATCGCGCACCAACTCGTGGGCGATGTGATACTCCTGCCAGACCCGATCGAGGATCTTGCACGGGTAGCTGGGATTGGTGAATTCGACTACGTGGACTGGGATCTCACCGTAGACACCGTTCTCGGTCGATCGATACAACCGCGCCCGCGCTGCGGCGATGAGTTCACTGTTGCGTGACCCGAATACCGGCCAGACGACCGTCTGGTCGGGCTGTTCTTCGCTGGCAATGACCTGAGCCAGCTCGCGGGCCGCGTTGGAGACCATGTACAGCGGCATTCTGTTGAAGACCGCCAGTGCGATCGCGAAGGCGCGAGCCTCCGGGCTGAGATGCTCGTCGAACCACAGCGCGAACTCGTTACTGATCGTCGTGAGATGACGGTCGATGATCTCGGTGAGTTCTGCTCGCCCCGCGGCGACATCGGCCAACTCGCTGCCCAGTCGCCCGAGAACGTGGGCGGGCGGGCGGTCCTGGGTGTACCTGTCGAGCAGCTCAACCACCTCGGGCAGTTCGAGCGTGTCGGCCGGGTCGCGGTCGAGATGGTATCGCGCATGGTTGTGGACCAGCTCTTTCGCGTCGGCCGGATCGCCTGCATCCAAGAGGAATTCCCCGAGGTCGGGTGGAAGGCAGATGACGTCGTTCAGCAACACGATCATCTGGCAGCCCCGCTCGCTCAGTCTTTTGCTCAGCCGCTCGAGGTGAAACCGGTGCAGGTGCGCGGCTTGATCGGGACCGAACGTCCCCATCAGATATCCGGTGTGTTCGGAGAATTCGATCTCCCAAGAACGAAGTTCCACGTCGAGTTCGAGGGTGTACACGCTCGTCATGGACGCTTCGTGCAGTGCGCACAGTGCCACGGTCGTGCGCCCCCAGCCTTCGGGTGCGCGCAGCAGCAGCAGCGACTGCGCGTCCATCCTGCGACGAATCTCCGGAAAGGCCTTCGGTTTTGCGAAGGTGCGGCGGATCTGCTCGAGTCGTTCGATGGTGACCGCGCCATGGGTCGCGGTGTGGTGGTTCGTGGCATCAGCGTGGTTGTCGCGGCCCACCTGGGTGCCGATCGTCGCGTTGCCGCCGACGAAGTTGGTGGCGTAAATCGTCACATGTCTCGCGGCGGTGGGAATGCCGCGCATCGAGCCCACCGCGTCGTGCATGCTTTCGGCCGCCGTACGGCTGTCGTCGAGCAGGTCGTCGTCGGTAGCCTGCTCGGACGGTTGTGCCTGCTTGTCCGGTGCGGCGTCGTCGGCGTTCTGGCCGCTGGGGCCGACGGATTCCCGAGACCCGGAACCGGGCGGTCGGGCATCGCCGACTTCCTTGCCGTCGAACCGGTCATTCTGGGGCGTTTCCGAATCGGCGCCGCTCATGATCGCCTGTAATGGTTGTCACGGCCGACCTGGGTGCCGATCTTCGCGTTGCCGCCGATGAAGTTCGTGGCATGGATGGTGGCCGCATCCGGGCCCGAGCCAGTGGTTCCCGACCCCTGGATGGCTCCTCTCTCGGATTCTGTTGGGGCGGAATCGAGTTTTGGCAGCGACGGCCGGGGATACCCTGGTACGCGAACCCAGATCTGGTGAGTATCGGATTTCAAATGCATTGTGGCACTGTCGTATTCATCCGGCGTGACTGTGTCCCGGTAACCATGGCGAACCACCCCGCGGAAAACCACGTCCGAGACCACCACGACCGAGTTCGCGCGCGGTGCGTGCTCGAGTGCGTACTTGGCGGCTTCCGCGGCGTTCATCCGGAACGTCAGCGTGAGCGCGTCGCTGGACCAACCGTTGTCGTCCCTGCCGACATACCCTTCGTGCACTGCGATGCGTATCCGCAGCCAGTTCATCGGGCCCGCCGCGCTGTTGTGCTCGCGCACGCCGGTCAGCATCGCGCCGACGACCTGATCGAGGACGTCCAGAACCGGAATGCCGAATATCAGCATGGCTCCGTCGCCACGATCCTCCCGAGCCACCAGGGCTGCGGGGTGTGGTAGCGCGCCATCGATGATGCCGTTGAGCGTCACGCGCATCGCATCGCTCTGCACATTGGTCAAGGATTCGGAGTTTTCGACATCCACGACGAGAAAGGACTGATGCGTGGGTTCGGGCATGACTTCTCCTGATTTGTGCGACGTCTCCGTTGATCTGGCGGTTCTTCAGGTCTATCGGCGAGGACCGCGCGTGTCTGCGTCCGAATACACATTCGGCAGACCTTCGGCTAGTAGGTCGGGCCGCAGCAGTTCCACCCGACGCCGAGCCGTCCGAATCGCGCCGATCGCACGTAGGTATTTGAATGCCTTGGCGACCGCTTCGCGGGATGCATTGGCCGCGTTGGCCAATTCGGTCTGAGTCAGCGGGAGGTCGATGACCACCCGATCCGCCTCCGGGCGCCCGTACCGCCGGGCGTATTCGAGCAGCAGCCGGGCCA
This sequence comes from Nocardia pseudobrasiliensis NBRC 108224, assembly GCF_001613105.1. Lineage (GTDB taxonomy): Bacteria > Actinomycetota > Actinomycetes > Mycobacteriales > Mycobacteriaceae > Nocardia > Nocardia pseudobrasiliensis. The sequence goes on along the minus strand of NZ_BDBS01000002.1, from coordinate 164,087 downwards.
GCCGCTCGGTAACGGTGTACGCGCCATAGTCCAGGCGCTGCCTATCGGCCTCGCGCAGCCTGGTCACCACGGTGCGCAACAGCTCGAATGTGAGCGCACCGTCGCTGATCAACAACGCGCGAAAAGCGCTGCCCTGCAAGGTGGTCGCGACGACCGGAGAGATCGCGGTGATGGTTGCCGAGCGCATACCCGCATCGATCGCGGAGAGCTCTCCGAGCAGATCGCCGGGGCCTCGAATGCCCAACACGACCTGTCTCCCACTCGGCGCGGCCGAACTCGCCTTCACCCTGCCCGACTCGATCACAAGAACGTGATCGGACACATCCCCTTCGCGTAGCAACACCGCACCGATCGGCCAGCGTTGCCGCACACCCGCTGTCAGCAGGTCTGCGCGGTCGAACCGAGGCAGAGTGTCGAAACGCAGCGTCGTTCCCCCTTGTAAACCACCGTGCCCTGCGGTGGTGACTCCGCGACAGACTAATCGGTCAGTGCGTGTCCCCGGGCTGATTCAAGGTGAGGAGATTGCCCGCGGATGCCTCGGCACAGGGCGCATAACGCACAGGATCCCCAGATCCTGATAGGTCCCGACAAGCTGCCTCAGCCGATGGCACGCCTGTGCGGACCTCCCGACTGCGACCAACCTGATGGCCGGGTACATCTAGTGCCCGGTGGCGGAGGTCCATTCGCCGATCAACGCGCCGAGTCGTCGCCCCGGCCACCGGCCGATCGGAGTGTGGACGTTGATCCCGGTCACGACATGACCCGGTGGCACGTCCTTGGTCACCACCGCCCCAGCGGCGACATAACTGCGCGGCCCGATCCGCACACCACCGACCACACGAGCACCGAACCCGACCACCGAATCCGCTTCGACCACCGGAGGTGCCTCGTCCACGCCCCACCACCCCAAATCGGGGCGAGTGTACTCGTGCACCAGGTCCCCCATCACCGCCGAGCGCTCCCCGATAACCGTTGCGTCACAGACGAACCCGGCCACACAGGAATCCCTACCGACTCGGACACGGTCACGCCCGCGGGTTGGCGCGGGAGCGCCCTGAGGCTTGTTGACGATTCGCTCGGAAAGGTTGCGGCAATCGGATGCCGACCCTCCGAAAGGGTCTGGTTCGGCGTTGTCTCGGTGGGGTGGGTGGTGGCGGTTTCGGCTACGGTTGTCGCGCTGTTGTGACCGTGCGCGGGTGTTCGGCGTGGTTCCGGGTGTCCGGGATCAGGTTGCTGATGGTCATGGCCCCTTGGTGGTTTTGGCGGCCGATAGCCCCTACCGCGCGAGAGGGATCGGACACTCACCCGCCGACGCCAGGCGCATTCGCCTGTGTTGCAGAACGCTTCCCCCAAGGCGAATTCACGCTTGACATCTGAAATCCGTTGTGAACCACTGTCATTCGATGTGGGCGGAAGCCTAGCCTGAGAAGGCCCGCGGCAACGGAGCTTATCGCTTGTCCTGCCTCGCCGGTGCGTTCGGCGGATCGGTCTCGCCGTAGCGTCGGCATGTCCGTGAGCCGAGCCCCCGTGCGGGCGGGGGATTTGTTGTGAGCAGAAGGAGGCGTACACGATGGCTGCGAAGGTGGACGCGTTCGGCTGGGAGAGCCCGGATCGCCTGTGGTTCTTCGTCGGACGTGACTGTGTGTTGTACGACGGGGTGACCAAGCGCGTCCGAGAGCGCAAGCCGATCGGCGAGGTATTCACCCGCCTGTCTCCGGCACTTCATAGCGGCATCGACGCGTTCGGGTTCGAGAACTGGGAGCGCCTGTGGTTCTTCAACGGCGCGTACTACCACTTCTACAACGCCAAGGACCAATACACCCGCCAGAATCGGAAGATCATCGAGCAGTTCACGAAGCTACCGGACCACTACAAGGACGGCATCGACGCGTTCGGCTGGGAGGACTGGCAGCATTTGTGGTTCTTCAAAGGCAACAGGGTTGCGTACTACAACGCCGATAGCAACGCACTCCGCGCAGACGGCGAGATCCAAACGGCCATCTCGAGTGACTTGCCGTCGGAGTTCTGGCGTGACATCGACGCATTCGGATTCGACAATTGGCGGCTGTGGTTCTTCAAGGGCGAGAAATACTGCGTCTACAACGGTCACACGGAACAAACCACTGAGCACGGGACTATTCGCGAGCGGTTCCCCGGTGTGCTGAATTAGTACTACACGGGCGAACTGGGTGGCTGTCCCGTACTAGTGCATCACCAAGGCCAGTGTCATCGGCGTCGCTGCCTGCACGCCCGACCGATTTCCTGCGCGGGCCGACGGCAAGACGTGCTCGACATAACGCATCGGGCTGCACGGACCCACTGCCCGTATCCCACCCCGGGCAGCCCGTCGACACACACGACCGGCACTGCGCCCGATTCATCAGCGCGGGCGGCCAGCAGCTCCACCACCCGCTCCATCTCCCCGGAGCGGCCCACGGGGACGACACCCCGGAAGTGTACGGAGAGACAGAAGACGTGGTTGACCTACGTCCGGGCTATTCCGCTTCCCCAGCTCGAACCGGGTATTGGCCAGCGGCTTCGAAAGCTAACCCGGCGGGACATCAGGCGTTGAGCCGTCACGTTGGATAAACACCTACGATAACCAGGCGTTTTCCGGTTGCCCATGTTTTGCGTGTCCTGCCGGGGAATCGAACCTACGACAACCCGCGAAACGGCTTCTTGCCCGAATGCCCCGCATCGAAAATGTGGGATAAACGCGGGGTTGGGTTGAATAAAACAGGTCAGGCCCGGCGAAGCGCCGGGCCTGACCTGCGTGTCTCTGTGGAGCTAAGGGGACTCGAACCCCTGACCCCCACACTGCCAGTGTGGTGCGCTACCAGCTGCGCCATAGCCCCATGTTCATTTTTCGGCCTCCGGGGGGCTCCCCGTTGGCTTGAATGAAGTTACACCACGGGCAGTTACGCATCCAAATCGGCTGGTCGCGGGGCTGGTGGAACTGATGTTCGAAGGGTAGTCTCGAACACATGTTCGACACCGGAGAGCTTCAGACGATGAGCGACGAGGGGCTGATCGATGCGCTGCGGCGGGCACACGGGGCGGCGGCGTTTGCGCAGGCGGCCGAGGTGTTGGCCGTGCTCGAGTTGTATCGACGGCGGCGGGAGGACGGGGAGCCGGATGAGGTGCGGGCCGGGGAGTACGCGGCCAGCGAGGCGGCGGTGGCCGTACAGATTTCCGAACAGGTCGCGGCGGTGTTGATCGATATCGGGGCGGGGCTCGACGAGTTGCCGCGCACCCGGGAGGCGTTCGCCTCTGGACGGATCGATCTGGCACGGGCCCAGGTCGTGGTCGATGCGGCCCGGGTCTTGCCGCCGCAGGCGCGGGCGGAGTTGGAGGCCAAGTTGGTCGAGGCCGCGGCGCGGACCGATCCGGCGCGACTGCGGCAGACGGCCGGGCGCTGGGTGGCCCGATTGGATCCCGAGGGCGAGCGACGTCGGCGGGAGTTGCGCGAGACCGAACGCGACGTCCGGATCAAGGCTGTGCGCGACGGAATGGCGGTCTTCGACGGCCTCCTTCCGGCGGTCGGTGCGCAGACGGTTGCGATGCGTTTGCGAGAGATGAGTCTTCAGGTCTGCCCGGCGGATCCGCGCACCATGCCGCAGCGCCGGGCCGACGCTCTGGTCGCGCTCGCCGAGGGGGCGGCGCGGCTCCGATGTGAATGCGGTCGCGGACAGCAGTGCACCGCACCGAAAGTCACCGGCGGGCGGCGTCGGCCGCTGATCCAGATCGGGGTCTCGGCGGCGAGTCTGCTCGGCACGAGTGAGGATCCGGCGTATCTGGCCGGTTACGGTCCGATCGATGCCGAACTGGCCCGCCGCATCGCGGAATCGGCCGAGTTCGAGGTGATTCCGGAGCGCGCCGAGGATCCGACCACTACCGAGGAATCCATCCGCGAGGACCCGTCGCTGTGGCTGGATCGCGAAGTGCGTGCCGTCGACGGCCTGTGTCGATTTCCGGGATGCACCATGCCCGCAGCCCAGGGCCGCCTCGATCACAGCGAACCCTTCGATCGTGCACATCCCGGTCGCGGCGGGGCCACGGTCCTCGGCAATCTGGCCGTGCTCTGTTCGCGCCACCACCGACTGAAACGGGCCGCGGACCGAGACGAAATCGCCTGGCGGACAAGGCGAACGGATACCGACCGGCTCCACTGGACCAGCCCGGGCGGCGACGAGCACACCACTGTGCGCGAGGGCGCACGATATCTGTTCCCGCACACCGATATCGAGGCGCCGCAGCTGCCCTGGCCGATGCCCGCCGAGTCGACCGAGGTCCCGCATCCGGCCGCGCTCGATCTGACCTATCCCCTCGAACGCGAAGTGCCGCTACATCCCGGGCTGGCCACGGCGACCCCGGAGGACGACCGGCCCTACGCCCTTGACAACCCCGGCCGCTGACCACTCCCCCACCATGATCACTAGGACACGGCAACAGCGATGGAACTCCCGGATCCCCCTCCGGCACCGACGGTCATCGACGTCGGCGTGGAACGCGATCGCATCGCGGCCCTGGAGTCGATCCGTCTACGGCTGGAATCCGAACTGGACCGGGCCGAGGCGGGGTGCGGCTACGCGGCCATGGCGAAACAGCTGCGCGACACGATCAACGCGATCGCCGATGCGCGTAACCGAATCTACGAGGCACTGCTCACAGACGAGCTCGAGGAGAGGTAGCTCGAAGGTCGCGGCCTCCTGGAGAACGGACGCCCGGGCGGCTGGGGATGCCGCCCGGGCGCCCCTGCTACGGCGCGAGCTTGTCGACCCAACCGGAGTCGTTGACATCCACCTCGGTAGCCCCGTCGACCACGGTCGGCGTCCGCACCTGGCCCACGGCGCCCTTGACCGCGGTCATCGCGGCCTGCGCGTGGTTGCGCGCCGAGTCGATCCGCTGGCCCTTGGTGATGCACTGCTGCACATCGGCGGGAGCTCCGGCGTCCTTGGCGATCGCGGCGAGCTGCTCGTTGCTCAGATCGCCACCGTTCTCGCTCGGCTGCCGGGAGGTGAGCAGCTCGGCGTGGAACTTCGCGTAGACCGGACCGTTACCGGCGTCGGCCACGCATTCATTCGCGGCGACGGCCCGGGTCGAGTAGTCCTTACCGGCCGATTTCGGATCGAGGAAGTTGACGAGCCGGTAGCGCACGGCCAGTTTGCCTTCATCGATCTTGCGCGCGATCTGTTGACCGTAGAGGCGTTCCAGCGCGCCGCAATTCGGGCACATCGGATCCTCGTAGATATCGATGGTCTTGGCGGCGTTCGGTTTACCGAGCACGATCGCGCCGTCGGAGTCCAACAGTGCGCTCACCGCCGGATCCTTGACCTGGCCGTATCCGTCGCCCTGGACCTTGAGAGTGTGATCGCTGTTCCATCGCACGACGAGCACGACGATCAGCGCGATCACCACGAGGGCGACGCCACCCAGGGCGTAGGTGGTGCGGCTGGACATGGGTCGCGGCGTGTACTTCGATCCCGAGGAGGAATTCACGGCGTCCACTCTGCCAAAACCCCTGCGGCGACCGGCAGCCGACACGTCACGCGTCGACGACCGCGCGCCGCCGCATCGGTTCGGGGACAAGCACCCAGCACAGCGAGGCCGCCACCAACAGCGCACCGGTCACACCGAGGGCGAAGCCGAACGACACCCGTTGTGCGAGCGCGCCCACCACGATCGGGCCGAGCACGGTGCCCAGATCCGCGGCCATCTGATATCCGGCCAGAACGGGTCCACCGCGCGCCCGCGGCCCGATGATGTCGGCAACCGAGGCCTGCTGTGCGGGGGTGTACATACCCGAACCCAGTCCGGCGATGAACGAGGACACCAGCAGCCAGGCGAAGTTCCCCGAAACACCCAGCAGTATCGTTCCGATCGCGCACACCAGTGTGCCGATTACGAGAAAAGGCTTGCGCCCCAAACGATCCGACAACCGTCCGGAGGTGAAAAGAACCGCCGCATTACCCGCCGCGAATACCGTGAGCGCAACACCCGCCAGTCCGGGCGAAAGCCCGAGGACCGACACCACCAGCAGTGGCACCAGCGCCATCCGCACGCCGAATACCGCCGCGCCATTGGCGAAATTCGACCACAGCACGGCCAGATAGCTCGGCCGCGCCAACGCCTGCCGGAAGGTCATCACCTCCACCGAGCCGGCCTCTTCCCGCGCGGCCAACTGTGAATTGCGCAGACTCCAGTACACGACGCCGGTCGCGGCCAGCAGCGCCACGGCATAGATCACGAAGGGCACCCGCAAGCCGAATCCGACCAGCGCCCCGCCGATCAGCGGCCCGCCGAGCGAACCGACCAGGAAGCTGCTCGACCACAGGCCCGAGACCCGCCCCCGCTCGCCGGGCGGCGACAGCCGGATCACCAGGCCCAGCGACGAGACGCTGAACATGGTCGATCCGATCCCGCCGAGTGAACGCAGCACGATCAGCTGCCAATAGCTCTGCGCCAGGGCACAAGCCCCGGTCGACAACGCCACGATCAGAACGCCGCTCAGATAGACCCACCGCTCCCCCAGCCGCTGCACCATCCGCCCGCTCACCGGCGCGAACAGCAGCCGCATGAACGCGAAGGTGCTCACGATCGCCGAGGCGGCCGCCACACCCACCCCGAAACTGAGCGCGTACTGCGGCAACGCGGGCGCGACCAAGCCGAACCCCAGCGCGATGAGGAACGCCGCCCCGATCATCACCCAGATCTCGACCGGCAACCGCTCACCCCGCGCAGCCCTCACCGGGAACACCATTCATCCACGACCCACCACAACTCCTCCAACACAGCAATCCATTCCACCCGCAACAGTCCCCACCGTCCACCATCCTCCCCCGTCCCCCGCGATCGGGTGATATGAATACCCGGGTGGGAGGGGGTCACGGGGACAAGTTCTGGCCGGGCCCACGATCATGGCGTGGCCGGTGGACGCTGTGCCGTTCGCGCTAACAGTGGTCGTATCACCAAGCGGTTCATGTCGGAGAACAGCTAGCTTCGCCCTCCTGCTGAGTGCATTTCACCGAAGGCGTGTTGCTTGCGCAGTCGCAGGTCCTCGCCGGTGCGCGAACGCCAACTCGCTGCGCACTCGGCGTTGCTCGAATCCGTTGATGTGCTCCGGTCGGCAACCATTGGAGCCGACCGATTCCGCCGACATTGTCGTCGCCGTCGCAGATATGCGCAGCAGCAGCGTGTTGCCACACCAGGACGACGCATCCGGGTCCACACCGGCCGCGAACGCGCCAAGACACGGCGCCCGCTGTCCGGCGAGCGCCACGAGCCCGACGCCGGTTCTCAACCGCCGCTGCGCCACGAATCTCCCAGCATGCCCAGTCCACATCGACATTCGGGCGTATCACCGAACTATCCCAACGCCCGCCTCTTCGGCTTTGAAGCTCCTGCGGCGCGCGTACCGGGCAGCGGCACGGTGAAAGTCTTTCTCCCGCAGCCGGAGTTATCACAGAACAATCGGAGCACGCGAAGGCTGATCACCACCTCACGGCCACCGAGCGCGGTGCCGGACAGCTGCCGCTCGTATCGGCTGTGTGCACCACCGAGGTCACGACACAGCCCGGTGCGGCCGTCGGCGCGGCCCGGGTGCTCGCATGGATCCGCGCTCCCGCACCGGCCTGTACACACGATCGATCCTCAGCGCGGCCAGGTGCGAGAAGACAACAGCCGCCGAACCAAGATCAGCACACGGAACCATGAGCAAATATCGAGCAGCAGGCTGCATTTCATCCCAACCAACCCTTCAGCAGCGCACGGTAGTGCCATGAGCGGGGGGTATCCGGAGAATCAGTAGTACTCGACCAGCAGAATTCATGCCCTTCGGGATCGGCCATCACTACGACCGCGCCTTGGTCGTAGTCGTGCCGTTCGCCGGTGTGCCGGCCGCCGAGGGCGATGACCTGGGTGACGCCCTGATCGATGTTGTCCACCGCGATATCGAGATGCAGACGCACCTTGCCCTGTTTGGGCTCGGTTACGGGTTGAAAGACGAGACGAGGCAGAAGTTCTCCGGGATGGCCGAGGTAGACCCATCCGGGTTCGGACGGCCCCTGCGGGCGGTCCAACAGCGCACTCCAGAAGGTCGCCACCCGTTTCACATCGACACAGTCGATTGTCACTCCGACCCAGCGGCTCGTCATCTCGTCGATATTCCTGTCTCGTTCCGGGTGTTCGACCGACCATGGTCTGCACCTGGCCGGGTCATATAGCGAACATCCTCGATGGCCGAATGAGTGCGTTCACCCAGAGTTCCTCCCCCGCGCGGGGCGCATGCCTTAGTCGAGGGTCAGGCAGAACGGGTGCCCGGCCGGGTCGATGAGGACGCGTGCCCGCTGACCTGCTGGCTGATGGTCGGGCTTGGTGGCGCCCAACTCGAGCAGTACGGCCTCGGCCTGGTCGAGATCATCGACTTTGAAGTCGAGGTGGATCTGCTGGGGCACGGTCTGATCGGGCCACTGTGGGCCTTTGTAGTCATCTACTCGTTGGAAACCGAGGAACAACCCATCCGCTCGGTTCAGACCTGCGAAGTCGCTGCCCGATCTGGGATGCGGTTCGAAGCCGGTGGCCTGCTGGTAGAACATGGCCAGAGCCTCAGGATCGGCGCAGTCGAGCGTCACCGCCACGAGTTCGAACCGCATCGGCACGGCAACTCCTCGACAACCATCGCGGGCGAACCTGATGTCCCACCCCTAGCGGCGAGTATCCTTCTCCGCGAGCCGCTTTCGGCACGGCAATCTCGCCGGACTCGACACTACACTCGGCGGACGGCGAATCACCGAACTATCCCAGCGCCCGCCCCACAACCTCTTCCGCCGCGCCCTGCACCTGCGCCAAATGGTCAGGCCCGTGGAACGATTCGGCGTAGATCTTGTATTTGTCCTCGGTGCCCGACGGACGCGCCGCGAACCAGGCGTTCTCGGTGGTCACCTTCACCCCGCCCAGCGCGGCCCCATTGCCTCGGGCTCGGGTCTGTACCGCGATGATGGCCTCGCCCGCTACCTCGGTGGCGGTGATGTCGTCGGGGGTGAGGGCGGACAGGCGGGACTTCTGTTCGCTGGTGGCGGCCGCGTCGATTCGGGCGTAGGCGGGGCTGCCGTAGCGCTTTTCGAGTTCGGCGTAGCGGGCCGAGGGGCTTTGGCCGGTTACGGCGGTGATCTCCGCGGCCAGCAGGGACAGCAGGATGCCGTCCTTGTCGGTGGTCCAGACCGTGCCATCCATTCGCAGGAACGACGCGCCCGCGCTCTCCTCGCCGCCGAAAGCCAGTGAGCCCGAGAACAATCCGGGGACGAACCATTTGAAGCCGACCGGCACCTCGTGCACCTGGCGGCCCAGGACGCTGACCACGCGGTCGATCATCGAGGAGGTGACGGCGGTCTTGCCGATCTTGGTCAGGGCGTCCCAGCCCATGCGGTTGGCTATCAGGTATTCGATCGCCACGGCCAGGAAATGGTTCGGATTCATCAGCCCGGCATCGGGTGTCACCACGCCGTGGCGGTCGGCGTCGGCGTCGTTGCCGGTGGAGATGTCGTAGTCGTCGCGGATGGCGACCAGCGAGGCCATGGCGTAGCGCGAGGACGGATCCATGCGGATCTTGCCGTCGCTGTCGAGGGTCATGAACCGCCAGGTCGGATCGACGAACGGGTTGACCACCTCGAGTTCGAGGTCGTAGCGCTGGCCGATTTCCTCCCAGTAATCGACGCTGGCCCCGCCCATCGGGTCGGCACCTAGCCGAATGCCCGCACCGCGAATCGCGTCCAGGTTCAAGACATTCGGCAGATCGCCGATGTAATGGTCGAGATAGTCGTAGCGCTCGACGCTGGTGGCCAGCGCGTGCTGCAGGGTGGTGCGCTTGACCCCGGCCAGACCGCCGCGCAGCAGCTCGTTGGCCCGTCCGGCGATGGCATCGGTGGCGACCGTATCGGCCGGGCCGCCGTGCGGCGGATTGTATTTGAAGCCGCCGTCGCGGGGCGGATTGTGCGAGGGTGTGACGACGATGCCGTCGGCCTGATGCCTCGTGCCGCCCCGATTGTGGCGCAGCACAGCATGACTCAGGGCGGGGGTCGGGGTGTAGCGGTCGCGGGCGTCGATGATGGCGGTGACGTCGTTGGCGGCGAGCACCTCGAGGGCGGTGGTCCAGGCGGGCTCGGACAGGGCGTGGGTGTCGCGGGCGAGATAGACCGGGCCCGTGATGCCCCGGGTGGCACGGTATTCCACGATGGCCTGGGTGATGGCCAGGATATGCGCCTCGTTGAACGCGCAGTCCAGACTCGATCCGCGATGGCCCGAGGTTCCGAATGCCACCAGCTGCGCGGGATCCGCGGGATCCGGAATTCGGCTGTAGTAGGCCGTCACCAGATGGGGCAGATCCTCCAGGTCGGTGGCCCGGGCGGGTCGTCCGGCTCGATCGTGGGCCATGCTCGGGCCTCCTTTCTTCGCCAGGCTCGTCATCAGGATCACGGCCCCACCAACCGAGCCGAACCCAGGGGGGATACCGTATCGAATCCCACCGACAGACCACGATCCGCCGGAATTCGGGTAGGGGGTAGCGCGCTCATCGGCGCGTCCCGGCGCCCGGACTCCACACCTGGACCGGTGACAGCGCGACCGTGCCGCTGTCGAACAGCTCGGCGTTGCGGGCAACGAAATCGCGCAGCAGTTCGGCATCGTCGATGATCATCACCATCACCGGAAGGTTCTCTGCCAGATCGAGCATCCGGGTGGTGTGGATGCGGGAGGACACCCCGTACCCCTCGACGCCACGCCACACACTCGCCCCGGCCAGGCCCGCCTCCCGGGCGCGCCGCACGATCTCGTGATACCGGGGACGGTGTTTCCAGTGGTCGTCCTCGCCCAGCAGTACGGTCAGCCGGGCGGCCGGACGCCAGCGCGGATCCGGCTGCCACGCATCGGCTTCCGTCTCGATCTGCACCACCGGATCCGTCGCCGCCGCCTCACTCATGCTGGCCCCCAATTCGTCGTGCCGTCCCGTTTCCCATCCTCCGACCCGATGACCGCCACACCCGATTCGAGCAGTTTACGAACATCCCCGACCTCACCGACATCGTGGTGGACCCGGGGCGGGCCGGACCGGTTCGCGCAGGTGGATTCGCTTGCGGCAGCCGCGAAAACACCTGGACAACCTCCTACCCGTGACCGGAATCCATCGAGTCATGCTAACTGCCAGCGACCGCCGACCGACCGGCATGCGGCTGTGAATCGGCGCGGGAATCGCCTCGCACCACCTCCCACCGGGGCGGCCGTCCACCACCCTTACCCGTGAACGGCGCGTCGCGCCCGGGCGGGCCGCGTTCCCCGGCGCGGCGGGCCGGGGGCGGGGCCGCGTGACTGCTGTAATAGCCTCTATCGATAAGTCCCTGCCGGTCGGTTTGCGGGGGAATTTCAGATATCCGGCTTCACCCCCAGACACGGATGGTTTCGCCGAGCGCAGTCGCCGCCCGGCCTTTCCGAGACACAGGAGTGACAATGGCGGTAGATGGGGTTGTACACCAGGCGCGGCGGTTCGGCCGACGACGCGCCGCAACGGTTCTGGCGACGGCACTGCTATCGGCCGCGGCGGCCGGACTCGGCACCGCACCGGCGCAGGCGGCGATCTATCCGATCGCCGACGGCGACGGGTTCTACGCGGCCCCACCGAATATCGGTGACTATCAGCCCGGCGATGTCATCCGCAGCCGTACAGTGCCCGCGAACGGGTTCCCGGGCGCGACGGCCTGGCAGCTGGTATTCCGATCGTCCAATTCCGCGGGGGATCCGATCGCCGGAATGACGACGCTGCTGATCGCCGGAAGCGGGAACCGGCCGCTGGTGTCGTATCAACCGTTCGTGAATTCCCTTGGGCTGCAATGCGCCCCGTCGCATACGTTGTTCAACGGCGGGTTGCAGGAGGCGCCCGCGCTGAATCTGCTCCTGGCACGCGGCTGGGCCGTGGCGGTACCGGATCATCTCGGACCGACCAGCTCCTACGGCGCCGCCAAGCTCGGCGGGCGGCTGACCCTGGACGGCATCCGCGCGGTCAAGCGCTTCGCACCGGCCGGACTCGGCGACGCGCCGGTCGGGCTGGCGGGCTACTCCGGCGGCGGGATGGCGACCGCGTTCGCGGCCGCGATGGCTCCCGAGTACGCGCCCGAACTGCCGATCGTCGGCGCGGCCATGGGCGGGGTACCGGTGAATATCGGCAAGCTCGCGCTGGATCTGGGCGGGGCGCCGAATCCGCTGTTCGGTCTCGGCTTCGCCGCCGCGATGGGCCTGGAGCGGGAGTATCCGGTGGCGATGTCGTTGGACGGCAAGCTCAATCCGGCCGGGTTCGAGCTGCGCAATCGAATCGCCAACGCCTGCACCGACGCGATCATCAACGCCGCGGCGAACAAGAGTTTCACCGATTACTTCACCGGCGGCGTCACGATCGCCGATGTCACCGACGAGCAGATCCACATCCTGCACGAGAACAGCACCGAGATCTATCCGGGCGTCCCCCGCGCCCCGATCTACCAGTGGGCGGGCGGCAATGACGAGGTGAACCCGTGGCTGGCCCGCGACGTCGCCGGCCGCTACTGCGCCGCCGGCGCCCGCGTGCTGTTCGACATCATCCCCGGCGCCGACCACGGCACCGCGATCGCCCCGGGCGCAGCCCGAGCCTTCAACTACCTGGGCGACCGCTTCGCCGGCGCACCGGCACCGAGCAACTGCTGATCCGAACCGAGCCAACAGAAATCGACCAGAGCCGGACCGGCAGACACTGATCGGAACAGACCCGGCAGGTAAACCTCGGTACGGCGCGGTTGCACTACCCCAACCGGCGGCGACCGCCGACCCGAACCAATCCGAAAAAGGCTGCGCCCCCGCCCGATACGGGCGGGGGCGCATCTTTCCATTCAGGTCAGTGCACGATCACCGGCTCACCCTCGGCGATCGCTGGGGCGGTGTTCGGCATGAGGAAGGCGGTGATCACCGCGCCGACCGCGAAAATCGCGGTGGCCCACCAGAAGCTGGTGGTGTAGCTGTGGATCGCCGACTCCGCCACCGCGACCGGACTGGGCTGGCGGGTGCTGAGGTAATTCGAGGCCGCCGAGGAGGCGATGGTGCTCAGCAGGGCGGTGCCGATGGAGCCGCCGACCTGCTGGCTGGTGTTGACCATGGCCGAGGCCACGCCCGCGTCGTCGTGGTGCACACCGGCGGTCGAGCCCTGGAAGGCCGGGGACATCGCGCCACCGAGGCCGAGGCCCAGCAGGATCAGCGAGGGCAGGATATGGGTGGCGTAGCCGGTGTCCAGGCCGATCCGGGTCAGCAGCGCCATGCCGATCGCGGCGATGACGAAGCCGGAGGTGACCGTGACCTTCGGGCCCAGCTTGGGCAGCACCAGCGACGGCACGGTCGTCGAGGACAGCACCATGGCCGCCACCATCGGCAGGAACGCCACACCGGTGACGATCGGCGAATACCCGAGCGTCAGCTGCATGTAGTAGGTCAGGAACAGGAAGATCGCGAACATGCCGATGCCCATGATGAACACCGTCAGATACGAACCGCCCCGGGTGCGGTCGAGCACGATGCGCAGCGGCAGCAGCGGATGCGCGACCCGGGTTTCGATCCAGGTGAACAGGCCCAGCAGGGCCACGCCGCCGATCAGGAAGGCCAGGGTCACACCGTTGGTCCAGCCGTGCGATTCGGCGTGTGAGAAGCCGTAGACGATGCCGAACAACGCGGCCGTCACCGTCACCGTGCCCGGCAGATCCAACTTGGGTCGCTGATCGCTGACGTGCTTGGCCAGCAGCAGCGCACCGCCGACGAACGCCACCGCGGCGAAGATCAGATTCACGTACATCACCCAGCGCCACGACGCCCATTCGGTGAGCGCGCCGCCGAGCAGCAGCCCCAGCGCACCGCCCGCACCGGCGACCGCGCCGAAGATGCCGAAGGCCTTGGCCCGTTCGGCGGGCTGAGTGAAGGTGACCGTCAGCAGCGACAGCGCGGCGGGCGCGAGCAACGCGCCGAACAGGCCCTGCGCGACGCGCGCGGCGACCAGCATCTCGAAGCCGTTGGCCGCGCCACCGACAGCGGAGGCGGCGGCGAATCCGACCAGACCGATCAGGAACGTATTGCGGCGACCGAACAGGTCGCTGAGCCGACCACCGAGCAGCAGCAGGCTGCCGAAGGCCAGGGCATATCCGGTGACCACCCACTGCCGGTCACCATCGGAGAAGCCGAGGGCGCGCTGCGCCTCGGGCAGCGCGATATTCACCACGGTCGCATCCAGTACGACCATCAACTGAGCCACGCCGAGCACGGCGAGGACCCACCAGCGCAGTGCGTGCGAGCCGCGGCGGCCCGCTCTCGACGACGTATCCGTCGCCTCTGTCTCACGGTCGATCGCGGTAGTCATGGATCTCCTTTATGGAGAGGAAGTGATAGCCGACACATATGCGGAGGAATCCCCTCCACTTACTGGAAGAAGCTATCACCATAACGGAGAGAAAGCCTCCAGTTAATCCCCGCGCTTGTTAGCATGTGGGTGTGAATCGCGCCACGTCCCCGTCCCCACCTCGGCATTTGGCGTCGCCGCGGCGACTGCGCGCCGACGCCGCCCGCAACCAGCAACGCATCCTCGCGGCCGCTCGCGAGCTGTTCGCCGAGCGCGGCCTCGAGGTGACCCTCGACGATGTCGCCGAGGCGGCCAAGGTCGGCGTCGGGACGGTGTACCGGAGATTCGCCAACAAGCGCGAACTGATCGAGGAGGTCTTCGATCAGCACGTCGCCGCGATGGCCGAGGCCACCGAGCGCTGCAACAACAATCCGGACCCCTGGGCGGGTGTGGTCGAGCTGTTCGAATGGGCCTGCCAGCACATGGCGGGCAATCGCGGTTTCAGCGCGGTGATGCTGGAATTGCCCGATGCCATGGAGCGATTCGCCTCGGTGCGGGGACGCATCAAGCCCGCCCTGCAGCAACTGATGGACCGCGCGCACGCCGCGGGCGTACTGCGTCCGGGCATCACCGGGACCGACTTCTTCGCAATGGTCAATATGGTCGAATCGATGGCCGCGTTCTCCCGCCCGATCAATCCCGACACCTGGCGTCGCTATATGGCGATCGTGCTGGACGGAATCCGCGCCGACACCGTGCCGCGCCTGCCGCTGACGGTTCCCCCGCTCACCGACGACGAGGTCGACCAGGCCAAGGCCGCATGCTTCGCGCCACGTAAGCGGTAATTTTTCACATTCGTCAAACGGTAGCGCTGGTCACACTCATACCTTAAAGTTGGTCACATGACCAATTCGTGGGTGAACTGGGCTGGGGACCAACGGTGCGCGCCGGCCGAGATCGCCGCCCCCCGCACGGCCGAGGAGGTCGGCGAATCGCTCGCGCGGGCCGAGGCCGCCGGGCAGACGGTTCGCGTCGCGGGCGCGGGCCACTCGTTCACCGACACCGTGCTCACCGACGGCATGCTGCTGAATCTGTCGCGGCTGAACCGGATCCTCGAGGTCGACCGAGCCGCCGGACTGGTGCGGGTCGAGGCGGGCGCCACCCTCAACGAATTGAGCAACGCGCTGCATCCCATGGGCCTGGCCTTTCCGAATCTCGGCGATATCGACGTCCAGACCATCGCGGGCGCCACCGCGACCGGCACGCACGGCACCGGCTCGAGACTCCAGAACATCTCGGCCGCACTGCATTCGGTGGAACTCATGCTCGCCGACGGCAGCCGGGTGGAGCTCAACGAGCAGTCCGATCCGGACGGCTGGCGCGCGGCCCGGGTCAGTCTGGGCGCACTCGGCGTGGTCACCGCTGTCACGCTGCGACTGGTCCCCTCGTTCGTCCTCGAGGGTGTGGAACGGCCGGTGCCGGTCGCGGAGGTACTCACCGAACTCGACTCCTATGTCGACGAGAACGAGCATTTCGAGTTCTACGTCTTCGCCCACAGCCCGCTGGCGATGACCAAGCGCAACAATCGGGTGACCCTGCCCGAACAGCCGCGAGGCAAGGCGGTCGACTGGTTCGCCGACATCCTCATGTCCAACTACACCTTCGACGCGCTGTGCCGGTTGAGTCGCCGTCGGCCGCAACTGATTCCGTGGGTTCACCGCGGCGCGGCCTATGCGGGCAGCTATCGCCGCCAGGTGGACCGCTCCTATCGTGTCTTCGCCTCCCCCAGGCTGATTCGCTTCACCGAGATGGAATACGCCATCCCGCGCGAACACGCCGTCGAGGCGATCACCGCGATCAAGGAGGTGGGTCGGCGTTTCGATTCGCCGATGCCCACCGAGGTGCGCTTCGTGGCCCCCGACGATGCCCTGCTGTCCCCCGCCGGTGGGCGCGAGACCTGCTATATCGCGGTGCACCAGTACCGCGGCATGGATTACGAACCGTACTTCCGGGCGTGCGAGGCCATCTTCGACGGTTTCGGCGGCCGCCCGCACTGGGGCAAGCGGCACTTCCAGACCGCGGCGACGCTGCGCGGCCGCTATCCGGAATGGGATCGCTTCCAGGAGGTGCGCCGACGCTTCGATCCCAAGGGCCGCTTCGCCAATCCCTATGTGGAACGAGTACTCGGTCCGCTGGACTGA
Source organism: Nocardia pseudobrasiliensis NBRC 108224 (assembly GCF_001613105.1). Lineage (GTDB taxonomy): Bacteria > Actinomycetota > Actinomycetes > Mycobacteriales > Mycobacteriaceae > Nocardia > Nocardia pseudobrasiliensis. The sequence continues at coordinate 147,494 of NZ_BDBS01000002.1, read as the reverse complement.
ATCAGCGCTCGGGCCGATCGGCCAAATGCAGTTCCATCGTCACCGGCACCGCGTCCACCTCGAGCGCCTGACGCAGCCGTGGCAGAGCGTGGGTGAGGATGCGCTGCCGCAGCGCGATCACATCGGCCTCGGGCGTGGTCGTCACGACCAGATGCAGTTGGGGCGCGACGCCGGGACCCAGCAGCCAGGCCGAGGCGGTGTGCACTCCCGCGTAGGTCTCGATATCGGCGACCACGGGCATCGCGGCGGTCGCCGAATCGAGTGTGACGGTGTCCTCGACCGCGGGTCGCGCCCGCCAGCGCGTCGGGGTCGGCAGGCGATTGATCTGCAGACTCACCCAACGCACACAGGCGATTCCGAGGGCGGCCGCGACGGCGACGATCAGCCACTGCGCCCACACCGGCGGTGGCCCCGCGGCGGGCAGGGGCGCGTCGGGATCCACCCAGCCGAGCCGGTCGTAGTGGGCCAGTAGCGCGTAGCCGCCGACGATCAGCAGAATCGCGCCGATCACGCCCAGCACAACGCGATTGAGCCGAGCCGGACGATTGCGATCGGTCGCGGATTCGGCCGCGAAGCCGTGCAGCACCGTCGACAATCGCGAACTCGCGCAGGGTCCGATGCGGCCGAGCCGCTCGTCGACCGCGGTCCGCACGGCATCGGGCAGTTCGGGCGGGTGGGTGTGCGCGGCCTTGGCGGTGATGCGAACCCGCTTGCGGTGCAGCCGAACCCGCGCCGAGCGGACCCCCTCGACCGATTGCGCCGCGGCGCGCAGCGCCTCGTCCAGCCCGCGCCGCCCCACCCCGGCGGCGATCTCGTCCTCGGCGACCAGCGGCACCAGGATCGAGCGGCCCGGCAGGACGGCCAACCCGAGCAGTACCAGCCCGGCCGCCGCCCCGGCCAATCCGGCGGCGAGTCCGCGCGAATCGGCCCAGCTGATCTCGTGCAGCCGGTTCATCACCCCGTCGTAGGAGATGAATTCGGTTGCGCCCGTGAGCCGTTGGATCAAGGAGACCACCACCGCCACGCAGGCGGCGAGTAGGACGAGCGCCACCAGAACCGCGGGTATCACGCGTCGCGGTGAACGCCTCATCGACGATCCCGCGCGGTGTGCACCACGGGCAGGGCGGTCACCTCGATATCCATCCGGCGCACGGTCAATCCCGCGCGCTGGCGCACTCGCTCGGTGATGTGTTTGCGGCAGACCGCGGCCACCTGCCAGACCGGCATGGGATAGCGGATCGGCAATCGCACCGACAGGGTGACCGTATTGCCGCGCACCCGCGCGATGACGTCGACATCGCCCGAGACACCGGTGATCTCGCCCGCGGCGGCCGCCACCAGCGCACCCACCGTCACGTCGTCGACCGTGCGCAGTCTGGGCGGTTCGAACGCGGATTCGGCGGCCGCAGAGGCGATATCGGTCACCGTGCTGGTCATCGGTTCCTCCTGGTAATCCGCGAATTGCGGCAGTTGGGCATACGACCTCCCCCATTGGTAGCGAAACACTAGCTTGCCTTCGGCAACAATACCGTCGACACGCCCGATAAGAGGTAGGACGAAATTGCGGCAATCCGCAGAATTCACAGGGCTTGACTAGCACGTATTCCGATACGCCTTCGGCGTTAATCCCTGCTCAACGGCCATTTCCCCGGTCGTAGTGTTATTTCCGCCATTTCGTTGACACGCCCGAACGCGCGAGCCCAGGATATCGATATGGCCGTTGTCTGAACGGTTGCTATCCAATCGACACGGAGGTTTCGATGGGCACCAAGATGGGCAGCAAGGGCGACCAGCAGTCTGATAAGGGCCGTAAGGGCCCCAACGATCAGCAGCGTAACCAGCAGAATGCGCAGAATCGGCAGGGCGATATGAACCGCTCGGGCCAGCAGGGCCAGCAGATGCGGGGCTCGGCCATGCAGGGCAATCAGCAGATCGACCGCGAGGACAACGATCGCATGGACAACCAGCGCAACCGCGACGACCGCAACCGCGACGACCGCAATCGGGACCGGCTCGCCCACTGAGCGCCGTCCCACGGACCGGCTCGCGGCTCCTGACCACCATCGGAGCCGCGAGCCGATTTCATTTGTTCAGCGGGTACGCCCGCGATCGGCCAACCGCAATTCCATCGTCACCGGAATGACCTCCACCTCGAGGGCCTGACGCAGTCGAGGGACGGCGTGACCGAGAATCCGGCGACGTAATTCGGTCAGATCCGCATCGGCCGCGGCGGTCACGACCAGATGTAGTTGCGGGGAATCCGCGAGACCCGCGAGACGAGCCGTCACGGCGTCGACCTCACCGTAGGATTCGACCTCGGCGGCCAGCGGCGCGGCGGCGATATCGGAATCCAGGACCGTCTCACCGGATGGATCCGGCACACCGAGCTGCCAGCGAACCGGCCGCGGCAACCTCACGAGCTGCGCGGCGATCCACCGCAGACAGCCCAACCCCACGATCACGGCCCCCGCCACTGCCAGATAGAAGACCCAACGCGGCGGGTCCTCGGTCCCCGGCACGAGCGGCGCTCCGGAATCCACCCGCGACACCCGCCCCAGATGAGCGGCGATCGCGAAGCCCCCCGCCGCGGCAACCACCACCCCGAGCAGGCCCAACAGGCTCCGGTTCAGCCGAGCGGGCCGATTGAGCGCACTCATCGCACATCCTCCGATCCGGTGGGGCGCAGCACGGCCTCATCCTCCGCGACAACCGCAGGCGCGCCGCCCACGGCACCGAACTCCGCGACCGCCCGCGCTGAGTTTCGACCGGAGCGCACCCCGGCGACCTCCTCCGTCGGATCCTCCCCGGAACGTTTTCCGGCGACTGCCTCCGCCGAATACGCAGCGGCAGGCACATCCGCGACCGCCTCCGCCGAGCGCCCTGCGTCGGACACATCCACAGCCGCCCCCGCCGAGCGCCCTTCGGCAGGCACCTCCGCGACCGCCCCCGCCGAGCGCCCTGCGGCGGACACATCCACAGCCGCCCCCGCCGAGCGCCCTGCGGCGGACACATCCACAGCCGCCCCCGCCGAGCGCCCTTCGGCGGACACATCCGCGACCGCCCGCGCCGAGTTCCGGGTGGGGCGCAGGGCGGCCTCCACGTTCGGGAGGGCCGCCGGGGCGATTCGTCGTAGGCGATGTTCGACCGCGGCGCGGACGGTCTCGTTCAGGTCCTCGGCGCGGCGGGCGCGGCCTTTGATCCGAATCTTCTTACGCCCCAGCCGGACCCGGCTGGACTCCACGCCGGTTACCGCGGCCGCGGCGTCGTCGACCGCACCGCGCAGGCTGCGCCTGGCGATACCCGCCGACACCTCGTCCTCCGCGGCCAGCGGCACCACCACCGCGCGGCCGGGCCACAGCGCGATACCGAACAGCAGCAAGCCGAGCGCCACCGCGGCGATTCCGACGCCGAGCACCCAGCCACTGGCCCAGGTAAGGTCGTGCAACTGGGTCGCCACCGTATCGTAGGAAATGAATTCCCTTGCACCGCTGAGCCTTTGGATCAGCGATACGGCCACGGCCACCGAGACGGCCAAGAGTGTCAGCGCCACGAGGACAGCCGGTATCACCCGGCGGGATCTACGCCTCATCGAACTCTCCTCTCCCCCACGGCAATCGGCAGCGCCGACACCTCGATATCCACCCGCGGCACGGTCAGACCGGACAGTTCGCGCGTCCGTTCCATCAGATGCGCCCGGCATTCGGCCGCCACCTTCGCGATCGGCAGCGGATATCGGATGGGCAGCCGCACCCACAGGGTGGCCGAATCCCCGGCGATCCGGGCCACTACCCGCACGCCCTGTTCCACCCCGGCGACCTCGCGCGCGGCCTGGGCGGCGATGCGCCGGATCGCGCGCTCGTCGATCGTGGTCCGTCCGGGCAGTTCGGCCGCGGCGGTGGTCATCGCCTGCCCTTGGTGCGATCGGTGCGAATCAGTCCGGACAGATCGACCTCGCCGTCGAGCCAGCGGCCGACCAGCAGGCCGAGCCCGCCGAAGATCAGCACGATGGCGAAGGCCCCGAAGCCGCCGAACGCGGCCGCGAATCCGAGGGCCAGTCCCAGTACCAGGCAGATGGTGGTGGCGTTCATATCACTGCACCCGATCCCGGCTGGGCTGCTGTTCCTCGTCGTCCTCCTCGATGTAGACGTCGTTGACGTTGATATTGACCTCGACGACCTCGAGGCCGGTCATCTGCTCGATCGCGGTGATCACATTGCGGCGCACCACCCGGGCCAGTTCCGCGATCGCCACGCCGTATTCGACGACGAGTTCCAGATCCACGGCGGCCTGCTTCTCACCGACCTCGACCGAAACACCCTGTCCCACACTGGCCGAGGCTCCCGGAATCCGATCGCGCAGCGCGCCGAAGGCCCGGGCCGCGCCGCCGCCCAGGGCGTGCACACCGCGCACCTCGCGCGCGGCCAGCCCGGCGATCTTCTGCACGACAACGTCGGCGATGGTGGTGGCGCCCTGATCGGTGACCAGCGCGCCGTTCTTCGCCGCGGTGTCGCCGGTGGATTTGCCGTGATCGGTGGACTTGCCGGCGGCCGTGGTCTTGGCGTTCTCGGCGGCCTTGTCGGTCGTCGTGCTCGTCATGATTCTTCCTCCCGATTTCCCTTGCGGTACAGCGGATAACGAACTTCACTCCAATCGACACGACCGCGAGCGAATCGTCACGGCCCCAGCGCGTGATCTAGGTAACTGAGCGATTGCCCGAATCGACCTCCCGAAACGCGTCGGCATCAAGTTCCGTGACGACCACGCGCACCGGAATATCAGGCCGATCGGTCTGTTCCAGCACTTCCCGCACCATCCCGGCCAACTTCTCCAACAGCGGCGGCAGTGGCAACGCGGTCGCCGCCACCCGGATCTCGATCCCTTCCGAACCCGCGTCCACCGCGGCGCGCGTGCGGTCGCGCTGCAGCCCGAGCGGAACGGCGGGCCGCAGTCCGGCCACCGCCTCGATACTCGCCACCAACCGATCGATCAGGTCTTCGTCCGATGTCACAACGTCCCCGGTTCGATATCGAGCACGGTCACCGCGACGGTGTCCACCTCCACGCCGGTCTGTTCGGCGACGGCCCGGGCCACCTCCTGCTGCACCGCCGCCCCGACCTCCTCGACCCGGCCGCCGGCGCTCATCGACAGATCGATGTGAATACTCAGCCAGCCGCCCGCGCGTCGCACCCGCACACCCGCCGACGGCGCCGACTCCTGACCGGTCCACAGCTGCCGCCCCGAGCGCGCCAGATGGCCGACCAGCCCGAGCACCCCGGGTTCGAGTCGCAGGACGCCGGGCACCGTCGCCGCGGCGCGGGCCGCGACACCGGCGACGACCGCGTCGGTGACGACGAATTCGGTATTCGAGGCGACGGCGGTCACCGATCCTCCTGATAGATGTCGACCACGGTGATGTCCACGCGCTCGAGGACGAGTCCGATGCGGGCCGAGGCGGCCGCGCGCACCCGCTGCCGCACGAGCGGGACCAGTTCGGCCACGCCGCGTTCGCCCAGCCGCACCGCGATCGTCATACTCACCTCGATCACCTGCGCACCGTCGGGACCCGGCCCGCTGCTGTGCACCTGACAGCCGCGCGCCCGCACGCCGTCGACCGTGTCGGCGGCATAGCGCAACACCACCGCGATGGCCTGTTCGCTCACCTCGAGCGCGCCCGGATGCGGGGTGTTCAGCGGCAGTGTGCGGCCGCGGCGCACCTCGGTGCGAACCGCGGACATGATGCGGCCGAACAGATCCGGCGGCGGCGGATCGGGTTCGTCGACCAGTTCGCGGGTGGCCGTGCGCAGGGTCAGCAGACTCTCCCGCGCGGCCGCGCAGTGCGGACAACTGGTCTCATGCTCGTCGCCCAGTCCCGACTCGATCGCGTCCAGTCGTTCCCAGACCTGTTCCAGACCGCGTCCGCACGGCAGCAGATAGTCGCTGTCGGTCGTATTGGTCACCGCCATGGCCGCATCACCTCCGCCAATTGCGCCCGGGCGCGCGCGATCCGGCCGCGCACGGCCGTGGTGTTGGCGCCCACGATCTCGGCGATCTCCTCATAGGAGCGCTCGTGCACCTCACGCAGCAGCCAGCAGGCTCGCTGTTGTGGGGTCAGCAGTTGCAACGCCTCGGTGAGGGCCCGCATCTGACCGCTGATCTGTACCGCGTGTTCCGGCCGGGACTCGGTTCGCGGCTCTGCGACCGAATCCGGGTCCACATCGGCGGGGACCTTGCGTGACCTGAGCACATTGAGGCAGCGATTAGTCGTCATCCGGTAGAGCCATCCCGCGAACGCCGCGTCGTCCTGGAGCTGGGCGATGCGTCGCCACGCGGTCAGGAACACCTCCTGGGTGACGTCCTCGGCCTCGGCCCGATCGGCCAGCATCTTCGCCGCCAGCCGGAACATCGGGCCCTGATAGCGCAGCACGAGCTGCTCGTACGCCCGGACATCGCCGTCTCGTGCGCGACCGGCCAGGGTCGCGTCGTCCAGCGCTGCCTCGGGTGCCGTCGTCGTGGACACTCGGGCACCTCCTCCACTGCTCATCCCGATCGACACCGGGGAGAGGGAATCGTCATGCAGAATTATCCGTGATCGTTGTCTCAATGGTTGCTGCGTGACGTTCGCGAGTGTCGTCATGTCATTTCAACAGGCGCACCGACGGTGCGCGAATCGAATGAATACGGAGGTTGCGATGTCTGCGAGCGACAAGATCAATAACGCCGCCGAGGATTTGGGTGGCAAGGCCAAAGAGGCCGCCGGGTCGCTGACCGGCGACGAGCAGCTGCGCGGCGAGGGTAAGGCCGATCAGCTGGAGGCGAGCGTGAAGAAGGCCGCCGAGGAGTTCAAGGACACCGCCCGCGATGTCGCCGATAAGGTGAAGGGCGTCTTCAAGAAGTAACCGGAGGTTGGCTCGCGGTTCGCTGCACCTGCGGATCGCGAGCCGCACCGGCCGCGGCGAGATCGACGCCCTTGGTTTCCGGCGCACCCCACACGCAGACGCCGAAGCCGATCGCCGTCAGCGCCGCGGCGTAGAGCATGGTCCGCCCCAGCCCCTGGTGTTCGAGCGACCACGGCAGCAGATAGGTACCCAGTGCCGCGCCGATCCGGCTGGCCGAGGTCGCGAATCCGACCGCGGTGGCCCGAATGTGGGTGGGGAACAACTCGTTCGGATAGGTCCAGTCCAGTACGTTCGGCCCGCCGCAGAAGAACGCGTACAGGCACAGCATGCCGAAGGCCAGCACGGCCGGTGCGGTCGGCCACAGACCCAAAAACAGCGTCGGCAGCACCATCAGCCCGAAGCACCAGATGATGGTCGGGCGGCGGCCGATGGTGTCGATCAGCCGCATGGCGGGCAGGCAGCCGATCAGGAAGACCAGGCTGATCAGCGCCGTGCCGAGGGTGTCCATCCAGGTGCCCGAGGGCATGCCGAAGGCCGACAAAATCTGCGGGCCGAAGGTCAGCATCGCGAACAACACCGCGACCTGACACAGGAAAAAGCCGCTGCAGAACAGGATCCGCTTGCGATAGACCGGCCCGAACAGCTCGCGGATCGATCCGTGTTCGGCCTCCCGCGCGCTGTCCTCGATCAACTCCTTCGGATCGATACGGACCTCGAGATATTTCTCGATCATCCGAGCGCCCTTGTCCGCGTGCCCGTGCTGGGCCAGCCAGCGCGGTGACTCCGGCGCGGTCTTCTGCCGCACGATCAGGAAGAACACGCACAGCACCGACGCACTGGCCAGCTGCCAGCGCCAACTGCCCGGGCCACCGAAGGTCAGCGCGAGATAGCCGACCACATACGCGAGCACCGATCCGGCGTACCACGCCACGATCTGGAAGCCGAGCAGTCGGCCGCGCTGTTTGACCGGCAGCCATTCGGCCAGCAGCGAGGTGGCGATCGGATAGTCGGCCGCCACCGCCATGCCGAGCACCACGCGCAGCACCACGATCAGCCAGGTTGCCTCCACCCAGAACGACAGCACCGAGCAGACCGCCATCACCACCAGATCCGCGGTGTACATCACCTCGCGGCCGATGCGATCGGTGAGCACGCCGAACAGCGCGCCGCCCACGAACATTCCGATCAGCGCCGCGGCCCCGATGAGCTGGGTGTCGGAGGTGCTCAGATCCAGCTCGCTGGTCATCCCGATGAGCGCGGTGCCGACGATGCTGAGGATGTAACCGTCCAGCAGCGGCCCGCCGGAACAGGCCACGGCGAGCCACTTGTGGAAGGACGTGAACGGGGCGTCGTCGATAACGGTGCTCATATACGGTCCCTCCGTTGAATGCCGGAAGTTTGCCGTTATGACACTACCGTGTGCCTACTCGTTGACCAACCGCAGACTCGGCGTACGACTTTCGCGTCGGTTCACGAACCACACCTGCACGCTCTGATCGGCTGCCGGGTCGAGCGTTTCGAACTCCACCTCGACACGGCCGCGCAGCGGATGATCCAACCACAGTGTGCCCGACCGAAACTCACCCATCCGATGCTCCTGCCAGCGGCGGGCGAATTCCGGATAATCTTGCAGCGCAGCGATGGTCGAGTCCAGACCGGCGTCGTCGGTCCACAGCGAGCGGGCCATGCGCAGCCGCGAGGTGACCATATCCGCGGCCGCCTCCCAATCGCTCCAGTGCCGCGCGTCCGGATGCGCGAAGAAATAGCGGGCCAGGTTGCCATCGGCCTCGGCGTCGAACAGGCCCACCGGTTCCACGAAATCGCGCCAGGCCGCGTTCCAGGCCAGGACATTGAGCCAGCGGCCGACCACGAACGCCGGGGTGGGATGCAGGGCGTCGAGTACTGCCTGCAGCGTCTCGGGCACCTGCTCGAGCGCCTGTCCGGAGGACGGGCAGCCGCCCGCGTGTTCGTTACCGAGGGCCAGCTTGGCGAAATGATGCCGCTCGACCTCGTTGAGTCGCAGCGCGTCGGCCAGCGCTCCCAGGACCGCGGTCGAGGGATTGGTATCGCGGCCCTGTTCGAGCCGGGCCAGATAGTCCACGCTCACCCCGGCGAGCGCGGCCACCTCCTCCCGGCGCAGACCGGGTGTGCGACGCCGTCGTCCCGCAGGTAGCCCTACCTCTTCGGGCTGCAACTGGGCGCGACGAGCGATGAGGAATTCGGCGAATTCGGATCGTGCCACAAGTCCATCCTGTCCTATCCCCGGTCTGTTATCCGCGCCCTGCCAGTGCCAGGATAACGGCGGTGTGGCTATCCGGACCACGGTCCGCAAAGGTGGAGACATGACGACATCCGAACAGACGCTCAAGGCCGGCTCCTGGCCGCTGGACCCCGCCCACTCCGCGGTCAACTTCACCGTGCGGCATCTGGGCATTTCCAAGGTCCGCGGGCGGTTCAACCGGTTCGAGACCAGCTTCGTCGTCGACGAGTCCGGCAGCGCGCAGGTCTCGGCGACGGTTCATCTGGATTCCTTCGACACCGGCAATGCCGACCGCGACGCCCATGTGCGCAGCGCCGACCTGCTGCACGTCGAGCAGCGCCCCACGCTGACCTTCACCGCCACCGAGCCGGTACGCGTCGCCGAGGACTTCAAGGTCACCGGCGAGGTCGTGATCGGCGATCAGACCCACCCGGTCACCCTCGATGTGGAGTGGGGTGGCATTCAGGAGTTCCCGGCCACCGGCGATCGCCACATCGGCTTCACCGCCACCGGCACCCTCAAGCGCACCGATTTCGGCGTGGGCGTGGGCATCCCGTCGGCCGCCCTGAGCGACAAGATCGCCATCGAGCTCGACATCCAGCTGATCGAGCCGAAATAACTTCGTCATTCCGGCCCATTTGGGGACGGGTTTCATTCCGGCCCATTTGGGGACGGGTTTCATTCCGGCCCAGTTGGGGACGGGTTTCATCCCGGCCCATTCGGGGACGGGGACGGCCCTAGGGCAGCAACCCGGCTCGCCGCGCCCGCACGACCGCCTCATGGCGGGTGTGGGCGCCGAGCTTGGTCATCGCGCTGCGCAAATAGCTCTTGGCGGTCTCCAGGCGCAGCGAAAGACGTTGCGCGATTTCGGCATTGGTGCAGCCGAGCGCGACATGAGCGAGGACGTCCAGCTCGCGCGGCGTCAATGCCGGTGTCTCGCCGGGGATTTCGGGCCCGGCCATCAGCCGCGCCAGTCGGTCGGACAGATCTCGAAGCCGATTGCGCGTCTCGACGTCGGTCGCCTGCTGCGCGATACCGCGCACCTCGGCGTGAATGTCTCGAAGCTGCTGCGCGGCAATGGGATCCGGCTGCTGCGGTGCCGGCTGCGCCGACTCGCGCAGCCGCAACCGGCGGTCCACCTCGTCGCGCACGGCCAGCTCGATCGCCAACCGGCGACCGGCCTGCACCACCAATTCCGCCGCGCGATCGCCGATCGGGCCGACATCGCGGCTGGCGACATACAGCACCGCGCGCGACTGCCCGCCCACCACGACGGGTACGCCCACGATCGCGCGTAAACCCTCGGTGAGCACCGGGGCGTCGTAGTGATGGGTGATCGTGGAGGCGAGTTTGTAGTCCGAGACCGAGGTCGGACGCCTGGTCGCGACCGCGGCCCCGCCGACGCCGGTGGCGGGCGTCACGGCCAGCCCGCGCATGGCATTGGTCCGCGTGCCGAAGAATTCGCTCAGCGTCAGCGTTCCCTTGTCTACCGGACCGCCGAACACCACCGGCATCCTGGAAACGTTTGCCACCCGCCGCAGTTCGGCACGCAGCGCATCGGCGTCGCGCGGGCGCAAGAGATCGGCGCCACTCATCTCGATACCTCTTTCCGGGGGTGGTGAACGGAGAATGTGATCTGGATCCTATATGCGTGGATTCGGTTTCGGACCGGTCTCGTCCGGTCAGTTATACGCATGGAGTATGGGACGCACCGCTGCTCGGCGACACGATCGGCGCGAACCTCGACCGCACGGTCGCCGCGCACGGCGACCGCGACGCGCTGATCGATCGGGTCACCGGCGCGCGGTGGAGCTATCGGGAATTCGCCGCCGAGGTGGCCGCCGTGGCGCTCGGACTGCTGGCCGCGGGCATCGGTAAGGGCGATCGGGTCGGCATCTGGTCGCCCAATCGCGCCGAGTGGACGCTGGTGCAGTACGCCACCGCGAAGATCGGCGCGATCCTGGTCAACATCAATCCGGCCTATCGTTCCCATGAACTTCGATACGTGCTGGAGCAGGCCGGGGTTCGACTGCTGGTCGCGGCGCGGGAATTCAAATCCTCCGACTACGCGGCCATGATCGACGAGGTGCGCCCGCAGTGTCCCGGCCTGGATCGGGTGGTGCTGCTCGACGGCGCCGACTGGACCGAGCTGGTCGATACCGGGCGCGCGGAGGATCCGGCGAAACTGGTTGCGGCACAGGCGCGGCTGTCGGCCGATGATCCGATCAATATCCAATACACCTCGGGCACCACGGGTTTCCCCAAGGGCGCCACGCTGTCGCATCACAACATTCTGAACAACGGCTACTTCGTCGGCGAGCTGTGCGGCTACACCGAGGCCGACCGAATCTGCCTGCCGGTCCCGTTCTACCACTGCTTCGGCATGGTGATGGGCAATCTGGCCGCCACCACGCACGGCGCGGCCATGGTGATCCCCGCACCGGCCTTCGATCCGAAGCTGACACTGGAATCCGTTGCCGCCGAACGGTGTACCTCGCTGTACGGGGTGCCGACCATGTTCATCGCCGAACTGGCCCAACCCGATTTCGAGAACTACGACCTGTCCTCGCTGCGCACCGGCATCATGGCGGGCTCGCCCTGTCCGGTCGAGGTGATGAAGCAGGTGATCGAGCGGATGGGCATGTCCGAGGTCTGCATCTGCTACGGCATGACCGAGACCTCGCCGGTCTCCACCCAGACCCGTCGCGACGATTCGCTGACCCAGCGCACCGCCACCGTCGGCCGGGTCGGACCGCATCTCGAGGTCAAGATCGTCGATCCGGCAACGGGTCTCACCGTGCCGCGCGGCGAGCCGGGCGAATTCTGCACCCGCGGTTACTCGGTCATGCTCGGCTACTGGAACGAATCCGAAAAGACCGCCGAGGCCATCGATTCCGCGCGCTGGATGCACACCGGCGATCTGGCCGTCATGGACGACGAGGGGTATATCGCCATCACCGGGCGGATCAAGGACATGGTGATCCGCGGCGGCGAGAACATCTATCCGCGCGAAATCGAGGAATTCCTCTACACCCATCCCGACATCCTCGACGCCCAGGTGGTCGGCGTACCCGATCCCAAGTACGGCGAGGAGCTGGTGGCCTGGGTGCAATTGCGCGAGGGCGCGGGCGTCCTGACCACCGACGCCCTGCGCGAATTCTGCACCGGCAGGCTCGCGCACTTCAAGATTCCCCGCTACGTGCACGTCGTGGACGAGTTCCCGATGACGGTCACCGGCAAGATCCGCAAGGTCGAGATGCGTGAGGTGTCCGCGCGGCTGTTCGGTCCGCAATGACGAGGAAGAGGGAGAAGGCCGCCATGACCTCCAATACCGACCTGTACCGCACCGCGCGCGATCAATTGCTGTCCCGGGCAGTCGATTACGAATCGGCCGTCCGCGATTTCACCTGGCCGATCCTGAGCGGTCGGTTCAACTGGGCCACCGACTGGTTCGACGTGATCGCCCGTGACAACGATCGCACCGCGCTGTGGATCGTCGAGGAGGACGGCAGCGAGCGGCGGGTCAGCTTCGACGAGATGGCCCGCCGCTCGGATCGGGTGGCCACCTGGCTGGCCGAACTCGGGGTGAGCAAGGGCGATCGGGTCCTGCTCATGCTGGGCAATCAGGTCGAGCTGTGGGAGTCGATGCTGGCGATCGCCAAACTGGGCGCGGTCGTCATGCCCACCACCGCGGCCCTCGGCCCGGCCGATCTGAGCGACCGAATCCACCGGGGCGCGGGCAGTTTCGTCATCGCCAACAGTGTCGACGCCGACAAGTTCGTCGCGGTGCCGGGCGACTACATCCGCATCGTGGTCGGCGAGCCGGTCGCGGGCTGGCACAACTACGCCGAGGCCGAGCGCAGCGAGGCCCATTCGTTCGAGGCGATCACCGACGTCGACGATCCGCTGCTGGTGTATTTCACCTCCGGCACCACCAGCAGGCCGAAGCTGGTGCAGCACAACCAGATCAGCTATCCGCTCGGCCATCTGAGCACCATGTACTGGATCGGCGTGCGCCCCGGCGACGTACATCTGGCCATCAGTGCGCCCGGCTGGGCCAAACACGCGTGGAGCTGCTTCTTCGCGCCGTGGATCGCCGAGGCCACGATCTTCGTCTACAACTACGCGCGCTTCGACGCCGCCGCCCTGCTGCATCAACTCGACCGCGCGCGGGTCAACACCTTCTGCGCGCCGCCGACGGTGTGGCGCATGCTGATTCAGGCCGAACTGGGCCGTCGCCCGGCGGCCCTGCGCGAAATCCTCGGCGCCGGTGAGCCGCTCAATCCCGATGTGATCGCCCGCGTCGAGAGGGCCTGGGGCCTGACCATTCGCGACGGCTTCGGACAGACCGAAACCACGCTGCAGGTCGGCAATACGCCCGGCCAGCCGGTCAAGGCCGGATCCATGGGCCGCCCCGCGCCGGGCGTGCCGGTGGTGCTGGTCGATCCGATCACCGGCGAGCGCGCCGACGAGGGTGAGATCTGCCTGGACCTGAGCGCCCATCCGGTGAACCTCATGACCGGGTATCTCCATGACCCCGAACGCAATTCGACGGTTATGGCGGGCGGTCACTATCACACCGGCGATGTCGCCAACCGCGACGCCGACGGCTACATCACCTATATCGGCCGCACCGACGACGTGTTCAAGTGCTCCGACTACAAGGTCTCGCCGTTCGAACTCGAGAGTGTGCTCATCGAACATCCGGCGGTGGTGGAGGCCGCGGTCGTACCCCAGCCCGACGCGACCCGCCTCGCGGTGCCCAAGGCCTATATCGCGCTGGCCGCCGGGTGGGAGCCCGACGCCGAGACCGCGCGCGCCATCCTCGAATACGCCCGCGACCATCTCGCCCCCTATTTGCGGGTGCGTCGCGTGGAGTTCGCCGAGCTGCCCAAGACCATCTCCGGCAAGATCCGCCGCGTCGAGCTGCGCCGCCGCGAGGAGCGGCTGCACGCCGCCGGAACGCCCATTTCGACCGAGTACCGCTACGAGGAGATCCTGGCGCAAACCACCGGATAGGGATCGCCCGGTCATTGCGACCGAATCGGATAGCAGTGCCGTAGCCTGGACGGCAGACCCGCGCGCCGCGGTGGGTCGGAACTTGGCGCGTTTGCCCGAATGTGGCGCGTTCGGCGCTGGCCGAGCGATCGCCGAGCTACAAGACTCATCATTCGTGCCCGCCGCGAGGCACCGACCCGTCGTCCTCGGACCCGTCTCCCCTCCACCTGACGGATCCGCCTCCCGGGGCGACGGGACGCCCGCGGTGTCGGTTCGGCTCATCGCCCGAACCGTGATCGACCGTAAGTTCCTGCGACCGATTGGAGAACACCGTGTCGAACACCTGCGAAAGCGCGACCGCCTATGTGATCGCCGAACTGGAAGCCAAGGGCACCGCCACGCGGGACGATTTCGACGTCCCCGCCATCGTCGCAGCGTCGCACGCCATCGCCGACAGCTGGGATTTCAGCGAGATCGACCGCAGCACCTTCTGGAATATCGCCGCGAGCAATCTGCGCTCCTAATGCGACCGATCCAATTCGTCGGTGCGATGCGAACGCGCGACCACCGACCAGCGCAGCGCGGCCCGGCGGACCGAGGCCGCGTCGGCGTAACCGAGTAGTTCGGCCTGGCGTTCCCGGGTCACCGGGCCCGCCGCGGCCGCTCGTTCCAATCGGGCTCGATCCAGTTCCCGGCGCCAGGTGGTGCCGGATTCGGCGAGGCGACGTTGCAGGGTGCGGGGACTGATGGCCAGGCGGCGGGCCACCCGATCGAGGGACAACTCACCGTCGTCGAAGAATTCGGACAGGACCGAGCGCACACGTTCGGGCCAGGCCCGGTCCAGGGGTGGCGGGGGCGGCAGGGCGGCGGCCAGGGGACGCAGGACCTCGGCCAGCACGGGATCCGCGGTGATCAGGGGCATATCCATATCGACGGACCGAAAGACCATGGCATCGACCGGAGCGCCGAATTCGATCGAGGACGTACCGAACACCTGCACGAATTCATCGAGATCGCGCGGGGCGCGCTGGCGCAGGGACACCCGGATCGGGTCCAGCCGCCCCCGCACACAACCCCGCGCCCGGGTCAGCACGGCCACCAGACCCCACAGCTGGGTGTGGTCGCGGGCGCGGCCGTCGCCTTCGATCATGTCCAGATACAGCGTGGTCTCGGCGTCGTTCTCGGCCACCAGATCGAAGCGGTGATTGGTGGTGACCGCGCTGACGTACGGGCCGCAGGTGGCCAGGCCCGCGCCGACGGTGGGCGCGGTGGAGAACAGATAGTCGTAGAGCTTGGTCGCGGTCAGCTGATAGTTGCTGGCCACGTGCAGGGCGATATTCGGATCGTCCAGGGCTCGCTCGCCGACCTCCCACAGCCGCGAGAAGGTCTCGCTGGGCACATGCGCGCCGGGGCCGTCCAAGGCCCATTCCGGCAGCCCGCACTCGCGCAGCAACCGATCCGGCGCCAGGCCGGCTGTGCCGAGCTGCGCGATCACGAATCGGTGCAGCAGCGTCTGATCGGTCCCCATAGCCCTCCTCGTCTCGGCACTGCGACCTATATTCGTGGCGAATTTTGTGCCGAACGCTTTCTGTGACCAGACGTTCTCGAAACGTGATCCTGACGGTGTCCGATTCGTTCAAGACCCCGGCCGCGCCCGGGCCTAGCGTTGCGGCCATGACTGCACGACTCGATGTCATCGGCGTGGTCGTCGCCGATCTGCGCATCGCCCAGGACTTCTATCGACGGCTGGGCCTGGAATTCGGCGAGCCCATGGGCGGACATGTCGAGGCCGAACTGCCCGGCGGTTTCCGGCTGACCCTCGATACCGAGGACAACATCCGCGAATTCCATCCGGCCTGGCAGGGCGGAACCGGACGAATGGGCCTGGCCTTCCGCTGCGACGGCCCCGCCGAGGTCGACTCCCTCTACGCCGAATTGACCGAGGCCGGATATCACGGCGAGCTGAAACCGTTCGACGCAGTATGGGGCCAGCGCTACGCCACCGTGCACGATCCCGACGGCAACAGCGTCGACCTCTACGCCCCGCTGTCCTGACCTGCGCGGGCCATCAGCTGTCCCAGGGAACGCCCGGACAGCTGCCGCACCTCGCGCGCCAGATGCGCCTGATCGGCGTATCCGGCGCGAAAGGCGGTCTCCGCGAACGGGGTTCCGGCCCGGGCCAGCGCCAGCGCACGCTGCATGCGCAGCACCCTGGCCAGCACCTTGGGCCCATAGCCGAAGGCCGCCAACGACATTCGATGCAGCCGTCGGGCGCCCAGACCCAGTTCGTCGGCGGTGGCGGCCACCGTAGCGCCATCGGCCAGTCGGGTCACGATCCGGCGCAGCCGGGGATCGGCGGGCTCGGCCGCATCCGCGCCGCGGCGAACGGCCTGCTCCAAACCGATCATCGGATCGGACGCGCCCGCGACGATTCCGCGCAGCGCCCGCACCCGCGCCGCGGGCCACAGGTCGGCGAGTTCGACTCGACGGTCCAGCAATTCGTGCGCGGGCACGCCGAGCAGCGCGGGCGCGGCGCCCGGATAGAACCGAATGCCCGAGATCGTGGCCGCGACCGCGGCACTCGGCGCGTAGGCCCGGCTGTCCGCGCCCGCGACCACCAACCGCTCCCCCAGCCACAGCAGATCCATACAGCCGTCCGGTAGCACGGGCGCGTCCTCGTCGGGTGCGATCACGCGGGTCCACACCACCGCGCCCGCGATACCGCGCGCGGGCCGTTCCCGATACGCGGGCATCGCATCGATCGACACGATTCCGAGCCTAGCGCGCCGCGTGCCACAACCCCCTAGGCTGATCAGCAATCGCTCAGCATCAGTCGAGGAGGACGCGCGCCATGGACACCGCGGCCCAGCGGGACCTCATCCCCGATCGCCGCGAGCGCCGAAGGCAGAGCGCCGCGCATCGGTTCACCGCCCTCGGCGGAGTGGCCGCGCTGTCGCTGAACGCGCTGTCCAGCCTGGCCTATGGTCCGGAGGCGATGGTGGCCGTGCTGGTCACCGTCGGCGCCTCGGGTCTGGACTACACCCTGCCGGTCGCGATCGCGGTGACCGTCCTGCTGCTGGTGGTGGTGTGGTCGCTTCGGCGCGCGATCGGCGTATTCCCCGACGGCGGCGGCTCGTATGCGATCGCGCGCCGCGAATTCGGTCGCGGCCCGGGACTGATCGCGGCGGCCGCGGCGGTGCTCGATCAGGTGCTCACGGTCGCGCTGGGCCTGGCGGTCGGTACGGCCGTGCTGGGCAGCGTCTTTCCGATCGTGGCCGACCATCGGCTGGTGACCGCGCTCATCGCGCTGGCCGCGCTGACCGCCCTCAATCTGTTCGGCATCGCGGAATCCGCGGCGGTGCTGCTGGTTCCGACGGTGCTGTACATCGGGGTGATCGCGGCGATCGTCGTGGCCGGACTACTGCGCGGCGAGCCGGTCGCCGAAATCGGCACACCCGCCGATCTGCACGATCTGCCCGGGGTGATCGGGCCGTGGGTGCTGCTGCGGGCGCTCGCGGCGGGCGGTTCGACGCTGACCGGACTCGAGGTGGTCGCCGATCACGCGCCGGACTTCCGCCCACCGGCCGCGCGCCGCGCCCGGCGCACCGAACTGATGCTGGGCCTGCTGCTGGCGGTGCTGCTGCTGGGCATCGCGAAAGATATTGCCGCGCATCAGGTATTCCCGCGCGACGGGGTGACGATCCTGGCACAGCTGGCCGCCGCGGCCTGTGGCACCGGAATCCTGTTCCACGCGGCCGGTCTGGTGATCGCCGGGACGCTCGGACTGGCCGCCAATACCGGATTCGCCGGATTGCCCAGGCTGCTGAGCAGGCTCGCGCGCGACCGGCGGATGCCGTATCTGTTCGCGCTGCGCGCCGAACGACCGGTGTTCCGCTATGCCGTCGCCGCCCTGGCCATCCTCGCGGCACTGGCCCTGGCCTGCTCGAATGCCCGGGTCGAATTATTGCTGCCGATCTACGCCATCGCGGTGTTCGTGGGCTTCACCGTCACCCAGCTGGGCTCGGTGCGGCACTGGGTCGACGAGCACGGCCCGCGCTGGCGGTGGAAGGTCCTGCTGGCCGGTCTCGGGGCGATAGCGACCGGCGGCGGCGCGATCGTGCTGTTCCTCGCCGAATTCGCCTCGACGACCTGGGTCCTGCTGATCGTCGCCCCGGCGCTGATGCTGCTGTTCGACCGCACCGAGCACTACTACCGGGAGGTCGCGAATCATCTCGGGTTGGGCACCGAAATTCCTGTCCCGCAGCTGGATTCGGCGAAGAAGACGATCGTGGTGGTGCCGATCGCGGCGGTCAGCTGGCTGACCCGGCGCGCGCTCGAGGCCGCCCGGCGCATGGGCGACGAGGTACATCCGATCGCGGTGGATGTCGATGCCGAACTCACCGCATCGCTGCGCGAGCGTTGGCGTGCCTGGAATCCGGGCGTGGAACTGCGCGTCCTCGACAGCCCGTGCGAGCGGCTGGTCGAGCCGATCGCCGAATACGCCGATTCGCTGTCGAGTGCCGACACCATGGTCATCGTGCTGCTGCCGCGCATCGAATCGCGCCGACGCCGCTATCGGCTGCTGCACAATCAGCGTGCGCCGCTGATCATGAGCACCCTGACCGGGCGCACCGACGCGATTGCGGCGACGATCACATTTCACGTCGACTGAGAGCTTCACCGAGTCGTCGGGCACCTGTCCGATTCCGGTCGCACGGCATCACTACACTCCGAGGCCATGCTCAAAGGGTTCAAAGACTTCCTCATGCGCGGAAATGTCCTCGACCTCAGTGTCGCGGTCGTGATGGGCACGGCCTTCACGGCCGTCGTCACCTCCGTCACCAAGGGCGTCGTCGAACCCCTACTCGCGGTGCTGGGCAGCAGCGGCCAGTTCGGCCTCGGCGTGCAGCTGGTGTCCGGTAAACCGGCGACGTTCATCTCGCTCGGCGCGATCATCACCGCGGCCGTCAACTTCGTCATGGTCGCCGCCGTGCTGTATTTCGTGCTCATTCTGCCGATGAAGACCGTGCAGAGACGCTGGGGCGGTAAGAAGCTGACCGTCGTCGAGCCGACCCAGACCGAACTGCTGGTCGAGATCCGCGATCTGCTCGTCGCCCAGGCCGCGCAGAACGCCGCCAAGGACAACAAGCACGCCCAGCGCGAGGACGCCGCCCGCGAGGTCGGCGCGGCCGAGCTCAACTGACGCTCACGGCGCCGTGGGAATCACCACCTGCGTCCCGCGATGCCACACCGACCAGGTGAGCGGCACACCCGGACGATAGGCCAGGTGTACCGCCGAGGGCGCGTCGAGGACGTGCACATCGGCCCGCGCGCCCGGCCGCAGGACGCCCACCGCTCCCTCGGCGTGCAGATCCCGCCCCAGCGCCAGCGCTCCGCCCGCGGTCGCGGCCCAAATCGCCTCGGCGATGGACAGTTTCATCTGCAGCACCGCGGTCGCGACGCAGTAGGCCATGGCCGTCGTATAGGAGCTGCCCGGATTGGCGTTGGTGGCCAGGGAGATTCGCGCCCCGGCGTCGAGCAGTCGCCGCGCGGGAGCCAGCGGCTGGCGGGTGGACAGATCGCAGGCGGGCAGCAGCGTTGCGACGGTGGCGGATCCGGCCAACGCGTCCACATCGGCCTCGGTCAGATGGGTGCAGTGATCGACACTGGCAGCCCCGTGCTCCACGGCCAGCCGCACACCCGGCCCCGGACCCAGCTGATTGCCGTGCACACGCAGACCCAGTCCGCGCGCCCGGCCCGCGGCCAGAACCCGAGCGGACTGCTCGGCGTCGAAAGCGCCCGTCTCACAGAACACATCGATCCAGCCGACGTGTTCGGCGACGGCGTCGAGCATGGGCCCGCACACCAGATCGACGTATTCGTCGGCGGTGACGGTATCGGGAACCACGTGCGCGCCGAGGAAGGTGACCTCGTCCGCCACCTCGGCGGCCAGTGCGGCGCAGCGCTTCTCGTCGGTTACGGTCAGCCCGTATCCGGTCTTGGTCTCGAGGCAGGTGGTGCCCTGCCGCAGCGCCTCCTGGCGCAGCCGGTGCAGATTCAGCGCCAGCACCTCGTCGGAGGCGGCCCGGGTCGCCGCGACCGTGGTGCGAATCCCCCCGGCCTCGTACGGCTGTCCGGCCATCCGCGCCTCGAATTCGGCCGTACGGTCCCCGGCGAAGATCAGATGGGTATGGCTGTCCACCCAACCCGGCAGCACCGCCCGACCGGCCACGTCGACGCGCACATCCGCATCCGGCGCGGCGTCGGCCCGGCCGACCCAGGCCACCCGCTCCCCGTCGAGAACCACCGCGGCATCGCGCAGGGTGCCGAATTCCTCGGTATTGGTGACGAGTTCGCCGATTCCGGTGACGAGCGTGGTTTCACTCATGGCCGTGGTGCGCTCCGATCTGGGTGCAGAGGACTCGGATGTACTACCCGCAGCAGCCGATCATAAAAGCGCGACCACGGGATCACGACCACAGCGCCTCGATCTCGCGCTCGAGCACCCGGGCCGCGTCCGGTACGGTCTCGTGCACGCCCTCGCGGACCACCCAGCGCCCGGCCACCATGACGTCTGACACATCCGAAGCCGTTGCGGCGTAGATGATTCCGGGCCCGGCCGCGCCCGCCGTACGCACGGATTCGGTGCCGACGTGCACCAGGTCGGCCTGCTGCCCCGCCGCCAGCGCGCCGACCTCGGGCCAGCCGGAGGCGGCATGGCCGGTGCCCGCGCGCAGCAGTTCGCCGACGTCGAACCGCCCGCGCTGACCGCTGGCCAGTCGTTCGTGCAGTTCCAGCGCCCGCATCTCGAACCACGGATCGACGATGGACTGACCGTCGCTACCCAGGCACAGCCGCGTGCCCGCCTCGGCCAGCCGTCGTGCGGGGCCGATCCCGTCGGCCAGGTCGGCCTCGGTGCTCGGGCACAGACACGCCCAGCCGCCCGACAGCGCGCCGATATCGGCGTCGGCGAGGTGGGTGGCGTGCACGGCCACCGTATTCGGCGTCAAAGCGCCTGCGGCGGAAAGTAATTCGGTCGGGGTGCGTCCGGTGTGGGCGCGGCATTCCTCGTTCTCGCGGGGCTGCTCGGACAGATGCACGTGCAGCGGGCGGTCGCCCACCGCCCCGACCACGATCGGAATCTGATCGGCGGGCACCGCGCGCACCGAGTGAATCGCCGCCCCGACCCGTACCAGCTCGCCGACCGGACGGAACGCGGCGAACCGCGCCGCCCACGCCTCGGCGTCACCGTCATCGAAGCGCCGCTGCACGCCCTCGGTGGGCTTGCCGAAACCGCCTGCCACATAACAGGTGTCGAGCAGCGTCAGCCGAATCCCGGCATCGGCGGCCGCGGCCACCAGCGCGTAGGAGAAGGGATTGGGCGCGTCGTAGCGTCCGCCCCGGGCCGGATGGTGCAGATAGTGGAACTCGGCCACGCTGGTGTATCCGGCCAGCACCATCTCCGCGTACACCGCGCGCGCCAGCCGGTAGTAGGACTCCGGTTCCAACCGCTGGGCCACGGTGTACATCCGCTCCCGCCAGGTCCAGAAGCTGCCCCGATCATCGGTCGTGCGGCCCCGCAGCGCACGATGGAAGGCGTGCGAGTGCGCATTCGCGAAGCCGGGGACGACCATTCCGGAAAATATTGTGCCGCTAGGCTTCTCACCCGTCGATACGGAACGGATAGTGGTTCCGTCGATGTCGATTCGGACGCCCTCGGCCACGCCGTCCGGCAGCCACGCCCGGCGGCACCAGTAGGTGTTCATCCCGCCAGCCTCCGCAGCACCCGGGCCAATTCCCGTGCGCCGTGGTCGATATCGGCGGGTTCGGCGTGTTCCTCGGGGGAATGACTGATGCCGGAGGGGTTGCGCACGTACAGCATCGCGGTCGGAACATAGGGCGCAAGCACGGCAGCGTCGTGGCCCGCACCCGTCGGCAAAACCGGCGCGCCGTCGAGCAACCCCACCAGCTCGTCGCGCAGCGCCGGATCGAAAGCCGCTGTCCCCTCGTAGGATTCCTCGCGGACCTCGACCGTGCACCCCTCGAGCTCGGCCGCCTCCCGCGCCTCGGCGGCGATCTCGCGCACCAGATCGTGCGCGCTGCCCGGTTCGGGTACGCGGGCATCGAGCCAGACGTCCACCCGCGAGGCGATCACATTGGTGCCGCCCGGGGTCGGCGCGATCCGCCCTACCGTCGCCCGCGCCTCGGGCACCCCGGCCGCGAGACGCCGTGCGGCCGCGATCAATCCGGCCGCGGGCAGCATCGGATCGCGGCGATCGCCCAGCAGCGTTGTCCCGGCGTGATTGCCCTGTCCGGCGAAGCTGAACCGCCACCGTCCGTGCGCGATGACGGCGCTGCCGACCGCGAGCGGCGCGTCCAGGTGAACCAGTCCCCTGCCCTGTTCCACATGGAGTTCGACGAATGTGCCGATGCGACCGAGGGTTTCCTCGTCCCTGCCGAAATGATCGGTGTCGAATCCGGCCGCCCGGGCCGCGTCGGCGAAACTGTCCCCCTCCCCGTCGCGCAGCGCCAGCACCCGTTCGGGCGGCAGCGTCCCCACCAGCAGCCGCGATCCCAGACACGGCACCCCGTAGCGCCCGCCCTCCTCCTCGGCGAACACCACCACCGCGAGTGGACGCTTCGGTGAGAAGCCCTCCGCCCGAAGCAGATCCAGCGCGGCCAATGCGCTGACCACCCCGAGCGGCCCGTCGAAGGCCCCGCCGCCGGGCACCGAGTCCAGATGGCTGCCGGTCACCACCGCATTCGGTCCCGGTTCACCCAGCCACGCCCAGATATTGGCGTTGCGGTCGGTGTGCACGGTCAGCCCGCGCGCCCGCGCCGCGGCGATGAACCACTCGCGCAGTTCGAGTTCGGCAGAAGCGAACACATGCCGCGAATAGCCCCCGCGCGACCGGTCCGCCCCCACCCGCTCGATCTCGGCGAGCAGTCCGTTCGCGCCGTTCATTTGTCCCACATCGGAATTCGCACCCCGCGCTCGCGCGCGACGGCATCGGCCTCAGCATAGCCCGCGTCGACGTGGCGCAGCACGCCCATCCCGGGATCGTTGGTCAGCACCCGTTCGATCTTCTCCGCCGCCAGTTCGGTGCCGTCGGCGACGGTGACCTGTCCGGCGTGGATGGATCGGCCGATGCCGACGCCGCCGCCGTGGTGGATCGACACCCAGCTCGCACCCGAGGCGGTATTGACCATCGCGTTGAGCAGCGGCCAGTCGGCAATGGCGTCCGAACCATCTGCCATACCCTCGGTTTCGCGATACGGCGAGGCCACCGAACCGCAGTCGAGGTGGTCGCGGCCGATCACCACCGGCGCGGACAGCTCGCCGTCGGCGACCATCTCGTTGAATCGCAGTCCGGCCCGGTCGCGTTCGCCGTAGCCGAGCCAGCAGATTCGCGCGGGCAGACCCTGGAACGCCACCCGCTCCCCGGCCAGCCGGATCCAGCGCGCCAGGGATTCGTTCTCCGGGAACAGATCCAGAATCGCGCGATCGGTGGCCGCGATATCGGCCGGATCGCCCGACAGCGCCGCCCAGCGGAACGGGCCCCTGCCCTCGCAGAACAGCGGCCGGATGTAGGCGGGTACGAAACCGGGGAAGTCGAAGGCGCGCTCGTAGCCGCCCAGCTGCGCCTCGCCGCGAATCGAGTTGCCGTAGTCGAACACCTCCGCCCCGCGATCCTGGAAGCCGACCATCGCCGCGACGTGCACGGCCATGGATTCGCGTGCGCGGCGGGTGAATTCGTCGGGTTTCTTCGCGGCGTAGTCGTCCCATTCCTCCGGTTCGACTCCGATCGGCAGATACGCCAGCGGGTCGTGCGCCGAGGTCTGATCGGTGACGATGTCGACCGGAACATCGCGGCGCAGCAGCTCGGGCAGGATCTCCGCGGCATTGCCGATCAGGCCCACCGACAGCGGTTTACGCTGCTGTTTGGCTGCCAGCACCCGGCGCAGCGCGTCGTCGAGGTCGTCGGCGATCTCGTCCAGATAGCGGGTCTGCACGCGGCGCTTCGCGCGTTCGCCGCTACAGTCGATGCACAGCGCCACACCGTCGTTCATGGTGACCGCGAGCGGCTGCGCGCCGCCCATACCGCCGAGACCCGCTGTGACGGTGAGGGTTCCGGCGAGGGTACCGCCGAATCGCTTGGCCGCCACCGCCGCGAAGGTCTCGTAGGTGCCCTGCAGAATGCCCTGGGTGCCGATATAGATCCACGAGCCCGCGGTCATCTGCCCGTACATGGTCAGACCGGCCGCCTCCAACCGGCGGAACTCCGGCCAATTCGCCCAGTCCGGAACGAGATTGGAGTTGGCGATCAGCACCCGCGGCGCCCATTCGTGGGTGCGCATCACACCGACCGGCTTGCCCGACTGGACCAGCAGCGTCTCATCGGCGCACAGGTCGGTCAGCGTGCGGGTCAGCGCGTCGAAGCTGGCCCAGTCGCGGGCCGCCTTGCCGCGACCGCCGTAGACGACCAGATCCTCGGGCCGCTCGGCCACCTCCGGATCGAGATTGTTGTGCAGCATCCGCAGTGCCGCCTCGGTCTGCCAATTGCGCGCGGTCAGCTCGGATCCCCGTGCGGCGCGGACGGTTCGGGTCATCGGAGATTCACCTCTCGGTCGAGGACTTCGTTCACGGCTCCCGCGCGGATCAACTCGGTGACCTCGGCGATCTCGACGGCCACATGCCGGTCCGGGCCCGGCCCGGCGACCGCGGTGCGCACCAGATCGCGCACCGCGCCGGTCACCGGGCCCGGGGCCAGCGGCGCACGTAGATCCAGAGCCCTTGCGGCGGTGAGCAATTCGATGGCCAGCACGGTGGTCAGCCCGTCCACGGCGCGGCGCAGTTTGCGCGCCGCGGCCCAGCCCATGGACACATGGTCCTCCTGCATGGCGCTGGAGGGAATGGAATCCACCGAGGCGGGCACCGCGAGCCGCTTGAGCTCGGACACCACACCGGCCTGGGTGTACTGGGCGATCATGTAGCCGGAGTCCACGCCCGGATCGTCGGCCAGGAAGGCCGGAAGGCCGTGGGAGCGATGCACATCCAGCATCCGGTCGGTGCGCCGCTCGGCGATGCTCGCGACATCGGCAGTCGCGATCGCCAGGAAGTCCAGCACATAGGCCACCGGCGCACCGTGGAAGTTGCCGTTGGATTCCACCCGGCCGTCGGCGAGCACGACGGGATTGTCGATGGAGGCGGCCAATTCGCGGTCGGCGACCGTGGCGGCGTGGTCGACGGTATCGCGCGCCGCACCGTGCACCTGCGGGGCGCAGCGCAGCGAATAGGCGTCCTGTACGCGCGTGCAGTCCTCGCCGCGATGGCTGGCCACGATCGGCGAATCGGCCAGTGCCGCGAACATTCTCGCCGCCGACGCCGCCTGTCCCGGATGGGGGCGCAGGGTGTGCAGATCGACGGCGAACACCCGATCGGTGCCGAGCAGCGCCTCCACACTCATCGCCGCTGTCAGATCGGCCAGATCGAGCAGCTGCCGCAGATCGGCCAGCGCAAGCAGCAGCATGCCGAGCATGCCGTCGGTGCCGTTGGTCAGCGCCAGGCCCTCCTTCTCGGCCAGCACCAGCGGCGTCACGCCCGCCGCGGCCAGCGCCGGGGCCGCGGCCACGCGGTGGCCGTCGAGTCCGAAGACCTCGCCCTCACCCATCATCGCCAGCCCGACCGCCGCCAGCGGCGCCAGATCGCCGGAGCAGCCGAGGGATCCGTATTCGGGCACCACCGGGATCAGGCCGCTGTTGAGCAGTCCGGCCAGGGTGGCCGCGGTCTGCGGCCGTACCCCGGTATGCCCGCTCATCAGCGTGCGCAGCCGCAGCAGCATCATCGCGCGCACCACCTCCGGCTCCACCGGGGTTCCGGCGCCCGCGGCATGTGAGCGCATGAACGAGCGCTGCAGATCGATGCGGCGCTCGGGTGCGATGTGGCGCAGCGCGAGTGCGCCGAAACCGGTCGAGATGCCGTAGGACGGTTTATCGCTGTGCGCGAGTTCGTCGATATGCCCGCGCACGGCGGCCAGGCGTTCCAGGGCCGGTTCGGCGAGTTGCACCTCGCTGCCCTCGCGGGCGACCGCGACCACCTGCCGCGCGGTCAGCGGGGTCGTGCCGACCACCACCCGGTCGATTCCGATTCGCGTCATATTCCACATCCAACCGCGCATCGGCTGCGGATCGGGGCCCTGTGAACGGATTGTGTCTGAGATTCCAGACAGTTGCTAAGGTTGCGCCCGTGGGGACCAGTAGTGACGTTCCGGGTCTGCGGCGCGGGCTGCAGGTGCTCGGCGTGCTCGCCCGCCGCGCGGGTCCGGTGCCCGCGGCCGTGGTGGCGCGCGAGCTGGGACTGCCCCGATCGACGACCTATCACCTGCTCAACGAGTTGCAATCGGCCGGATACGTGTCGCATCTACCCGCCGAGCGCAAATACGGCCTCGGGATCGCCGCCTTCGAATTGGGTTCGGCCTATCTGCGCCACGATCCGCTGGAGCGGGTAGCCGCGCCGCTGCTGCGCGGCCTGGTCGACGCGGTCGGCTACACCGCGCATCTGGGCATCCTGCACGGCAACGAATCGCTGTATCTGATCGAGCAGCGCCCGCCCCGGCCGCAGACGCTGGTCACCGACGTCGGGGTGCGCCTGCCCGCCCATCTGACCGCGACCGGTCGCGCGATGCTGGCCCATCTGACCCGCCCGCACGTGCGCGCGCTGTTCCCAGGGCCGGCCGCCTTCCCCATGCGTACCCGGCGCGGCCCGCACGGTCTGGCCCAGCTGCGGCAGCTGCTGCGCGCCGAGGTCGAGCGCGGCTGGTCGGTCGAGGACGGTTTCGTGACACCGGGATTCGCGACCGTCGCCGATGCGGTCTTCGACCACGGCGGTCGCCCGATCGCGGCGGTCGGGGTCACCCTGCGCCACCACTGTCCGGACGAGGCGACCGTATGCGGTGAGGTGTGGCCGGAGCTGGCCGCACAGGTCAAGGCCACCGCCGCCGCGCTCACCGCGGCCCTGGACGGACGCCGGAGAATGCGAGAGCGATAACGAATCCGACGCATTCCGGAATCGAGTACCGCACTACTCGCGATCTCGGCGGCGTCGCGGCGCACGCTCGAACCGTGGCTCAACACAAACTCTTCTGCATTCCGGGCACCTGGGAGGCCGTGGCGGCCGCCGAGCGCCTCGGGCGCATCGAGCCGGGGTCGGAGATCGGCATGCTCACCGGCGTCACCGATCTGCTCGACCGCTCGGTCTTCGATGTGGTCTATGTGAACTATCCGGCGAGTTTCGGTCCGATCCCGGGCGGCGGGGAGAGCGTGCTGGACGCCCTCGGACATCCGTCCTATCGCACCTCGCGGGATATGGGCATCGCCGAACTGGGCAGGCTGATCCGCGCGCACGAGGGCAGTTTCGGCATTCTCGGCTACAGCCAGGGCGCCGCGATCGCCTCGCTGGTGGGCCGGGAGCTGGTGTCGGGCTCACTGCGCCACCGGATGCGCGACTGCCATTGGCTGCATGCCGTCGCCTCGCCGCACCGGGCGCGCGGCCATACCTTCCCGCAGGGCAATCAGCTTGCCGGACAGGGTATTTCCGGCGATCCGATTCGGCGAACCGGCAGTATCGACTGGTTCGACTACTGTCTGCCCGGCGATATCTACGCCGACGCCGATCTGGCGGACACCTATCTGCAGCTGGGCTATACGTTGGCCATGGATCTGTCGGTGGTCGATCCGTTCACCATGATCGCCAGCCTCACCGACAGCCTGCTGCGCGGTAAGCTGCGCGACGCGATCATCGAACTCGGCGAGGATCCGCTGCGAATGATCCACAAGGTCGCGGTCACCGCGGCCACGCTGGTCGCCTTCCTGCAGAACTTCCCGCACGACAAATACGGTGTGCGCGAGATCGTTCCGGGCCTCACGGCGCTGCGTCACTCGGCCAATCATCTGAACTTCTGGGGCCCGCGCACACCGGTCTCCGAGGAACTGCGGCCACCGGTGACCGCGCTGCTCTACCGCTGATCGTCACTCGCGCCGACGAATTCGACGGCCGCGACCATGCGCCGCGCCAGCAGTTCCGGATCGTCGCCGCCCAGGGCCGAATTCGCCAGCGCGCCCTCGCGCCACAGCGCGGAGAAGCCGTGCACCAGCGACCAGGCCGCCAATTCGACCGCGGGCCGATCCTGTTGGGCCACACCGAGTCCGGCCACCCCGAAGCGCAACGGCCGCGCGGCCCGCTCCCGCGCCTCGATCAGCCGCTCGTCGTCCGAGCGCAGCAGATCATGACGGTACATGACGTCGAAGTGGCCCGGCTTGGTCCGCGCGAACCGAATATAGGCGAGGGCCACCTCTCGGAAACCTCCGGTCGCCGAACGCATTTCGGCCTCCAATAGTTCGAATCCCTCGACGGCCAGCGCCGTGAGCAGACCCTGTCGATTGCCGAAGTGATGGGCGGGCGCGGCATGCGAGACCCCCGCCCGCTGGGCCAGCGCCCGCAGCGAGACCGCATCCACTCCCTCGGCGGCGATCTGGTCGGCCGCCGCGCGCAGCAGCGTCGCCCGCAGATCGCCATGGTGATAAGCGCTCTTGGTCACCCCTCGATGGTCTCCCAGTATCTAGACATTGACAAGTTCGCAGGCCGTCCCTAATCTAGTCACTGTCAAGATTCGTTCTTTCCCAGGAGCCCCGCATGGCACCGCTCATCGTTCTCCTCGTCGTCACCGCGCTGGCCCGCGTCATCGGACTGGTCGATCTCGTCGACTGGCTCGACTCGTGGCCGCACGCCGCCCGGATCGGGCTGGCGGCCATGTTCGCCCTCACCGCGTCCGCCCACTTCCTGCCGCCGCGGCGCGACGGTCTCATCGCCATGGTGCCGCCGCGACTGCCCTCCCCCGCAGCGCTGGTCACCCTGACCGGCGTCCTCGAAACAGCCGGGGCCGTAGGGCTTTTGATCCCGCCGGTGGCCCCGGTGGCGGCGATCTGCCTGGCCGTGCTGATGGTCGTCATGTTCCCCGCCAATGTCCGGGCCGCCCGGGCCGGTATCGGCGTCAAGACCATGCCGCTGCCCGCGCGAAGCGTCGTGCAGGTGCTGTTCATCGGCGCCTGCGTCCTGGCAGCCCTCTGACCAGGGATGCCGGGACTACCCGCAGGCGGCCAGACTCAGCAGCACAGGCATATCGATGGATTCGGCCTCCCGCTGCGAGCCCAGATCGCTGGGGTGCACATTGTCGTTGGTGGGCGACAGTCCCGGCAACCAGTGATCCGGGCGCGCCGGATCGGCGACCGCGGCGTCGAAATCGAAGACCGCGTCGAATTGCCCACTGTGGCGGATGAAGTCGTTGACCTGATGACGATTGGCCATGACTCCGGGCAATCCGTACATGGTGGCCGGAAACAGCGGATCCGCGCTGGGGGTGAGGGTCGCGCCGATGATCTTCAGCCCGCTGCGATGCGCCTTGTCGATGATCAGCTGATAGGCCGCGATGACATCGCCGGGCGAGGTACCGAAGGCCAGATCGTTCATGCCGAGCATGAGGATCACCGCGCGCACCCCCGCGACCGGGGCGATATCGCTGTCGAATCGGTACAGTCCGCTCGGTCCGCCGATACTCACCAGATCGGGGCCGACGAGATTCGGATGGCCCACGCCGGTCAGATTGAAGCTGAGCGCCGCGTTGACCACCGACAATCCGCTCCCATCCGCTCGCAGCCTGCGGCTCAGGAAATCCGGCCACCGGCTGTCGGTGTCGAAGGTGGTCGCGGGGCTGTTGGTGAACGAATCGCCGAGCACGGCCACCGCGGAGGTTCCGGCCGGGGCGTACACGTCGACACCGTCGAGGTAGTACACCGAATTGGTCTGCTCGGGAAATCCGACGGCCGACTCCTCCGCCGCGTGATCACCGCTGAAGGCCGGGGACAGATACGAGGTGTGGTTGGTCTGCCAGTGATAGGTCGGCTCGGGATCGGGTGCGTTGGGCACGTGGAAGCTCACGGCCAGATGGTCGAACGGCTCCACCGGCAACGCCGCCGGATCGCTGACGACATCGCTCCCCGGCGCGACGGTCACCTCACCCGCGCCCGAAAATGTCAGCGGCGTATTCGAACCCGGCGCCAATTCGGCCCCGACCAGTTGACGTCCGATATGGACTTCGCGAAAAGTAACCGGAACCGCGCCGTACCGATTGCTCAAATGAATTCGTACCGCAGAACCCGCAATCTGCGGCACCGCGATCATTCGCAATGTCTCGTCGGCGATTACCCGCGGGACGGTCAGCGGATAACTGTCGGCGACGATCGCGGGGTGGTGGGCGTCGATTTGGATGAAGCGCTGCGCACCGCCCGGCGGCGCGGACCACGAGCCGACCCAACCGGGCGACGAGCAGGTCACCGGGTCCGCCACCAGGTCGGATTCCGCGGCGGCCGGAGGCACCGTGATCATCGCGCAGGCCAATCCGGCGGCGAGCAGCAGAACGGTCCGCATCATCACAATCCTTTCATTCACGAACTACTCGGATTTAAGCGACTGCAGAACGGTAGCAGGGCCGGATCGACCGCTATACGGGCAACGGCACCAATCTTTGCGCGGGGTCGAAAAGATATCGTTCGGCAACCCGCGCGGCGATCAATGCCGCCAGGGCGGCCGCCGCGAGTTGCATGTACATCACCACGATCTGATAGCGAATGGCCGTCATGGGATCGACGCCCGCCAGAATGAGACCCGTCATCGCGCCGGGCAGCGTGATCAGCCCGACCACCTTCGTCGCATCGATCGTCGGCGCCAGCGCGGTGCGCAGCGCGGAACGACGGAACGGCAGGAACGCCTCGCGCGCGGACAATCCGAGGCACAGCCGCGCCTCGACGGCGGGCCGCGCCTGCCGCGCGTCCTCGTGCACCCGGCGCAGCGCCACACCCGTCGCCTGCATGGCCCCGGAGACGACCATGCCGCCGACTGGGACCACGACCCGCGCCTGCGTGGAGATGATGCCCAGCGCGATCAGTACGCCGAGGGTGAGCGCCGAGCCGAAGGCGATGCCGATCGTCGCGGCCCGGATCGCATGCGGCAGTCCGGCTCCCCGCCGACCGGCGACCTGTCCGGCGATGACGATCATCAACGCCACCCACCCGAGTGCGCCCGGTAATCCGGTGTGCCGGAACAGAATCAGCAGAATCGCGCCCACCGCGATCAGCTGCACGCCCGCCCGGACGGCCGCGATCACCAGTTCCCGGGTCAGCCGCAGGCGCTGGTAGTAGGCGATGGCCGCGGCGAGCGCGACCAGGACCAGCGACGCCGCCACTCCCGCCCAGTCGGGCACCGACAGTTCCTGTGTCACTGCGAATTCCGTTCGTCCAGTGCTTCCAGCGGCGTGAGGCGGCCGCCCTCGAGCATCCAGATGTCGTCGGCCACCGTGCCCACGAAGCCGCTGTCGTGGCTGACCAGGATCGCCGCACCGCCCGCGCGGCAGTGCGAGCGGATCAGCTCCGCGATCACCGCGGCCGCCGCCTCGTCCAGCGCCGAGGTCGGCTCGTCGAGGATCAGCACCTCCGGCTCGACCGCCAATTCCCGGGCCAGGCAAACCCGTTGGGCCTCACCGCCGGACAGTTCGGCGCAGCGCCGGTGGGCGAAGGCCTCGGGCAGGCCGACCCGGGTCAGCAGCTCGGCGATCCGCGCGTCGGCCAGTTCGGGGCGGCCCACGCGCACCTCGTCGTTGACAAGATCGGTCAGCAGCACCGCGTGCTGGGGCACCAGGCCGATGCGGCGGCGCAGGGCCAGGACATCGATCTCGGTGATCGGTATGTCGTCGAGCAGGATTCGGCCGCTGGTCGGTTCGTCGAGCCGGTTCAGCAGGCGCAGCAGCGTGGTCTTGCCGACGCCGCTCGGCCCGACGACGGCGGTACATCTGCCGCCCGGCACGGTCGCGTCGACCTCGGCGAACACCGGGACCGACTTGTGGCTCACCCCGACCCGCTCCAGAACGATGCTGTGCACGGCCCCCACCCTGCCGCACATCAGGCGGCGGCGCATCATGGACGCGCAGGACCAGAAAGGAGTTGCGGTGTCGCTTTTCGGCCATCGGGACTATCGACATCTGTTCACCGCACAGCTGTCGGCGCTGTTCGGCACCGGACTCGCCACGGTCGCACTGGGACTGCTGGCCTATCAGCTGGCCGGGGCCGACGCGGGTGCGGTGCTGGGTACCGCGCTGACCATCAAGATGCTCGCCTACATCACCGTCGCCCCGCTCGCGGCCGGACATGCCGACCGGCTGCCGCGGCGACTGTCGTTGGTGACGCTGGATGTGCTGCGGGCCGCGGTGGTGCTCGCGCTGCCGTTCGTCGATCGGACTTGGCAGATCTACGTTTTGATCGCGATCCTGCAGTCGGCGTCGGCCGCGTTCACGCCGACCTTCCAGGCCGTGCTGCCCGACATCCTGCCCGACGAACGGGATTACACACGGGCGCTGTCGGCGACGCAACTCGCGGCGACGATGGAAACCCTGCTCAGTCCGGTGCTCGCGGCGGCGCTGCTGTCGGTGATCTCCTTCCACTGGCTGTTCGTCGGCACCTGCGCGGGTTTCCTCGCCTCGGCGAGCCTCGTGCTGACCACGCGAATTCCCGACGCCGCCCGCAGCATTCGCCGCAGCGCCCGCGATCGCACCCTCGCGGGGATTCGGATCTTCACCGCCACCCCGCGACTGCGCGGGGTCATGGGATTGAATCTGGTGGTGGCCGCGACCGGTTCGATCGTCATGGTCGATACGGTCAACTACGTGCGCGACCGCCTGGACGGAACTCAATCCCAGGTCGCGATCCTGTTGGCGGCCAACGGCTTCGGCACCATGCTCATCGCGATGCTGCTCCCCCGGCTGCTCGATCGAACCGGCGAACGGCCGATCATGCTCCTCGGCGGCGGACTGCTCGTCACCACCCTGGCGGCCGCCACGGCCACCGAACTGATCCGCCTCGCGTCCTGGCCCGCCACCCTGACCATCTGGGCATCGATCGGCGCGGCCACCGCCCTGGTCCTCACCCCCATCGGTCGAGTCCTGCGCCGCTCCGCCCGGGACTCCGACCGCCCCACCGTCTTCGCCGCCCAGTTCTCCCTCTCACACGCCTGCTGGCTGCTCGCCTACCCGATAGCCGGATGGCTCACCACCACAACGACTTTCACCCCCGCCTGGCTGACCCTGGCCTTGCTCGCCCTCGTCGGATTCGCCGCCGCCCTGCGCTCGTGGCCGCATTCCGATCCCGCGGTCCTCGAACACACCCACCACGCCTCGGTCGACCATACCCACGTCCGCGACGCCATCCCGATTCCCGGCGGTTACCGCCACGCCCACCCCTACGTGATCGACACCCACCATCGGCACTGGCCCGCCACGGCCTGATTCCAACCGACAGGGACCTACCAAGGTGGACTCGAGATATTCACAGGCTCGAGCGGTCTCTATTAAGGATGAGTTCGATTGCGTGTGGTCGGCGGGTGTGGGGGGCCGTGGCGGCGGGGTGCGCGGTGGCGGTGGGGGTTTCGGGATACTTCGTCACCGGGATCGCCCACGCGCGGCCGCCGGTGGCCGCGCCCAGCGTCACCGAGGTGGAGCCGACCTTGAAAGCGGCGGAGCCGCAAGGGCTCTCGCCGATCGCACTGGGCCAGCAGATGCGGGCGGCCATCGAAGCCGCCTCGCCCGGAACGGATCCGGGTATCGAGGTCGTCGACACCGCCACCGGAACCGAGCTAGCCTCCTTCGACGCCGATTCGCAGTTCTACACCGCCTCGGTGGTCAAACTGCTCATCGCGATCGATGCGGCCGAGAGCCAGGGCGGGCGGCCCGATCCGGCCCTGGCCGATCGAATTCGGCAAATGCTCTCCGCCAGTGACGATTCCATCGCCGATACGCTCTGGGACGCCGACGGCGGGGACGAGATCGTCTATCGGATGACCGCGCTGATCGGGCTGCCGGGCACCCGGCCGCCCGACGATCCGGCCCAGTGGGGCGAAACCCGCACCACTCCACGCGATGTCGTCACCATCTACCACTACCTCACCACGACGGCCCCGCAGCCCGAACGTGATCTCGTGCTCGGCGCGCTCGGCTCGGTCAGCGAGATCGCGGCCGACGGGACCGACGAGTACTTCGGCATTCCGGCCGCGCTGCCCGGCGCGGACTGGGCCGTCAAACCCGGCTGGATGTCGCTGGACTCGTCGACCACGCTCAATACCACCGGCCTGGTCGGCACGGCCGCCGAACCGCTGCGCTACGCGGTGGTGGTCCTGACCAACCAGCCCGCCGACATCAGCTGGGCCGCGGGCGGGGCGGCCCTGACCGCGGGGGTGGCTGTGTTACGCGCCACGGCCGGATTGTGAGCCGCGCCGCTAGCATGCAGGCGTGGCAAAACTGAAGGTCTCCGTCGATGTCCCCATCTCACCCGAGCAGGCCTGGTCGCATGCGTCGAATCTGCGCGAACTCGACCAGTGGCTCGTCATGCACGAGGCCTGGCGCGGCGAAGTGCCCGAAGATCTCACGCCGGGAACCGAATTGGTCGGCATCGCCGCGGTGAAGGGCCTGCGCAACCGCGTCCGCTGGACCGTGGACACCGCCGAGGCCCCGCGGCGGCTGGTGCTCAGCGGCAAGGGTAAGGGCGGCACCAAATTCGGGCTGCAACTGCTGGTAGCGCCGCAGGGCGACGGTTCGAAGGTGACCGTGGACATCGATCTCGGCGGACGGCCGCTGTTCGGCCCCATCGGCGCGACGGTCGCGCACGCGCTGAAGGGCGATATCAACCGTTCGCTGGATCGCTTCGTCGAACTGTATTCCTGATCCCGGCGCGACTGTCGTAGAATGTAACACGTTCTAATATGTTCGCTGCGAACAATCAGCGAACCGTGTAGAACTTCCACACAGCCGTCCCCGGGCATCGCTCCAGCATTCACCTGCGCAATCGCCTGTTCCATGCCGCTCACACCATGGCATCCGTCGCCCCTTCTGAGGCGAATCGCTATTTACTTAGCGCCGCCGCAGCCGCTAACGTCGACCCGACGCAGCGCAAGAAGGGACAGCATATGCAGATCAACAACGCCGTTGCCGTGGTGACGGGCGGCGCCTCCGGACTCGGGCTGGCGACCGTACGGGAACTGCACGGCCAGGGCGCGAAGGTGGTCATCCTCGACCTGCCGTCCTCCAACGGCGAGGCCATCGCCAAGGAACTCGGCGAGAACGCGGTCTTCGCCCCGACCGATGTCACCAGCGAGGAGCAGGTCGTCGCCGCCCTCGACACCGCCGCGAGCCTCGGCGCGCTGCGCATCGCGGTGAACTGCGCGGGCATCGGCAACGCGATCAAGACGGTGAGCAAGAAGGGCGCGTTCCCGCTGCCCGATTTCACCAAGATCATCAATGTCAATCTGATCGGCACCTTCAACGTGATCCGCCTTGCGGCCGAACGCATCTCGGCCACCGAGCCGACGGGCGAGGAGCGCGGCGTCATCATCAACACCGCCTCGGTCGCGGCATTCGACGGGCAGGTCGGCCAGGCCGCCTACTCCGCGTCCAAGGGCGGTATCGTCGGCATGACCCTGCCCATCGCCCGCGATCTGGCGAGCCTGAAGATCCGCGTGGTCACCATCGCCCCCGGCCTGTTCCACACCCCGCTGTTCGCCACGCTGCCCGATGAGGCCATCGCCTCGCTCGGGGCCCAGGTGCCGCACCCCTCACGACTCGGCGATCCGGCCGAATACGCCGCTCTCGCCCGGCATATCGTCGAGAACCCGATGCTCAACGGCGAAACCATCCGCCTCGACGGCGCGATTCGCATGGCGCCCCGCTGAATTCGCGACCACGGCGACGGCCGCCCGGTGAATCCGAGCGGCCATCACCCTGTGTCACTTGCCGATTACGGTCGTGCCCGTCAGGCGCACCATCAGCGTCGCGTTGTTCAACACCCGATCGGTCTTGATGTGCACCACGCCGCCGCGATCGTTCGGGTCGTACCACCACCCGTCGGCGGAGCGATCGAAATCGGCGCGGTCGCCGCGCGCGGTCAGCGGTCCGAAACCGGTGACCACGGACTCCGGGCGTGAGCTCGTGTGCACGCTGAGGTCGTAGCCGCGCCACTGCGGTTTGCCCTCGTAGTCACCGACACTCGCGCCGATGGTCACCTCCACATCGCCCTTCCCCGACTGCGGCGCGCGCACCCGGAACTGCTGCGATGCCTGCTTGCCCTGCTGATACGCGCGGGTCACCCCGTCGTCCTCGGTCAGGGTGAAACCGCCCTCGCCCTTGGGGTAGAGGTCCAGATTCAGCACGTTCTTGTCGCGGGTCTGCCAGGAGGTGGTGCCGTCCGGCCACATCGGCACCACCGCGCCCGCGCGGACGAACAGCGGCAGGGTGTCCAGCGGGGCCTTGTACCCGTCGACGGTCGTCGGCCCGGTGTAGGTCTTGCCGGACCAGTAGTCGACCCAGGTTCCCTCCGGCAGGTAGATGCCGTTGCGGACCTCGGAATTGTCATAGACCGGAGCGACGAGAAAGTCCTTGCCGGACAGGAATTCGTAGCGCGCCTTGTCGCCCCAGGTGTTCGGATCGTTCGGATACTCCAGCACCAGCGGCCGAATCTGGCCCACGCCGGTGCGATTCGCCTCCACCGAATAGCTGTAGGTGTAGGGCAGCAGTTTCTCCTTGAGCTCCAGGTACTTTCGGTTGATGGTGGTGTAGGGCTCGCCGTATCGCCAGGGCTGCTTGTCCTTCGGCGCCCAGCCGTCCATCGACATGATCGTGGGCAGCATCGCCTTCCACTGCAGATCGCGCGTGTAGGTCTGCGGGCTGCCCTTGAAGATGCCGTCGACATCGCCTGTGTTGTAGGCGATTCCGGACATGGTCGAACCCGCGTAGGTGGGGATCTGCCAGCGAATGTAGTCGTAGGAGCCGGACTGGTCGCCGCTCCACATCACCGCGCACCGCTGCGCGCCGGCCCAGCTCACCGGGGTCCACACGAAGCCGCGGGCGTCGCTGTTCTGCTCGATGCCGCGGTGGGCGGCATCGCAACCGTCCAGGGCGAATTCGTAACCCGGACCGACCCACGCCACGTCGAGTTTGCGCACCCGCACACCGGCCTTGACCTCCTCGGCCTGATTGGGCAGGCCGTTCTCGGTCCACAGACCCAACTGCATATGGTCCTTGCGCAGGCCCTCGCCGACCTGCGGCAAATTCTCGTAGCCGCAGCCGTAACCGTCGTTGACCAGCATCCAGCCGTTGGGCATCTTGTTCTTCACGTACTGATCGGCGATCCCGACCGCGTCGAGGGAGTGCCGTTCACCGCGATTGGCGTTGTGCAGGTAGCAATCCGAATCGCCCATCTCCAGGCCGTAGATCGGCGGCAGGAACGGCCGACCGACCAGGCCCGTGTAGGCGGAGATCACGCCCTTCAGGCCGTCGCCGACCATATAGACCGCGTCGAAACGCTGCTCGTTGTGCTTGGTGCGCACCGGATCGGTGAAGGCGTACTCACCGGGTGCGAACGTATTGCGCAGTACGCCATAGCCTTTGCTGGACAGATAGAACGGCTGCGAGTTGGGCGCGCCACCGTCGTTCCAGTTGTCGTCGGCGAAGACGCGCACGGTCTTGTCGCGATGGCTGAAACGCCCGTTCTGCTCACCGGCCCCGAAGAACTGCTCGTCGCCATTGCGCGCGAGGGTCTGGGTGGTGCCGTCCTTGGCCCATGACAGCGGCTGGGCCTCGGACCAGATCTGGCGGGCGTCGGCGGCATCGAACAGTGCGAAGCGCAGCGGATGTTTGTAGGCGCGCAGGGTGAGTTTGCCGGTCGACAGCGACCAGTAGTCACCCTTGTCGGCGCGCTTCAGCGCGGCCGGCGGCGTCGTGGTGGGCAGCATGATCTTGCCCGCCGCCGGATCGGTGAATTTCCCATCGGGCGCGAGTTGCACCCGCACGGCCTCCGGGTTCGGGGCGAGGATCCGGACCGCGGCCGCACCGGCGCGCAATACCGCGGCGGGTCCGTCATCGGATATGCCGGTCAAATCGCCGAGACGGCCGTCACCGGCCTCGGCCTGGGCAGTAGGGAGGCCGACCAGGATGCCGGCGAGAACCAGCAATCCCAGGGCCATGTGCGCGACTCTGCGCATACGAGCCACCTTTCACGCGCGAACGAGCATCGGAAGCACCTTCTGTATAACGGCTCAGCTACGGCAGCCACGGGCGAAACAAGTTGGGCTACAGTAATTTTCACCGCTAATTCACGGAGAACCCCTATGCGTGCCGTTCGGACCCGGTCCTGGGGCCGGAGTCAGGGGCACTCGCCAGGCGCGGCCTCGGCCGACATCCTCCACCCCGTATCCCGTCGCCGGGCCACTCCTCGCCCGGACACCACCGACGCGCGGTCACCACTGGCGCGGCGAAGTGCCCAGGTCAGCCCGACACCTTGCGGCGGCGCGCCGTACTTGCGGCCGAAGATCGGAAATGAGCCGACTTCATCCCTGGACCGGACATAGTGGACAAACAATCGGACAGTGGACCAGGGAAGGCGGGTGTGGACGTTGCTCGTGCGGATGCGATCGCTCAGTCGGCGGCAAATGGCGCTCATCGCGGTCGGCGGGGTCCTGATCGTGCTCCTCGGGACGATGGTCGTCGGCGCCGGGCGCGGCACACCCACGGGCCTGGCGCTGCGGGGCCTTCCCGGTGAACGTGTCGGCGCGGCCACACTGCCCACCCTGGAACTGCGGGTCGACGCCCGCGGCCACGATCCGCACGCCGTGCGACTGAAGCTCGACGGCACATCGGTGGACGGCCGGATCGACGGCGACACCGTGATCTACCACCCCGAGCGGCTCGGCGACGGCCCCCACACCTTCGCCGCCGAGATCCCCCCGGGCGGACCACTGGGCTTCCTGCGCACCGGCCCGGGCGCCTTCGCGAACTTCACCGTCGACACGACGCCCCCGGAACTCGAACTCACCCCGTCCGACGCCCCGGCCACCTTCCGCCAGCCGATGACCGTGCGCGGCAAGGCAATCGGCGCCGACCGCGTCTCGATCGGCGAGCGTTCGGCGACTCCCGACGCCGACGGGCGCTTCGAGATCACGCTGCCGCACGCCCTGGTCGCGGGCGATGTGGTCGCGGTGGACGCGGCGGGCAATCGGACCGCCCGCAAGATCGAGAACGGCTTGGATCTGGGGCATATGAAGGCCGTGCACGTCACCGCGCACGCCTGGACCTACGACCCGATGCGCGAGGGCGTGCTGGAGCTGGCCCGGCAGGGCCGCATCAACACCGTGCAACTCGATATCAAGGACGAGGACGGTCTGGTCGGCTACGACACCCGGGTCGCCCTCGCGCACGAGGCCGGGGCCGTGGAAAAGCTCTACGACCCCGCGGCCGTGCTGCGTCAGCTGCACGATATGGGCCTGCGCGTGGTGGGCCGAATCGTGGCCTTCCGCGATCCGGCCGTCGCCGAATGGGCTTGGCATGCCGGACACCAGGACTGGGTGGTCCAGAATCCCTCCGGCCAGCCCTACTCGAGCAAGTACGGCGCGATCGCCTTCACCAACTTCGCCCACCCCGCGATCCGCGACTACAACATCGCCCTGGCGACCGAGGCGGCCCGACTCGGCTTCGACGGCGTCATGTACGACTATGTCCGCCGCCCCGACGGGCCGCTGTCGGGCATGGTCTTCCCCGGCCTGACCGATCACCCGAATGTCTCGGTGGCCGATTTCCTGCGCCAGAGCCGCGATCCGGTGCACGAGGCGGGCGCGCACCTCAGTGCCGCGGTCTTCGGCATCGCCGTCAACAGACCCGACGAGATCGCCCAGGACATCTCGCTGATGTCGCGCTACGTCGACTACATCGCGCCCATGTTGTACCCCTCGCACTGGAACCCCGGCGAGTACAACGTCCCCGACCCGAACGCCCAGCCCTATGACATCGTATTGCGTTCCCTACAGGACTTCCGTGCCCGCACAGCGGGTTCCAGCGCGATCGTCCTGCCGTGGCTACAGGATTTCAGCCTCGGGGTTGCCTACGGTGATGCGGAGGTACGGGCGCAGATCGATGCGACACACGCCTCGGGAATCGATGGGTACTTTTTGTGGAGTCCGGTGGTGAGCTATCACGGGGATGCGTTGGGGCAGAACTGACCGGGCCTATTCCGAACTCGCCGCCGTGCAGGTCGGTTCGGTGAAATTCGGCTTTTTGTCGCCGGACTGGTCCTTCCAGTCGTTGAAAGCCGTATCGCCGATGATCTCCATGGCTTTTTCCTCCGTCATCCTCTTCTCGGAGAAGAGGAGCTCGACCTGTGCTTCGAGTTTCGCGCGCAGGTAGTGGAGGATGCCCTCCTCGGTATCGCAGCCCGGTTTGAAGGTCGCGGCGCGCTTCTCCTTCTCGTCCTTCAGCGCGGCGACCCAATCCCGCTGCACCGACGGCTTATCACACAGCGTTCGCACGTAGAACCGCTGTGTCTCACCCGCACTGCCGCCCATGGGCGGCTCGTTGTCACCGGTGAACACGACCGGTATCGCTTCCCGGTACGGCAGGATGTCGTCCTTGTACCGCACGGGTTCCCAGCCATAGATCTTCCACCACTGCCCGATACCGTGGTCCGAGAATTCGGGTTTCTTCGCGCAGAGCGCTTCTCGCAGGTCGCCGTTGTGATCCGTGTTGCTCTCGGCGAACTTCTTCTCCACCGATCCGGCGAAGCTGGAAGGGTCCTCTTTCGAGGGCTCGTTCGCTGCACTGGCCCCGGGCCCGAGCATTACGACGGCACATCCCACCGAAGCCGCCGCAAGAACAAACCGACCGATTTTCCCGCCCATCATCCGATCTCCTCCCGTCAACCCTTCCGAATGGAATTCCGACGACACTCACCCCAATTCGGCCACCTGTTCGCGAAGGACAGGCGGCTCGCGTGTCTACAGGTCTTCGTTCCAACCGGCTCGGAGGATGGGTCCGAACGGAAAGATCTTCAGCGCTATCGCCGCCGGCTCCACCGACCTCGAGTTCGCCACTGCCCCCGCTGAACTCGATCACTGAACCCGGCTTGATGCAAAGCCAGTCCCAGCAGCCCGGCGATCACGAGCGCCGAAACCCCATACGTCACCCCCTTGTCGGCGAGGTCCAGCAACAGGGCGATGACGAACAGTACTGCGGCAGCGATAGCGAACATGTTCAGGTCATAACCCGTCATGCCCGATTCACACCGACGTGCCCGCAAGGGGGCTTGTCACCGCCGGGCCGCAGCATCGAGAATCGCTGTATCCGAACACGTTTCGCACAGTAATGACTCCATCCGCGGGTCCGGGGAGTCGGCACAGCGGGGTAGTTGGTCAGGCAGCACCACAACCGCGCGCACCGACGCGGTCAGCAGACCCCAGAGCGGGATCGAATTGGCCGGGTCCGGCAGCGGGTACCGCCAATCGTGCACGAGGTCCCCGCACGAGCGGATCCGCTTCCCCGTTCGCGAGTATGACGCGCACGACCGGCATCCTGCCCTCGGAACCAAGGGCACAGCGAGCCAATGGCTTTCGGCGAGAGCTGCGGTAGTTTTGCTGTTATGTGGACCTCGCAGCGCACTATGCAATGGAAACGCGGTATCAGCGCTCTCACCCTCGGCGGCGCGATCGCCCTGGGTGTGCTGGCGGGCCCCACCGCCACGGCAGCGGCCGACACCGGCCTGCCCCTGACCAGCGAAACCGATCCGGTCCCCGTGGCCAACGATGGCTGCACCTTCTCCTCGGTCGGCGGCTCCTGCAGCGACCCCGGCCCGGTCGGCAACGCTGTCATCGCCTTCCGCGCCTGGCTGGTGAGCCTGGGCTACGGCACCGGCAGCTCGTCGATGTCGGCCTATTTCTTCTGAGCCACAGCCTCCCCGACGGGCCGCGGTAGCCAGTTCGCACAACCGCGACGGCGACCGATGAGTTCGACGGCCACACCGGGTCTACACCTACAGCCCGCATACTGCGACCCGGCCAGGGAGGACCCCATGAGCACCAACGCACTGCCACCCATCGTCGACACCGAAACCTGGCGACGCGAACTCGACGCCCTGCGCGCCCGAGAAAAGGCCGCGACCCGAGAACTCGACGCGATAGCCGCCCAGCGCCGCCGCCTGCCGATGGTCGAACTCCCCGACTACACCCTGGAGGGCGAAGAAGGCCCCATCCGCCTGGTGGACATCTTCGACAACCGCCCCCAGCTGATCGTCTACAACCACATGTGGTTCCCCGACGAAAAGTGGCAATGCGGCGGCTGCACCGGCTTCACCGCCCAATTCACCCGCCTGGACTTCCTCAACAACTACGACGCCCGCTTCGTCATAGTCACCCAGGGGCCCATCGACGAGGCCCTCGCCTACAAACGCCGAGTAGGCAACAAAATGCCCTGGTACTCCACGGCCAACAGCCCGTTCGGCGCCGACGTGGACGCCCCACCCAACGGCGGCTTCGCGGTGAATGTGTTCCTACGCGACGGCGAAAAGGTCTACCGCACCTGGCATACCAATGGGCGGGGGACGGAACAACTTACTCACACCTTCGCGCTGATCGATCTGTTGCCTTATGGGCGACAGGAGGTTTGGCAGGATTCGCCGGAGGGGTGGCCACAGTCGCCTACGTACAGCCGGTGGAGCGGGTCGGAGGATATCGCCGCCGCGTACGGCGAGCCGGGGGTGTGAACGCTTTCCCGAAACAGCTGAGGCCCGGCTCGCCAAGGCCGGGCCTCAGCCACGAAAACTATTGAATCCCAGCCGATTCGACAGTCACCGCCGTCTCCCCCACAGCAGATAGCCTGCCGCTACGAACTGGCTCGCCGCAAGCAGCACCGCCCCTTCCGCACGGCCGAGCACGACCAGCAGGACCACCGTGGCCAGAACCAGAGCGAAGGCCACAAGATCCTGCCACCGCCCGCTACGCATGAGCCCATCCTTCCAAAACATACTTCTGGTTTGTTTACTGGCTCTATTCAGACTTGATGTCTAAACTTACCGCCGAAAGCAAGGGTCGCAGTCTGGATTGCTCGAGGACAAGCACTTCGACCCCGCTGGAGAAGATCAGGTCGAGTCCGGAGTCAGTCAGGTTGAAGTGCGGATGACCCGCAGTTCGAGCACGGAAGGTTGCATCGATGGCCAAGAAGCCGCTCAAGCCCCCGAGCGTCCCGCCGGGTGCCCGGCACAGCTTCTTCGTGTACATGCAGGGCCTGGTCGTCGACAACGGCGACCTCTCGACTCCGCAGCTCGGCCGACTACTCGACTACTCACACCAGGCTGTCTACAAGGCCTTGACCGGTCCGCGAATGCCCAGCCGCGCCATGGCCGCCAATCTCGCGAAGGTCGTCGGCGGCGAGGCCGCGGCCAAGACGGCCCTGCGGCTGTGGAGCGCGGGCGTTCACGAGGAACGTGGCCTCGCCGAAACGGCGGTGGACGATTCGGCCGACCACGAGCCACCGGCCGCACCAACGGCATTGGATATCGCCCGAGTAATCCTGGGCGACAACGAGAGAGCGGCCACCGACGAGGTCGCCCGCCGCCGCTGGTCGCTTCCCGCTCGGCCGGGCTATCGCGCACGCGCGGCACTGGCGGCCGAAATGCGCGGCCTCGCCGCCGAAGTCGGCGCGGTCGCAGACTGGTTCATCTGCGAGACAACGCGCAGGAACCTCTCCGACTGGCTGTGCGGCAGAGCCATTCCCTCCTTGCACAACCTCGTGAACTTCGGCTACGAACTGCGCCTGGACGAAGCGGGTTGGACACAATTGCTCGGACTCCATACGGCGGCGGTCGCGGAAGCGAGAGCGAATACGTCCTGGCACGTGGCATATCCGGAATAGCGCCGAGCCGGAAAACAGAAGCGGGCCCGGCTTCCGCCGGGCCCGCTTCCAGTGGACATGGCAGGAACTTACTCGAACCGGACCGATCTGCTCGAAAACTTCGCTGAACTGCGACAACGTATCGAGGAAAGCGGACCACATCGGTCAACACGATCCAACAGAGGCACGTCTGGCGGCCGGAAGAAGCAGCCGGAAGAAGCAACTGACTCCAGAAGAGACTGCGGCGATCGCAGCCAAGTACGAGGCGGGTGCTTCCATTGCCCAGCTGAGGGTCGAGCACCACATGGCCAAGCGAACTGTGGCCAAGGCATTGCGGGAGGCCGGAGTGACGATTCGACCGAGGGGCGGGCAGTACCGATGAGGGTACGGATTCC
This sequence comes from Nocardia pseudobrasiliensis NBRC 108224, assembly GCF_001613105.1. Lineage (GTDB taxonomy): Bacteria > Actinomycetota > Actinomycetes > Mycobacteriales > Mycobacteriaceae > Nocardia > Nocardia pseudobrasiliensis. Next base: position 103,147 of record NZ_BDBS01000002.1, on the reverse strand, counting down.
CGCAACCACGATCCGGCAGGTGGACGACTGGCGTCGAACACCAACCTAACCACCCTCTTGCTGTATGTCATCGACGACATATACTGTCAGTGGCGTGAGCGAACTGTTCGCCATCGAGATCGAGCCCGAGGTGCGGGACTGGCTGGAAGCGCTGCCGGCCAGACACTTCCTCAAGATCGACGAATATGTCGGCCTGCTCGCCGCACAGGCAGAGTCGCTGGGCGAACCCTACGCCCGATATCTTGGCGACGGGGTCCGCGAACTGCGCCCAACACTGGATGGCGCTGCCATCCGCATCACCTACTGGCTCGCACCTGGACGACGAGCCGTCCTGCTGACGGTGTTCCGCAAGACTCGAATGCGAGAAGACGCCGAGGTCAAACGCGCGAAACTCGCACAACAGACCTGCCAAGCCGAACACGAGCCCGCCCATCAGGAATTCATCCGCACAATCGAGAAGGGAGAACTGGACCGATGAGCCACGCACGCTGGAAAACCCTACGGGAACGCAAAATCGCCGAAAGTTACACCGAACCCGACGATGTCGCCGAGGCCCGCCGAGAAATCCGGCTCTCCATGGCACTGGCCAAAGCCGTCTACGACCGCCGGACCGAACTCGGCCTCACCCAGGCCGACCTCGCCGAACGTGCCGGCTTGACCCAAGCCAAAATCTCGCGCATCGAAGGTTCCGACACCGTGCCAACCCTCCCCCTACTCGCCAAACTCGCCGATGCGCTCGACGCCACCCTCAACATCACCCTCGACGCCGACGACACCCGAGTCAACTTCACCAGCCACCACACCGACGCTGCGTAAAGTTCGACTGGCACGCTCAGTTACCTGCGCTTGCGCTGAACAGCCGAGCCGACTCCAGGCCATGTTAATCGAGCCAGTTACAGGCCGACCTGCCGATTCCAATCACCTACATACATTTCCAAACGAGAAAATTCCAGCGATGACAGCATTCGATTGTGGGCGATAAAGTTCCTGGCACGCTCAAGCTCATCAAACCTTTGATTTAGCCAGTGCTGGGAAGGTATTAGATCTTCAAAATCGCTCCAGTTATTTGTTATAATTGCGCAAAGCCCGCCAAAATCCACGAATCCTAATATGTCCCGGTTTACACCCTCCAACCAAGAGTTATCGTCGGCATCTTTCATTCTAGATTCCGCAGAGGCGCGTATTCTTGCTGGCACTGACGAGTTGGACCACCAGTTGACGTCCTTTTCTGACATCCTGGCACGAATCAAATCCCGAACAGAATTTTCGAAACAGTATATTATCGCATAGAGACGCGCCATACGCAGTGCATCATTTCTAATGGCTAGCGTAAACGGGGCTAGCGACTCGTCGAGAAGGTTAGATTCCGCGCTCCGACTATCCACACCCACTCTTACGCCAGCTCGTCGGAATACCTCCGCCTCGGCCTCGAACATGAGACTTCTAAATAGCCAGTCACGAAGGCTGTCAGCTGAAATCATGACAGCAGATTCTCTCTAAGCGAACGAAATATCGCGTTGAATACTTCGATGTCTTTCGTGGCCGGAAGATGGACTTGAATTGTGTAGTGCAGTTCAGTACTGAGAGTCGATCTAGTCACGGGTTCTGGACCGTTTTCGGACTCCGCGTCTACCACGTTCTCAGGGGGAGTCCTCTGCAGGCTGGCCGGAACAGCGCGATTTACACTCTCCGCCTTGAGATCGGCATTATCAAGAAGTGCAAAAAAGGTCATCGCCTGAAGCTTCGCAACTTTGGTAGTTGAATTTAATTTGGATTTGAAAAGTCCCTCAATGGCAGGCCTATCAGCCGATGTCGGAATCTCCCGAATGTGGAATACGTCTTCGTATGCATTGCGTAACGCTTCGGCCATAACAGCGCGCGAGCGAGAGCGATCTCTATACTCATGATAACGTTGGAGGGGTGTTCCGTCGGAGGACAAGAAACCAAGATCCTTCAAAAGTGGTATAATTCCGCGATCACTACTACTCGCAAATCCAATTTTCTTGAGATGCTCTGCATTGAACTTGGCAGGCGCTACACCTTCGATAATTTTATTCAGAACCGCGCTTAGATTTTTCGTCGACACAAGGTATCGTCCCGTAAGCATGAAGACCCCTTTCGAAGGCTAGAAGCACCCCGACGGCAGACGTAAAACCAATGTCGCGCCCCAACGTAGGTTCGTTACAGCCAGTGCGACCGCGCGATGGTGGATGCATTGATTATTCCGCGCCACGTCTGAGCGGACTCACATATCAGGGAAATTCGCCAATACGTTCGACTCCGGCGACACCGAAGTAGAAACGCAAGCCTGGTCGGCAGTCACGCCAGGCCCACGAAAGCAAATAAGTCACAAGCACTGGACGGAAACCCGGACTCTGACTTGAGTTGACTCAAGGGAGCTGGACCGTCTGGCCGCCCACTGATGTGGCTTGAATGAGATTGCTGCCCAAGTGGGCCGCACGACGAAGGCCCGGTCCTGCTGGACCGGGCCTTCTCAGTGGAGCTGCCGGGAATCGAACCCGGGTCCTCCGCCGTGTCACCAGGGCTTCTCCGTGTGCAGTTCGCTGTGTCTCTGCTTGGATCTCTCGGTCACGCGAACAAGCCGAGATGACGATCCCAGTCGCTGTTTGATGTTCCGTCCGGCTCCGCGACCGAGTCGGACGGTTAGCCCTCTAGTCGATGCCAGGGACCGGGTCGAGGGCGGACCCGGGCTGACAGAGACGCTCTACTGCTTAGGCAGCGAGAGCGTACTCGCGCTGAGAAGTCTCGGCGCTTATTAGGTTGCAGCGACGCTTACGGTGGTCTCTTGCCTGCACCGACACGCTTCCCCTGAATCTACGTACGCAGTCGAAACCGTTCAGCCCCGTCTGTGTCATCGATCCAGATGACGCCCGGCTGGTGAACCGGGCTATTCATTGTAACAGCTTCGGTTGAGCGTTCATTCCGCGGGGCGTCCGGGCGCGGCGCGGGGCGCGCTGCCATAACCATTCGGGCGCAGCGGGTTTCAGGCCGTGGCGATAAGTGCGACCGACCCCAGGGCCAGGACCATTCCGATCTGTTGCAGGGGGCCTACCCGCTCCCCCAGCAACACCATCGCCAACAGCACCGTCGCGGCCGGATACAGCGAGCCGATCACGCTGACCAGCGACAGCAGCGAGCCGTGGAAGGCGTACAGCATCGCGACGTTGGCGATCACGTCCAGCACGCTCACATAGGCCGCCAGCCGCAGTGGTTTCCCGGTCGGGGCCTGGAAATGGCCGGTCGCCACAGCCGCGGTCCACACCACGAGCGTCGCCGCGACGCGGGAGGACACCAGCGGCCAGAGTCCGGCCGGACCCGCGGACTCGTGCAGGAAGACGAACGCGAAGCCGAACGCGATACCTGAACCCACGGTCAGCAGCGCCACCCGCCGGTCGAAGCGCAACTCCCGACCGCCGGTGATCTCCTCGGTCACATCGTCGGGCGATTCCTTGCTGACCAGCGCCACGGCCACGACCGCGCAGCCGATGCCGACGTAGGCGGGCGGATCGGCCCGCTCCCCCGACAGCAGTCCGATCACCACGGGCACCCCGGCCACCAGCACCGCGGTCAGCGGCGAGACGACGGCCATGGGCCCACTGGCCAGTGCGGCGTAGAACCACCACACCGCGAGCCCGCTCGCCACACCCGCCGCCGCGCCCCAGGCCAGCGCGGCCGTATCCAGCCGCGCGTCGACCAGCGGCGCGATCGCGAGCATCAGCAGCACCGACAGCGGATAGGAGACGATGACGATGCGCAGGGCGGCGACCCGGCGCGAGGCGACCCCACCGACGAAATCGCTCACCCCGTAGCCGACCGCGGCGAGCAATGCCAGCAGGACCGCGGTCACCTCATGCCCTTGACCCGACGGCCGAGCTCGCGCGTCACCTCCCGCTCCGCGGTGCGACGAGCCAGATCGTGGCGCTTGTCGTAGTCCTGCTTACCCTTGGCCAGCGCGAGTTCGACCTTGACCTTGCCGTCGGAGAAGTACATCGACAGCGGCACCAGGGTCTGCGAGGACTCCTTGGTCTTACCGGTCAGCTTGTCGATCTCGCGGCGATGCAGCAGCAGTTTGCGAGTGCGTCGCGGTGAGTGATTGGTCCAGCTGCCGTGCCCGTATTCCGGGATGTGCAGCCCGCGCAGCCACACCTCGCCGTCGTCGATCGTGGCGAAGGCATCGACCAGTGACGCCTTACCCTCACGCAGGCTCTTGACCTCGGTACCGACCAGCGCGACCCCGGCCTCGAACGTCTCCAGGATCGTGTAGTTGTGCCGCGCCTTGCGATTGGTGGCGATGACCTTGCGCCCTTTCTCCTTCATAACGGTCAACAATAATTGCCGCGGGCAATCGAATATTCCGCGCGTTCGCCGTGGGCTGATCAGGCGCCCGCGGCCGCGGCCTTCAGCACGCCGAACGCCTCGCGCACATGGTCGGCGAACTCGCGATCGTTCGGATCGTCGAGCCAGCGCTCGAAGGACACCTTGAACACCGCGATCCCGGCCTCGGCGATCAGACTCGCCGCGGGTTCGGCGACTCCGCGGGCCCGCAGGGCCTCGGCCACGGCCGCACCGAGCGTAGCGAGCTTGCTCAGCTCACGCTCCCGCAGGGCGGGATTGGCGACGATGATCTCGCGGCGTCGCCGGGCTTGATCACGCCGGTCCTGCATGACCGCCGCGACCGCCAGCACGGCCACGGCCGCGACGTCGACGGCCGCGACGGATGCGGGAGTTTCGGCGATGGCCTTCGTCATGATCTCGCGCAGCAGATCCTGGCCTCCGAACAGCACCTCGCGCTTATCGGCGTACTGACGGAAGAAGGTGCGTTCGGTCAGCCCGGCGCGTTCGGCGATCTCCGCGACGGTCGTCCGATCGAAGCCGCGTTCGCGATACAGCTCGAGCGCGGCCGTCTCCAGCCGCTCACGCGAATTGGGCTCCCATCGACTCATGGCACCGATGATATGGGATGACAGTGACTGACATCGGCGCTATGCTTATGTCAGTTACTGACATCGCATTCCTGAAAGGTGTTCATCATGCGCGTATTCGTCACCGGCGCAAGCGGTTTCATCGGGTCCGCCGTTGTTCCCGAACTTCTCCAGGCCGGTCACGAGGTCGTCGGCCTCGCCCGCTCGGACGCCTCGGCGCGGGCGCTGCTGGCCGCCGGGGCCGAGGTCCATCGCGGATCCCTCGACGATCCGGACGACCTGGGAACCGCCGCGGCGGCCGCCGACGGCGTTATTCACCTGGCATTCGTCCACGACTTCGCCAACTTCGCGCGGGCGGCGGCCACCGATGCGCGGGCCATCGAGGCGATGGCCGAGGCGTTGGAGGGTTCCGAGCGTCCGCTGGTCATCGCCTCCGGCGTACTCGTCCTGCGCGAGGGTCTCGAGGCTGGAGGAGCCGCCGGTCCGCGCGCGGCCGGTGCGCGGGCGGCGGTGGCGGCCGCGGCCCGCGGGGTCCGATCCTCGGTGGTGGGTCTGCCGCCGTCGGTGCACGACGTCTCCGATACCGGTTTCGTCCCGCGACTGATTCAGATCGCCCGTGACACAGGCGTTTCCGGCTATGTCGGCGACGGCGCCAATCGCTGGCCCGCTGTGCACCGCACAGACGCCGCCCGCCTGTTCCGTCTGGCCCTCGAAAAGGCCCCCGGTGCAACGATATTGCCCGCGACCGCCGATGAGGGCATTCCCACCCGCACGATCGCCGAGGTCATCGGCCGCCGCCTGAACGTCCCCACCGCCGCCATCGAACCCGAAAGGGCGCTGGACCACTTCGGCTGGATCGGTCCGTTCTTCTCGATCGACGCCGCGACCTCCTCCGCCACCACCCGCGAGATCCTGGGCTGGGAGCCGACCGGACCCGGCCTGATCGAGGATCTCGAGCACGGCGATTACTTCGAGAACTAGCCCTACAGCGAAATATCCACGGCGACATCGGCATCCCGCAGAGCGGCAGAGCCGCCGTCGGCATCGAAGTCCAGGCCCAGTGCGCTGATCAAAGCGGCGTTCGGTTTGTCTCCATCCGCCAGGTCGACGTCCACATCCAAGCGCGCCTCGATCGCGGTATCCGCGTCGACCTGGTCGGCGAGTGCCGTGCCGAGGGCCGCGTCGAGGGCTTTCGAGAAGTCCGCGGCAAGCCTGATGCCCTGTTCGGCGAGTTTCAGCGTAACCGTGTTCGTCCCTTTGTTTTTGACGACCTCGGCGCTGCCGGGCTCGACCACCGACCCGATTCGCGTACCGGCGCGGCCGCCGACCGTCGCGGTGACCGAACCGGTCCGAATATCGACGGAAACCTTCGAGACGACGACCTTCTTGCTGTCCTTGGACAATTGAATTCCGCCCTGCAGCAAGACCTTTCCGCCGGTGATCTTCTCCGCGTAGGTGAGCTTGCTGGCCGAATCGACCTTCAGGTTGATGCCCCCGTCGACCTTCCTCGCCGCACTCACCGCCGTCACGGTCACGCCGCCGGCGGCGAGATCGAGGGCGCTGTCCAGGTCGAGAGTCAATCCGGCTCCCGCCAGGGAGCTTTCGCCGCGCTGTACCGCTTCGGCACGCACCGAGACCGGTCCGGCCTGGGCAGGCAATGGATCAGCGAGGAAGACGATGCCTGCGGCCGCCAGCACGATCGCGCCGGTCGAGAAGAAGCGGCGTCCACAAGTCCGAATAATCACCACCGTTATTCGATCCCGGCCAGTCGGTGGATGGCTCGCGGCAGGGAATTGCGGCCTGCCGCACGATAAATCGGCGGCAGACCGCCCTGCGGTCGTTCGGACCGCAGGGCGGATCTCATGCGCGCTCGCGCGGGTCCAGGACGACCTGGGTGCCCGGCATTGCCGCGACCTGCAGGGTGCGCAGGCGCAGCAGGGTCGGGTTCTCCTCGAGCAGGCGGGCGGTGTTGGCCAGCGAGCGCAGGGCCGCCGCCTCGGCGCGGGCACGCTCGAGGTCGGCGCGGCCGCGCTCCTTGGCCAGCACGGTCTCGAGTGCCGCGCGGCGCAGTTCGCCCGGCAGCATCAGGTCGCGGGCGCGCACGCTCGATACCTGAATGCCGAGATCGCCGATGGCGATTGCCACCTCGTCGGCGCCCGACAGCAGCGACCGATCGGCGACGAGCTCGTCGAGGGTGTGCGCCGCGACCTTGTCGCGCGCGGCCTCCTGCACGGCCGCGTACAGCACGGTCTCCGGGTACTGCGCACCGACGGTGAAGGCCACCGGATCGGTGACCACCCAGGACGCGATGAAGCTGACCCGCAGCGAGAGGCCGTCGCGGGTGAGGAGTTCCTGGCCGGTCACCTGGGTCTGGCGCGGGCGCATATCGACCGTGACCAGCGTGTCGCGGCGCTGGTCGTAGCGGTGACGGCCCGGCTCGAGCACCGTGTCGAGCTTGCCGTCGCGATACCGCAACGTGCGCTGCCAGTCCATGACTGTTACGTGCATAGTGGAACTCCTTCCCCCACAATTGAATTCGGCACGGATACGCCCTGCTCCGATCACGACGAAGCGGCGGGGGCGTCCCCCGCACGAGGCGGGGAGCCCGCAGAGCCGCGACACCGCTGACGACCGGAACAGGGCGCACCGGACAAGGAATCGAACCTCGACAGACGTAAAAGGTCTGCGCCAACCCGAATGGCGTGGCCGCCCCTGACGTGGGAACGCGGGCCGGAGATTCCGGTGCGCCCTACGAGACGACCGAGAACAACGGTAGAGCGCACACGGTCGTCCGCGCGAGCCATTTTCCGCGGCTGACGCTCAGCCGGGCCGCACCTCGAGATAGAGCGCCAGCGCGGAGATGAAGATCAGCAACAGGATGACCGTGGATGCCCGCGGGCGGCCGCGCGCGGGTCGGGTGTGCGGCCGCAGCCAGCCCGAATCGACCATGCCCTCGGTCCGCCGACCCCGGGCGCGCACGAAATCCGGGGCATCGCCGGAGTCGGAGCCGGAGGTCTGATCGTTGCTGCGATCGTCGCCGCGGTGTTCGTGCATGGCGGCCCACGCTATCCGGACCGGGGTGCGAGCGTGCGGAATTCGGGCCGCCCACCGAAGATCTCGAACATTTCCCCCAGCCTTATCCGCCCGGCCGCACCTGTAGATAGAGAACGAGCACCGCCACCCACGCCATAACCAGCAGCATGGTGGAGATGCGTGGCCCGCCCAGCAGCTTGCGTGACCACAACCGCCGCGAACGAGGCCGGTCGGCGTCGGGGGTCGGTTCGGCCGTGGACACCGTGAAGACGCCACGGTCCGCGGGCAGGCCGTCCCCCAGGATCACCTCGTCGTCACCGAGCGCCATATCCTCACGGTACCCGGATAGGCGTTGTCAATAAACGCAGATCAGACAGCTCGGATAGATGCGACTAATCCGGTCGAGCGTCCTCATCGGACGACCGTACCCGAACCATTTCCCGCGCAATCGTTCTCGACCCACCCGCCTCAGTACCGATCGTCCGGCGGCGGCTCGAAATCCCAATCCGGCGGCGGTTCGTGATCCCAGTCGTCCGGCGCTGGCGAAACGTCGTTCGGAGAGGGAAGACGAGAGGCCGAAGCTGGCGAAACGTCGTTCGACGAGGAAAGACGAGAGGCCGAAGCTGGCGAAACGTCGTTCGACGAGGAAAGACGAGAGGCCGAAGCTGGCGAAACGTCGTTCGACGAGGAAAGACGAGAGGCCGCCGACGACGTGCCCTTGGACGAGGAGACACGCGAGGGCGCTGCGGCCTCGGATGAGGGGGAACCCGAGGACGACGCGTCCTCGGTCGTAGCGAAACGCGAGGTCGTTGTGGCGCTTCGACTGCCCGACGCGGAGCGGGACTTGGCGGGGCGTGAGGGTGGGGCGTCGGCGCTCTCGGCGACCGTTTGCAGGACGCCCTCGCCGTATTTGGCGCGCTTGTTCTCGCCGATGCCGCTGATGGCGCCCAGTTCGGCGAGCGTGGTGGGCTTGCGGGCCGCGATATCGCGCAGCGTCGCGTCGTGGAAGACGACGTAGGCGGGAACGCCCTGTTCCTTGGCGACCGAGGCGCGCCAGGCCCGCAGGCGCTCGAACAGGTCGGCATCGCCGGGGGCGAGTTCGGCGGCCGCGCGGGAGGTTTTGGAACGGGGGGCCTTCGCCGCCTTGACCCGCTCGGGCTCGCGGCGCAGCATCACCTTGCGACCGCGGAACAGGACCTCGTCGCTGTCCTCGGTGAGGGTGAGTACGCCGTATTCGCCGTGCACCGCGAGCAGGCGCTGGGCCAGCAGTTGGCGAATCGCGCCGCGCCACTCAGTATCTCGCAGGTCGGCGCCGACGCCGAATACCTTGAGCTCGTTGTGGCCGTGCTGCACGACCTTCGGACTGGATTTGCCCAGCAGGATATCGATGAGATGCCCGGCCCCGAAACTCTGGCCACGTTCACGTTTGAGCCGCAGCACCGTCGAGAGCACCTTCTGCGCCGCGACCGTACCGTCCCAGGATTCGGGTGGATTGGCGCAGGTGTCGCAGTTGCCGCAGGATTCGCCGCGCTGACCGAAATAGGCCAGCAGCTGGGTGCGGCGACACTGGACGGTCTCGCACAGCGCGAGCATGGCGTCCAGATGCAGCTGCAGTTGCCTGCGATGGGCCGCATCGCCCTCGGAGTTATCGATCAGCTTGCGCTGCTGCACGACATCGTTGAGCCCATAGACCATCCACGCCGTGGACGGCAGCCCGTCGCGCCCTGCGCGGCCGGTCTCCTGGTAGTACCCCTCCACCGATTTCGGCAGATCCAGATGCGCGACGAAGCGGACATCGGGCTTATCGATGCCCATGCCGAACGCGATGGTCGCGACCACCACCAGCCCGTCCTCGCGCAGGAAGCGCGCCTGATTGGTCGCGCGCGTGCGATTGTCCAGGCCCGCGTGGTACGGCACCGCGGGAACGCCGTTGGCGGACAGGAATTCGGCGGTCTTCTCCACCGAATTGCGCGACAGGCAGTACACGATGCCCGCATCGCCGGGGTGTTCGGCCTGGATGAAGGCGAGCAGCTGTTGCTCGGCCCGATTCTTCGGCTCGATGCGGTACTGGATATTGGGCCGGTCGAAGCTGGCGACGAAATGCCGTGCGCCGGTGAGGTCCAGGCGTTCGGCGATCTCCTTGCGGGTGGCCTCGGTGGCGGTCGCGGTGAGCGCGATGCGCGGCACATCCGGCCAGCGCTCGTGCAGCACCGACAGCGCCAGATAGTCGGGCCGGAAGTCGTGGCCCCACTGCGAGACACAGTGCGCCTCATCGATGGCGAAGACCGAGACCTTGGCGCGGTCGAGCAGTTGCATGGTCGATTCGAGCCGCAACCGCTCCGGAGCCAGATACAGCACATCCAGTTCGCCGGAGAGGAATTGGGCCTCGACCTCACGCCGCTGATCGGGAAACTGGGTGGAGTTCAGGAAGCCCGCACGCACGCCCAGGGCGGTGAGCGCGTCGACCTGATCCTGCATGAGCGCGATGAGCGGTGAGATCACCACGCCCACACCGGGCCGCACCAGCGCCGGAATCTGATAGCACAGCGATTTACCGCCGCCGGTCGGCATGAGGACCAGCGCATCACCCCCGGAGACCACCTGCTCGACGATCTCGCGCTGCAAGCCACGGAAGGTGTCGTAACCGAACACCCGCCGCAGAACCTGGTGCGCCGCATCGGAATTCGCGCCGGAACCGGACTGGTCGGCGGTTGTCTCGAGCGTCTCGGGGGAAGTCACCCTGGCCATCCTACGGATCTGCGGCGTGCGCGAAAGGGCCTCGCGCACAGCCGCACCCTTTATGGAAAACAAGTCTCATTCGCGCACGTAGTAGCGCAGCGTGCCGTAGGCCGTCACGGCCGCGAACACGATGCCCACCGGCACGATCGTCATCGCCACGATCAAGATGTCGTCGCCGGTGATGCGCGGAAACACCTTGGAGGCGAACAGATCACCCAGCGCCCGATCGATCACCAGCGGCCGCGCGGCCAGCAGTCCGAGCAGGGCCAGCACCGAACCGGCCAGGGCGGCGGCGACCGCCTCCAGCAGGAAGGGCAACTGCGTGTACCAGCGGGTCGCGCCGACCAGCCGCATGATGCCCACCTCCGTCCGCCGGGTGAACGCCGCGATCTGCACCATATTCGCGATCAGCAACAGCGCCGCCAGCGCCTGCAGCACCGCCAATCCGAAGGCCGCGTTGCGCAATCCGTCGAACAGGCTCACCAGCCGGTCCACGATGTCCTTGTCGTTGCGCACGAAACCGACTCCGGGACGGCCCTGGAACTTCTGGAAGATCCGCGGATACTGCGAGGCGTCTGTCATCTTGACCCGCAGCGAGGCGGGCAGCGGCGACTGGCTGACGTATTCGGCCAGTTCCGGCTGATCCTTGAACGTCTTCTCCTTGGCCTCGTGGATCGCGTCCTCACGATTGAGGAACTGCACCGTCACCACGCCCGGCGTCGCCTTCAGATCCGACAGCAGCGTTTTGCACGGATCCTTGGAACAGTCCTGATCCGAGGCGGATACATCCTCGGTCAGATACAGCCGGACCTCGAGCCGGTCCAGGAAATACTGCTCTGTCTTGTCGGCCATCCGCACGGCGAGCAGACCGCCGCCGACCATGGTCAGCGAGACCGCGATGGTCAGGATCATCGCGATGGTCATGGTGACGTTGCGGCGCAGGCCGTTGAAGACCTCGCCGAACAGGAAGCTGGCCCGCATTACCGGCCCACCCCGTACACGCCGGTGGCCTCGTCACGCACGAGCCGCCCGCGATCGAGTTCGACCACGCGCCGGCGCATGGCATCGACGATGTGGTTGTCGTGGGTCGCCATGAGCACCGTCGTACCCGTGCGATTGATGCGTTCCAACAGCGTCATGATGTCCTGACTGGTCTCCGGGTCGAGGTTGCCGGTGGGCTCGTCGGCGAGCAGGACCAGCGGCCGGTTCACGAACGCGCGCGCGATCGCCACGCGCTGCTGTTCACCACCGGACAATTCGCTCGGTAGTCGATCCGCCTTACCGGACAGATTGACCAGATCCAGCGCCTCGGGCACCGCGCGGTTGATGAATTTGCGATTCTTGCCGATCACCTCGAGCGCGAACGCCACGTTCTGCTCGACCGTCTTCTGCTGCAGCAACCGGAAATCCTGGAACACGCAGCCGATGCGCTGGCGCAGCTTGGGCACCCGGCGACCGGGCAGCCGATCGACCCGGAAATCGGCGACGTGCACCTCACCGGAGGTGGGCCGTTCCTCTTTCAGCAGCAGTCGCATGAACGTCGACTTGCCCGATCCGGACGGTCCGATGATGAAGACGAACTCGCCCTTGCCGACCTCGACGGAAACATTGTCCAGCGCGGGTCGCGTCGAGGTCTGGTAGGACTTGGTGACGTTCCGCAACGTGATCACGGGGAGCCAGTGTAGCCAGCGAATCGGTGAGTTCGCGCCGCGCGCACTGCCCGACGCGAATTGTCACAGTTACGCCACAGCCAACTTACCGGTCCGGCCCGCCCGAAATCACGGACTTCGTAATGGTATTCGTGAATGGCGAATAGCCCTGATGCTCCGGAGTAGTCGGCTTGACGAAGACATAAAGCACGAACGTGACGACCCACACGGCAACCAGGATCGTCGTGGACCTACGCGTTTTCACTCAAACCCTCCCGACGCAGGGCGGCGGCCACCCGTACACGCAGCTCCCGCCCTACCTCGAATTGTTTGCCCGGCAATGTGCGGGCAACCATCCTGATGTTCATCTGATCGACCGTGAGGTCCTCGAGGCCCATCACCGTGGGCTCGTCCAGCAGCAGCGAATTGAGCTTGCGGTCCTGGAACGCCTTGGTCCCCACGTCGTGCAGGATCTCGTTGACCTTGGTGATATCGGCGGTCGCGGGAACCGGCACGTCGATCGCGGCGCGCGCCCAGTCCTTCGACAGATTGGTGACCTTCACGATCTGCCCGTTCGGCACGGTGATCACCTCGCCGTCGGCATTGCGCAGGGTGGTGATCCGCAATGTGACGTCCTCCACCGTGCCCTCGGCCGGATCGGGCTGGCCGGTGACCGCGATGCGCACCACATCACCGAAGCCGTACTGCCTTTCGGTGATGAGGAAGAAGCCCGCGAGCAGATCCTGCACCACGCGCTGCGCGCCGAAACCGAGCGCCGCGCCGAGCACCGCGGCGGGCGCGACCAGGCCGCCGACGGTGAAACCGAAGCGCTTCAACACCTCCAGGCCCACCAGGAAGTAGACGATCGACAGCACCACCCAGGTCAGGACCTGGGCCAGCGCGTGCCGATGTTTGGCCGCCTCCGAGCGGACCAGTGAATCGCTGCTCTGGAACTGGGCGTCGATCTTGCGGGTGATGCGATCGCGCACATAGGTCGCGAAGCGACTGAACAGCATCACACCAACGATGTACAGCACGACCTCGAGACCGTTGCCGCGCAGCCACATCAGCAGGCTGACCGAGTCACCGCTGAGGGCCGCGAACTGGAGGGTCATCGACTCACCCGCCACGGCGCCCGGTGGGGACCGGCCGGAATCGTTCTGCCACCGAAATACACGTCAGACAGGCTACTACGCGAACCCGGTCCATCACACGTTGTGATTGCGCCGTGATCGGCGGCGTGGCGACAGCGCGAATCGACTGAAAACCATTGCATACGATGGCTGTACCCGTTATATGTGGCTCTTTGCGAAATTACTGTTCGGCGCCCTGCCGCATGCGCCAACGGATTCCCTCTTCGATGAAGCTGTCGATATCGCCGTCGAGCACCGAGCTGGGGTTGTTGACCTCGTAGTTGGTCCGCAGGTCCTTCACCATCTGATACGGGTGCAGGACGTAGGAGCGCATCTGGTTGCCCCAGGACGCGCCCTCGTTGGTCTTGAGCGCGTCGAGTTCGGCCCGCTCCTCCTGCCGCTTGCGCTCGAGCAGTTTGGCCTGCAGCACGCGCATGGCCGAAACCTTGTTCTGCAGCTGCGACTTCTCGTTCTGACAGGTCACCACGATGCCGGTCGGGATATGGGTGAGGCGGACCGCGGAGTCGGTGGTGTTGACGCTCTGACCACCCGGGCCCGAGGAGCGGTACACATCGACGCGGATCTCGGACTCGGGGATGTCGATGTGGTCGGTCTGCTCGACGACCGGCAGCACCTCGACCTCGGCGAAGGAGGTTTGGCGGCGGCCCTGGTTGTCGAATGGGCTGATCCGGACCAGGCGATGGGTGCCCATCTCCACCGACAGGGTGCCGTAGGCGTAAGGCGTCTTGACCGCGAAGGTGGCGCTCTTGATGCCCGCCTCCTCGGCGTAGGAGGTGTCGTAGATCTCGACGGGGTACTTGTGGCGCTCGGCCCAGCGCACATACATGCGCATCAGCATCTGTGCCCAGTCGGCGGCGTCCACGCCACCGGCGCCCGAGCGGATGTTGACCAGCGCCTCGCGCTTGTCGTACTCGCCCGACAGCAGTGTGCGCACCTCCAGCGCCTCGACATCGGCGTGCAGCGCGGTGCGTTCGGCGTCGGCCTCGGCCAGGGCCGCGGCCTGCGCCTCACCCTCCTCGCCCTCGGCGAGCTCGTAGAGCACGGGCAGATCGTCGAGGCGCTGGCGCAGGTCGGTGACCCGGCGCAATTCGACCTGGGCGTGGGACAGTTCGCTGGTGACCTGCTGCGCGTGTTCCTGGTCGTTCCACAGGTCCGGATCGGCGGCCTGCTGCTCGAGTTCGTCGATCCGGCGGCGCAGCTCGTCGATATCCAGCACCGACTCGACGGTCTTGAGGGTGGTGTCGAGTTCGGCGAGATCAGCGGAAACGTCAGGATGCACGATGCTCCAATCTACCGGTCGCCGTGGTCTGCGGTGAAATACGACAAGCCCGGGAGCTGCCTCAGCCCGAAACGGCGCGCAATCCGCCGGGGCGGCGACCGATCAGCGTGTCGAGCGCGGCCGCGGTGGCGTCGTCGGCCGGTAGGTCGACCAGGATGTGCTGATCGTCGTCGGCGGACAGTTCCAGCCGTTCGTAGGCCAGGCGCAGCGGGCCCGCCTCCGGATGGTTCATGCGGGTGATGCCGTTGCTGTCGGGGAATCCGGCGATCAATTCCATCCGGTCGGCGAATTCCCTTCCGGCGGTGAGGGTCAGCTCGTCGATCAGCGCTTGCACCATCGGATTGGACCGGTACGGGCCCTGTTTGAGGGTGGCGACGGTCTTGTCGGCCTTGTGCTCCCAGTCCGGATAGGTCTGGCGGGCACGCGGGTCGGTGAACAGATAACGCGGGAAGTTGGCGGGCAGGCCCGCGTCGAGCTGACCGCTGGGGCCGACCAGGCGGCGATAGCCGTCGGTGCAGGCCAGCACCTCGCCGAGGCGGTTGAGCACCGCGGCGGGCGCGGGTTCGAGCTGATCGAGCAGGGCCTGGATGGCCGGGCGCACAGTGCGATTGGGTTGTGGGGTGCCGTTGCAGCTGAAGCCCGGTTCGGCGCCCTTGGCCAGGCGGTGCAGGTGGACGCGTTGGGCCGGGGTCATGGCCAGCGCGTCGGCGATCGAGGTCAGTACGGCCGCGGAGGGGTGGCGGTCGCGGCCCTGTTCGAGGCGGGTCAGGTATTCGACGCTCACACCCGCCAGGGTCGCCAGCTCGGCCCGGCGCAGGCCCGGGGTGCGGCGACGCGGACCTGCCGGGAGGCCGACCTGCGCGGGGGTGGTCCGCTCGCGTGCGGTGCGTAGGAATACACCCAGATCGTTATCGCTCACGCTGTGACAGTACGTCGGCGCGTGGAGTGCGAGGGTGGCCCTGTCACTACCACTCTCGGTGCGGCCTCCCCGGGTGATCGTTCGCGCGGCAGAGTCTGATGCGACGGCCGAGCGGTCGTCGTCAGAACTCTTCAGGAGGACGAAATGTCCAGTACCACATTGCGTCTCGCGGTTGTCATCGCCAGTGTGCGGGACGGGCGATTCGGGCCCGTGGTCGCGAGTTGGTTCGCCGAGCAGGCGCGCCGCCACGACGGGTTCGAGGTGGATGTGATCGATCTGGCCGAGGCGACGGTGCCTGCCGAACTGCCCGCGGTGCCGCTGATGGCGCAGCCGGATCCGACGCGTCCGGCGGGCATGGTGGATCTGACCCGGCGGTTGGGGGCGGCCGATGCGGTCGTGATCGTGACGCCGGATATCAATCGGAGTTTCCCTGGTTCGCTGAAGAACGCGATCGACTGGCATTTCGCCGAATGGGATCGCAAGGTCGTGGGGTTCGTCGGTTACGGCGGCGGCAGCGGCGGGCTGTACGCGATCGGGCAGCTGCGTGAGGTGCTCAGCGAACTCAATGCGCACACCGTGCGGAACTATGTGTCGTTCCCGCGCTATTTCGAGCTGTTCGATGCCGAGGGCCGGTTGCACGCTCCGACCGGACCGGAAGCGGCGGCGGCCTCGATGCTCGATCAACTCTCGTGGTGGGCCCGCGCGGTCGCCGACGCCCGGGCGATCGCGGCCTGAGCCCGGCCCTCAGGAGACCTTCAGATTTTGAGGCTATCCTTATCGACAATTTCGGCTATCCGAAACATGCAGGTCTCGGAGCGAACAGGAGTTGTCATGGGATACACGGCCGAGCAGCGCCAGGGCGCATGGCTGGAAGCGATCGCGGTGGTCGAGGCCCTCCGAGCGGGCGACAAAACCCTCGCCCGCCAAGTCCTGGCCACCAGCCCCCACCCCGGCCCGGCCCTCGACGGCGTCCTCCGCCTGACCTCGGTCCTTTTACACAGCATCCCGCCCACCCAAATAGACAGCCTCCTCACAGTCGCCTACCGCTCAGCCCCACCCCCACCGATCCCCCACCCGCCTCACCTGCCGTAACCCTTCGCTGCGCTCAGGGAAACAAGAGGGCGAGCCGCTCAGGGAAACAAGAGGGCGAGCCGCTCAGGGAAACAAGAAGGCGAGCGCTCAGGGAAACAAGAACGCGAGCACTCAGGGAAACAAGAAGGCGAGCCGCTCAGAGCATTGAGAGTCGGCGCTACCGCCCGAGCGATGCCACCTCGTGTCCTGAGCACAGCGAAGGGCTACTGCCGCCTGAGCGATGCCAACTCATGTTCCTGAGCGGAGCGGAGGGGCGACTATTCGCGGCGCGGGACGGCCTACCCCCTGTCCCTGAGCGGAGCGAAGGGTCAATAGGGTTGGGGGGTGACCGAGTATTCGCGGGAATTGGAATTGGCGTTGGGGTTGGCCGATGAGGCTGATGCGATTACTCGGGGGCGGTTCGGGGCGTTGGATTTGCGGGTGGACAGTAAGCCGGATCTGACGCCTGTGTCGGATGCGGATCTGGCGGTGGAGCGGGCGCTGCGGGACGTGTTGGGGCGGGAGCGCGGTGGGGATGCGGTGTTGGGGGAAGAGTTCGGTGGGGCGGCGGAGTTTTCGGGACGGCAGTGGGTTATCGATCCGATCGATGGGACGAAGAACTTCGTGCGGGGGGTGCCGGTGTGGGCCTCGCTGATCGCGTTGCTGGAGGACGGGGTGCCCGTGGTGGGGGTGGTGAGTGCGCCCGCGCTGGGGCGGCGTTGGTGGGCCGCGCAGGGGGGCGGGGCGTGGAGTCGGTTCGAATCGGATGCGCCGCGGGCCGTTTCGGTTTCGGGCGTGCGTGAGATCGGGGCCGCGAGTCTGGCGATCTCGAGTTTGTCGGGGTGGCGGGATCTCGGTCTGCGCGATCGGTTGATCGGGCTCACCGACGAGGTGTGGCGCACCCGCGGATACGGCGACTTCTTCAGCTACTGCCTACTCGCCGAGGGCGCGGTGGATATCGCCACCGAACCGGAGGTCTCGCTGTGGGATCTGGCCCCACTCGACATCCTGGTCCGCGAGGCGGGCGGCGTCTTCACCGCACTCGACGGAACCGCGGGCCCGCACGGCGGCAGTGCGGTGGCCACCAACGGCCTCCTGCACGATGAGGTGCTGTCGCGACTGCGGCGCTGATCTCATCCGAGATGCCGCATGCGCGGCCACATACTCGCCCACGATTCGCGCGGCGTGCACACGGCCAGCGGCGCGTCCTGCTCGTCGTTGTCGATGCCCAGACCGTTGTCGATATGACCCGCGGACCGCACGTCCGCGCAGAATCGGGTGAGTAATTCGCCGCGTATCCCGACCGTCAGCACGGGCGTGGTCCCTGGCGGCGGCCCCCACCACCAGTACGCGTTGTGCACGCTGTACGGCGTGGGCAAATCGTATGCGGCCCCGAACCGTTCGAGGGCCCCGGCCTCACCGTAATTACCGGTCAGAATCCCCACCCCCGGAGCATGCCGCGCCCGCGCCTCGGCGACCTCGCGAACGAACCGCGGCCATCCGACGGTCTCGCCCGCGTCGTAGTTCACCGCCAGCACGGGTGAATCCCGCAATACCGAGATCGGCAACACCGGCAGAAACAGCACGGCCGAGGTGGCGATCTGCACGACGAACCCGAAACCCACCGCCGCCCAAACCTTCCGATGCGCCCCCAACCACGCCGCCAGCGGCACCGCCCCGGCCGCCAGCAGCGGCGGATACATCCCGCCCAGGTAGTAGGCCTTCCCACCGGCCACCACGAACACCAGGAAAAGCAGCACATACGCGACCGCGAGGGCTCGATATCGCGGCTGCCGCCACAATCGCCACAACCCGGCCACCCACAGCGGCGACGCCAGCACCCCCATCAAAACCAGCTGCAACACAACGAAATCCAGCCGCGAATTCGAGGTCCCCGACGAGCCGCCCGCGATGGCCCGACTCAACTCCCACTGCGGCCACCCATTGCGCGCCTGCCACCACAGATACGGCGCCCAGATCAACACCGCGATCCCGACCGCCAATGGAAAATACCTGGTGACGAACACTTTTCGCGGACCGACCAGCAACAGCGCACCCACCAACGCCGCCACCGCGAATATCAGCAGCACCTTGTTCGACAGGCCGATACCGGTCAGCACCCCGACCGCCAGCCACCATCGCGGATCCCCGCCCTCCCGCAACAGCCGCAGCACCACGACCACGATCGCCGACCACACGGCCAGATCGAATGCCGTGGTACCCAACATATGTCCCGCGGCCAGCACCAACGCGGATGAGGCCACCGCACCCGCGGCAAGCGCCTGAGCGCCACGCCCGCCACCGAACTCGCGAGCCATCCACCCGGCGCACAGCACCACCGCGACCATCGCCACGATCGCCGGAACCCGCAGCAGCACCAGCGAATTCGGATCGATCGCCGCCACGGCCCGCGCCACCAGCGGCGTCAGCGGCGGCTGATCGGCATATCCGAAGCTCGGATGTCGCCCGGCCGCGAGGAAGTACATCTCGTCCCGGTGATAGCCGTACCGATCGGCGAACGCCGCCAGCACGACAGCGAAAACCGCTGCGACCCAATACATTATCAGCCCGCGAGCTCGCCCACGAGTACGATCAGATCCCGTTCCGCCCAGGCCGTCTCGACCCTGAATCCGGCCTCGGTGAGCCAGCGCACCTGATCGGCGGCCGCGCTGGGCTTGTCGTAGTCGCCATCGATGGGCGTCACGACATCGGCCGGATCAACGGGAATCACAATGTCGCCCAATACGAACCGACCGCCCGGCGCCAGACCCGCCGCCACCCGCCGGAACAGCGCCGCCTTCTCATCACCGTCGAGATGATGAACAGCCAACGCCGAGACCGCCAGATCGAACGGCCCCTCCGGCAACCGGCCCTGCAACCGCCCCACCCACAGCACGGTCCCCTCCGGCAGCGCCGCCCGCGCGTGCCGCAGCATCTTCACACTCGCGTCGATTCCGACCAGTCGCGCATCCGGATACTCGGCCAGTACCGCGGCGGCGGTCACGCCCGTGCCGGTGCCCAGATCCAGCACCCTTTCCACCCCGTCCGCTCCCGCCGCGGCCGCGCGTACCGCGTCCTGCAGGCGCGGATAAGCCGGGACCTCCTCGGCCATCAGCTGCGCGTAGTTGTCCGGATCGAAGTGGAACTGCCCCATTTCCCAGACGCTATCCGGTGTCCGTCGGCAACGGGACCGTTACGGTCGTGAATTCCCGGCGATAACTAGGACAGCGCAGGTCATCATGCGATTTGGACGGTTCGCGCCGGTCGTGTGTAAGCTGCCGCTCGACGGCGTTCTTACTCTGGAGTAAGATAGACTTACTCGACAGTAAGATGATGCTGGGACCGATCACCCACCACCCGAGAAGACTGGTGATTATGAGCACTCGAGACACCGCAACGAAGCGACGTCCGGATTCGGCGGTCGGCTTGAATCCGCAGAAGCGCGATTGGATGGGCGCGGCCATGCGGGTCATGACGACCATCACCGGGTCGGAGCTCGCCGAGAAGTACAAACTGCGCAAGCCCATCGAACGCATCACCTACGAGGGCACCAAGACCGGCTTCCGCACCCTGGGTGCGGCCACCCGCGCGTTCGGCAAGGTCACCGGCGGCGGCAAGCCGAAGCGGCTGCCCGCCAACGAGTCTCGCATCAAGGACTACTTCGATCTCACCCCGAGCGACGATCAGAAGATGATCGTCGAGACGGTGCGTGAGTTCGCCGCGGAGATCCTGCGCCCGGCCGCCTATGACGCCGACAACGCCGCCAAGGCTCCGCGCGATCTGCTCGAGCGCGCCGCCGAACTGGGCATCACGCTGATCAACGTGCCCGAGGAGCTCGAGGGCGCGGCCGCCGAGCGCGGCGCGGTCACCAATTCGCTGGTCGCCGAGGCGCTCGCACACGGCGATATGGGTCTGGCGCTGCCGATCCTGGCGCCCTCGGGCGTGGCGGTCGCGCTGTCGCAGTGGGGTACCGACGCCCAGCAGAAGACCTATCTCGGCGCCTTCACCGGCGAGAACGTGCCGCAGTCCTCGGTGGTCATCGCCGAGCCGCGCGCACTGTTCGATCCGTTCGCACTGCAGACCAAGGCCACCCGCTCGCCGAGCGGTTACCGCCTCAACGGCGTCAAGAGCCTGGTCCCGGCGGCGGGCGATGCGGAACTGTTCATCGTCGGCGCCGAACTCGACGGCCGCCCGGCGCTGTTCATCGTCGAATCCGACACCCCCGGCGTGGTCATCGAGGCCGATCCGAGCATGGGTCTGCGCGCGGCCGGTCTCGGCCGGTTGATCCTGGACAATGTCGCGGTATCCACCGACGCGATTCTGGGCGAGGGCGATACCGCCCAGCACGCCGAGGATTACGCCGACGCGGTGCGGCTGGCCCGCCTGGGCTGGGCCTCGTTGGCCGTCGGCACCGGACAGGCCGTGCTGGACTACGTGATTCCGTATGTGAAGGAGCGCGAGGCGTTCGGCGAGCCGATCGCCCACCGTCAGGCGGTGGCGTTCATGGTCGCCAATATGGCGATCGAGCTGGACGGCCTACGGTTGATCACGCTGCGCGGCGCGTCGCGGGCCGAGCAGGGCCTGTCGTTCGCCCGCGAGGCCGGTCTGGCCAAGAAGTTCGCCGCCGACAAGGGCATGCAGATCGGCCTGGACGGTGTGCAGCTGCTCGGCGGCCACGGTTTCACCAAGGAGCACCCGGTCGAGCGCTGGTACCGCGATCTGCGGGCCATCGGCGTGGCCGAGGGCGTCGTACTGGTCTGACCCGACTTCACTTACGGAGACTTCCCATGATCAATCTCGAACTCCCCAAGAAGCTGCGGGCCAGCGCCAATCAGGCCCATCAGGTCGCGCAGGAGATCTTCCGCCCGATCTCGCGCAAATACGACCTCGGCGAGCACGAGTACCCGGTCGAGCTGGACACCATGGCCGCCATGGTCGAGGGCCTGGCCGACTCGGGCGCGCAGGACGTGTCCGGTGCGACCGGCGGCCGCAAGGCCAAGGAGGAGGGCGCCGCGCCCGACGAGCACGCCACCGAGCTGCTCGGAAACTCCAACGGCGGCAATATGTCCGCGCTGCTGAACGCCCTGGAGACTTCCTGGGGCGATGTCGGCCTGATGCTGTCGATCCCCTACCAGGGCCTGGGCAATGCCGCGATCGCCGCGGTGGCCACCGATGAGCAGCTGTCGCGCTTCGGCAAGGTGTGGGCCGCCATGGCCATCACCGAGCCGTCGTTCGGCTCCGACTCGGCGGCCGTGTCCACCACCGCGGTGCTCGACGGTGACGAGTGGGTTCTCAACGGCACCAAGATCTTCGTGACCGCGGGCTCGCGCGCCACCCACATCGTGGTGTGGGCCTCGGTCGACAAGACCAAGGGCCGGGCCGCCATCAAGTCGTTCGTGGTGCCGCGAGATGCCAAGGGCCTCACCGTCGCTCGCCTCGAGCACAAACTGGGCATCAAGGCCTCCGACACCGCCGAGCTGCGTCTCGAGGACTGCCGGATTCCGAAGGACAACATCCTCGGCAGCCCGGAAGTCAACGTGGAGAAGGGTTTTGCCGGGGTCATGCAGACCTTCGACAACACCCGCCCGCTGGTGGCCGGTATGGCCGTCGGCGTCGGCCGCGCCGCCCTCGAGGAACTGCGCAAGATCCTGTCCGAGGCCGGCATCGAGATCGACTACGACAAGCCCGCCAACGACCAGCACGCCGCCGCCGCGGAATTCCTCCGCCTGGAAGCCGACTGGGAGGCCGCCTACCTGCTGTCGCTGCGCGCCGCCTGGATGGCCGACAACAAGAAGCCCAACTCCCTCGAGGCGTCGATGTCCAAGGCCAAGGCCGGCCGCATGGGCACCGACGTCACCCTCAAGGCTGTCGAACTGTCCGGCACCATCGGCTATTCGCAGCGCACGCTGCTGGAGAAGTGGAGCCGGGATTCGAAGATTCTGGACATCTTCGAAGGGACGCAGCAGATCCAGCAGTTGATCGTGGCCCGGCGGGTGCTGAATCTGTCGAGCGACAAGCTGAAGTAGTAAGCGGTACAACGGAACCGGTGCGAGTCCCCTTCAGGACTCGCGCCGGTTTCTCGTTCGTTCAGACGTGCGATCAGCGACGATCAATTGGCAGAAATATCGCGGATGGTATCACCGATCTTCGCGCCTTCGAACCTTTCCGGGAGCAACCCCAGTTCTCTTCAGAGGGCGAATAAGATTCTTGGACACCCTCGGTCCGGCGTGTCACCATTTCGTCATCGCATATTCGGCGATCGCGACTGCTGTGGTGATCGCTGGATTCTTCAGCGGCGCAGTCGGTTCGGCGGAGAGCGCCGTAGCGACAGCGGTGCCCGAAGAGCACCCGTACCACCTGAAGATGACGATCACCGGCCCTAATGTGGTGGGGCAGGCGGACACTATTACGCAGACGGGCGATTGCGTTGGCTATCCAACGGCCGAACGTATCGGTGTCCGGATCGATGGACAGGATTACGCTTCGTTTGCCACCAATAGTTGTGATTCTGGCGAGTGGGGACAAACCGGCTGGACACCGCTCAGTTCGGGAGACCACACGCTGCTGGCTTACATCACGATAAGCGGCGAGTTGGTTGACTCGCTGTCGACGACCGTGACAGTCGGCACCGCTCCGCGATAGTGACCCGAACAGCGCGCATCCCACCGGGGCCATTCGAAACCCGTTGAAACGCGCCCCGGTTTCTCGTTCGTCAGGGGTGGGCTCGTTATCCGATGCGCAGGCAGGAGCTGCCGGTGTTGATGCCCGCGCCGCTCACCTCGATGCTGATGTACTGGCTGGACGTGTACTGACCCGGGATGGACTGGATGGCGATCAGGTTCTGCTGGCCCTGTCTGGTTGGTGTCCAGGTCGCGGTGACGGTCTTGGTGTCGGGGTGGAAGACGGCCTCGCCGGGGATTCGTTCGCCGTTGCCGGGAATGACACCGCCGGCGAGCATGAAGAACACCGTGCCGGTGGGGACGTCCGAATCGGTGACGTCGGCGGTGACCGTGTATTGGCATCCGGTCAGGAGACCGTCCGGTCCTGCCGCGACGTGCACGCCGGTCACCTCCGCATGAACGGGCGCTGCCACCGCAAGCAGGGCGGCCGCTGTCGCTGCCATGGTTGTCGCGCTCGCGGCGACCCGGGAAATCGATCCGTGCATCGTAGTCCCTCCTGCTGACGTCGAAGTAGAACGTCTCGAATGGTAACAATCGCCCGGAATGCGGTCGAACGGCCCGAAGTGGTAAGCGGTACAACGTTCTTTCGTAACGACTTCGTCGCCGCGGCGATGTGACCAGCGAACGCCGGATGCGGGAGGGGTCATGACGATCGACACGGGACCGAGATCGCGCAAGACTTCGCCGGAATGGCGGGCCGCCCTTCTCGAGGCTCGCCTGCTTGTGGGCATTGCCGCGGCCTTGGCGGTCTTCGGGGGCGGGGTGATGGCGTTCAGTTATGACGCGGCGCCGGGCGACCCCCTCTGGCACGTTCAGACCCTGCCGGTCATCAAACCCATGCCGGTGGTCCGCGCACCGCTGCCGACGCCGCGTCCGCCTCAGCCTCGGCTTCGGGAAGCGCGAGGTCATGAGCCCGCGGCGACACGGCCGTATTGAGGCAGGGCCCTCGTCGGGTCGGGCTATGGTCTAGGGACGCATGACGCAATGAACATTCCGGCGGCCGGTCCGAGACGAGGTGGTCGACGTATGAGCGTTCTGGTTCGGGTTATGGGTGTGGTCGGGGCGGTATTGGCGGCGGGGATGTGGGCGCCGATGGGGGCGGCGCAGGGGGAGCCGGGTGGGCGGACGGCTTCGGTGCTGGCGTTGACGGTGGCTCGCGGACCGTCGCTCGAGCAGGCTTCGTCGCAGCGCGTCGTATTTCTGATCTGTGCGCCGATCGTATGGGGGACGCATCCGAAAGCGGCGGCGGCCTGTGCTGAATTGACCACGGCGGGTGGGGATTTCACCAAAACACAGGGCGAGCCGCTGCGGGTCTGCACGCAGGAGTACGACCCGGTCACGGTGGCCGCGGACGGGACGTGGAGCAACACGACGGTCCGCTATCGCCAGACCTTCCCCAATGCGTGCGCGGTGGGCGGAAACAGCGTGGCGGTCTTCGATTTCTGACCCGCATCGATCACGGACAGGTCAGCTCGGCCCGGATCGGATTGTGGTCGGACAGCCCACGCACATCCTCGACGATCACCTCGGAGGCGGTGGCGCCGAGCGTCGCGATCACCGTCCTCGTCGTACCAGTTCTCGGCATGTACCCGGTGCAATACATTCCAGGTCACCACGGAAATCACGGCGGTACCGTAACGACCCGACCCCGGAATCGAAACCGTCACGGCACCAGCAGATACCACTCCGCGAAGTTGCCCTGCAGCGGCCAGCTGCCCGCCATGACCTTGGCCGGACCGGTTCCCACCCACAGATCGGCGGTGACGGTTCGGCCGGGGCCGGCGCCGGTTTGCACATAGACGTCGTCGGTGCGCAGGCCCGCCGAACCGAGCCAGCCGAACCGCACGTGGTTGCCGCAGGGGCCGCCGAGGTAGCCCCTCGGGGTGACGTGGGCCAGGACGTGGCCGGGGCGGGCGGGCGCGGCCTCCAGAGCCACATCGATCGCGCCCGCGCAGAACTTCGCCTCGCCGAAGGTGTTGAGCGTGGTGCCGATCGGGGTCAGTTGCGGGAGCGGATCCGCGTGCGCCGGGGCGCCTGCCAGGGCCGACAGCAGCACCGCGATCACCGCCGACACCACTCCCACCAACACTCGCCGCGCCCTCATCGGTTCGATACCCCTTCCCACGTAACAACATTCGCAGCCGCGCATACCGCACGGCCGTCACCCATATTCACCAAAAAACTGCGCGGGCGCAGGAATGTTTAGGCTGACCTAAACCGCAATCGCGCCGAGTTGGCCGGATTTGTGTATCTCCGGTCACAGCCGGCTGCTAGCGTCCACAGCACACGACCCCGGCGGTACGGTCGTGCGGAAACAGGTGGCTCGGAGGTTGGCGAGATGTTTTCTGGCTTGAATGGGTTGCAGCGCAAGGTAGTTCATGTGGCGGAAGCCTTGCGGGGGGTGGATGTATTACGCCAGCGGGGGTTCATCAATCTGCTCGATCCCGGCGAACTGCTGCAGACGGTCAAGGAATCCAAAGTGCTGGGTCCCCAGGCGACGGCCGTGCGGCACGCGGCCCGGGTCTGGCCGGAGCGCACGGCCCTGATCGACGAGCGCGGCGCGATGAGCTATCGCGAACTCGACCAACGCTCCACCGCCCTGGCGCGCGGACTGAAGACCATGGGCATCGCACCGGGTTCGGTGATCGGAATCCTGGCGCGTGATCACCGCGGACTGCTGCTGGCGATGGCCGCGGCGGGCAAGCTCGGCGTTCGCCTGGCCCTGATGAACACCGGCTTCGCCAAACCGCAGTTCGCCGAGGTGTGCGAGCGCGAGAAGGTGCGCGCGGTCCTGCACGACAGCGAATTCGTCGGCCTGCTCGACGCCCTGCCCCCGCAGCTGCCGCGCGTGCTGACCTGGGTGGACGAGAATGCCGAACTGCCCGACGGCGCGGTCACTCTCGACGAACTCATCGGCGCGAACTCCACCGACGAGCTGCCGCTGCCGGATAAGCCGGGCGGGTTCATCATCCTCACCAGCGGCACGACGGGTCTGCCCAAGGGCGCCGCCCGCAAGACCACCTCCCCGCTGCAGACCGCGCAGATCATCGACCGCATCCCGTTCCCGCATCAGGGCACCTCGATGATCGTCTCGCCGATCTTCCACAGCACGGGCCTGGCGACCTGGCTGGTCAATGTGGGCTTCGGCAATACCATCGTGCTCACCCGCCGCTTCGACGCCGAGAAGACGCTGCGGCTACTCGCCGAACATCGCGTCGAAATGCTGGTGGCCGTGCCGACCATGCTGCACCGCATGGTCGAACTCGATCCGGCGATCCGGGGCAAATACGATCTGTCGGCCCTGAAGACGATCCTGCTGGCCGGTTCGGCGCTGTCGCCGGAGCTGACGATCCGCGCCACCGAGGCCTTCGGCCCGGTGCTGTTCAATCTCTACGGCTCCACCGAATGCGCGGTCGCCACGGTCGCGAATCCGACCGATCTCGCGCTCACCCCGGGTAGCGCGGGCCGGGCGCCGGTCACCTGCGAGGTGGCGCTGTTCGACGAGAACGATCGCCGCGTCCACGGTCAGGGCGTGCGCGGGCGCATCTTCATCCGCAACATCCTGTCGTTCGAGGGGTATACCGACGGCCGCAACAAGCAGGTCATCGACGGCTACATGTCCTCCGGCGATATGGGCCATTTCGACGAGCACGGGCTGCTGTTCGTCGACGGTCGCGATGACGACATGATCGTCTCCGGCGGCGAGAACGTCTTCCCGCAGGAGGTCGAGAATCTGCTGCTGCAACGACCCGACGTCTCCGATGCCGCGGTGGTCGGCGTGGACGATACGGAATTCGGCAAACGCCTGCGCGCGTTCATCGTGCCCGAGTCGGGCGTCACACCCGACGGCGAGGAGATCAAGGCCTATGTCAAGGGCAATCTGGCTCGCTACAAGGTGCCGCGCGAGGTGGTCTTCCTCGACGAACTCCCCCGCAACGCCACCGGAAAACTCCTGCGTCGCGAATTGATCGAGTATCCGGCGCAATGATGCGAACGTCACCGAGCAATCGGTGAGTTATAACGCTACTGTCGGTTACAGAGACGCTGACCACAGCGGAAGCCAGGTGCTTGCTAGGGTTAGCGCTGCACTGGATCTCGATGTTGCGGTCCGCCAGCCACCGGCGGTATCGCGGAAGGTTGTACCTATGTCAACTGCCCTTCCGTCAGCAAGCACTGCGCTCCGGAAAGCCGGAGATCTCGCTCTGGGTGTCAATGCCATGCGCAAGCGCGGCCTGTTCAACCCGCTGCGTCCGGATCATGCGCTGCGCTCGGCGCTGAATGTCGGCAAATACGGCCCGTTCGCGGGTGTCCTCATGCACTCCGCGCAGATCACGCCGAATGCGGCCGCGCTGGTGGACGAGCTCGGTGAGATGACATTCGCCGAGGTCAACGCGCAGTCCAATCAGCTGGCCCGCGGGCTGGCGGCGCAGGGGCTGCGGCAGGGCGATGTGGTGGCGCTGTTGGCGCGCGACCACCGCGGCATGGTGCTCGCGCTCACCGCGACCGGCAAGCTGGGCGTGCGCGCGGTGCTGATGAACACCGGCTTCGCCAAACCGCAGTTCGCCGATGTGGCAGCCCGCGAGAAGGTCAAGGCGGTGCTGCACGACAGCGAGTTCGTGGAGCTGATGAGCGCGATCCCCGCGGCTATCCCGCGCGTGCTGACCTGGGTGGACGAGCAGGACAGGGTCGACCCGTCGACCCCGACGCTGGAATCGCTGAGCGCCGGACAGTCGCCCGATCCCGTGCCGACCCCGGAGAAGCCTGGCGGCATGATCATCCTGACCAGCGGCACCACCGGCACCCCGAAGGGCGCGCCGCGCGACAAGGTCAGCCCGTTCATCTCCGCGCAGTTCCTGGACCGGATTCCGATCCCGCGCAACGGTTCCATGGTGATGGCCGCGCCGGTCTTCCACGCGACCGGCCTGTCGCAGTTCACCCTCGGCCTGGCCCTGGGCAATCGGATCATCTTCCAGCAGCGTCGCTTCGACCCGGAGAAGACGCTGGCCAATATCGCCGAGTTCAAGGCGACCTCGCTGGTCGTGGTGCCGACCATGCTGCAGCGCATGCTCGACCTGCCGCAGGAGACGCTGAACAAGTACGACATGTCGTCGCTGAAGATGATCTTCGCCGCGGGTTCGGCGATCCCGCCGGACGTGGTCACCCGCAGCCTGGACTACTTCGGCGATGTGCTCTACAACGTCTACGGTTCCACCGAATGCGCGATCATCACCGTGGCCACGCCCGAGGATCTGCGCATCGCGCCGAGCACCGCGGGTAAGCCGCCGGTCGGCATCCGCCTCGCGCTCTACGACGAGAACCGCAAGCGCATCACCGCGACGAATGTGACGGGCACGATCTTCATCGAGAACGCCCACTCCTTCAAGGCCTACACCGACGGCCGCACCAAGGAGACCGTCGACGGCCTGATGTCCTCCGGCGATGTCGGCCATTTCGACGAGCACGGCCTGCTGTTCATCGACGGCCGCGACGACGACATGATCGTCTCCGGCGGCGAGAACGTCTTCCCGCAGGAGGTCGAGCACCTCATCGCCAACCGGCACGATGTCCTCGAGGCGGCGGTCATCGGCGTCGACGACCGGGAGTTCGGAAAGCGCCTGCGCGCCTTCGTCGTTCCCGGCCCGGAATCCGGACGCGACGCCCAGGAGATCAAGGATTACGTCAAGGCCAACCTCGCCCGCTACAAGGTGCCGCGCGAGGTGATCTTCCTGGACGAACTGCCGCGCAACGCCACCGGGAAACTGCTGCGCAAGCCGCTGGCGGAAATGGAAGTCGCGGCCGAGTAGATTCCATCCGGAATCATGCTGTGATAGCGGGAATTACGGCGTAAACCGTCGGCTATCATCAGCGCGTGCTCATCGACTCCGGCCGATCCCCGGCCCGCGACACGGCGGCGGCGCGCACGCGCCCGGTTGCCGAGGCGCGGTTGCGCGGGGCATCGGCCGGATCGGTTTCCGGGGCGCTTTCGGTGGCCGCGCACGGCTGGGCCTCGGGCGGGATGCCCGTATCCTCCGGCACCGTCGCGCTGCTCGTGGCGGGCGCGGCCGTGATCGGCACGCTGGTCACGAGTGTGGGGACGCTGCGCGACACCGCGATCGGTCTGGTCGTGGCCCTGCTCGGCGGACAACTGCTCGGCCACACCGCGATGTCGATCGGCATGATGCATATGCCGCACGCTCGATCGCTGTGGACCCCGGCCATGCTCGGCGCGCACGTGGCCGCGGCGATCGGCGCGGCCGTGGTGATTCTCGGCGCGGAGGCCGCCTACCGGATCGTCACCGGCGTCCTGACCCGGGTGCTGCCGGGGCTACTGGGCACCCCGGAGATCTGCGGCCCCGCACTCGCGCGGATCGGTCATCGCGATCGGGTCGTCCTGCGCGTCCTCGCCGCCGACACCTTCCGCACCCGCGGTCCGCCGCTGCTCGTTCGAGTCTGATTTCACCCGATACCCGTTCGTATCAACAGAATTCGTCAACACTCGCGTCCCGGCGGCTGCCGCCCGGGATGTCCGAGGGCTGTTTCGGCGACGGATCCTTCGAACGGGTGCCCTCGAACAGGAGCACCACCCTTGAGCATCATCGATGACCCGGTCGCCACACCGTCCCTGAAACCGAAATCGCGGTCCCGCAGCGCAGTGCAGGCGCTGGCCATGCGACTGCACTTCTATGCCGGTGTCTTCGTGGCGCCGTTCGTCCTCATCGCGGCGCTGACCGGCGCGCTGTACGCGATCTCGCCCACGCTGGAGTCGATCGCCAATCGCGATCTGCTGCACGTCGATTCGACCGGACCCGCTCGGCCCCTGTCCGAGCAGATCGCCGCGGCGACCGCGATTCGGCCCGACCTCGCCCTGGCCGCGGTGGCCCCGGCGCAGGACCCCGGCGACACCACGCGGGTGATCTTCACCGATCCGACGTTGGGCGAATCCGAGCGGCGCGCGGTATTCATCGATCCGGCCGACGCGCGGCCGGTCGGGGACGCGGTGGTGTACGGCAGTGCGGGCGCGCTGCCCATGCGCACCTGGATCGATGTGCTGCACAAGGATCTTCATCTGGGTCAGCCGGGGCGGCTCTACAGCGAACTGGCCGCGTCGTGGCTGTGGATCATCGCGCTCGCGGGGCTGGCGCTGTGGTGGCGGCGGGTGCGCTCGCGCCGCGAGCGCGGTTCGGCGGGCTGGCTGCTGCGGCCGGATCGCTCCCGCGACGGCCGCGCGCGGACGATGAATTGGCATGGCGCCGTGGGGATGTGGGTGCTGCTGCCAGTACTGTTCCTGTCCGCGACGGGTATGACCTGGTCGACCTACGCGGGTGAACATGTCGACGCACTGCGTGCGCAGCTGAGCTGGACCACGCCCGTGGTGAGCAGCGCGCTGCCCGGATCGGCCGCACCCGCGCCCGCGGACGGCGAACACGCCGAGCACGGCGGCGGGCATCGCATGGGCGCACCGGTTCCCGCCGATCGGGCGGCCGAGGTGGACAAGGTCCTCGCGGTGGCGCGCGGGCACGGCGTCGAGGGTCCGCTCGAGATCTCGGTTCCGGCGAAGGACGGGGTGGCGTTCGTGGCCAAGGAGCGCCGCCTGCCGGGTGTGCTGACCCAGGACGCCATCGCGATCGACGGGGCGACCGGCGATGTCGTCGACACCCTGCGCTACCGCGACTGGCCGCTGATGGCCAAGCTCACCAACTGGGGTATCGCGCTGCATATGGGCATCCTGTTCGGCCTGGCCAATCAGGTGCTGCTGCTGATCACGATGATCGCCCTGATCACGGTGATCGCGCGCGGATATCTGATGTGGTGGAAGCGGCGGCCGACCCGCTCCGGCAGCGCCCTCGCACTGGGCCGGGCCCCGCGGCGAGGCGCATTGCGGCGCACGCCGATTCGTATCCTCGCCCCGCTGGCCGCGGGTGCGGTTCTCATCGGATGGTTCGCGCCGCTGGTCGGCTGGAGTCTGCTGGGCTTTCTGCTCGTCGATGTGATCGTGGGGTCTGTGCGGCGGCGACGCGAGGCAGCCGCGGCCTAGCCCGCCGCGATGCGGCCGTGGTCCATCTCGACCGCGTCGCCACCGCGTTGTTTCGCGCGATACATCGCGGTGTCGGCGCGCTGCAGCAGATCCTCGAGTATCCGGCGCGGGCGAGCCTGACGCGCGGCCGCTATGGCGAATACGGCCGCGCCGATACTCGCGGTGACGGCCACCGGCACCGTCGAGTCGGCAATGGTCCGGCGCATTCGCTCCGCGATGGTGTGCGCGTCCGTACCGGGCAGGCGGCCGAAGACAGCGAATTCCTCGCCGCCGATGCGGGCGATGACGGCGTCGGGCGGGGCCGCCAGGCGTAGACAATCGGCAGTGCTACGCAGCACTTCATCGCCGACGACGTGACCCCAGCGGTCATTGACGTCCTTGAATCGATCCAGATCGATCATGATCGCGTAGACCGGTTCGGGACCGGACCGATCGATCACGGCCGCGGCGTGGAACTCGAGTCCTCGTCGGCTCCACAGCTTCGTCAAACCGTCGGACAGCAGATCGGTCCACAGCAGCCAGTAGTTGAACTGCATTCCCGGCAGCAATACCGCGTTGACGATGACGGCCACGACGATCGCGGCCACGGCCATCGGCATGGTTCCGGGCGCGAGATGCGGTATCGCGGCCGCGATGACGCATGCCATCGACCAGGCCGCATGCGCGGCGAGCACCTTCGCGCTGTGCAGAAATACGCAGTAGATTCCGGCAACCACCAACAGGTAGACCGCGGCGCCCTTGGCCAGATAGCTGTCGCTCACCAGGCACAGGACACCGAGAAACAGATCGGTGACCGCGATCGCGACGGCCGATTCGACCTTGTCCGGCCACGGCGGGAACAACCAGCGCACGGTCCACCAGGCGGATACGGCCACGCAGAGCAGCGCGATCGTGTGACCCGCAGGACGGTCGGAGGTCTCGGCGGACAAGGCGACCGCGATGGTGACCGCCAATCCGATCGCCCCACCGGAGCAGACCACCGCCCGCATCGCCGCGAGCGCGGAGTGGGAGGCGATCGTCTTCACCAGCAGATGCTGACGATCACCGTCGTGCCACCAGGACCGAACCAACTCTCGATAATCCATGCGACGACCCCTGTGCTCAGCGGTACGCAAACGATTACGAAGACTTCTTCGACCCTTAGCTTAAACGCGGCTCATCGACGTTTCGCTCAGGCGTGACGACCGCGACGTCCGCACACCGCCCGGCCACCAGTTGAGCGGACCCATCAGCTTCACCAGGGCCGGGACCAGCAGCATGCGAACCAGGGTGGCATCGATGATCAGCGCGATGATCATGCCCAGACCGAGGAACCGCATCGGAGTCAGCGGCGACAGCGTGAACGCGCCGGTGATGAAGACGAGAAGCGTTGCGGCGGCGGTGATCACGCGCGCGGTCTTGACGATGCCGATCCGCACCGCCCCGGCGGTGTCGGCGCCCTCGTGCCGGGCCTCGACCATGCGCGAGAGCAGGAACACCTCGTAATCGGTGGACAGGCCGAAGACCACGGCGATGATGAGCACCAGCATGCCCGCCGAGAGCGGCCCGACGCTGACGTGCAATGCCCCGGCCAGGTGACCGTAGAAGAAGACCCAGGTCAGAATGCCGAAGGTGGCGGCCAGGCTGAGGAAGGCCATCAGCACGGCCTTGATCGGCAGCACCAGCGAGCGAAAGGCGAGCAGCAACAGCAGCAGCGTCGCGACCACCATCACCGCGATCATCAGCGGCATGCGCGACACGATGGCGTGCACGCTGTCGACGGTGGCCGCCGACTCACCGCCGACCCGCAGCGTGGTTCCCGACGGGAGGTCGAGTTGTCTTATGCGCGTGACGATTTCGCTAGCGGATTCGGAACGGTCGGGTACGTCGAGCGCGGCGTGCAGGATGGCGCTGTCGCCGTCGCCGCGCAGCCGCACGACCTGATGGACACCCGGCACCGCGCCGATCTCCCGGCTCACCGGGTCGACGCCGCCGCCGTCGATCAGGACGGTGATCCCCGAACTCGCGGCGGGGAACCGCGAGGCGAGCTCGTCGACGGTGGCGCGCACCGGATTTCCGGCGGGCAGGGCGGTGTGGTCGATATCCCCGAGCCGAGCCCCGGCCAGCTGGGTGGCCAGCCCGAGCAGCAGCGCGGTCACCGCGAGCGCGACGACGCCGGGGCGCTTCAGGACCGCGTCGACCACCCGGCCCCAGAACCGCGCCGCCCGCCGTTCGCCGCGCTCGAACGCGTCCGCGCGCCAGGTCCACTTCCCGATCCGCGGGCCGAGCAACAGCAGCGCCGCGGGCAGCACGGTCAGCGACAGTATCGCGGCCAGTACGACCGCCGCGATCGCGCCGTAACCCAGCGAACGCAGCACCGCCTGCGGGAAGACGAAGGTCCCCGCGAACGCACACACCAGCAGCAGGGCCGAAAACCCCACGGTGCGACCGGCGGTCGCCAGCGCGCGCCCGACCGCCGCGGGCGTGGCATGTCCGGCGGCGAGCTCCTCGCGGTAGCGGCTCACCACGAAAAGCCCGTAGTCGATGGCCAATCCGAGGCCGAGCAGCGAGGCGACGTTCACCGCGAAGATGCTCACCTCGGTGTAGCGCGCGATCAGTCCGACCGCGCCGAGCGAGCCCAGCACCGCGAGCACGCCGACCAGCACCGGCAGGGCGGCCGCGATCACGCCGCCGAATACCAGCACCAGAATCGCGAGAGTGACCGGCAGCGAGACGGATTCGGCCAGCACC
The DNA here is from genome assembly GCF_001613105.1 of Nocardia pseudobrasiliensis NBRC 108224. Lineage (GTDB taxonomy): Bacteria > Actinomycetota > Actinomycetes > Mycobacteriales > Mycobacteriaceae > Nocardia > Nocardia pseudobrasiliensis. Next base: position 68,915 of record NZ_BDBS01000002.1, on the reverse strand, counting down.
AGATCGTGACGCGACTGCCTGCTGATCTCGTCGGCCAGTGCGCTGTATCCGGAAAATCGGGTCTCCACGCCCGGAATCCGCAGCGCCTCGGCAATTTTCGGGAAGGAGGCGACGCGCTGATTGTCATCGCCCGCGGCGAATACCACCGCCAGCGCGTGGCGGCCGTCGGGCGAGCGCAGAAAGCCCTGTCGCGGCGGCACATTGTTCCAATAGGTGTCCACCCGCTGCGCCAGCAGCGCCGGATCCACCCGGGCCACGGCCTGCTGCACCCGCGGCCCGAGTTCGGTGAGCGTCTGACCCTGCGGCACGGTGTAGATCGCGATCACATCCGGGTTCTGCGGGCCGAGCCGCTCCCGCACGACGCTGTCGACCAGGGCCGAATCGCTGCCCGGATCGGTGAAACCCGCCGCGCTGACCCGGCTCTGCAGATCCGCGCCGAACAGCCCGGCCAGCACCGCGATACCGATCGCGGCCAGCAGCACCACCCGGGGACGGGCCGCGACGAGGGACGCCCACGCTCTCATGCGGCCGAGGAATCCTGTTGCGGCAGTTCGACTTCCAGCGTGGCGGCGATCAGGTCGAGTAGCGCCTCGAGCCGATCCTCCACGCCGCGGCCGTTGCGCGCCGAGACGGTCAGCTCGGTGCGCCCGCCGGATTCGACCATGCCGAACAGCAGCGGCATGGCCACACTGTGCTGCGGCAGCACCCGCACGGTCCGCGGCGCGAATCCGGAGACGCGCAGTTCGTCGAGATCGAAGCGGCCCATATGGGAGACGGTGGCCGAGGCCAGATTTCGGCCATAGCGGGAGCCGAGCCAGTTGGTGGTGCGCAGAATTCCGCGGCTCAGGGCGTCGGGGAAATTGGCCAATCCGCTGCTGGCCATCTGGTTCAGCTCGAGCCGCTGCCGCAGCCCGGCGCGCTTGGCCTCGTTGATCTCGGCCCAGTCCTGCCCCGGTTCGACGTCCAGGAACAGCGGCAGGGCCAGATTCGCGGTCGAACGCAGATCCGGGTCGTGGCGGCGCAGATCCACCGGGACCATGATCCGCTGTACCGTACCGGCCTGCACGGCCAGCAGTGCCGCGACCCGCGCGACCGCCCCCGAGCCGGTCGCGTGAATTGTGCGGTGCCGCAACAGATGCCGGGGCAGCCCGGGGTCCTGCCGACCGTGCCCGACCGCGGCCCGGAAGCGCGGCAGCATCGGCGTCGGCCGTCCCGGCGCACCCACCCGACGCACCAGTTCCCGATCGGCGATCGGATCGGGCATATGCCGTAACGGTTCTCCGCGCAGTGCCCGGAAGACGTTCAACGCCCAGGTCACCATGCCCATGCCGTCCATCACACCGTGGAACACCCGGAAGATCACGCTGGTCGGTTCCCCGGTCAGCAGCAGCACCTCACAGGTGGTGTCCCGGGTCGGGCCGATCGGGCTGGTGAGCACCGGATCCGCTTCCAGGCGTGGATATCCCAGCGTGTGCCCGGTGACCTCGCGCACCGCCGGGGCGATTCCGCTGTCGACCCAGTCGCGGCCCGCGCGCACCAGTCGCGCCCCGGGACAGGCCGCGGAGGCGATCTCGACCGCGCGGCGCAGCTCATCGGGATCGAGTGCGCCGCTGCCGGTGAATTCGAGCTGCATGAGAAACGGCGGAGCCAGTTCCCGCATGGGGAAATACATCCGCTCGGTCGGGGAGACGCGGCGACGGAAGGCAGTGTTCATGACAGTCTCCGGGTGAGCGTTTCGACGCCGCCGACGCCGTCGAGCCAGATGAGGAATTCGATCAGGCCGCGTTCGCGATCCACGACCGGGTGATAGCCGAAATCCCTGGTGGCCGCGCCGGTGTCGTAGGTCGCGGTGCGGGTCATCAGCGCCACGACATAGCGCGACAGCGGCGGGGACCAGCGCCGGGCGACGGCGGGAATTCGCCATACCGTCTCGATCACCGCGACGGCGGCGGCGACCACCCGCGGGTTCGGGGTGCGGCTGGGTGCGGCGTAGCCGAGTCGGCCCGCGACCTCGGCCAGGAATTTCCAGACGTCGGTGCGCTCCGCGTCGGCGATGAAATATGCCTTGCCGCCGACCTTTTCGGAGTCGGCCGCCTTGACGCAGGCGTCGACGATATTGTCCACGTGGCAGAGCGAGGCGTGCACGTCGCGTCCGAAGGACAGATCCGGCAGCTTACCCTCGGCGGTGCGGCCGAGCAGCCGCACGATCGGGCCCGACCGGTCGCCCGCACCCCAGATCGCGCGAGGCCGCAGCGCGCAGGTGGTGAAATCCGTTGCGTCGGCGGCTAATACGGCGCGCTCGGCGGCGGCCTTGGTCTCCGAGTACAGGTTCAAATAGTGCCGTGGGTACGGAATCGACTCGTCGACATCCACCTGATCGCCGCCGTCGCGGTCCATGAGCGCGCTCGGGCTCGAGATGAAGACGAATCGCGACGCGCCCGCCTCCCGGGCGGCGGCCAGTAGCCGCTGGGTGCCGCGCACGTTCTCGTCCCAGAACTGATCGCGGGTACCGCGCTCGTCCACCCGTGCGGCGCTGTGGAATACGACGTCGACGCCGGTGACCGCGCGGCGCAGCGAGGCCACGTCGGCGAGATCGCCGTAGACGACCTCGATGCCGTCCAGCGCGTCGAGCCCGCGCAGATCGCTCGTCGGCCTGGCGAGGACCGAGACCTTGTATTCGCCGTCGCGGACGAGTCGCCGCGCCAGGGCGCCGCCGAGGAATCCGGACGCGCCGGTCACCAATGCTCTCATCGCGCATTCCCTTCGGTCTGGGTACGCCACCAGGTGAGACCGAAGATCTGGGTCAGGACGGCGGTCCGCACCGGGGAACGTCCCGTCCCGTCGGCGGCGCGCAACGCGGCCGGGATCTGCGCGGCATGCACGACCACGCTGAGGAAGACATCGATCCACCACAGCGCCCGCAGGATCGGACCGCGCGGTCCGCGCCCGGTCCCCGCGGCAACCAGCCCGAGGCCGACATAGATCCAGCCCAGCACCGGAATCGACCGCAGTGCAATGGTTTTCATGACCGCTCCGATCCGCTGCGCGTCGCCGCCCACGCGGCGAGCTGCTCCCGTCCGATCTTCGCGTTGTGCCGGATGTCGACCGGGAACGACCTGTGGAACAGGAACTCCGAAATCGTCGCGGTGATATCGAATTCGGCCCCGCGCTCCTTCAGCGCGAGCGCGACCGCCGATTCGTCGGCGCCCGGCTCCGGTTCCACGCAGAGCACCGGCCGCTGCGCACCGCGCGGACCGACACCGACCAGCGCCGTGCGGGCCACGCCCGGCACCACATTGAAGATCTGCTCGACCTGCACCGAGAACATCGGACCCGCGGCGGTGACCAGGCGCTGAGATTTGCGGCCGCAGAACCAGATTCGGCCCTGCTCGTCGATCCAGGCCAGATCGCCGGTGCGATGCCAGATCACCTCGCCCTCGGCGATCTTGCCGACCTCGTTGGCCGAGCGCGGCCAGTAATAGCGGGTGCTGACATTCGGCCCGGCCACCACGAGTTCGCCGATGCCGTGCGGTGCGCTCGGCTCGCGGACCTCGTCCCAGGTGGGAATCGGATCGTCGGTGATTTCGACGACACGGGCACGCACGCCCTCGGCGGGGCGTCCGATGCAGGTGCCCTCGCCGCGATGCGCGCGTTCGGTCAACCCGTCGAACAGCTCCCGCGATTCGATGGTCGACATGGGCAGCGCCTCGGTGGAGCCATAACCGGCGTAGATCCGCACCTCGGGATCGAGCGCCGCGCGCAGACCCGCGATACACCAGTCCGGCACCGGCGCGCCGCCGGAGAAGACACTCCGCAGACCGGGCAGTTTCGCGCCGCCCTGTTCCAGATGACGCAGCAGCGGGATCAGCACCGCGGGCGAGGCGAACATGGTGCGCACGCCGAATCGGTTGATCGCGTCCACGACATGCGCGGGGTCGGTGGAGCCGACCTTGCTCGGGATCAATGGCGGTAGGACACAGCGGGATCCGAGCAGCAGATCCAGAATTCCGACCAGCGGCAGGGTGATCAGCGAGGTCCCGGGCGGAATCCGATCACGGGCCGCGTCGACCTGGTCGACCATCGCCGAGAGATTGCCGTGGGTGAGCTCGACCGCCTTGGCGGGTCCCGTGCTGCCGGTGGTGAACGCGATCAGCAGCAGTTCGGCGTCGGGCGCTGGCGTGCGGACGGGTAGCGATCCAGTCGGGGTGCGGCCCCAGTTCGCGAGCTCGGCCCCGCCCCAGAACCAGCGCCGCCCCACCGTGACCGAGGTGCGCACGCCGCGGAAGTAGCGGCGGAACAGCACGCGCGCCGCGTGAGCCTGGGGTATGCCGATGAACGCCTGCGGATCGGCGGCCTGCAGGCAGCGCAGCATCTTGCGCACACCCATACCGGGATCGATCACCACCGGTACCGCGCCGATCTTCAACAGCCCCAGCATGATCGCGTAGAGCTCCGGGCTCGGCAGCACCAGCACGATGGTGCGGGTGCCGCTGGAAACGCCTGCGGCGGAGAGCCTTTCGGCAATGGCGTCGGACCAGTCGTCGAGCTGCCGATAGGTCAGCGAGTGATAGTCTGGCAGTCGCCCGGCCGTCGAACCCTGCGGGTACAGCACCGCCTCCCGGTCCGGAGTGGCCTGGACCACCGCGCGGAACCGGTCGACGGCGCGCCAATAGGTTCCCACGGTCACGCGGGGGCCCCGACCGGGGCGGGCAGCCGGTACAGCACCGCGGCCGCCGACGGTCCGGCGCCGGCCGCGACGAACAACACCCGGGTGAACTCACGCAGCGAATCCTGTTCGACCGCAAGATCGTAGGCCAGCGGCAGGGCGGCGGTGTGCGGATCGCCGGCCGACAGATCCGGGGTCCGGATCTCGGCGATGCCGAGCCGCTCGGCCAGCGCGCGCGGGAATTCCCGGGTCGGCGTGGAGGCGATCAGCACCGTACCGGTCGTATCGCTCTCGCCGAGTGCGGCCCGGCCCGCCTCGGTGGCCGCGTCGAGCAGCCGCTGTTCGAAATCGGGCTCGCGCTCGGTGGTCATGAGGGTCCGCCCGATAGCGCCCATCGTGTTGACGTCGACATAGGACTCGATCGCCGGGGAGCCCTCGCCCGCGACGATATGCACCCGCTCGAAACCCTCCGGCTCCTCGGTCTGCTCCAGCAGCAGCGCGGCTCCCGTTGTGGCATAGGGGAATTCGTCGTCCGCCGCGGAGCGGGCCAGCGACGGATGGGTGTCGCCGGAGACGATCAGCACATGCTCGACGCCGCCGACCGCGAGGATCGACTGGGCCACTTGGACGGCGTTGAGCACGCCGACCGCGCCGTTCATCAGATCGAAGGAGAACGAGCGGGGATCGCCGTAGGAGTAGTCCAGGCCGATTCCGGCCTCTTTCTGGATCAGCGCCGACACCGCCGGTTCGACCGTATTGGAATCCCGGAAGACGCCCGCGTTGATGAGCACGCCGACCTGATCGGGCCGGATTCCCGCCCGTTCCAGGCTGTGTCGCGCCGCGCGACCACTGTGGTCCACGATGCTGAATGTGTCGCTCTCGCGGCTGATTCCGGTGGACTTGATGCGTACGCCCATATGCCAAACCCCTAGACCTTCAGAGACGAAATCGTGGTGGACAGATACCCGCCGACGACGCCGGACGCCGCGGGGACCAGCAGCAGCTTCGATCCGGCCGGGATCTCCTCGCGGCTGAGGTGATCGTGCAGCACGATGAAGTGCGAGGTGCTGGAGGTGTTTCCGTATTTGGAGATGACATTGAGGTCGGGCGGCATCGGAGCGCCGAACTCCCGCTCGGCGATGGCGTTCATGTACGGAATCGCGGCCGCGCCGAACTGGTGGTGGATGATGTAGTCGAACTTCTCCTCGGCGAAGGTGGTACCGCGCTCGACATAGAACTGCCGCTGGGAGTCGGTCCACAGCACGAACCGCGATTCGTTGTGCATCTTGCGGTTGTCGGTGTAGAGCGCGATGCCCTGACTCTTGTCGCTGGGCATGCCCAAGCACAGATGTGAGAACTCCGAGGCCGTGACCAGCTCGATGTATTCGATACGGTCGCGTTCGTCGACCGAGCGGTCGAGTACCACGGCCGCACCGGAATCGCCGACGGTCAGCGACGCGAATTGCAGATCGTACTTCTCGGAAATCTCCTCGACGGCCGTGTCGGCAATCGGCGTAATAGCCTCACCGCTGACCACCAGACCGTTTCGAACAATTCCCGCGCGGATCATCCGGTCCAGAATGTAGGTACCGGTGAGCATGCCGGCGCAGGCATTGGATATATCGAAGGCTATGGCTTTGCGAGCGCCCAGATGTTTCGCGATCGACGAGGCGAGGGTGGGCTGCATATATATGCGGCTGCCATCCTTGCTCCGCGTGATCGAGGCAGAGATGATCACATCCAAATCCGCGGCAGCGTACTGCGACCTGGAAAGACAGTCCTCGGCCGCCTTGATCGCCAGACTGAAGGAGTCCTCGGGGGAATCCGGCTCGGTGCTGCGCACACGCCGCTCCAAAACACCTGTGATCTTTTCGAGATCGAATGCGGGAGGAACCTTCAGGCGGGACACCAAATCTGCGGTACTGACGCTTTTCTCCGGCAGATACGCGCCTATGGATTCGAAGCGAGAATGCGACACGTCGCCTCCTGAAATGGGATGGATTACGACCGGAATTCCAGCTGAGCAACGTTGCTACCCGAGCGTAACTTAGCTATCCGCCAATCGCATACCCGGCATTCATCCGACCATTTACAGCGCGACCAGTCTCTGTAACCGAAAGTCTCGTTAACTGGCGATCTCTCGGCTACATAAAATTGCGGTGCGGGGTACCCAGAATCACCGATGGATGGAGCGTCGGGCAAACATTCGGACATCCTCGCGACTCATGATCTTTTGCTCTCAAAGTGAAGCTTCATTGTGAGAGAGTTCACGATCGCTTCCGGCCCGCCTACCTGACCGACGCCGACGTCTCGCGCCGGATCCGCGCCGACGCCGCGGCCGCCCTGTGCCGTGGACTCGGTACGGCCGCAGGGTGATTCACCGATGACCTAAGGTGCTGTGGATGGAATTCAGCCTTCATGTGTCCAAATTCGAATTCGACGGCGGCTCGGCGACTGTGGCGGGCGAGCTGGCCCGGATCGCCGCCGCGGCGGAGGCATCGGGTGCGGCCTGGTTGTCGTTGCAGGACCATTACTTCCAAGTTCCGATCACAGGGCTGCCGCCGGAATCGCCCATGCTGGAGGGCTATACGACGCTCGGCTATCTCGCGGCGCACACCTCGACCATCCCGCTCGGCATGCTGGTCAGCGGGGTGACCTATCGCCATCCCGGCCTGCTCGCAAAGATCGTGAGTACGCTCGACGTCCTGTCCGGCGGCCGGGCCGTACTCGGGCTGGGCGCGGCCTGGTTCGAACGCGAACATCGCGGTCTCGGTGTTCCCTTCCCGTCCACCGCCGAGCGGTTCGAGCGACTGGAGGAGGCGCTGCGCATCTGCGCGCAGATGTGGGATCCGAAGGACAACGGGCCGTTCGACGGCAAGCACTATCAACTGGCGGAAACACTGTGCTCGCCACAGCCTATCCAGCGGCCGCGGGTACTCGTCGCCGGTGACGGCGAACGTAGAACCCTGCGGTTGGTCGCGCGGTACGCCGACGCCTGCAATCTCCTCGCCACCTCCCCCGAGGTGGTCGCGCACAAGCTCGACGTGCTGCGGCGGCACTGCGACGCGGTCGGCCGCGACTACGCCGAGATCCGCACGACGATCGCACCCATGCTGCAGCCGACCCCCGATACGCGCGATGAATTCGTGCGCGCGATGGCCGATTACGCCGAGCTCGGCATTCACGAGACCGTGCTCATAATCCCGCGCGTCGGGTCCCCGGCGGCCTGGGTCGAGGATATGACCCCGACCGCACGGCGACTCGCCGAACTCGGCTAGCTAGTTCACCGTCCGTGTCAGATACTCCAGCGCGTCGGCCCCGTCGTCGGCGAAGTAGAGCAGCTCCCCCAGCGGACGCGGCAGGAAACCCTCCGCGTCCATCCGCTCGAGCTGCTGACGCAGCCCGTCGTAGAATCCGGCGGTATTGAGCAGCACGATCGGTTTGCTGTGCAGCCCATGCTTTTTCAGCTCGAGGATATCGGTCGCCTCGTCCAGGGTCCCGGTGCCGCCGACCATGATCACCACCGCGTCGGCCCGAGCCAGCAGCTGCGCCTTCCGCTCCGCCAGATCCGCGGCGATGATCATCTCGTCGGCATTGTCACGCGCCTTGTGCCGCAGGAAATCCACCGACACCCCCACCAGCCGTCCCCCTGCGCCCTGGACGCCATCGGCCACGAGTTTCATCAGTCCGACATCGGACCCGCCCCACACCAGCGTATGCCCGCCCTTGCCGAGCATTTCGGCGAATTCCCGCGCGGGTCCGGTGTAGCGCTCATCGAGTTCGGCGGCGGAGAGAAAGACGCAGATATCCACCCGCACCACTCTATGAGCCGTGATGCGATCGCCAATGCGGGCGGGTGCGATCGACCGGGAGGGTGGCCCAGACGACCTTGCCGTCGGGCCAGCGGGGTGCGCAACCCCAGGCGGTCGCGGCGCGGGCCACGACGTAGAGACCGTAGAAGCGGTCGTCGCCGGGTTTCGGTTCACGCAGTACGGCCTCGCGGGGATCGTCGTCGGTGACCGCGACAGTGAGGCGGTGATCCCACGATTCCAGGCGCAGGCCGATCTCCTCGTTGTCGCGGGCGTGCAGGAAGGCGTTCTCGACCAGTTCGGTGGTGACCAGACGAGCCTGCGCGACACAGAGATTCGGGATCTCCCACTGATCGCAGGTCTCGGAGACGAAGCGACGGGCGCGCTGAGCGCAATTGCCGGTCGGGATGAGTCCGGTGTTGGCGCGGCGGCGCAGGGGCGGGCCGTCGACGGCGGTGAGGGCCTCGGTCAAGGTGCTGTGGACGGGGACGAATCGACTCACCGCGCTCGCGGTGAGCCAGCGCTGCAGCGGGGCGTGTTCGGCGATCAGCAGGATCGGCACCGACGGCCACTGGCTGATCCGCATCCACGCGCTGGGGAAGGCGGCCAGCAGCGGTTCGGCCACGATATGCAGATCGTCGAGTTCCACGATCAGCGCGCGGGGTTCGTCGATCGCGAATTTCACCAGGGCGTCGGTGAATACGCGATAGGAGGACGCGGTCAGACGTCCGCACGGCCGGACCACGAGTGCCTCGGCTGTGCGGCGCTTCTCCCATCGGATCTCGGACACCGCGAGGATCACCCGCCCGATCTCGGCCGCGTACCACCGACCACACACAGGTGGTTGTCCAAACCGGTCGCCCGCAGCGGACCGATCACCGCCGCACCATCCGCCAGGATCCACAGCCGCACCCGTTCGCGGGCACACCAGCGCTGGATATCGGCCAGCACATGTAAGCCCGCCGCCCCGAACAGCGACAGCGTCCGCAGGTCGATCACCATCCGCCCGCTGCGCCGCGCGGGCCACTGTGCGGCGGCGATGGCGGCGGCGAAATCCGATGCGCCGCACAGGTCGACCTCTCCCGAGACCCACACGACCACACACTCGCCACCGCAGTCTCGATCCACCACCGCCCGCACCCCCGCGCATCCGTGTACCGGAAGCCCTTCGGCCCTCATGGTGTCAGGTTAGAACGATGTTCACACCCGGTCAGGCGGTTCTCGGCCAAACCACAAGGGCGACTTGGGAAATTGCCCGACTGTCATGTCAAGCGCACCAGATGCCGCCAGCCGTCCAGCGTGACGCCCGCCACGTCGACTTGACTGACTTTTTAGTCAGGATTACCGTTTCCCCAGGTCACGGACGAAGGAGAGCTGAGATGCGGCGTCGGATATTCGTGGGGAGATCAATGGCCGCGCTCGGCGGTCTACTGTTGGCAGCGTGCGGTGAGACGCCCAGGTCACGGGGTGAACGAGTCGACGGGACGGCGTGGGTGATGCCCGAGGAGGGGCAACCTCATCGGCGCACCTGGATGGCCTTCGGGGCCAGTGCCGATATCTGGGGCAAGAAGCTGCTGCCGCAGGTGCAGCGCGATCTGGCCACCGTGGCCACGACCATCGGCGGCTTCGAACCGGTCAGCATGCTGGTGCGGCCCGAGGAGTTGGAACTGGCGCGGGGCTTGGTGGGCGCGAATGTGGAGCTGGTTCCCGCCGAGATCGACGATCTGTGGATGCGCGATACCGGACCGGTTTTCGTCCGCGCCGGAAACCTGACGGCCGGTGTGGATTTCAACTTCAACGGCTGGGGTGACAAACAACGGCACCGGCGCGACGCGACGGTCGCGAAATTCGTCACCGCCCGGGCGGGCGCGCGACCCGTGCACACCGATCTCGTACTCGAGGGCGGCGGCATCGAGGTCGACGGCGAGGGCACCGCGATCATCACCGAGAGCTGTGTACTCAACGACAATCGCAATCCGGGCTGGAAGAAATCCGATGTCGAGGCCGAGCTGCGTCATCTGCTGGGTATCGAGAAGGTCATCTGGCTGCCGGGTATCGCCGGACACGACATCACCGACGGGCATACCGACTTCTATGCCCGCTTCGCGGTTCCGGGCGTGGTGGTCGCGGGGCTGGACAACGATCCGAAATCCTTCGATCACGACGTGACCCGCCGCCATCTCGACATCCTGCGCGGCGCGACCGACGCGCGCGGTCGATCGCTGCGGGTGGAGGTGCTGGCGGGACCGTCCACGGTGCGAGAGGCGTTCGCGAGCAACGACTTCGCCGCCGGATACGTCAACTTCTATGTGTGCAACGGCGCGGTCATCGCGCCGGAATTCGGTGACGCCCAGGCCGATCAGGCCGCCCACGACACCCTCACCCGGCTGTTTCCCGGCCGCCGCGTGGTGCAGATCAATATCGACGCCATCGCCGCGGGCGGCGGTGGCATCCACTGCACCACCCAGCAGGAACCGGCGTGAGGTCCCCTACTGTGAGAAATCGTGTCGGAGCGTAGAACTCAGATCCTGGAGGCGGCCGTCCGCGTCATCGCGCAGGACGGCGTGCGCGGCCTGCGCATCGAGAAGCTGGCCGCGCAGGCAGGGGTGTCCACGGCGCTGATCTACTATCACTTCTCCGATCGCGCGGGGGTCATGCACGCCGCGCTCGATCACATCAACGATCGCGCCCGCCGCTACACCGATCCGGCGCTCACCGCCTCGGACGATCCGCGCGAGCGCGTCGAGCGCATGCTGCTGCTGGAACTGCAGCCGGACGAGGACATCCGCCTCAACAGCATCGCCTGGGGCGAGTTGCGCGCCAGCGCCACCTTCCATCCGGATCTGCGCGAACAGCTGCGGGCCAGCACCCTCGCGTGGAACGCCGATGTGGAAACCCTGGTGTGTCAGGCGCGCGAGGACGGATCCGTCGCCGCGGGTGTGGATCCCGCGGCGACGGCCGAACGGTTGACCGCGCTGGTCGAGGGCCTCAGTGAACGCTGGCACAGCGGATCGATGCCGCTCGAGCGCGCTCGTGAACTGCTCGCCCAGGCCATCGCGCTGGAGCTCGGGCCTACTCCCCGCCCTCGGGCGTCTCGTGGGTGAGCGCCTTCACCGGACGCAGACGCACCCAGGTGAGGAAGGCCAGCGCGACGACGGCCATGCCGACGCCCGCCCACAGGTTGACATTCCAGCCGCCGGAGCGGTTGTGATCGTAATCGGCGGCCAGGCCGGTGACGATCAGGATCACGCCGTAGACGCCGAGCAGCGTGCCGACGATGGTGCGGATATCGAAAAGCATTACGTCACTTCCTATCCGACGACGATGTTCAGCACGATGACGATGACCAGCGCGATTCCGGCCAGTAGCACCGGACGCTGATACCACGGCAGCGAATCGGCGTCGGGATCGTTGAGCTGATCCTTCGGCGTCTCCGAGTACACCAGGCCGACCAACTCCGCGGCGGGCTTGGGCGCGGTCACCTGGCTCACCACGACGCTGAGCACGATATCCACCACGAACGCCACACCGGCGGCGAGGAAGCTGGACCCCTGGCCGGACAGGTGGAACACATGCGTCTGATGCAGGATGAAAACCAGCACCGCGGACAGGGTTCCGAACACCAGGCCCACCCAACCGGCGGTCGCGGTCATCTTCTTCCAGAACATGCCGAGGATGAAGGTGGCGAACAGCGGCGCGTTGAAGAACGAGAACAGCGTCTGCAGGTAGTCCATCATGTTCGAGAAGTTCCCGGCGATGAACGCGGTGCCGATCGCGACGACCGTCGCGCCGACGGTCGCCAACCGGCCCACGGTCAGGTAGTAGCCGTCCGGCTTGTCCTTCTTCACGTACTGCTGCCACAGGTCGTAGCTGAAAACGGTGTTGAAGGCCGAGATATTGGCGGCCATACCGGCCATGAACGCCGCCAGCAGACCCGCGAGCGCTACGCCCAGAAGTCCGTTGGGCAGTACCTCTTTCATCAGGTAGAGCAGCGCCTGGTTGTAGGTGACATCGCCGTTGCCGGTCGCCTTGTAGTCGCGGATCTGCGGTACCAGCAGCGCGCTGACCATGCCGGGGATGATGACGATGAACGGGATGAACATCTTCGGATACGCGCCGATGATCGGCGTGCGCCGGGCCGCGGAGATCGAATGCGTGGCCAGTGCGCGCTGCACCTCGACGAAGTTGGTGGTCCAGTAGCCGAACGACAGCACGAAGCCGAGGCCGAAGACGATGCCGACCACCGACAGCACATTGTTGCCGAAGCCGGACAGCTCGTTACCGGGCCAGGAGTGCAGCTGCTGCGATCCGTCCGGCAGCGCGCTCACCTTGTCCTTCAGACCGCCGACGCCGCCGATACGATGCAGACCCACCAGCGTCAGCGGCAGCAACGCCGCCACGATCACGAAGAACTGCAGCACCTCGTTGTAGATGGCCGCCGACAGTCCGCCGAGGGTGATGTAGGACAGCACGATCACCGCGGCCACGATCACCGACACCCACAGGGGCCAGCCGAGCAGCACATTCAGAATCGAGCCCAGCAGATACAGATTCACACCGGCGATGAGCACCTGGGCCAGCGCGAAACTGATGGCGTTCACCAGATGCGCGCCGGGGCCGAAGCGCCGCCGCATGAATTCGGGAACGCTGCGCACCTTGGAGCCGTAGTAGAACGGCATCATCACCACGCCGAGGAACAGCATGGCCGGCACCGCGCCGATCCAGAAGTAGTGCATGGTCGGCATGCCGTACTGGGCGCCGTTGGCGGACATGCCCATGATCTCGACCGCGCCGAGATTGGCGGAGATGAACGCCAGGCCGGTCACCCAGGCCGGTAGCGAGCGGCCGGACAGGAAGAAGTCGATACTCGACGACACCCCGCGCCGGGCGATCAGGCCGATGCCGAGAACGAAGACGAAATAGATTGCGACCAGGATGTAGTCGACGGGGGCGGCGTTCAGGCGCAGGGTGGCGCCTTCGGCGAGCACCGAGTGTGCCGGGCCTCCCGCCAGCACCGAATCGAGAAGTCCTGGGGGCGCAGCAGCGGGCGGCATTCAGCTCTCCTGTCGCGGGGATATATCGGATGACCGGTCGGGCCGTGTCCGGATCCTAGCGGGTTGTTAGCGCTCACAGGGCAAGTTCGAGCGACGTGCCGAGCCGACATCGGCGGGATCAACCGGACAGTGTGGCGAGGAGCTCGTCACGGCCGTCGCAACCGATCTTGCGGTAGATCGACTCGAGATGGTCGTTGACGGTGTGCGTGGACAGATCCAGGACGCGGGCGATCTGCTTGGCCGCCGCGCCCGTCCGGAGCTCCTGCAGCACTTGACGTTCGCGGACGGAGACCTCGTACCAGTCGCAGATCGACGGCAACAGCAGATCGCCGCGACGGTCCACGCCGGAACCGATCGGCCGCGCGCATCCGTCAGGCGATAGGTGTCGCGGCCCTCGAAATAGGCCGCCAATTGGTCGTATTCGAGGTCGGCCTCGTAACGGTGCGCGAAACCGAACGACCACAGACTCCGGTCCGCGGCGGTGCCGGCCGCGGTGACGAACGCCGCGTCGTGCGCGACGAACGGCGCGATCGCGCGGGAGACGACCTCACCCAACTCCCGGTCATCCGCGCGCTGACCTGCCGTGCCGCGCAGGTCACGGGCGGTGCGAGCCATATCGACGGCCATCGTTCCCCCTCGCCCCCCGAAGCCCTATGCCGGACATACGGACCGGCCTCGCCCCGGGTTCATCGGTGTCACCTGTGTGAGTCGCGCCCTCACTTCCTTGGGCTGGCACGGCTGTCGTGGTGACGTTAGACCGGAACATGATGGCGCAGCAATCGTTTCCGACCGGAAAGTCCCAGCGTGTCGGCCGGAAAACGTGCCACGGGGACCGCCTTTCATGACATGATCAAGTCGGTTGTCCAGATCGTGGCGGCGGCGCATCCGCCGGCTCGTCTGTTGGTACACCACCTCTCGGTTCACGTTTTGCGACCAGCGGGCGAGCGAACGTGAAAGTCGCTGTGCAGGATTCACCAAGCGGACAGGGGGGCGCAATGATGTTCGGTGATATGCCCGCGGCCGGTACCCGGCATCTGCTCGGCGCACCGCCCGCGAAACTGGGTGGCGCCGCGCTGGCCGTGGTGGGCGCGGTGGGGATCGCGCTACCGCTGCTGTACGACCGGGCCGCGATCGTGGTGACCACGCTGGTGGCCCTCGCCGCGGTCACGATGATCGGAATCGGCGTGCGACGGCATCGGCCACCGGTTCCGCTGGCCTGGTACTCGCTCGCCGCATCCGCGCTGCTGTTCGCGACCGGCACGGTATTGCGCGACGGCCTGAATCGCTGGGCCCATCCGCTCGATCACGTGGCCGTGCTGGCCGGATACGCGTGCGTGGGGCTCGCGGCATTCGCGTGGCTGCGGCCGCGCCGCAGTCACAGCTGCACACCGGATCAGATGCTGGACTCCGGACTGATCGGGCTCGGAACCCTGCTCGCCGCGTGGACCTTCCTGATCTCGCCGGTGGTGCACAACGCGTCCGGAGCCGGTCAGATGTTCGTCACCATCGCCTATCCTGTGCTCGACGCGCTGCTGCTGACGCTGGTCACCCATTCGGTGGTGGCGTCGAGCCGCTCGGAGATCTCGCTGCGGCTGGTGCATCTGAGCCTGCTGGCGCTCGTGATCACCGATATCGGTCGCGGCTTCCGCGCGGCCGGAACGCTACGGCTGGGGCATGAAACCCTGTTGATTCCCATGCTGTTCGCGTACGCGATGCTGGGACTGGCCGCTCTGCATCCGACCATGATCACCCTCGGGCGGCCGCGCCGGGTGCTGGCCCAGCAGTCGCGGCGGCGCGCGAGCATCATCGCGGTGACGCTGGTGGTGGCGTCGCTGGTGCCGACCGTCGGCGCTCGGCTGGGCAGCGTCGACCGGCTCGTGGTGTCCTCACTGCTGGCCGTGCTGCTGATCGGGGTGCTGGTGCGCAGCGAACGGGCGATCGTGCGCAGCGCCCGCAGCGAGCGACGCGCGCAGTACCAGGCCGACCACGATATGCTCACCGGCCTGTTGAACCGCTCGGCCCTGCTGCGCACCCCTGGCCGCGAACCCGAACGCTTCGCCGGGCGGCCGCTGTGTCTGCTGTTCCTGGATCTGGACGGCTTCAAGTCGATCAACGACACCCACGGCCACACCGTCGGCGACGAACTGATCGCCAACGCGGCGGCCCGAA
Source organism: Nocardia pseudobrasiliensis NBRC 108224 (assembly GCF_001613105.1). Lineage (GTDB taxonomy): Bacteria > Actinomycetota > Actinomycetes > Mycobacteriales > Mycobacteriaceae > Nocardia > Nocardia pseudobrasiliensis. The sequence goes on along the minus strand of NZ_BDBS01000002.1, from coordinate 53,217 downwards.
TTCGCCGCGTCATCCGGCGCGACGATGTGGCCGCCCGCTACGGCGGCGACGAATTCGCGGTGCTCACCGCGGCCGACCGCGGCGAGACGACCGTACTGGCCGAACGACTGCTGGCGGCCTTCGCCACCCCGTTCGACCTGTCGGTCGGCGAGGTGTCGATAAGCGCCAGCATCGGCATCGCCTGCGGCGGCCCGCGCAGCACCGACGCCACCGTATACGACTTACTGCGCGAGGCGGATTCGGCGATGTACCACGCCAAGGCCTACGCGCTGGGCTACTCGTTCCACGACGACGTGCGGCTGCACGGTCATACCGCCGACACCGCGCGACGCGGGTGGCGGCGGGAGACCGCGGTCTGACGAATCCGCCTAGGTGGTCAGATCGTCGAGCATGCGGCGGGCCTGCTCGAGTTCGGCCTGCAGCTGTTCGACCTTGGCGCGCTGGGACGATCGCACCGATTCGAGCACTCCGTCGACCACCTCGGCGACCTCCGGATGCAGCAGTTTGGCGGCCTGCGCGACGGCCGAACCGGATACCGACAGCCCGCGCACGGTGCGCTTCTTGCCATTGACCACATCGACGGTCCACTCGCCGTCGGCGGTGCCGGACAGGGTGACGGTGACCTCGGGTGTCTTGGCCTTGCGCGCGGCCGGGGCGGCCTTCTCCTTCGGTTTGGCCGCGGGCGCGGGCGATTTCGCCACGGGCTTGTCGGCGGCGGGCGCGGTACCGGCGGCGGGCGCGGCCGGGGGTGTCGGCGGCGACGGGGCGACGGATGGGGGCACGGTCGACGGCATGGTCACTGCGGTGTCCTTCCTTGTTGCCTTGGTCTGCTTCGTGGGCTGGCCGGTCCCGGTCGCGGTGCGACGAGCCGGTTTGGTCAGCGTCACCTCGGTGGGCGAGAACGACAGCACATCCTTGGACCCGGTGGGCCGCACCTGAAGGAAGTCGCCCTCGGCGGGATCACCGAGCGCCACCACCTTCCCAGAACGACCCTCGGGTACGCCGACAGCCGCCGCGGTGAACCACACCATCGGCGGCCGGCCACCGGCGATTTCCGTGGCGATCTGCCGAATCTCGGTGTCGGACAGCGGCTGTGGCTTGGTTCGACGGGACGACATGGTGTACTCCGGACGGGCTCGTAGACATCTGCGTGTCAAGAGCATGCCCCATGGCACCGACAAGTCCACATCGTCCGGTTTTCCCGGGCTGCGTCGAATGTCCTGGCAACCGTTGAGCTACAGCGCTGTTCGTTCTATCGGCCAGCAGGATCGTACCCGTCAGGCCGCATGGCTCACATGCCGGACCGACGCACCGATAACGGCCTCCCGCTCACCGATCAGCGTGCGCAGGAACTCCTCCTGATTACGCCGCCCGCGCGCGGCCGCACGCTCGACCCCACCGGGCAGCAACAATGCAGCACCACCTCTGCTGAGGTTGACCGGAATTCGCAGCAGCGGATACCAGGGCGGCATGTAGGCGGGCAGGCCCAGATGCCGCATCGCCTTGGGACCGAGGAAGGCGCTCGCGATGGACAGATGCTGCGCGCGGGCGATCCGGCCGCGCAGCGCCGGGAAGTTGCGATAGTGCCAGCCCAGCGGATCGTCGCCCATGGGCATCGCGAGCTGGGGCGTGGTCTCGTCGGGATTGGTGATGGCGCACATGCAGTGGTAGAGGATGCGCACCGCATCGCGGAAACCATTGGGCAGCCACTCGTCCCGCACCCCGATCAGCCAGCCCACATAGCGCGTCAGATGCGCCCCGGCATCGAGATCGGCGCGGGTGGGCACGATACCCATCGGCATGGCGCCGACGAACGGCGAGATGAGCGCGCCGACGAGGGTGGCGGCCATATCGGTCTGATTGATCGGCACACCCCATTCGGCGGCGTCCCAATCCGGCAGCGCCGCGACATGTCTGCGCACGAAGGCGTGGATCAGCCGCACCCGAATCGTCGAGCGGTAGCCCAGTCCGCCCGGCAGCATGCCGTCGTCGGAGGTGACATCCAGCGCCCACTGCAGGGTTTCGGCGAAGCGCTTGGCCGGACCCTTCTCCAGTGCGCCCGTGCGGACCAGAGTCTTGTTGAAGCCCGAGGCCAGATAGCCGCCCAGCAGCGATACATCGCGGGCGATGTAGAGACCATCGGTGCCGCCCATGCGGAACACCCGCTCGGCGCGGCGGATCTTGTCCCAGTCCACCCAGTCCGGCGGGGTCTCGTAGCGAAGGAAGAACTCCCGCAGCGGTTCCGGCGCCTCCGGCACGGCCGCGATACCCTCGGCGAGCGCCCGCTCGAACAGCGGCCGCGTCCGATCCGAACCCTCGGCGTACATCCAGTCGACCAGGCGGTCCATCGGCTCGTCGCCGACCAGCAGCGCCTCCCCCAGCGCGTCCCACTGCCGCGGCGAGGGTGCGCCGATACCCATCAGCAGGGCGAACGGCCGTAGCCCGGGAACCTTGCGTGGCGATGCCGGATGCCGACGGGGAATGGTGGGATTCATCGCTGCTCTCCTTCGAGCCGACCCGGACCGCGCTGTGTGGCAGACCACACATGAAACAATGTAGGCAGATTTCTCTCATCGCGTCAAGGCGCGAGGGGGACACCCCGAGCGGGTAACCTCCGTCTTCCATGAGGACTTCGGAGGTTGTCGGGGCCGTCCGATGAGTTCACCGCACCTACTGGCGATGCGCGACGAACGCCGGGCCGTACTCGAGTTCTGCCGCGAGCTGGACGCGACGGACTGGGCCGCGCCCAGCACCGCGCCCGGCTGGTCGGTCGCGGATGTGCTGCTGCATATGACCAGTTCGGTCCGCGCGCTGATCACCCCGGCCGCGACGGCCGTGCTGACCACGCGCGATGTGGAGCGGCTCAATGATCAACTGGTCGACGAGGGCCGTTCGCACACCACGAAATATCTACTGCGCGATTTCACCGCATGGAGCGGGCGCGGCTGTCGGGCCCTGGCGGTGCTGACCGCCCCGGGACCCGATCAGATCCGGCTGCCCATCGGCGAATTGGGCTGGTATCCCCTGCGACTCGTGCCCGCGATGTTCGTCTTCGACTGGCACACCCACCTGCGCCACGACATCGCACCGGCCCTGGACCGGCAGCCGCCGCCGACCGATCCGCGCCGCATGAGCGCGACCCTGGCCTGGCTGACCGGCCTGCTGGCCCGCTCCCATCGCGAGGCGCTGGGCTGGCTGGACGCCCCGGTCGCGCTCACCCTCACCGGTCCCGGCGGCGGAACCTGGCGCATCGAACCGCGTGCGGACCGCCTGCGGGTACGACCCGGTCAGGCCGCCGGGGCGGCCGCCCATATCGCCGGGCTGAGCCTGGAATTCCCGCAGTGGAGTACTCGGCGGGTGCCGTGGCGGGCGTGCGCGGTGGCGATCACCGGCGACGCGGAACTCGGTGCGCGCGTATTGGATTCGATCAATCTGGTCTGACCCGGAATCGAATCAGACGGTCGCGACGAGGAATTCCTCGCCCCGCGACGGCAGTACGCCGTCGGTGCGACCGGTGAAGTAGCGCTCGGCGAGATCGGCCGCCGAGACGTGCCGCGTACCGGTGAAGCCCGACTCGCGGGCCAGGGCCAGCATCTGCTCGGGGGTGAAGAAGCTGCGGAACGGCGTACCCGACGCCCGCGCGCCGCGCACGGCCATATCCAGCTGCGGACGCTGTTCGGGCTCGAGCAGTTCGCGCGGCAGCAGGAAGGTCATGGCCAGCGTCGAACCCGCCGCGAGTTCGGCGATCTGGCGCAGCGTGGCCGTGATCGCCTGCCGCGTGAGATACATGCTCACTCCCGCCGATGCCACGACCGCGGGCCGGGACAGGTCGAATCCGTTGTCCACCAACTGGTCCCACCAGGACCGCGCGGCCTCGAAATCGACCGGAACCAACCGCAGCCACGACGGGACGCCGTAGCCCAGATCGAGCAGCCGCCGCCGTTTCCACGCCTGCGTCTGCGGCTGGTCCACCTCGAATACCGTGATGCGGCCGGCGATTTCGGAATGCCGCTGGGCGAAGGTATCCAGTCCTGCGCCCAGGATCACGTACTGATCCACCCCGGCGGCGACCTGTTCGGCCACCAGATCGTCGAGGTAGCGGGCGCGGGCCACGATGCTGGCCCGGGTGCGCCGGGTGGCCTCGGGATCCATATCGGGACGGTCGAGCCAGCCGGGCTCGGGATCGACCAGCGCGAGCCCGATCTCATCGTCGAGCACATGCGGCGGCCGATCCTCCCGTACGTGCAGGGCCCGCCACAGCGCGGTCCGGACCGCGGTGTGGTCCGGAACGACGCTCATTGCCGCTTCCCGGGCGCGGACAGATTCCAGATATTTCCGTCGGGGTCGCGCACGACCATTTCCTGTGTGCCGTAATGGGTTTCGGTGAACGGCTGGACCACCTCCACATCCTCACCCGCCCGGAACTCCCGCGCGTCGGCCACCTTCAGCACGACCTGCACCCGGGTCGGCTCTGTCGGCGGCACCTCGGCGATGAACAGGTACGGCCCGTCCCCGTTGCGGAACAGGCCCGAGGAATGGTCGGTGGTGAACTCCGGTTCGAAGCCCAAAGCCTGGAAGAACCGGGCCGACCTACCCCAATTGTGCGTCTCGACGAAGACGGCCTCGAAGCCCTCGGTACTCATCGGTCTCTCCTCCAACTGTGCGATGTCATTCGTGGGTATCCAGATAGGCCCGCAGCGCCTCGGCGACCAGCGCCGACAGCGAGGTGCCGTGTTCGATCGCGTGAATCTTGACCTGCTTGATCAGACCGATCGGCAGATAGACGTTGAACTGCTTGACTTCCTCGTCGCCCACATCCCGAGGCTAGCATGCTAGCAAGCTAGCCGCCAGATCCCGTCGCCGAAGATCGAGATCGATCCATCGACGACCCGCCCGCGGGACTACGATGCGCAGTAGGGGCGGGGTCGCCGATCGCGGCGACTGGTTCGGCACGCGCAAGAAGGGTTTTTCGAGGTGGACAGGCCGGCATGGGCGCCCGAGGGCGTCGACATGACACAGGCGAGCCCGGCACGGATGTACGACGCTTTGCTGGGCGGCTCGCATAATTTCGAGATCGACCGGCTGGCCGCCGAGAGCGGTAAGAAACTGGTTCCGGATCTGCCCCGCCTCGCGCTGAGCAATCGCGCGTTCCTGCGCCGGGCCGTGCGCCATCTGGCCGCCGCCGGTATCCGGCAGTTCCTCGATATCGGCTCGGGCATTCCGACCGCGGGCAATGTGCACGAGGTCGCGCAGGCCATCGATCCCGAAATCCGGGTGCTCTACGTCGATATCGATCCGGTGGCGGTGACCCATTCGCGAACGATCCTGTACGACAACGACCGTGCCGAGGCGATCCAGGCCGACTTACGCAAACCCGAGGAGTTATTGGCCCGCGCCGAGGAGACCGGGCTGATCGACTTCTCCCAGCCGGTCGGACTGCTGCTGGTCGCGGTGCTGCATCTGCTGCAGGACGAGGAGCAGCCGCAGAAGATGGTCGCGGCCCTGCACGAGGCCGTGCCCGTGGGTTCCTACGTGGCGATTTCGCATCTGACCTCCGCGCAGCGCCCCGAGGACGCGGCGAAACTGGGCCACAATTCGGCCAATGTCACCCGCGTCGGCATCCGCTTCCGCGACCGCGACGCGATCACCTCGATGTTCACCGACTGGGAACTGGTGGAGCCCGGCGTGGTCGAACTACCCTTGTGGCACCCCGAATCCGAGCGCGACCTGCACGAAGCACCGGGCCGCTCACTCGGATTGGCGGGTGTCGGACGCAAAGCCTGAGCGGGGCGGCGGGGTAGCAGCGGTGGGTTCGTACGAACTGGCGGTGCGCTGGGCAGACGTACTCGACGGAGTCGTTGCCCCCACTCTCACGCGGACCCAGATCGAGGCCCTGCTCGCCGGGCTCGGCGAGGAACTGCTCGAATGCCTGCGCGGAACGGTCGGAATCGACGCGGCGCGCCTGGCCGCCTCGACCCTGGTCGCGGTCAACTATCGCGACGAGGCGGCGGTGAGCCGATCGGTGGCGTTCATCTGCCGCGATATGGTCGCGCAGCTCTGCCCGACCGGAACCGAACCGGATTACGAACGGGTGCGCGACCGCGCGATCACGGTCGCGGCCGAATTCGCCGCCGGATTCACCGCATCCCTGCGCATCGCGGCACTGTCCGAACAGGAGGCGACCGTGGCCGCGGCGCTCGCGGCGGTGGAGCGGGCGCAGGCGCAGCGACAACTGTCGGAGGCCCGATTCGGCGCGATCTTCGCCGGCGCCTCGGTGGGCATCGGCACCATCGACGTGACCACCGGAACCGTCGTGGATGTGAATGTCGCGCTGGCCGATATGCTCGGCGTCCCCGTCACCCAGATTCCCGGGCGCACCGTCGCGGATGTGCTCGGTGTGGAGAACATCGGCCACGCCTACGCGCAGTTCGAGCAGTTGCTGCTGGGCAATATCGACCGCTTCCGCATCGAAACCAATCACGCGCGCCCCGACGGCACCCGAACCATCATCGACCTGTCCATGTCGGCGGTGCACGACACCGAGGGCCGGGTCCGCTTCCTGGTCGGGGTGGCCGTCGACATCACCGAGCGCAAGGCGCTGTCGGATCGGCTGTGGCACGACGCGCATCACGACAATCTCACCGGACTGGCCAATCGGGTGCTGTTCTTCGATCGGCTGTCGCGGGCCACGCCGCCGATCGGGCTGTGCTATCTGGATCTCGACGGCTTCAAGGAGGTCAACGATCAGCACGGCCACACCGTCGGCGATCAGGTGCTCGCGATCGTCGCGGGACGGTTGCGCGCGGCCGCCGCGCCCGAGGGTCTGGTGGCGCGCCTGGGCGGCGACGAATTCATCGTGCTGATCGAGAACTGTACGGGCGAGGGCCAGCTGATGGAGTTGTCGGCGCGGCTGCTCGCTGGGCTCACCGACCCGATTCTCATTGCGGGACAGCATATCTCGGTGGGGGCCTCGATCGGTACCACGCTGGTCGACCGGCGGCCCGACGCGGTCGACGTGCTCATGCAGACCCTGGATTCGGCCATGTACCGCAATAAGTCCGCGCGGCATCGACCGCACCGGCAATCGCGCCTGTCGGCCCCGCAGCCCGGCGCGGCGGGAGCCTAGAAGTCCATTCCGCCCAGACCGCGCGGCGATGATTCGGGCTCACCCGGCGCGTCGTGCGACTGCGGTTCGGCGGTGACCGAACCGTGCTCGTCGCCGATCTCGGACTCGCGACTCGCACCGAACGGGGAACGACCCAGTCCCAGTGTCGCCATGAGCCGCTGCAGGCTTTCCCGGATCGACATGATCGACCTCCTCACAGGGCGAACGTCTCGTGATTGCGACATACCCGGACTCGGCCGGACTACGCGGGCACTGTGCACGGGGGCGCGGCGGACAGGTTGGGGAGTTGGGGATGGACGGGTGCGCACGAACGCGCTGTGCTGGACGGTATGTCGATGCTTATCACCGAGCAGTCCGGGGCCGTACTCACCGCCGCGATGAACAATCCGCCGTTCAACTTTCTGGATACGCCGCTGATGCTGGAACTCGAGCGGCTGATCGAGCGGGTCGACCGGGATCCGGGCGTGCGGGCGGTGATCATCACCAGCGCCGTGCCGGAGGTGTTCATCAGTCATTACGACGTCGGCGAGATTCTTCAGGGGGCCGAACGCATGCCGATTCCCGTGCCCGTGCCCTTGGCCGCGGTGGCGCTGCGCGGTCTGGCGCCGCTGCGGCGAGTGCCGGGGGTGCGCAAACTGCTCGATCACGGGCCGAGCGCGGGTGTGGCGGGGCTGCTGCGGTATCACGCGGTGATCGCCCGGATGCGGCGCAGTTCAACGGTTTTCGTGGCGGCGATCAACGGCCGGGCGCTGGGCGGTGGGCTGGAGCTCGCGCTGGGCTGCGATATTCGCGTGATGGCCGACGGTCCCTACGAGATCGGTCAGCCGGAGATCCTCATCGGTCTGCTGCCCGGCGGCGGCGGTATCCAGGCACTCAGCCGCAGCGTCGGCATCTCGGCAACCGTGGAAATGGTGCTGGAGGGGCGGCCGCTGACCCCGCGACAGGCCCTGGACGTGGGTATCCTGCATCACCTGGCCGAACCGGATCGGACGATCGCGGTCGCCACCGAAATCGCCGAGCGACTGACCCGGCGCTCCCCCGCCGCGGTGCGGGCGATCAAACACGCCGCCTACGGCGGCGCGGCCCTGAACCGAGGGCTGGCGATGGAGCGAAACTTCTTCCTGGCCTTGGCGACTCGCCGCGATACCCGCCAGGCCATGCGCGACTACCGCGACACCGTCGGCGCTTACGAGCGCTCCGGCGCGGGGCTGCCCGGCTTCGTCACCGAACAGCTGCCGCGCCTGTTGCGCGGGCGGGAGTGGTAGCGAAATACGCTGTCGCTAGCGAGGTTTGGAGATCGCGTCGCGCGCCCGGTCGAGCATTGCGGCGAACGGGCCCGCGAGCATATTCGCCGCCGCCGACTCCACGCCCGGGTGCGGACGGGTGGGCGCGGTCTTCTCGGCGAACTCCACGATGCCCCGCATCCGCTCCAGATCGGCCTGCTCGAGCCGGGTGCGCAGCTGTTCGAACTCCTCGTTCTCCTCGTGACCGGCGTGATTGATCACCGCGTCGCGCAGTTTCGCCAGCTTCACGGTGAATTCCGGCGAGGAGACATCGATCGATTCGAGTTCGGACAGTGCGTGTTTGGCCTTGTTCTCCTCCGCGAGCCGGGCGTCGACGATCTTGTCGCCATCATCGATGGCGCGGCGGGCACGCGGATGGACGATCTCCTCCTCGGCGGTCTCGTGCACCGCCAGCAGTCGGCGCAGTTCGAAGAATTTCAGTTCGCGCTCCTGCGGAGTGGGCGCGTCGGCGGTCTCGGCGAACAGCTGACGAATCCGATTGTGCTGCTCCAGCAGGAACTCGACGACATCGGCTGTGCTGTCGATGCGTTGTGCGGCCATGGTGATACCTCCCGATGGGCATGGACGGCCGGGCTGGTGGCCGTCCTTCGACGCCCTACCCGGGGTCCGGGCGCGCAAACGGTTTGCCGAGCGCCTGCGGCTCGATCAGCCGCCGAAGGAATTCGAGGCTGCGGCCGATGATGTGAAAGGGGTTGTGGCACTGGACGACAGCCGGCTCCGAGCTCCGTTCACCGGATATTTGCCGGAGCGGCGTTGCCGACCGCCGCGAATCGTGCGAGAGTGCCCGCACCGAGTGCGCAGCGGACGAGAGTTGGCGATTGTTGGCCATGGCACGGATCTTCCAAACCCGATCCGAACTCGCGATCGCGGCGACGCCGGAGGCGATCTTCGACGCCGTCACCGATCCCGATCGCTGGCCGCACACCCACCCGGTCTGTCTGGCGGTCGAGCGCGCCGCTGCGGGACCGGCGGGCGCCAAGACCACCTTCACCGAGGTGGTCGCGTTCGACACCGAGACCATCGCCGTGCACTGGCGCGTGGACAGCTGTCGGCGGCCGAGTCGCTGGGTGATCAACTCGCGCACCACCGTCGGCCCGCGACTGGGCGCGTTCACCGCGACCATGACGGTCATCTATTCGGTGGCCGATCTCGACGCCGGACATCGACTGCTGCGCCGATCCATGGTCACCGCCGTGGACACCGATACCGGGATTCCGCGGCCGCTACTGGACCTGTTCGGCGGGAACGCCTGGCACGACGCCCATCTGGCGGCGGTGAAGCGCGCGGTCGAAGCGCACTGACCTATTGGGCCGGCGCGGCAGCCGCGTTGGCGGCGGTGACGTATTCGATCACCTGATGCAGATCCGGATACACCCGGTGGGCCATCTGTCGGGTCTCCGCGGTGGGCGCCACGAGATCCGGAATGAGCATGCAGCGCAGGCCCGCGGCGTGCGCGGCGCGCAGCCCGTTGGGCGAATCCTCCACGGCGATCGTATGTTCCGGATCCGCGCCCAGCGCGGCGACCGCGGTGAGGTAGGGCTCCGGATGCGGCTTGCCGCGGGTCACGTCCGAGCGGGTCACGACCGCGTCGAAACGATCGCCGATACCGGCGACCTCCAGGTGGTGAACCGTGCGCTCGCGGCCCGAGGAGGTCGCGATGGCCCGCGGAATGCCCTGGCGGTCCAGTTCGTCGAGCAGTTCGAATACGCCGGTCTTGGTCTCCAGGCGGCCCGCGTCGACCAGTCCGGTCAGCGTGGTGTCGTGTCGGGCGAAGTACTCGTCGAGCGGGAATTCCGCCCCGAACGCCTGCATCGCCAGCTCCCGGCAGCGGTCGGCGGGCATGCCGATCAGGCTGCGGCACCACTCGAGCGGCATATCGTAGCCGAGCTCGGCGCCGGCCAGGGCCAGCGATTCGATGGCCAGTCGCTCGGAATCCAGCAGCAGACCGTCCATATCGAAGACCACGGCCCGCACGGGTTTGTCGGCACTCATCGTCACTCCTTGTCGAATTCGGGCAGCAGGCGTCGGCGCACGACGGTCGCGACCTCGTCGCGGGTCAGCTCCGCGAGGGCGTCGCCGACCTCGCGCTCCACGCGCGCCGATTCCGGCAGCGTGCCGAAAATATCGGTGCGCCGCAGGAATTCGCTCGCCCGCCGGTGCGGATCGGCGATGCCGCGGGCCAACTCGGTCAGCGAGTCGGCGCGGTCGTCGATCAGCTCCATGACGGCATCATCGGCGCCGCAGGCGTCGAACCAGCGTATCCAGCCCGCGATCAGCAGTGCGGCGGCCGGGGTCGGACGGCCCGCGGCGATATTGTCCGACATGGCGTCGATCACGCGCGGAATCATCTTGTCCGAACCATTGCGGCCCACGCGCGACATATCGTGGCGGATGGCCGGATTGCGGAACCGGCGCATGAGATCGTCGACGGTGCGCCGCAATTCGGGCTCGGCCAACGAGACCGTCGGACCCTGCTCGGCCAGCATGAACTGCCGCGCCAGCGCGCGCAGCGCCGGATCGGAGCTGGCCTCGGCGATGGTGCCGTGTCCGGCGAGGCCGCCGAGATAGGCCAGCAGCATGTGAGTTCCGTTGAGCAGGCGCAATTTCGCCAGCTCGTAGTCGGTCACATCGGAGACGAACTGCGCGCCGCCCAGCTCCCAGGCCGGACGCTCACCCTCGAAATCCTCGATGGTCCAGGTGAGGAACGGCTCGGCCGAGACCGGGGCGCGATCCTCGAGGCCGCCCAGCCAGTTGCGCGTCACGGCGGCGTCGGTCGAGGTGGCGGGCTGCACGATGCGGTCGACCACGCTGCACGGGAACTGCACATTGCGTTCGATCCAGTCCGCCAGCCGATCGTCGCGCAGTGCGGCGAAATCGATGACGGCCCGGCGCAATTGGCGGCCGTTGGCGGTCATGTTGTCACAGCTGATCACCGTCGGCGGGGTGCCGCCGCCGCGACGCACCGCGGCCAGACCCTCGACGAGCATGCCGATCGAGGTGTGCGGATTGCTGCGGCACTGCAGATCGTGGCGCACCGAATCACAGCCCGCGTCCAGGCGGCCGGTGGCCGGGGACAGGCAGTAACCGCTGGCGGTCACCGTCAGGGTGACGATCTTGACGCGCGGATCCGCGATGCGGCGCGCGACGCCGAGATGATCCGAGGGCGCGTGTACGGCCTCGCGGATCGTGCCGACCACCTCCGCGCGCACCTCGCTGCCGTCGTGCAGCAGGGTGGTGTAGAGGTTGTCCTGGGCGCGCAGGGCGTTCACGACGTCCGGGCGCGACATGGCCACCGCGGCGATACCCCAGCGACGATCGCCGGTCTGCTCGATGGCGTGCTGGGTTACCAGTGCCTGGTGGGCGCGGTGGAAGGCGCCGCAGCCCAGGTGCACGATGCCCGTGGTCAGGCTGCGCGGGGCGAACCGCGGCCGGGTGACGGCCGGTGGGAGCGTGGCCAGCTTCTCCGCCGAGAGGCGGGGCACCAAATCAGGATCAGATTTATCGGTCAACGCCGGTTCGGCGAGAACGGTGTTCCGTGCCATAAGCATGCACGAGCCTCCGTGTAGGTTTCGTAGCTGCTTTCAAAGCTGCGGTCAGCACTGACTCAGCAACATTTCAAAGCTAGACCGGACCGACGGAGATTTCGAGCGACGAGGGCCTCGAAGGGGTCGCCTTAACGCATTCGTAGCATTTTCCAACAGGGCGCAAACATGGCGTAAAAGCCCATCTCAGAGGGTGCGAATCCACCCCTTGGCAAGCGGACATTCGGGACAGCGAACCCGGCCTGGTGACCTTGCTCACCAGAGTCCGATTCGGGCCCGATTTACCTGGCATACGGTTTGGTTCGTACCCAAGTTGCTGGTCAAACGATCGCTACTGCGGGTCCAACCACCGTCGCAAGTCGGCGTACCGGCCAGTACAGCCTGCGGTGCGCAGGCTCTCGCTGCCATCGTCGGATGGCCGCCGGACGAGCGGGAACGCTCTCCCGCGACCCCCACCGGCGAGCCGGGACGGCCGTCGCGCGCATATGCGGCGACGACCGCCCGCACCGCTCGGTAACAATCGCTCGGCCAAATCGTCAGCATATGAACGGCAAATGATTCGCCTGAATTAATTGCGGGCGATCGGATTCCATTGATTCGTTCACCGCTGCGAATATCCAATATCCCGTGGCGAATTCACCGAATGGAATCCGAGCGCTCAGCCGACGGTATCGACCGGCTGCGGTTCGGCGACCACGCGTGGGCGCGCCTTGGCCGTGCCGAGGATCGAGCCGAGGATCACCAGCGGAAAGCCGATCGCCATTCCGGCGGTCAGCGGCTCGCCCAGCAGCGATACCCCGATGACCAGGGCGACCGCGGGATTGATGTAGGTGATCACTGTGGCCCGCGCCGGACCGACCTCACCGATCAGGGCGAAGAACACCAGAAACGCGACGGCCGTGCAGAGCACGGCCAAGCCGAGCACCGACCAGCCCGCGGGCGCGGTGATCCGCTCGGGCCAACGCCAGGCCACGAACGGCGCGTAGAGCGCCGCCGCCAGCACCAGCGACCCGGTGACCACGCCCATCGGCGGCAGATCGGCCAGTTTGCGATTGATGATGATCGGGCCCACCGCGTAGCCGACCGCGGTGATGCCGACCGCGGCCAGCGCGCCGAAATCCGACAGGTCGATATCCAGGCCGACCAGGGCCAGTACGCCGCCCAGGCCGACCAGCAGGCCGACCACGCGGCGACTGTCGAAGGCCTCGTGCCCCAGCGCGGTCACCACGACCACCGCCACCAGCGGCACCGCCGCGACGAGCAGGCCGACGGTCGAGCTGTTGAGCTTGGTCTCGGCATGTCCGAGCAGCAGCCACGGTCCGGTGATCTCCACCAGCGTGTAGGCCACCAGCCACGGCCAGCGCCGCAGCGCGGGCCCGAGGGATTTGCCGTACAGCGCGATGGGCAACAGCAGCAGCGCGCCGATCGCCGTGCGACCACCGGCGACGACCACCGGATCGAAGTCGCGAACCGCGATGCGAATCATCGCGTAGGGCACGCCCCAGATAACCCCGAGGGCCAGAAACAGGGCCCAGCCTCGCCTCGTCACCGCCGAATCCCCCGCCCCCGCATGTCCCCGCCCATTGATACTACGAATCGATCCACGCCGATCACGATGACAGACGGGTACGACAACCGAGTGCCCACAAAACAGGGGGTACGGAAATGATTCCGAACGGAAATATATCCTTGTCGAGAAAACGTTTTCTCATGTCAGCAACACATCAGCAAGCTTCACCGCACAGCTGACCATCGGGCGAATCGGACGTGAGATGGCCCACCGCGCAGCCATCCCGCAACGGTCGAGAAAGTTAGCGCTGGTATCGACCCACTACTCTGGGGGTATGAGCTCGGAGATGATCGAAACCAGCAAGCGGACGGTCGGGCTGATCTGGGCACAGACCCGAGACCGCGTGATCGGCGCCGGAGGAGGCATCCCGTGGGATCTGCCGGAGTATCGGCAGCACCTGCTCGAGACCATCTCCGACTACACCCTGATCGTGGGCCGCAAGACCTGGGAGGCGCTGCCGCAGCTGTTCGGCCCGCTGCCCGCCAACCGCAAGATCGTCATCACCCGTCAGCCGGACTGGTATGCCGAGGGCGCCGAGCGGGCCTCCTCGGTCGCCGAGGCGCTCGCGCTGACCGATCCACAGGAGGTCTGGATCCTCGGTGGCGGCGAGATCTTCGGCGAGGCACTGCAATTCGCGACCGTGATCGCGGTAACCGAACTGACCACCGCCTATCAGGGCGATATCCACGCCCCGGCCGTCCCGGCCGAGAGCTTCATGATGACCTACACCATCGGCTCCCGTCGCTCCGCCAACGGCCGCGACGAATACGTCTTCCGCAGTTACGCGCGTAAGTAGCCTCGGCTCAATCGAATTCGATCCACAGCACCGCTCCCCCGCCCGGCTCCGACGCGGCGGTGAGGCGCGCGCCATGCTGGGCGGCGACCTGCGCGACAATGGCCAATCCCAGGCCGTGGCCGGGTTTGCCGCGGGCCGTGCGGGAGCGATAGAAGCGGTCGAAGATATGCGGTAGATCGTCGGCGGGGATGCCGGGCCCGCGATCGCGGACGGTCAGGCGACGGGCGCGCAGTTCGATGTGGACCGTTTCGCCGGCTGGGCTGAATTTGGCGGCGTTGTCGAGCAGGTTGGTGATCGCGCGGGACAGACGGGCCGGTGCGCCGGAGATCGTTGTCGGTTCCAGATCGGTCTCGAAAGTCACCGCGGACCAATGGGTTCGGGCCACCTCGACGCGCTGGGCCACGAGCGTGTCCAGCCGCAGATCCTCGAAGGGCTCGATCAGCGCCCGGGGATCGTCGGCCCGGGCCAGATCGATGAGATCGGCGACGAGTCCGGACAGTTCACCCGCCGGGCCGTGCAGCGCCGCGGCGGTGGCGGCCAGTTGATCGGGGGTGAGGCGGTCGGCGCGGCGCAGCAGATCGATATTGGCGCGCAGGGCGGTCAGCGGCGTGCGCAGTTCGTGTGAGGCGTCGGCGACCAGACGCCGCTGGGCCGCGCGGGATTCGCGTTCGGCGGCGAGCGCCTGCTCCAGCGCGTCCAGCATGGTGTTGAAACTGGTTGCCAGCGTGGCCAATTCGTCGGATCCGGTGACCGGGATATGGCGGCTCGGATCGCGGGTGGCGGCGACGC
Source organism: Nocardia pseudobrasiliensis NBRC 108224 (assembly GCF_001613105.1). Taxonomy (GTDB): domain Bacteria; phylum Actinomycetota; class Actinomycetes; order Mycobacteriales; family Mycobacteriaceae; genus Nocardia; species Nocardia pseudobrasiliensis. The sequence continues at coordinate 38,090 of NZ_BDBS01000002.1, read as the reverse complement.
GTTCGGCCGCCCTGGTCAGCGTGGTCACCGGCGCGAGGGCGCGTCGCGCCGCGAACCATCCCGCGGCGATCGCCAGCGCAGTACCCACCACCGCGGCGGCCAGCAGGGCCAGGCCGACCCGCCGCGTCCCGGTGTCGACCTGATCCGAACGCTGAGCCACCTGTACCGCCAGGCCGGGGCGCAGCTGCGCGGTATACATCCGCACACGCTGTCCGTCGTAGGCGATATCGCTGACGTAGGCGGCCGCGGAACCCGTTGCCACCGAACGTGTTACGTCGTCGACCGGCAGCGCGCTGTCGGGATCGTGGCCGGATTCGATCCGGCCGTCTGCGGCCACCACCTGCACGCAGCTCGGCGCGGCCAGATACCGGCACGGGCCCGAGATCGTGGCGACATCGGGTTCGGCGGCGAATTGCCGGGTGATGCGGGTGGCCTCGCGACGCAGCCCGGTGTCCAGGGCGCTGCCGAGTTCGTGGCGGACCACCGCATAGGCGGCCACACCCATCCCGGCCAGCGCGAGCACCATCGCGGCCGCGAAGTACACCGCGATCCGGGTGCGCAGGGATCGAGTCCTCACGACGATCCGAGCCGATAGCCGATACCGCGCACGGTGTGGATGAGCGCCTCCGCCTCGTGGTCGAGTTTGCGGCGCAGATAGCGGATGTAGACCTCGAGCGAATTCGACGACGAGCTCAGCTCGCGACCCCACACCCGTTCGATGAGCAGTTCGCGCGGCAGCGCCTGGTCGCGATTGCGCAACAGCACCTCGAGCAATGCGAATTCGGTTCGGGTGAGCTCGATTTCGCGCTCTCCGCGCCACACCCGATGCGCGCCGGTATCCATGGTCAGATCCGCGCACGACAGGACCGCGCTGTCCTCGGGATAGGTGCGGCGCGCCAGGGCCCGCACCCGCGCGAGCAACTCGTCCAGATCGAACGGCTTCACCAGATAGTCATCGGCGCCCGCGTCCAGGCCGTCCACCCGATCGGCCACGGCATCGCGCGCGGTCAGCATGAGTATCGGGGTGCGATCACCCCGGGCGCGCAGCTGCCGACAGGCGCTCAGGCCGTCCAGGAACGGCATGAGCACGTCGAGGATCACCACCTCCGGCTGCCAGCGCGCGATCTCCGCCAGCGCCGCGGCGCCGTCACCGGCCGCGCGGGTCCGATACCCCTCGCTGTCCATGGCCCGCACCACCGCGTCGCGGACCGCAGCCTCGTCGTCGACCACCAATACGCGCATGTTCGCCGATCATACGTTTTCATCGGATTCTCATCCCGGACCGCAAACCTGGGGCATATGAGTGGACGACGACGGGGAATGCTGTGGGCGGTGGCCGCATTGCTGCTGGTGGTGGCGGTGGCCGCGGGTGTGGCGATCATTCGGCTGCGATCCGCGACGACCGCGGGCGCACCGCCGCAGGCGGAGGGCAACCGCGTGGTGATTGCGATCGGCGGCGGCAGCGCGGTCGTGGATACCGCGACGCTCGGTGTGACGGCCGCGGGTATCGAACTGTCCGCGGCCGCCGACGGCCTCGGTCCGGTCGACGGGCCTCGGGTGAGCGGAGACGTCGCGCGGTGGAGTTATCCACAGCGGGCGCTCACGGTGACCGCGCGAGCCGAACAGGGACGGCTGCGGATGGATGTGCGTTCCGAGCGAGCGCAGCGGTTGCGCTGGCCGGTGACCGGCGGCGATCCGGGAACAGTGTCGCTGCAGGTGCCGCGCGGTGAGGGACTGTCGCTGCCGGTGGGCGATCCGTTCTGGAACTCCCCCGCCGCCGGTCTGGTCGGGGATCCGGTGGCGATGACATCGAGACTGACGATGCCGCTGTGGGGTTATCGCATCGGTGGGCGCGGGGTGAGCTATCTGGTGCCCACCGATATCGGCTCGAGCCTGGCCGTGAGTTCGGATCGGGGGCGACTGCGGGCCGCCGGTGAGCACGAATTCGGTTCGGGCGCGGATGATTACACGGTCACCTTCGCACTGACCGACACCTCGCCGGTCGCGGCGGCGCGTGATTACCGGGACTGGCTCATTACCCACGACCGGTTCCGCGCGCTCGCCGAAAAGATCCGCGACAATCCGTCGATCTCGTTGTTGCGAGGCGCTTTTCACGCCTACCTGTTCGGCGACGGGCGCACGCCCGACGCGGTGCGCCGACTGCGCGAACTCGGGGTGAGCCGGATGTGGTTGGGCTACGACTCCGACGACCGGCCCATGTCGACGGCCGCCGTGTCGGCAGCGAAACAAGCCGGATACCTTGCGGGACCGTACGATTCGTATGCCAACGCCCAGGACCCGGCGACCGCGGACAACCCGTCCTCACGCTGGCCGGACGGGGTGTGGCCGGGCGGATGCGTGCGGCGCGCGGACGGATCGCCACAGCCCGGATTCCACGATCGCGGGTGCTATCTCAGCTCGCAGGTCTTGGCACAGCGGCCGCAGCTGTATCGCGACCGATACGCGGCGATGACGGCCAACGGGGCCGACACCTATTTTCTCGACGTCGACGCCGCGGGCGAATTCTTCGACGATCACAGCCCGGACCATCCGATGAATCAGGCACAGGACCGGCGCAATCGACTCGATCGCATGCGCTGGCTCGGCGAACACGGTACGGTACTCGGCTCGGAGTCCGCCGGGGCCTGGGCCGCCCCGGTGCTGGCGTTCGACCATGGCTCGCAGACCCCGGTCAGCGACGCGCTGTGGACGGTGCAGCGCGATAGGCAGGTATGGGGCGGCTGGGCTCCCCAGGGCGCGCCCAAGTCGTTCTTCCAACCGGCGACCCTGCCGGATGCCGTGGCCCGGGCCATGTTCGATCCGGCGTACCGAATTCCGCTGCTGGAGACGGCCCTCCACGATTCGAAGATCTCCGCCGATCGCTGGGAGCTGCCGTATTACAAACTGCCCGGCCAGCAGACGATGCGGGCGCTGACGGCGATGCTGAACCAGACGCCGATGAACTTCGTGCTCGATGACGACGCGATCGCCGAGCACGGGCCCGAGATCGCCCGGCTACAGCAATATTTCGCACCGCTGCACGAGACCGCCGCGACCCTGCCGATGACCGGATTCGACTGGCTCACCGATGATCATCTGGTGCAGCGCACCGTCTTCGGCGATCACGCGCTGACGGTGACGGCCAACTTCGGCTCGCGGGCCCATGGCGAACTCCCCGCGGGATGCGTGGACGCGCGGCTGTCCGGGGACAAGACGCCGCGGCGGCTGTGTCTCGGATGAGGGCGAATGCGGCGCTGGTCGGCGCGGGCGCGCTGTTGACGCTGTTGCTGGTCGGGCACAGGCTGATTCCCGATGTGGCCGGGCTGGGTGTGCTGCTCGACAGCGCCGCGCCCTGGCTGGGCCTCGGTGTGCCGGTGCTGGCGCTGACCGCGCTGGCCTGTCGTTCGCGCCTGGGCATCGCGGCGGCGGTGGTTCCGCTGCTGGCGTGGGGATACGCGTTCGGATGGTGGTGGGGCGGGCCCGATTCGACGGGGCCTGGGCAACTGGTCGTGGTGACCCAGAATATGAGCGCCGCGAACGACGCTCCCGGTCGGGCGATTCGCGAACTTCGTGCGACGGGCGCGGATTTGATAGCGCTCCAGGAGGTTTCGGGGCAGAACGCCCGCGCGGCCGAGAATGAACTGTCCGACGACTATCCGTATCACGCGGCGGTGGGCACGGTCGCACTGTGGAGCCGATATCCCGTCTCCGGCGTCGAACCCGCCGATGTGGGCGCGGGTTGGCGGCGGGGCTTGCGGGCGCGGGTGGACGCACCCGGCGGCACGCTGACCGCGTATGTGGTGCATCTACCGTCGATTCGACTGGGTGACAACGCATCCCGCGATCACGGACTCGCCACCCTGTCGCGGGAGTTGTCGGCCGAGAAGTCGGCCCGTGTCGTCGTGCTCGGTGATTTCAACACCACCGCCACCGACCGGCACTGGCACGCCTTCGCGCCCGGCTACCACGACAGCAGGCAGGCCGCGGGCGGTCCGCAATTCACCTGGCCCGCGGCACTTCCCGTGGTCGGCCCGGATCACATCCTCATCCGGGGCCTGCGCGCGGCCACCTCGTCGGTACTGCACACCCCCGGCAGCGATCACCGCGGGCTCGCGGCGGGCCTGGCGGTGCGCGACTAGCGATCGGGACTGCAGTCGGCCGGGCGATTCAACTCGGCGCAGGGTGTGTCGCCGCGACCGCGAATGATGCCGAGACGATGCTGCGCGTCGTCGCGCACCGCGATGCCGCGGCCCGGTTTCGAATGGTCGCCCAGGGTCGCGTCACTGAGTTCGGTTACCGCCGTCCCAGTACACGGCGATTCGGAAAACGCAGGTGCATGCCCACCGACTCGTCGTCGGGCATGGCGTAATCGGAGGTGTCGACATGGGTGACACGCCCCCGCCTCGGCCACCGAATCCGCCCAACGTTGGCCGATAATTCACCTGCCGGTCCGCGGCGACCGGATCGTTCCGGTACCGGACCGAATCGGGCCTTCACCGGCCCCGACGCGCGTTGCCAGGATATGTCTCATGCAACGAGCCCTGTTGGTCATCGATGTTCAGGAGTCCTTTCGCGCCCGGCCTTCGTGGGCGGAGATCGCCGATCCGCGGATCGCGCGATCGGTCGATAGGCTGGTCCGGCTCGCCCGGACCCGCGGCGACCTCGTCGTGTGGGTGCTGCACTGCGAACCCGGCACCGGCGATGTCTTCGATCCGGCCTCGGGGCATGTGCGCCTGCTCGACGAGCTGGAGGGTCCGCTGGAAGGAGAGCCATTGCTGCACAAGACTTCCCACAACGCCTTCACCACGACGAATCTGCAGCGAGTGCTCACCGAGAAGGGCGTGCGCGAACTGGTTGTCTGCGGTATTCGCACCGAACAGTGTGTGGAGACCACCACGCGAGTGGGCAGCGATCTCGGCTACGACATGACCTTCGTCGTGGACGCTACCACCACGGATCCGGTCGGCGGCCTGAGTGCCGAGGCCGTCGTCGAGCGCACGGTGGCGGTCCTGCGGGACAGGTTCGCGCGCATCGTCACCGTGGCCGACCTCGAGGCCGAACTGGCAGTATCATCGGTGTGAGTCGCGTCGTCTTCGTGCTGCTGCCCGGATTCCATCTGATCGATCTGGCCGGTCCGGCGCACGTCTTCGATACCGCGGCGCAGTTCGGGCATCCGTACCGGCTCGAATACTTCGCCGAGCAAAGCCAGGTGCACAGCGCCCAGGGCCTGCCGGTAGCGGCCGAAACAATGTGGCCGACAACGACTTCGGCGGATCTGATCGTGGTGCCCGGCGGACGCGCGCCGAGCCTGAGGGGTGGCCCGGAGGTGTCGCGGGAACTGGGCGCGCGGTTGCGCGAACACCACACCGCCGGTGGTTTCGTGGTCAGCGTCTGCTCGGGGGCCGATGCGCTGGGACAGGCCGGATTGCTCGACGGACGTGAGTGCACCACCCATCATCAGCTGCAGGAGGAACTGGCCCGCAGATATCCGTCGGCCACGGTCGTCCGGGATGTGCTGTACACGGTCGACCGGCGGGTGGCGACCTCGGCCGGAATAGCCAGCGGTATCGACCTCGCACTGCATCTGCTGGCGGTGCGGCACGGTGCCGCCCTCGCGGGCCTGGTGGCCCGGGATATGGTTGTATTCCTGCGGCGCAATGGCGACGATCCGCAGACCAGTGCGCTGCTGCGGCATCGTTCCCACCTCGACGACGTCGTCCACCGCGTGCAGGATCTCATCGAGGCGCGATTCGACGAAACCCTCCCGCTCACCTACCTGTCCGAATCCGTGGGCGTCAGTCCCCGCACCCTGACCCGACTGTTCAGCCGCGCCACCGAGGGCCTCACCCCGCTGCGCTACCAGCAGATACTGCGTCTCGAACGCGCCGAGCATCTGATCGACCACGGCGCCACCCGCGAAACCGCCGCCGCGGCAGTCGGTTTCGAGGACGCCCGGATGCTGCGCCGTCTTCGCTCGCGCGGTCCGGTCAGAACCACGTGCCGCTGAACGGCGCTTCGCGGGTGGCGAACAGGTCGTCGGCACGGTCCAGTGCGCCGGGGGTATGTTCGGTGACGCGGCCCGCCAGGGACAGGTGTCGCCAGGTCGTGCCGCCCAGGTAGGTGGCGGCGAGGGCGGCGATATCGGTGGTGAGATCGGCGGGTTCGGCTGTGCGGGTGGTGGATTCGGCCGATATTCGATAGCTGCCGGAATTGTCGGGTAGGAGCGGATCGGTGACGGCGAGGATGATCGGGGGGCCGGGGCGGTAGGTGCGGCGGCGCAGGGCCGCGAGGGCGTCGACGAGGCGGAGCCAGGTTTCGTCGCGCAGGGCGGTCAGTGTGGTGGCCCGTTCGTCGGTGAGCAGGTGGCGCACGGGTTCGTCGGAAGCCACGGCGGGGAAGACGATTCGGTCGGCGACATCGGTGGACAGCAGGTGGCGCAGCAGGCCCGCGTAGGCGTTCGGGGTGGTGGCGAACAGATCGTCGACGACCAGGGTGCGGTCTCGGCTGCGGGGCCAGTCGGTGGTGTCCAGGGGGCGGTAGCGCAGGAATCCGTCTTCGCCGCCGGGGATTCCGTGGGTCGCGACGTAGCCGGGTGTGCCGTGGGTATATTCCTGTAGTCGCCACCAGTACTGCGGGCGGTCGATACAGCCGGGGCGTGAGAGATCCAGGGCCGCATAGATTTTGGCGAGCGATTCCCACGCGGTGGCCGCGTCGAGCAGGCGGATGGGGCCGGAGGCGGGCACGGTGTCGCGCAGGCGGGCTCGATGCGGGTCCAGTTCGAGGCGGGCCATCGAACCGGCCACGCCGTAGCCGAAGCGCTCGTAGATTCCGCCCTGTGAGGCGCGCAGGGTCGCGACGATCTCACCGCGCGCGGCGAAGTCGGCGAGCTGGCGGCGCAGCAGCGCGGTCAGCACGCCGCGGCGGGTATGGGTGGGCAGGACGCCGACATGGGTCACCGCGGCCTGCGGGAGGCGATCGCCGCCGGGAACCACCAGCCAGCTCGTATAGGAGTTGGCGGTGCCGACCAGTTCCCCGTCCACCCGCGCGCCCAGTGTCCGCCCGGGCTCCCACAGCCCGTCCGCGTCGGGCGGCAACGGCGGCAGGCCGACCATGGCCGTGCGGAAAACCCCATGGGCCCTGCGAATTTCATCCGCGCGAGCCAGCGCCTCGACGACGGTCATGAGCGCTGCGCGAGGACGTCGGACCACCAGCGCCGCGCCACCTTCGGATGCGATCGCAGCCAGCCGCGCAGCGCGTTCTCCCCGTACCGCGCGTGCAGCGGATTGTCCGCCTCCCGGCTCACCCCGCGGGCGCGCACGGCCAGTTCAGCGGGCAGATTCAGCGGTTGCACCACCGCGTCCAGCCGGGGACCGAGGAAGAACGGCACCGAGTAGCGGTCCACCCCGGCGGGCGGGCTCACCACGCGATGCCGGGTCGCGGTCAGATAGCCGCCGGTGGCGATCTCGAGCATCTCGCCGATGTTGAATACGAAGCTGCCCGGCACCGGCACGGCGTCGATCCAGCCGTCGGGCCCCTGCACCTGCAGGCCGCCGACCTCGTCCTGTTGCAGCAGGGCCAGATAGCCGTAGTCCTTGTGCGCACCGACGCCCTGATCGTCGCCGTCGGTGTCGCGGCCGGGATAGTGGACGATCTTCAGATGCGCCGCCGCCTCCGCGTCGAACCACGCGTCGAAATAGCCCTCGTCCTGTCCGAGCGCGGCGGCCAAGGCGCGCAACACCTCTCGACTCACCCGCAGCGCCTCGGCCTGCCAGGCCAGAGTGGTCTCGCGCAGCCGCGGCAGCGCCGCGGGCCACTGATTCGGACCGATCAGCCGCAGCCAGGCCGGATCGTCCGGGCCGAGCTCGAGCGCCTCGCGTTCGGGACCGATATCGATCTGTTCGCGGCGATCCGGTGCGCCCGCGGTGTATTCGTTGCCGGTGACGGTGTAGCCGCGGAACTGCGGGGAGTTGATGTTGTCGATCTCGCGCCGCTGTTGCAGCGGCAGTGCGAAGAACTGCCGGGCCACCTCGAAGATGCCCGTGGTCAGCGCGTCCGGGACACCGTGGCCGACGACATAGAAGAAGCCGACCTCGTGCGCGGCGTGGCGCAGGTCGGCGAGGAATTCGGCCCGCCGTGGGCCGCGGAATCGGGAGATATCGATGAGCGGCAGACGGGCGGTCATGGCCGGATGGTAGGCCCGGCGGCCCACCCGCCGACAGGCTTTGACTCAGGGTGATTCCGACCGGGTCCGCCGCACCCCGTTGTGCGGCGGAACACCCTGCGGCCCAATCAGTTCGACCGGCTCACCCGCGGGAAGGTGAGCGCGACCAGGAAGGTCAGGATCGCGATGACCACCGCGGCGGCGAATGCGGTGGTGATGCCGCTGACCAGCACCTGCGCCGCCGAACCCGACGCACCGCGTGCGGCCGTGCCGAAGACGGTCACCAGAATCGCCAGTCCCAGCGCGCCGCCGGTCTGCTGCAGCGTCTGCAGCGCACCGCCCGCGGCCCCGGCCTCCTCCGGGGACACCGTGGACATGATGATCACGTTCAGCGGCGAGAACGCCAGCCCGATACCGCAACCCATGAGCACCATCGCCGCCAGCAGCAGCGGGAAGTAGCCGCTGTCGGGCGTCAGCCGGGTCAGCAGCACCAGTCCGGCGATCATCGCCGCGGTGCCGGTGACCGTGATGGGTTTGGGCCCCAGGCGCGGCAGCAGTCGCGGAATCAGCCGGATCATGGCGAACATCAGCGCCGCGGTCGGCAGGAAGGCGAAACCCGTTGCCAGGGCGCTCATTCCGCGAACCTCCTGCAGATACTGGGTGAGAAAGAAGAACATAGACATCCCGGCCATCGGCCCGAGGAACATATTGGTGTAGGCCGCGGCGCGGGTGCGATCGGTGAACAGGTGCAGCGGCAGCAGCGGTTGCGGCGCACGGCGTTCCACCACCAGGAAGGCCGCCAGCAGCACCGCGCCCGCGGTCAGCGAGGTCGCGGTCGTGAGATCGCCCCAGCCGTTGGACGCGGCGCTGATGAACCCGTACACCAGCGCGGCCACACCGCCGGTCGCGGTGATCGCGCCCGGCAGATCCAAGCGCGCGGGCCGCCGCGGCGCCTCGGGCAGGTAGCGCAGCGCGAACGCGACGACGAGCAGGCCGAAGGGCACATTGATGAACAGCGCCGAACGCCAGCCCAGCCACTCGGTGAGCAGCCCGCCCACCAGCAGGCCGATCGCGAATCCGGCACTCGACATTCCGGAGAACAGGGCAAGTACCCGAATGCGCGCCTTCGGTTCATGGAAGGTCGTGGTCAGCAGGGCCAGGGTATTGGGTCCGGCCATCGCGCCGCCGATGCCCTGCAGGACCCGGGCCGCGAGCAGCCAGCCCGCCGACGGTGCGAGGCCGCCCAGCAGTGAGGCCAGGGTGAACAGCACCGTCCCGGCGATGAACAGGCGTCGCCGCCCGAACAGATCACCCGCGCGTCCGCCGAGCAGCAGCAATCCACCGAAGACCAGGGTGTAGGCGTCCATGACCCAGGACAGGCCGGTCGCACTGAAGTGCAGATCGGTCCGGATGCGCGGCAGGGCCACATTCATCACGGTGATGTCGAGAATGATCATCAACTGGCAGGTCAGCAGCGTGACCAGGACGATCCCCGTACGCAAACGCGGGGATCCGGTGTGTAGACGTGGTGGGGCGGTAATCGTGGGAGTAGACAAGGACACTCCATCGAGCGAAGGAACCAAACGGAGACAGTCTCCGTTTATCGATGGAGCTAGCATATGGAGAAGATCTCCGTTTACGCAAGCCTAAACGGAGAAAGCATCCGTTTCCAGTGGAGGAGACGTGTTTCCCGTGGAGAAGACTGTGGACGCACCGCCGACCCAGCGGCCGATGCGCGCGGACGCGCGCCGCAACTACGAGCGCATCGTGGCCAGCGCGCGCGATGCCTTCGCCGAGCACGGGCCGGAGGCGCCGCTGGACGATATCGCCCGGCGCGCGGGAGTCGGCGCCGGAACGCTGTATCGCCATTTCCCCAATCGCGACGCGCTCATCGAGGCGGTCTACCGCTCCCAAATCGAGGCGCTGGCCCAGCGCGCGTTCGAACTGCGCGATACCGAGCCGCCGGGTGAGGCCCTGCGCGGCTGGCTGCACGCGCAGGTGGATTTCGTGATGAACGAACGCAGCCTCGCGCTCACCCTCAAGGCCGCGATCGACCGCAATTCCGAAACCTTCACCCTCTGTTCGGCCCTGGTCTCCGAGGCCGCCGCGGCGGTGCTGCACCCGGCGCAGGAGGCGGGCCTGATCCGCACCGATATCGAACCGCGCGATGTCCTGCGCCTGGCCCACGGCATCGGCGCGGCCTGCGAATCCGCCGGCCGCGAGGCCGCCGATCGACTGCTGGCGGTCGCCTGGGACGGCCTGCGCGCGACCGATCAGCGGTAACCGGCCGGACGCGACCACCAATCCGCCTCACCTCGGGTGAGTGCGGGCAGCCGGTGCCGCACGGCGTCGACCGCGCGCGTCGCGATCGTTCCGGTCAGCCGCCAGGCGTCCGCGACCGCCTCGGAGTTCTGGATGCTCGCGCCGAGTGCGATGAGCGCGGTGAGTACGGGGGCGAGTGTGTCGGCGGGCAGGTCGAGTTCGAAAGCGTCTGTGGGCTCCAGGATTTCGGTTCCGGCGCGGCGCAGCGCCTGTGTGAGTACCAGTGGCGTCAGGCCGCGGAAATCGGCGGCGGTCGAGATCGGCGCCGCGAATCCGGAGCGGATGAGGGTGACGACGCAGTCGGTGATCGGTCGGCCGTCGGTTCCGCGGCGGAGTGTGGCGTGCACGGATTCGGCTATGGCGCAATGGAATGCGCGCGGAAGTGCGCCGAGTTCGGTCTCGTAGCGAAAGGTGGTTCCCGGTGGCCCGGGGTCGACGCGCAGGCCGACGGTCGCCCAGAAACCGTGCGAACTCGCTGCGCGATAACCCATTTCCTCGATCGCCGCGCCGGTGCCGGTGACACGTTCGACGCGCAGCGGTTCGGTCGCGAGGAATTCGGCATCGATGCCGTATCGGTCCGACAGCGTGGTCGCGATGATCTCCCGCTGGATCTCGCCATAGAGCAGGATCGAGGTGTCGCCGTCGGGTTCCACGCGGATATGCAGCAGCGGATCCTGTTCGGCCAGTTGCCGTAGCGCGGCATGCAGGGCCGCGGGCGTGCCCGTGCGGGCGCGGACCAGCGTGCGCAGGGTCGGTACGGCGAAGCGCGGCTGTTCGGAATCGGTTGGGACGCCGAGCGTATCGCCGACCCGCAGATCGGACGGGCCGGTGATCCGGCCGATATTCCCGGCCGTCAGGGGTCCGGACCCGCCGCCCACCACCCGCAGCGTGGTGATGCGGCCGGTGTGGCGAACGGTGGTTCCGTCGTAGTCGCGACGACTCAGGGCCAGGCGATCGCGAGTGGTGACGGTACCCGAGAACAGGCGCAGGTAGGCGGTTTTCGCGCCCGAGGCCGAGCGCTCGACGGCGAAGATCGTGCCGCGGGGCGTCGGCCCATCGGCCGATTCGGGGATGGGCAGCAGTTCGGTGATCGCCCGGATCAGCGCGTCGACACCGTGGCCGGTGAGCGCCGATCCGAAGTAGACCGGATGCACCAGGCCGCGAGCGAGTTGGTCGCGCAGGGCCGCTTGCAGTGTGGCCGGTGTCGGCGGTGGGCCGTCGACGAGTGCGGCGAGCAGCGAATCATCCTGTTCGGCAAGTGTTTCCGCGATATCGGCGAGGTCTTCGGCGATAACGAGCGGATACGGCGTGACACGCCAGGCTATTTCGGCCAGCAGTTGCTCGGGCCGCGCGTTGGGGCGGTCGATCTTGTTGACGAATATCAGTGTGGGCAAACGCATGTCACGAAGAATGCGCATCAGCGTCCGGGTGTGCGCCTGCACGCCCTCGACCGCCGAGATCACCAGTACGGCCGCGTCGAGTACGCGTAGCGCCCGATCCACCTCCGCGACGAAATCGCTGTGACCGGGCGTATCGATCACATTGACCTGTATGTCGCCCACGGTGAACGACACGACGGCCGAGCGCACGGTGATACCGCGCTGCCGCTCGATATCGCCGGTATCGGTGCGGGTGGTGCCCGCGTCGACGCTGCCGAGGGTGTCGATGGCCCCGGTGTCGTACAGCAGCCGTTCGGTCAGGCTGGTCTTACCGGCGTCGACATGGGCGACAATCCCGATATTGAGTGTGCGGTGAATTGGCATATGCGCCGAGATCCTCGAAAGTCACGGTCCGACAAGGTATCCGAAGTCCCTCGTAGAACCGGCGCATCCCAACTCCTTCAGCTGGACGGAAACGTTTCCCGCAGGCTGACATGTTCGCCCGGGGGCGCGCAACCGAATTTCGCGGCATGGCGCACGGCCGCGAAGGAGCGACAGGACGGGCAGTCGGCGATCACCGGATGTCGGCATTCGAGGATGTGTTCCAGGAAGTGGTCGGTGGCCTCGAGGACGGCCATCCGGGCGGCCAGATCCGCGCGTTTGGCGGCGATCAGATCTATTCGATCGGGGTATGCGGCGTCCGCGAGGCGACGGATCTCGAGCAGGGACATGCCGGTGCGCTGCAGCGTTCGGATCATCCGGGCCTGGTCGAGGGTTTGGCGGTCGTAGCTGCGATGGCCCGAGGGCGTGCGCGGGGGCGCGAGCAGACCGGCCGATTCCCAGTGCCGCAGCACATGGGCCTCGATGCCCAGTTCGACCGCGGCGTCGCCGATTTTCAAATCCGGCGAGGCAGACCCTTTACTTCGTGTCGACATGAAGTTTTAGGGTGCCACGGTTCCCGGCGACGATCCAGGTCGCCGACTCAGCACAGGAGTGATCATGTCCGATCCGGTACGCCGCCCGACCCTCGTCGAATGCTGCGGCGTCGCGGTGGGTTCCGCATGGGGAATGCTGCGCCCACGCCCGGCCGACCAGCGACTGCTGCGCTCGATCGTCGATGCGGGACTGCCCGCCGCCACGACGACCGTCGACATCACCGCGCTCCCGCAGACGCCGCGTTCGGTGCCGACCCCGGCCGTGGTGGAGGGCCGCTTCGCGCCGCGACGCGTCGAGAACGCGTTGACCTCGTTCGTGATTCGGCATCCGAGCGCCACCTTCGTCGTGGATCCGGCCGTCTGCCGCGACGTGGAACGTCGTGCCATCGCGCAGTTGCCCGCGATCCTGCGGGTCGCGGTGCGCCCGCCCGCGGACACCGTGGCGACGATCACCGCGCTCGGGTCGACATCGCTCGATTTCGCCCTGCCCACCCACGCCCACTGGGATCATGTCTGCGGTCTGCTCGACCTGCCGGGGCTACCCGTGCGGCTGCACCGCACCGAACGGGAATGGGTGATGAGCGGTCCCACCGCACCGGTCGGCGGCGTGCGGGATTCGCTGCGGGATCGGCCGATCTCCGAATACGAACTCGACGGCCCGCCGGTGCTGACCTTCCCGCGCAGCCACGATCTGTTCGGCGATTCCAGTGTGGTGCTGGTGGATCTGGCCGGACATACCCCGGGCAGCGTCGGCGTCCTCGCGCACACCGCGACCGGCTGGGTCCTGCTGGCAGGGGACGCGGCGTGGCATCACCTGCAGATCGACGATCTCCGGCAGAAGGCCGCCTACCCGGGCGCGCTCGCCGATCACGACCGCGACGAAACCTTCGCGACCCTGCATCGCCTGCATCTGGCCCGTCATCTCGTGCGCATCGTGCCGACCCACGATCACACCGCCGCCCGCGCCCTCGACAACGTGGCGGACGCGGCAAATCAGTCCAACGCCGAGCGGGTGGCTATGGACGACGCCGAGCGCGCCGGATGACACTGCGGATATGGATCCCTTGGCGCCCGGCGAATTCCGCAGCGAGACCGTCTATCTCAATACCGCGTCCTATGGACTGCCGCCCGCTCGCGCGTTGGCGAGCGTTGCCGCGGTCACCGAGCGATGGGCGGGCGGCTACGGCAGCCCGTCCACGCACGACGATCAGGTCGAGACGCTGCGGGCGAGTTTCGCGCGATTGCTGTCCGGGGCCACCGCCGACGATGTCGCCATCGGCCACGGCGTGGGTTCGCTCATCGGCCCAGCCGCGGTCGCGCTGCCGCCGGGCGCGGAAGTGCTTGTGCCGGAAGACGATTTCGCCTCGGTGCCCAATCCCTTCCGATACCGCGGCGATCTGATCGTGCGGGCGGTCCCGCTGGCGCGCCTGGCCGAGGAGGTGCGCCCGCAGACCGCGCTGGTGGCGGCGAGCGTGGTGCAGTCGGCCGACGGGCGCGCGATCGATCCGGCCGAATTGCGGGCGGTCACCCGGGCCAACGATGCCTGGCTGCTGCTGGACGCCACGCAGGCCGCGGGCTGGCTGCCGCTGCGCTTCGACGATGCCGACTTCTGGGTCTGCGCGACGTTCAAATGGCTGCTCGGCGCGCGCAGCGTGAGTCTGCTGGCGGTGCATCCGTCGATCGCCGACGCGGTCCGTCCGGTCTCGCCCGGCTGGTACGCCGCGGCCGATCGCTGGGCGGAAATGTATGCGCCGCAGCGTCTCTCGGATACCGTTCGCCGCCTGGACGACACTCCGGACTGGCTGGGCGTGGTGTACTCGGTGGCCGGACTGCGGTTGATCGAGGAGTTGGGCGTCGAGGCGATCGGCCGCCACAACCGGGCCCTGGCCACGCGGTTCCGCGACGGGCTCACCGAGCTGGGCCTGCCCTCGATCGCGGGCGACTCCCCTATCGTCACCCTGCCCGGTGCGGGCGAATTCGCCGATCGGCTGGCCGAATCCGGGATCGTCACCAGTGCGCGCGACGGCGGGCTGCGCGTGTCCTTCCACGTACACAACGGTTCCGACGATGTGGAGCGTGCGCTGAAAGCCTTGGCGCAGAACTGATTCAGGCGTCCTCAGCGGTGATCCGGCCGGATTCGATCGCGGTTGTCAGCGCCTCGTAGTCGGTGGCGGTCTGCTCGGTGTAGGCCATCGCGAACTCACCCATCGCCCGGTCGAAGACATCACCGGTGCCGAGGTAGGCGGCGATGGCCAGGCGGTCCCCGGAACGGGCGTGGCCGCGGGCGAGGGTATAGCCGCACAGCGCCGCGTACTGACGCAGTTCGGCGGGCCCCATATCGTCGATCGACAGCGCGCCCTTCATATCGCGCAGCTGCCGCCAGTAGTAGAACAGGCCGTCCGGACCGGTGGCCCAGCCGAGGAAGATATCGCTGGCCGACTGGGTCAGTCGCTGTCCGTGCACGACTCGATGGCCCTGATGCGGCAGGTGGGTGCGATGGGCCGGTTGACTGTGGTGGGCGTGGACATACGGCGCGAGCACCGATTCCTCGGCCTGTTTGACCTGCAGGAAAAGCGGATCGCCGATCGCGCGGCCGGTGAGCAGCGCGATGAAGCAGCGGGTACCGACGCTGCCCACGCCGACCACCTTCATCGCGTAGTCGCGCAGCTGATAGCGGTCCAGCAGCACCTGCCGTTCATCGGGGAGCGAATTGCGGTAGTCGGCCAGGATCGCCTCGAGCGGTGCGCGTTCGATATCGGGCAGGGTGAGCACCAGCGGCGGATCCTCGCGGATGCGCGGCTCGCCATCGGGTCCGGGCGCGGTGAGTTTGTCCAGGGCCTGCAGGCTGGTGCGGGTCCTGGCCTTGGTGATGATCTTCTCGGTGCGCTTGCGCACGCGCGGCCGCAGCAGTTCGGCGGCCCGCTCGGCGTCGATCATCTCGTACCAGACATCGGTCTCGCCGAGGCCCGCGAGCCGGTTCATGGTCTCGCGATATCCGGTGGCCGCGGCGGTCGCGGCCGCCTCGGCATCGGAATCGTTGTCGCCGTTGGCCCGCGCGGCCACCGCGACGCTGGCGACCAGGCGTTTGACATCCCATTCGAAGGGCCCTGGCAGGGTCTCGTCGAAGTCGTTGACGTCGAAGACCAGCGATCGCTCCGGCGAGGCGAACAGTCCGAAGTTCGACAGATGCGCGTCGCCGCACAGCTGCACCGTGAGCCCGGTGTTCGGACTCGCGGCCAGATCGGCGGCCATGATCGCGGGCGCGCCGCGATAGAACGGGAACAGTCCGGCGGCCATGCGGCCGTATCGAATCGGCACCAGCATCGGCACCCGGGTCGCGGCCTGCCGCTCGAGGATCGCGATGGGATCCGGGCGGTCCGCGCCGGGCTCCCATCTGCCCAGCGACGAGCGCGGCACTCGCTTGCGCGTGGCCTTGCCGACCTCGGCCGACGCCAGATCCTCCCCCGTGGCCCGCACAGTCGCCGTCACCATATCTGGGACTGTAATCCGCGAGGCGGGCGAAACCGTCGTGCCCGTCGCGTCGATTCGGACCCGTTATGTGCGGCGGTTCAGGGCAGCGACGCCGAACCGCCCGGGACGGTCGGCAATCCGGCCGCCCGCCAGGCCCGGAAGCCGCCGACCAGATCGGTGGCGTGGGTCAGGCCCAAACGCTGTGCGTCGGCGGCGGCCAGGCTCGAGGCGTAGCCCTCGTTGCAGATCAGCACGACCGGGGTGTCGGCGGCCAAGCCGGGCAGGCGATGGTCGCCGGTGGGATCGAGTCGCCATTCCAGCACGATGCGCTCGATGATGAGCGCGCCCGGAATCTCGCCCTCGGCGGCGCGATTGGCATGCGGTCGAATATCGATCAGCAGCGCGCCGTCGGCCTGGAGGGCGGCTGCCTGCTGGGGATCCACGCGCAGCAGGCGGGCGCGGGCGCGATCGAGAAGTTCCTGCACACTCACGGCGTCTCCTTCACAGTCCCGTGAAATCGGTCAGGTCGCGATACTCCCGCACCGGCCGCAGCGGCGGCGAATAGGCGTGCACCGAGGCGGCCGGGCCGTCGCTGGTGTTGCGTAGTTGATGTGCGCGCTGCGGTCCGAAGGCCACGGTATCGCCGATGGTCCAGTCGGCCGTGCGCAGCGGGCCGCCCGCATGCCGATACTGCTCGTGCAGTGCGCCGATGGTCACGGTGAACGCGCCGGACGCGCCGCCGTGATCATGCGGTTCGGTGCCCTGGCCGGGGGCCCACGACAGCAGCCACAGCTCCACGCCCATGGTCAGCGCCAACCGCGCCCACCAGCGCTGGCCCGCGTCGAAGCGCACGATGTCCAGCAGCGGCGTGGCCAGGGTGGCGGCCACCTCGCCGGTCAGCTCGTGCAGTTCGGCGGCCGACCACAGGGTGCGTTCGGGATGCACCGCCTCGTGTAAGGAGGGCACGTCGACTCCGGGATGAATGTCCTTGGCGTGCTTGAGGTTCACCGGTAGTGACGTGGTCACCGCGCTCCTCACGGGTCGACGGGCGTTTTCCGAATTGTCCGCCGCCGGGCCGCGATTGCCATCAACCACGATCAGCGTGAACAAAACCCGCGCCAACGGCTGTCCTTTTTGTTGGATTTCAGGTCGAGAAAGCTGTTCCGGCCCTGGGCTTCACCCGCGGCCTCGCACGAAAAGGACGCCGCCATGCTCATTTCCCGCACCGGCCGCCGCCGACGCACCCTGGCGCTGGCCGCCGCACTGGTCACCACCGCGCTGGCGGTCGGCGCCTGCGGCGGATCCGATACCGATACCGAGGTGCGCTCGGTGAACGGGCAGAGCTTCGATCTGTCGCCGCAGCAGACCGGGCGGGTGCGCGGGCAGAAGGTGGACGCGATCGCGGACCGGCTGCCCAAGGCCGTTCGCGACCGAGGCACGCTCATCGTGACCGGTTCGGCGACCGCCGGGGCGCCGCTGCGCTTCTACGCCACCGACGATCACACCATCATCGGCTCGGAGATCGACTTCGCCGCATTGGTGGCCGATACCCTCGGGCTGAAACTCGAAGTGCGCGCGGCGGATTGGGCGCAGAATTTCGTGGCCATCGATTCCGGTGCGGTGGACGCGTTCATCGGCAATGTGACCGTGACCGAGGAACGCAAGGAGAAATACGACTTCGCCACCTATCGGCTGGACAATCTGGCGCTCGAGGTGCCCAAGGGCGCGGATTGGACCTATCAGGATCGGAAATCGCTGGCGGGCAAGCGGATCGGGGTCGGCAGCGGGACCAATCAGGAACAGCTGCTGGTGCAGTGGAACGACCGCAATGTCGCGGAGGGGTTGCCGAAAATCGATATCGCCTACTATCAGCAATCCACCGATTACTATCTGGCGCTCGCCTCGCATCGGCTCGACGGATATCTCGGGCCCAATCCGGTCGCGGTCTATCATTCGGCGACCTCCGGCCAGACCGAGCTCGTGGCGACCTATTCCGGCGCGGGCGATGCGCTGCAGGCCGAGATCGCGGTGCTGACGCGTAAGGACAACGGTCTCATCGGGCCGATTCACGATGCGCTGCAGTACACGATCGAGCACGGTACCTATCAGCAGGTGTTGGATCGGTGGGGGCTGAGGTCCGAGGCCGTCACGCAGTCCCGCGTGAATCCGCCCGGGCTGCCGAAGAAGGCCGCCTGATCATTCGACCAGGTTTCGGGGCGCGGCCTGCTGCCAGGAGTCGCGCACAATGGTCTCGAGTTCCTCGCGATCGTCGAGCGCGGCCAGCCGCACCCGGACCCAGGCGTTGCCCGCCTCGTGCGCGGCGATCCAGAACTTGTCGGGTTCGGCCAGAACCAACTCGTCGCGCTCGGCTATCGGACAGCGCACCGCCATCGAGGATTCCTCCTCGGGCAGGGTGAGGAACAGTTTGCCCGCGACGCGGAAAGTCGGCATGCCCCATTGGAATTGCTCGGATGTCTCGGGTAATGACAGTGCGAAAGTACGGACATCCTCGGCGGTGGTGCTCACTCCCGAAATCCTTCCAGGTGCGGGACCGAATTCGAAACTCCGACCTCGGGGTCCCACCTACCAGGCGATATGCCGGTTACATTCCACATGCGTGTTCCGCCTGAGTACTTACCTTTCGAGAAAGGAATAGCTTCGTGCGTACGCATGTACCGCTAGGCCTGGCCGCGGCGGCGATGGTGCTGTTCGCTCCCGTCACCGCCCTGGCCGCCACCCCGACCGATCCGATGCCCACGCCCGACCGGTGCGAATCCGTCATTCCGCTGCCCAGCGTGGACGTCGTGCAGCACCGCCCGCTGGCGGAGGGCCAGGCCTGCGCGTCGAACGAGACCGCGAGCTACAGCCCCGAGGCCCGCCAGAAGCTCGATGCCTGGTGGAAGCAGATCGTCGGTGGCGACCAGCAGCAGAGCGGCGGCCAGCAGGGCAGCGGCCAACAGCAGAGCCAGCAGAGCTCGAATTCCGGGCAGCAGGGCCAACAGAGCCAGCAGGGGCAGCAGGGTCAGCAGAGCGGTGGTGCGGACCAGAAGGCTTCCACGCCGCAGAAGACTCAGTAGTGCCGGGGATCCCCGCCGTGCATCGCGCTGCGCTGCACGGCGGGGAAACTGGGGGCGACGCTGCACGGCGGGGGAACTGGGGGCAACGCTGTACTGCGGGGAATTGCGGCAGATGGTGGGTCCGCGAGAGTTCGGGAAGAAGTTGAGGGCCCGCGACATTGCGGGAGCAGTTGAGGGCCGCGACACTGCGGGAGAAGTTGAGGGCCCGCGACACTGCGGGAAGAAGCTGAGGGCCGCGACACTGCGGGAGAAGTTGAAGCCGCGATAGTGCGGGGAGAAGGCCCGCGGCGTTGCGGGGAGAAGCTGAGGGCCCACGGCATTGCGGGTGGGGTCAGCTGGTTCGGACCGGGGTGGGGTGGGGGTTTGCGGGGAGTGGGGGGAGGTCTTCGGCCTCGACTATGGGGGGCTCGGGGGTTTCGGTGGGGGTGGGGGGTTGGGCGGCGGCGAGTTTGGTGGCTATTCGGGTGGTGGCCTGGCGGGTGGTCCAGTAGCGGAACAGGCGGGCCATGAGCGGGAGCATGGCGACCATGAAGAGTAGGCGGACGCTTTGGACGCTGGTTATCAATGGCATGTTCGCGCCCATACCCTCGGCCGCGGCCAGGACCGCGTTGATACCGCCGGGCGTGGTGGCCAGGTACAGATCGGACAGTTCCAGATCGACGAACAGCGACAGCACGTACGCCAGGGCCGCGACGGCTACCGACAGCACACCGATCGCGATGGCCATACCCGGAATCATGCGGGCCATCTCCGTGACGACGGCCCGGGTGAAGCGGGTGCCGACATCGAATCCGATCAGTACGAACAGCGATTCCTTGAACAGGTTGGTCGGCGCGTAGCCGTGACTCAGGCCCAGCGCGGTCAGCGCCGCGGTAATGAGCATCGGACCGATCAGCGTGGGGCTCGGGATGCGCAGCAGCCGCCCGACCCGAATCCCGATCAGGCACAGCACGATCGCGATGCACAGCCCCGCGACCTGATCACCGCGCCCGACCATCGCCCAGTGCGGCAGCGAGGAGTTGGTCACCTTGCTGGCCACGACCGCGGGATGTTCGGTGTGATCACCGGAATCGAGCAGCGCACCCACCGCGGGGGCGCTGACCGCCACCAGCAGCACCCGCAGATACTGCATGAACGCCACCTGCCGCGGATCGGCGTCCATATCGTCGGCGCACGACACCACCGCCGCCGAACCACCGGCCAGCAGCCCCAGCGTGGCGGTCGGCAGGGCCACCTTGGTGAAGCGCGCGAACACCAGCGCCACGAGCAGACTCACCACCAGGGTCGCGGCGGTGATCGCCAGCACCGGCAACAGCGCCAGCCCGATCGAACCCAGCAGCGACACTTCGAGATAACTGCCCATCAGCACACCGAGCATGGCCTGCACCCCGACCGACACCTGCTTGGGCATCGGCGCGGGCAGCCGCCCGGTCAGGGCCAGAATCGCGCCCACGATGATCGCGACGATCATCTGGGGCGCCGGAAAACGCACTCTGTCGAGCAATTCGGCAATGGCGAGCACCGCCACCAGCAACACTATCCAACCGATCACCTGCCTCCGCGTCATTGCGGCCCGGGTGGACCGGGGCACTACTTCTGCGGACATCCGCGGATCAACTCCGTCCGATCTTGGCGTGACTCAATCTGAATCGGAAGGCGGCGATCAACGCACCGGCGACGCCGACTCCGAGCAACACAACACAGGGCGTGGCCACGGCGTCGAAGCCTCCACCCTCCAAAATCACTTCCTTGAACCCCTTCAGCGCCCAGTACTGCGGCGTGATGGGAGACAACGACTTCGCCCAGTCCGGGAGCGTGTCCCGCGGGGCGATGGTGCCGCCGAGCCCGCCCAGGGCGAGCGAGATCGGTTGCGCGATAACGGCCAGCTGATCGATGGATTTGCAGATCGACACCAGCGCGATGCCGAATCCCCAGGTGGCCACCGACAGTGCGGCGGTCAACAGGGCCAGCCAGATCACCGAACCCTTACTGTGCAGATCGAAGACCTCGAAGGCCACCACCCACACGATGGTCATCTGGATCGCCGAGAACACCAGCAGCGGAAAGGATTTCCCCGCGATGATCTCCGGGGCCCGCACCGGCGCGGCCCGCAGTCGATCCCAGGTGCCCCATTCGTGCTCCCGGAAGAACGACGCCCCCAGCAGCGAGGTGATGAAGAAGGCGAACATCACCACCGCGCCGGGACCGGCCTGCTCGACACCGTTGGCGTGCGGATAACCGCCCGCCAGCCGCAGCTGATATTTGTCGATCGGGGTCAGGAAGGCCATGAAACCGATCGGGAGCAGCGTCATGATGATCAGCTGCGCCGGATCGGAGCGGATGCGATGGAAATCCGCCCACGACAGCGTCCGCACCCTCTCCAGTGCGGAATCATGCAACAGCATCGGAACTCCTCTGTGCAGCGTCCCAACCGATTTCGGCCTCGGACTCGGCCTGGGCCGCCGCGCCGACGATGGCGAGGTAGGCGTTTTCCAGGTTGGGATGGTGGATCTCGGCCGACAGCAATCGGTCCGTCTCGCCGTTGAGGGTCGTGAACAGCTGCGCCAGCAGCTGTCCCGGACTGTCGGTGGGGATGGTGAGCAACCGGGAATCGGTCACGGTGGCGCCCGGCACGGCTCGGTAGGCCCCGAGTCCGTCCGGCACCGGGCCCGAGAACTCCAGGCTCACCGCCGATTTGGCGTACCGCTCGACCAGTTCGGCGGCATCGCCCTCGGCCAGAATGCGACCGTGGTGCAGGACCACCACGCGGGCGTTGAGGAATTCGAGTTCGGGTAGATAGTGGGTGGCGTACACCACGGCCGCCCCGCTGTCGGCGAGCCTGCGCACCTCGTTGAGCAGGTCCTGGCGCGCCGACACGTCCGCGCCGACGGTCGGTTCGTCCAGCCACAGCACCGCGGGCTCGTGCAGCAGCGCCGCGGCGGTGTGCAGGCGACGCTGCTGACCGCCGGACAGATTGTGTGCCCGGGTATCGAGAAACGGTGTGATGCCGAGGGATTCGGCCACATCCGCGATGCGGGCGGGCAGCGCCGAACGCGGCACACCCATCATCCGGCCGAAGAACTCCAGATTCTGCTTCGCGGAAAGGGTCGGATACACACCCAGTTCCTGCGGGGCCAGCCCGAGTCGCCGCCGCGCCTGGCGCGGATCCTTGCGGATATCGATGCCGTCGACCAGGACGGTGCCGGAGTCGGCCGCGGACAGACCGGCCACGATCGATGCGGTCGTGGTCTTGCCCGCGCCGTTGGGTCCGAGCAGGCCCAGCACCTCGCCGGGTCGCACGGTCAGATTCACCCCGGTGAGTACTTGTTTCTTACCGTAGGACTTGTTCAGGTCGCGAATTTCCAGCACGCCACACCTCCTCGCTCGGTGCCGTCCACGCGTTCGAACCCCCGAGCACGGTCACCTCGCCGGGCACCGCGGGAGCCAGGAAGGCTCCGACGATGCCGGCCGCGACCGGGCCGATGGGGTTGCTCTGCGCGCGCCCGCCGGGGGTATTGGTCATTTCGGTCCACAGTCGCGGCGGCCGGGCCACCACGACGCGCCACGGATGGTGGCGGGCCACATAGTGGGCGAGTCCTTCGACCACGCCCTTGGCCGCCGCGTAGTGCGGCCACCACCGCGGCGGATCGATGACGGCCTCCGAGGAGACCAGCACCACCGTCGCGTCCGGTCGCAGTCGCGCGGCGCACACCGACAGGGGGGTGAGCACCAAACGCGAACTCTCCCCGATGAAGTCGATCGCCGGATCGATCGCATCGGCCGCCAGGGGCAGCGTGGGAATCGCCGGGGCGGCGAGGCACACCACACCGTCGAGCGGTTCGTCCGGCAACGCCGCGGCCAGCGCCCGCGGATCACTGGCGTCGGCGATCACCGGGATCAGCCGATCGGCCCAGCCGGGCGCGGTGGCCAGCAGGGCCTCCGGCCTGCGCGTGCAGCCGATCAGCACCCGCGCACCCTGTCCGGCCAATGCCAGCGAAACCGCCGCGCCCAGACCGCGACTGCCCCCGACGACCAGTACGGTCCGGCCCGCCAGCGATCGCGACACCGGCAGCACCGCGGCGATCTCACCGGGTTCGGGGCCCGGGACCGGTTCGCGGACAAGGCTTTCGATCGTCACCGCGGCATCCGCGCCGCAGCGGGTGCGGGCGCGCAGTGTGATCAGGCCCGAGCGCCGATCGATATCCGGTGTCTCGGTGCCGAATTCGATCGCCCCGGTCCCCGCCCGCTCGAATTCGATCGAGCACGCCACCAGCAGCGCGTCGCGTCCCGGGGTGTGCATGCCGGTCCAGTAGCTGACCCAGCCGAGCAGCGTCGCCAGATGTTCGGGCACCCCACCGCCCGTGACCCGCTCGACCACATCCGAGATCAGCCGATACCCGACCGAGAACGCACCCGCCTCGGGCCCGGGCGGATTCGCCGGATTCAGCCGCCGCGCGGTGCGCCGATAGGGATGATTGGGCGCGGTCTCGGTCGACACCGGAAGTTCCGGGCCGAGGCCGCAGCGGATGCCGACCGCCTCGATCCCGCCGAAGCTGACCTTGCCGCGGGCCTCGCCGTCGGAGACCGACCACTCGATCTGGTAGCGCCGACCCGGAATCGCGGGCTGGCGGAAGGTCACCCGCAGCTGCCGCACGACCCGCGGATCGAGGTCCTCGAACAGCGCGCCCAGCGCCAGGGTGACGATCAGCGCGCCGTGCGCGATCGGCCGCCCGTACGGCGAGCGACGCGCGAAATCGGCATCGACGTGCAGCGGATTGCGATCACCGGTCGCCATGGCGTAATCCACCACGTCGTCATCGGTCAACCGGAACGACCGCGTGCTCATGCTGCTCATGCCGTCCGCTCCGACCGTGCGTCGACGACCGCCGCGGCGATGTCGGACAGGGAGACCTCCGAGGTCAAAAGCCGTTCGGGCAGTTCGACATCGAAGGCGCGCTCGATCGCGTAGACGAGTCGGACCTGGGCCAGGGAGTCCCAGACCTCCATATCGCCGCGGGCGGTGGCCGCGCCGTGCACGGCGTCCTCGCCCACGACCGAGGAGAACACCTCGAGCAGTTTCTCGATCACCTGATCAGTGGCCATGTTGTAGCTGGGCCTCTCGAATATGGGGGCTGCGCGGCAGCGCCCCGACGGTCAGGTCGTATCCGGAAACCGAGCCGCCCTGCTCGGTTTCGGACTCCGCGACGAATCCGCGGGCGGAGTACACCTCGCGGACCAGTCCATTGCGCGGAGTGGGCAGGTAGCGGCCGACCAGCCGCGAACAGCCACGCGCCAGCGCCCATTCCGACACCGCGGCCAGCAGGC
Organism: Nocardia pseudobrasiliensis NBRC 108224; assembly: GCF_001613105.1. Classification (GTDB taxonomy): domain Bacteria; phylum Actinomycetota; class Actinomycetes; order Mycobacteriales; family Mycobacteriaceae; genus Nocardia; species Nocardia pseudobrasiliensis. The sequence goes on along the minus strand of NZ_BDBS01000002.1, from coordinate 13,420 downwards.
TGTCCTCGGCGCCGCGGCCGATCACTCGGCAGCTCAACAGCAGGGTGTCGATTTCGGCGACCCCGCCGCGATCCTCGGCCAGCAGCACGCCGACGATGCCGTGATCGGCGAACCGATCACGCAGGCGCAGCGTCGCCGCGAACCACTGCGGGTCCTCGGAGATCTTCTGCACCTGGGTCTGGGTGTGGCGGCGGGTGGTGAGGTTGAACTGATTGGTCTTGGCGACCAGCTGCGCGGCCCGCTCGGTCGTCGTCGAATTGATCGGCTCGACAACGGCTTCCATATCCAGGCTCGCCAGGAACTCCTCGAGTGAACGGCCCTGCGCCAACTCCTCGGCCTCGGCCAGCGCCTGATAGGACCGCTGCCGCGCGAAGTCCTCCTCCGACAGCGCACCCGGATGCAGCCACGGCAGCGCGGCCAGGGTGGCCGGGAACTTCGCCGGGGAGGCGGGCAGGGTCAGCGTGCGCACCTCCGGATGTGCCGCGGCGACCTGGGCGCATTCGGCCCGGTTGTCGTCGACGAAGACGAAGCTGGCCAGCCCCAGCCGGACCTTCTCCGAAATCTCGCGCAGCTGTTCGGATTTCGGCCGCCAGTCCGCGACGATCCAGGTGAAGTCGTCGATGCCCAGAACCATGCCCGGCGCCTCGGCGATCGCCTTCAGCGCCAGCTCGCGATCGTTCTTACTGGCCACCGCGAGCAGTACCCCGCGCTCGGTCAGCGATTTGAGATAGCGCTGGAACTCCGCGAACGCCTCGCCCTCGGGTCCGGCGCCGATGCGGATGCCGTCGATGCCGTCCTCGCCGAGGATGCCGCCCCACAGCGTGCCGTCCAGATCCAGCACCACGCAGCGGGCCGACAGGCCGCGATCGGAGGCGACCGTATCGGCGATCGCGCTCGCCAGCCACGGCAGGCTGTCGGCGGCGTAGGGCTGGCGCACGCGGTACCAGCTGCGCGGATCCTCCCAGTTGCGCAGTCCGACCTGGGCGGCCAGCTGTTCGACGTCGACGAAACGCACCCGGCCCGGGGCCGATTCGGCCAGTTGCGCATTGACCTCACGCACCAGCGCCGAGCGCGATTTGGTGGTGCGCCAGGCCACCGGGCCATAGGTGTCGACCGCGGGCGGGGCGAAGCCGAGCTGAACCGCGCGCACGCCCAGGCGGGCCGCGGCGTCCCAGAGTCCGACCCAGCGCCGCACGGTCTCCTCGGCGGTATCGAATACGTCGTGATGGGTCGCGGCCAGGACGACGTAATCGCCCTCGCGCAACGGGGTCTGGGGATCGAACAGGATCTGCTCGATCTGGCCGAACGGGAACTGCAGCAGTTCGACGTTCAGGCCCGCGCGGGCCCCGGCCAGCGGCAGCAGTTCGGCCAGGAATTCGGTCGTGTGGGTGGCCAGCAGCGCGATCCGTACCGAATTGCCTTGTGCGGCATTTTCCTTGGCGAAGGCGGTGGCCCGCCGCACCCAGGCGTCGTAACCGTCGGCTGGCGACAGTTCCACGGCCAATTGCGTATGCACGATTCAATCTCCCTTCGTGCGGCGGGCACCGTAGGCCAGGTGCTCGTCCTCGAAATCGGCCAGCTCGGTGAGGGTTTCGGCAATGAGTCCGGTATTGACGGTGCCGCCGTGCTCGGCCCGCATCCGCGCGTGCAGCAGCAGCGGGGTCAGCGCCTGCCAGCGGGCCACCGCGCGCTCCCAGTGCGCGCGACCGGCCTCGTCCAGCGCCTCGGGATCGTGCCGTGCGGCCCACAGCAGCGTCTCGCGCTGCCGCAGCGCCTGCCACAGATCGTCGTTCTGCGCGAAATCGGCAGGGGCGCTGGCGAATCGGTACCGCGCGGCCAGGGCCAGCAGCGCGTCCTTACCGACCAGACGCCCCTCCGGGGCGGGGGTGAGCAGCGGATCGGGATCGGTCTCGAGCCAGCGGTAGGTATGTGCGCGGGCGATGTCCCGCTCACCGGCCATGGCCTGTTCGCGCAGGGTCGACGGCAGATGGTGCTCGCCCAGAGCCGTTGCCCAGGAACGCAGTTCGACCGGATCGGGGATCTGGATCCGGCTGCCGGGCTGCTGTCCCAGATCCGTCGCGAAGTCCAGCGGATCCTCGATCACCCAGCCGTCGCCGTGGTCGACCACGGCCAGCCAGTGGGTACCGTGCAATCGGCCGTGCGCGCGCTGCCAGGGCAGGTTGAAGTAGTCGGCGAGCAACACCACCGCACCGGAGCGCGAGATCTGGTCGGCCAGTGCGGCGTACGCGGTGTCCCAGTCGTCGCTGCCCGCGACGCGCAGACCCAGGCTGGGCAGCGGCGGGGCCGGGTGGTGTTCGAAACGCAGTAGTTCACCCTCGGCCGGGGCGACCGCCAGATACGGCCCCTCCGACAGCAGCGGCCGCCACCAGCGCTCGTCGCCGCGCGCGGTCAGCGCCCCGGCCAGAGCCGCGGTGAAACAGGTCAGCTTGTCGCCGTGCAGCAGTGGGGTGGTCATCTCGCCCTCAGAACTCGCAGGGATCCGTCCAGATACGCCTTGCGCGAGGCCGAGCGCTGGATCTTGCCGCTCGAGGTGCGCGGAATCGCGCCCGGGGCGACCAGCGCGACATCGTGCACGCCGACCTCGTGAACATCGAAGATGGCCTGGCGCACGGAATTTCGCAATTCCGCCGCGGTGGCCGCGCCCTCGTCGCTGTTGAGGTTCAGCCGGGCCTCCACCAGGACCACGATCTTCTCGCGATCGTTGTCGTCGATGGAGAAGATCGAGCAGCGGCTCGGCAGCACCAGCGGATGGGCCTGTTCGGCGGTGGCCTCGAGGTCCGGCGGATAGAAGTTGCGACCGTCGACGATGATCAGATCCTTCAGGCGGCTGGTCAGATACAACTCGCCGTCGTGCAGGAAGCCGATATCGCCGGTGCGCATGTAGTAGCGGCCGTCGCCCGTGGCGAGTTCGGCGCGGAAGGTCTGCTCGGTCTCCTCTGGCCGGTTGAAATAGCCGCTGGCCAGCGCCGGGCTGTCGACCCACACCTCTCCGAGCCCGTGTTCGGGCAGCGGCTCGCGGGTCGCGGGATCGACGATGAGCATCTCGACGCCGGGCACCGCCCAGCCCGCGCCCACGATCTCCGCGCCCTCGCCCTCGACCGGGACCGCCACGCCGTTGGCCAGCTGATCGCGGTCCACGGTGATCGTCTGCACCCCGCCGCCGGTGCGCCACGGGGCCGACACGATCAATGTGGCCTCGGCCAGCCCGAATCCGGCGCACAGCGTCTTCTCGCGCAGACCCTGCGGGCCGAACAGTTCGTTGAACCTGCGCATCGTGCTGACCCGCACCGGTTCGGCGCCCGCCAGGCCGTAGCGCCAGCGGCTCAGGTCCAGCCTCGCCCGCTGCTCGGTATCGATGCGCTGGGTGCACAGCTCGTATCCGAGATTCGGCGAGGCCGAGAAGGTCTGCTGGGGCACATCGCTGATGGCCTGCAACCAACGCTCGGGTCGGCGCAGGAACGCCGACGCCGACAGTTGGATCACCTGGTGGCCGTTGATGACCGGCATGACCACCCCGACCATCAGGCCCATATCGTGGAACAGCGGCAGCCAGCTGACGAAGGCCATATCGTCGCCCTCGACATCCAGGCCGGTGCGCGCGTACACGTCGTAGATCTGGTGCGCGTTGGCGAGCAGTCCGCGATGCGGCACCATGACACCGGCTGGGGTGCGGGTGGATCCGGAGGTGTACTGCAGCAGCGCGGTGTGCTCGGCGTCGATCGCCGGGTACTCCCACTTGTCGGCCAGCGCCTGGTCCACCTCACCGGTGGACAGCACCAGCCGGGTGGTCTCGATCGGTGACTCGTCCAACCACGCCGTGACCCTTGCCATCTCGTCGTCGGTGGTGATCAGGCAGGCAGGATCGGCGTCGGTGCAGACCGCATCGAGTCGCCCGTTGGCATTGTGCATACTCGGCGGGAACAGCGGCACCGCGACGATGCCCGCGTACAGGCAGCCGAAGAACGCCTTCACATAGTCCAGTCCGGGCGGCAGCAGCAGCACCGCCCGCTCCCCCGGCTGCGCCAGCTGCAGCACGCTCACCGCGAACGCCCGGGCGTAGCGGTCGATTTCGGCGAAGGTGATCGGCTCCTTGACCCCGTGCGGATCCTGGGTGTCCGGATAGTGCAGGAAGTTGTAGGCCACCGCGTCCGGCCGGATCTCGGCCTGCGCCCGCAGGGCACGGACCATGGTGTCGTAGCGCACGGCCGGCGCGGTCGGAATGGTGGCGGTCATACTTCGACCTCCTGTCGGGACGGCGGGGCCAGGAAACCGATCTTGTCGAAATAGGTCAGGTAGCGCCGGAACAGTTCGTGCGATACCGGCGGGCACACCACGCCGGAGCGTCCGATCTGCTCGTCGACCTCGAAACTCAGTGTGGGACTGAGGCCCTCGCCGGTGCCGAGCAGGCTCAGCACCCGATAGGAGGCCGAGTCGGGTCCGGCCGCGGCGGCATGCGCCTCGACCGCGTCGCGCCAGGCCAGCGGTTCGAGCAGCCGCACCGGCCAACCCGCGTCGCGAATCCAGCCGACCGCGTCGGCGAAGGCCGCGGGCCGCGGATTGCGCAGGTGGTAGATGTGCGCGCCGGGTTGCGACGACTGCCGCCGCGCGAGTTCGACCATCGCGCCCGCCGCGAAATCGGCCGGGGCCAGATCCACGGTGAAGTCGACCTCGGGGGCGAGTCCGATCTCCTGACTGGCCTTGACGAGCAGCCAGAAGAAATCGCTGGTCTGGCACGCGCCGGTGACGCTGTCGCCCGCGATGCGGCCGAGCCGGAAGATGTCGACCGGCAGTCCGCGCGCACCGGCCTCGCACACCAGCCGCTCGGCCACCCACTTGGTCTGCAGATAACCCAGCCGCAGCTGCGACGGATCGCGCGGCGCGGCGGGTTCGCCCACCCGCCCGTCCACGCCGTCGCCGGGTCCCAGCACATACAGCGAGGACACGAAATGCAATGGCAGACCGGCGGTTCGGGCCAATTCGATCAACTCGTCGGTGCCGGTCACATTGGCCGCCTCCAGCACCCGGTACGGCAGGGCGAAGTTCACCTGCGCACCGTTGTGATAAATGGCGTCGACGCCGCGGCCGAGCAGCAGGAATTCCTTCTCGCTCAAGCCGAGTCGCGGCGCGGCCAGATCGCCCAGCACCGGAATCACCCGATCGAAGTCCGCCCGCGGCAGCTCATAGCTGTCGAAGGTCTTCGCCAACCGCTCCAGCCCCTCGGCGCGACTGTCCGCGCGCACCAGGCAGTGGATGCGATAGTCGGTGCGTGCCAGCAGTTCTCGCAGGATGAACGCGCCGACGAAGCCGGTCGCGCCGGTGAGCAGCACCGCACCGGTGGCCGCGTGCGGGGTGATCTGCCACGGCCCGGCGGGCCAGTGCGCGGTGACCGCGCGCACCTCGGCCTCGTAGTCGATCGCCTCCTCGACCGCCGCGTCGCCGGACAGCAGCCCGGCCACCCCGGCCACCGAGGGCCGGGCGAACAGCGAACCGAGCGGAATATCCTCGCCGAAGGTCTCTTTCAGCCGCAGCATGAGTTGCGCCGCGAGCAGTGAATGTCCGCCCAGATCGAAGAAGTTGTCCTCGCGGCCCACCTTGGGATTGCCCAGCACCTGCGCGAAGACCGCGGCGATGCGCTGTTCGAGGACCGTGCGCGGCGGCTCGTAGGCCACCGGATTGCGGCGCAGCACCGGCGCGGGCAGCGCGCGGCGATCCAGTTTTCCGTTGGTGGTCAACGGGAATCGCTCCAGCACAACCACACCGGCGGGAACCATATGCGCGGGCAGTCGCCGCGCGAGATGCGCGCGCACCGCCACGGCCAGATCGTCGTGGGCCTTGACCCGCAACGGATCCGAGGCCAGCTCGCTGTCGCGCCATTTCTCGGCGCGAGCCGGTGCGTCGGCGACCGGGACGTCCCAGCGCGTGGCGACCACATCGAAACGGCCGCCCGCGCGGCGCAGTGCCTCGATGCGATAGGAAAGCTGGTCGGTGAGCGCGAGATACGCCTCGGGGTTGACGCCACCGGCATCGGCCAGCCGAGCGCGCAGTTCGGGGGCCGCGGCGCGACCGCGCGCCAGTTCCGCGACCACGGCCAGCGGACCGGCCACGCGGGCGTCGAGCACATCGGGCACCACGATCGCCTCGGGCTGTTCGCGATCGAGCAGATCGGCCAGCATGGCCGGGCTGGTCGTCGGGTCGAGCACCCGGGCCAGTGCGGGGCGGGTCGGCGCACCGGCGTACAGCACGGCGTCGTAGCGGAATCGCGACATCTCGTTGAGATGTTCGCCGCGGCGCAGCCGGATGCGCGAACCGCTCAGGCGCGGATGGTCGGCCGCGAGTTCGCTGAAATACCTTGGCGCGAGCAGCAATTCGGCGTCGCGGTCGCAGGCGGCGCGCACCGCGCCGGACAGCTCCGCGGCGGAGGCGGTCGGCGAGGCCGTCATCTCGATCGTGGCGTGGAACGATTCCATCAGGCCCAGATCGCGGACGTCGCCGACGAACAGCACGCCGTCCTCGGCGAGCAGATCGGCCGCATGCCGCAGCACCCGGGTCAGATAGTCCGCGCTCGGGAAGTACTGCACCACCGAGTTGATGAGGATGACGTCGTAGGGCCCGGTCAGTTCGGCGGGCAGCTCATCGGCAGCGCCCTGGAACAGCCGCACATGCCGCAGGTCCTCGTGGTCGCCGACGATGTTCTCCCGCACGTGCCCCAGGGCCGTGGCCGACATGTCGGTGCCGTCGTACACCTCCGACGCCGATGCCAGCCGCGAGAGCAGAAGTCCCGTGCCGCAGCCGATTTCGAGTACCCGCCGGGGTGCGAAACCGCGTACCGCCGACACCGTGGAGTCGACCCATTCCCGCATGTGCTCCTCGGGGATGGCGGCATTGGTGTAGGAGTCGTTCCAACCCGTGGTGTTGAAGTCGGCCTCGATATCGTCGCGGTGCTGACCGTAGGTGCTGTCGAACACCACCTCCCAGTCGGATACCTGATCGGCCTCGGCGGCCTCCGCCCGGGAGTAGACCTCCGGGCGCGGGGTCAGATACGCGACGAGCGCGACCGTGCCGCCGGCGTCCTCGCGGGCGAGCACCACCGACTGCTCGACGCCGGAGTGGTCGTCGATGACGGCCTCGATCTCGCCGAGCTCGATGCGGAAGCCGCGCACCTTCACCTGGTGGTCGATGCGGCCCAGATATTCCAGATCACCGTCGGCGCGGCGGCGGGCCAGATCGCCGGTGCGGTAGAGGCGGCGCTCACCGAGCAGGGGATGGCGGATGAAGCGTTCGGAGGTGAGCTCGTCGCGGCCCAGATAGCCGTGTCCGACGCCCGCGCCGAGAACGAACATCTCCCCCGAAACCCCGTCCGGCACGGGGCGTCCGGCCGGATCGAGAATGAGCACGCCCAGATCCGGCAGCGGTACGCCGATGAGGCTGCCCGCGGCGGATTCGATATCGGCCCGGCTCAGGGCGCGGTAGGTGACATGCACGGTCGTCTCGGTGATGCCGTACATGTTCACCAACCGCACAACCTCGCCGTGGCGGTCGTACCAGGGCCGCAGGCTCGGTAGGTCCAGGGCCTCCCCACCGAATATCACATAGCGCAGCGCCAGATCGTCACCGCGCGGGCCGTCCAGGGTCGGAATCAGCTGCAGGAAGGCCGAGGGGGTCTGGTTGAGTACCGTAACCCGCTCGCGCACAAGCAGATCCGCGAAGGATTCGGCGCTGCGGCTGATCTCGCTCGGCACCACCACGACGCGACCGCCGTGCAGCAGCGCGCCCCACATCTCCCAGACCGCGAAGTCGAAGGAGTAGGAGTGGAACATCGTCCACACGTCGGCCGGGCCGAAGTCGAACCAGCGCGCGGTGGTGGAGAACAGGCGAACCACATTGGCGTGCTCGATGATCACGCCCTTGGGTACACCGGTCGAACCCGAGGTGTAGATGACGTAGCAGGGGTCGGCCGGGGTGGCCGGCTCGAGGTCGCCCGCGGTGGCGATGGCCGCGGCGGGCTCGTCGACCAGCAGCAGATTCGGGGCGGCCGCGCGCAGCGGCTGGGCCAGCGAGGTCTGTGTGATGACCAGGCGCGCGCCGGAATCGGTGATCATGAACTCGATACGTTCGGCCGGATTCATCGGATCCAGCGGCACATAGGCCGCACCGGCCTCCAGAACGGCCAGGATCGCGATGACGACCTGCGCGGAGCGCTCGAGGTGGATGCCGACGAAATCACCGCGGCCGATGCCCTGGGCGCGCAGGCGGCGCGCGAGTTCGGCTGCGGCGTCGGCGAGTTCGGCGTAGCTCACCCGCTCGTCACCGAAGCTCACCGCCACGGCGTCGGGCGTGCGGGCGGCCTGCTGGGCGAACAGTTCGTGCAGGGTGTGCGCGGGCGGCGCGGCGTCGGCCTCGACCGGCCGGGCCGCGGTCAGGGCGCGCTGCGCCTCCTCGGCGCTGAGGAAATCCAATTCCGCCAGCGGGGTGTCCGGCCGCGCGACGGCGGCCGCGAGCAGCGCGACCAGATGCCGCTGGATCGCGGCGACGGTCGGCTCGTCGTAGAGGTCGGTGTCATATTCGATGGCGCCGACCAACTCCTCGCCGACCGGGGTCAGGGTCACCAGTACATCGAATTTGGTTGTGCCCGAGTGTACTTCGAGATACTCGGCGCGCACTCCGGCGACGGTCAACTCCGGCATGGCGGTGTTCTGCAGCACCACCGCGGTGCGGAACAGCGGCGAATGCGACAGTTCGCGGTCGGGGCGCACATGCTCGACGACCAGGTCGAAGGGGGCCTCCTGGTGATCGAAGGCGTCGAAGACCACGCCCTGTTCGCGGGCGAGCAGCTCCCGGAAGCTCGGATTGCCCGACAGATCGGTGCGCAGCGCCAGCGCGTTGACGAAGAAGCCGATCAACTGCTCGACCTCGGGCCGGGTGCGGTTGGCTATCGGGGTGCCGACGGTGATGTCCTCGGCTCCCGTGTAGTAGCGCAGCAGGGCCTTGAATCCTGCCATCAGCGCGACGAAAAGCGTTGCGGGACGGTCGTTACGGCGTACCTCGTTGGCGAGTCCGCGCAGGCCGTCGACGATCTCGGCCGGGATGGTGAACGGCAGGCGCGCGCCGCGGCTGTCCGGCTTCAGGGCGCGCGGGCGGTCCGGGTGGAAGGTCACCAGCGGCGGCTCGTCGCCGAGCACACCGCGCCAGTAGTCCAGATCGCCGCCGAAATCGTCGCGCTCCACCCGATCCCGCAGCCACTGCGCGTAATCCGGGTACTGCACGGTCAATTCGGGCAGGGCCGGGGTGCGGCCCTCGACCAGGGCGCCGTAGGCGGTCATGAGTTCGCTGGCGAATACGCCCAGCGACCAGCCGTCGGAGATGACATGGTGCATCGCGACCGCGAAGAGGGCCTCGGAGTCGCTCAGCCGGACCAGCAGCACCTCGAACAGCGAGCCGGACAGATCGAACAGGGTGCGGCTGAACTGCTCCACCCGGGCCACCGCATCGGCCTCGGGCCGCTCCGGATCCAGATCCGCGCGCTCCACGACGTGGAACGGCACCGGACCGGCCGCCCCGACGACCTGCACCGGAAGTCCTTCGCGCAGTTCGATACTCGTGCGCAGCGAGTCGTGGCGGTCGATGACCACGGCGATCGCCCGGCGCAGCGCGTCGGTGTCCAGCGGGCCGTGCAGTCGCAGGGCCAAGGGCATGGTGTAGGTGGGGCGGCCCGGGAACAGCTGTTCCAGGAACCACAGCCGCTGCTGGGCGGCCGACAGGCCCACCGCGCCGGTGTCGGTGCGACGCGGAATGGCGGAGCGATCGGTGCGGCCGGTCGCCCAACGCTTCAGCAGTTCCCGGCGGGAACCCCGGATATCGGCGAGTTCAGGCATTTTCGGTGCTCTCCTGGGTGGTGCCACGCTCGCCGAGCAGCAATTCGACCTCGCTGTCGGACATGTCGTCGAGCCGGTTGATCAGATCCTGGGCGATGACATCGGCCATGCCGGCGATGGTGGGCCGGGCGAACAGATCGCCGAGCACCAGCTGCACGGGGAAGACCGCCCGCAGTCGGGTGGCCACGTGCACGGCCATCAGGGAATCGCCGCCGACCTCGAAGAAGTTTGCGTGCGCGCCGATGCTGTCGGAACCCAATGCCTCGTACCAGATTTCGGCGACCCGCTCCCGAATGGCCTCGGTGAACTCGTCCTCGCCTTCGGTAAGGAATTCAGGAGAGGCTTCCGGGTCTGCCGGTGCGACGGGCGTTTCGGGCACCACGGACAGGTGGCCGCCGTAGGTCTCGGCCGCCACGATCGGGGTGCTGCGCTGCGGGGCCGTCGCGCGGGTGCGCGGGGCCTCCGGCGGATCGACCCAGAAGCGTTCCAGGGCAAAGGGATAGGTCGGCAGACTGACGGTGCGGTGTTCGGTATCGGCGTGGACCGCGGCCAGATCGGCCTCGACGCCGTACAGCCACAGCCGCCCCGCCGCCTCGACGATCGCCGACGCGGCGGGACGCTCACCCGTCGCGGTTCCGGCCGACGCCACGGCCACGGCTTCCCGAGAGGCGGTGCGCAGGAACGACATCAGCGATTTGCCGGGGCCGGTCTCGAGCGCGATCAGCTGCGGATGACGTCGGGTCAACTCCTCGGCCGCCTCACGGAAGCGGACGGTGCTGGTCATCTGCCGGGCCCAGTAGTCGGGATCGGTGGCCTGTTCGGCGGTGATCGGCGCACCGGTCAGGTTGGACCAGAACGACTCTCGCGGCGCCTGCCGGGCGACCGTGCCCACCAGTTCGGCGAACCGCGCGGCCGCCTCGTCCATCAGCGGCGTGTGGAACGCGTGGGAGACCGGCAGCGGCGAATTCGCGATGCCGTCGGCCGACAGCGCCTCGGCGAATCGGCCCACGGCCGCCTGGGTTCCGGCGACCACGCAGCGAGTGGCGGAGTTGTCGGCGGCCAGCCACACATCCTCGGGCAGCCGCCCGGTGAGTTCCGGTGCGCCGATCGAGACGGCCAGCATGGCCCCGGGCGGGGCGGCGGCCATGATGCGGCCGCGCCCCACCACCAGGCGCAGCGCCTCCGGCAGATCGAAAACCCCTGCCAGGGTGGCGCATACCAGTTCGCCGAGACTGTGTCCCAGCAGTTCGCGGGGCGCGACGCCGAATTCGCGCCACATCCCCGCCAGTGCGTATTCGATCGCGAACAATGCCACCTGGGTCTGCTCGGTTCCCTCGCCACCGAGCAGGGCGGCATCCAGATCGAATCCGCTGTCCTCGCGCAACAGCCGCGCGCATTCGCGCAGCCGATCACCGAATGCCGGTACGGCGCCGGTCAATTCGGCGAACAGCGATCCCAGCGCGATCCCCTGCCCGGGGAACAGCGCCACCACCGCCGGATCCACGAACGCCTGCCCAGCGCTCGGGCGGCGCAGAGCGGCGGCCGCCTCGGCCGTCGTCTCGGCGACCACCAGCCGACGATGCGGGAAGCGACGGCGGCCCTTGTCCAGGGTCCGCGCGATCGCCGCGAGGTCTTGTGCGGTATCGGCCAGATGGTCCGACAGCCGCTGCGCGAGCCGGTCCGCGTCCGCCGCGGTCCGGGCCGAAATCACCAGCGCGCGCGGTCCTTTCGCGGCCGAGGCGGCGGCGACCGGCGGCTGCTCCACGATGACGTGGGCATTGGTGCCGCCGATACCGAACGCGCTCACCGCGGCCCGGCGCACCGGCGCGTCGAACGGGCGCAGCTCGGTATTGACGAAGAACGGGCTCGCCGCGAAATCGATTTCCGGATTGGCCCGGGAGAAGTGCAGGCTGGCGGGGATCTGACCCTCCCGCACGGTCAGCACGGCCTTGATCAGGCCCGCCACCCCGGCGGCGGAGTTCAGATGTCCCAGATTGGTTTTCACCGAGCCGAGCGCGCAGAACTGGTTGGCCTCGGTGTGCTCGCGGTAGGCCGCGGTCAGCGCCGCCACCTCGATCGGATCACCGAGTTTGGTGCCGGTGCCGTGCGCCTCGACGTAGCCGATGGTGTCGGCGTCGATACCCGCCACCGACAGCGCCTCGCGAATCACGGCCCGCTGCCCGGCGATTCCCGGCGCGGTGTAGCCGACCTTGCGGCCGCCGTCGTTGTTGATCGCCGAACCGAGGATCACCGCGTGGATGTTGTCACCGTCGGCGAGCGCGTCGGACAGCCGTTTGAGCACGACCGCGCCCGCTCCCGAACCGAATACCGTCCCCGCGGCGTCGGCGTCGAAGGCCCGGCAGTGCCCGTCGGGCGAGAGGATCGAGCCCTCCTCGTAGATGTAGCCCGTCTCGTGCGGCACCTGCACGCTCGCGCCGCCGGCCAGCGCCACATCGCACTGGAAATCGACCAGCGCCTGCACGGCCTGATGCACGGCCACCAGCGAGGTGGAGCACGCGGTCTGCACCGAGACACTGGGCCCGGTCAGGTTGAGCTTGTAGGAGATTCGGGTCGCCAGATAGTCCGAGGCATTGCCGTGCAGCGCGTGCAGCTGCGCCGACGGGCTGTCGAAGGTGGCGGCGTGCCCGATCAGATTGCGCAGCAGATAGGTGCTGATACCCGCGCCCGCGAAAACACCGACCGGATTCGGATTGTCCACCGGCACGATTCCGGCATCCTCGAACGCCTCGTAGGCGCACAGCAGGAACAGCCGATGCTGCGGATCGAGGAACTGCGCCTCACGCGGGCTCATATCGAAGAATTCGGCGTCGAACTTGTCGTGATCGGCCAGCGTCGACCCCGCGTGCACATAGCCGTAGGGCGGTTCCACCGGCATGGCCGCCGAACGCAGCGGCCGGATGGATTCGTGCCCGTCGCGCAGATTGCGCCAGTAGTCCGCGATCGTGTCCGCGTCCGGCAGGCGGCAGGCCATACCGACCACGGCGATGCGGAAGTCGTTGTCTGCGTCGGTCATTCGTCACTCCCGTTGGTGTCCGGCGAGCCGGGACGGCGATGGGCGCGGCGGCGCGCGGCGGCGGCGCGCCGCTCCCGGCCGCGGTCGGTGTCCTCCGGTTCGGTGGTGCGACCGGCCAGCAGGCGGCCCAGATCCTCCACCGTCGGCGCGGCGAACAGGTCGGTCATGGCCAGCTGCACGCCGAGGCGGCGTTCCAGCAGGCCGCGGGCGCGGGCCAGGGCCAGCGAATGTCCGCCCAGATCGAAGAAGTTCTGTCCGAGTCCGACCTCACGCTCGAGCACCTCGGACCACACCTGCGCCACGGCCTTCTCCAGCTCCGTGCGGGGCGGGGTGAAGACCGGATCGGCGGCGGGCGCGATGCGGGGCAGCCGGTTCTGGTCGAGTTTGCCGGTCAGGCCGCGTGGCAGCGCCTCGAGCACCAGGTAGGCCGACGGAATCATGTACTCCGGCAACCGGCTTCGCAGATATCCCGACAGCTCGCTGTAGTCGGGGG
>NZ_BDBS01000001.1 GCF_001613105.1 Nocardia pseudobrasiliensis NBRC 108224 | reverse complement strand
GGTAGTAGCGCATCTGCTCGGCGTCGACCCCGAAGACGGTGTCGGTCAGCTCCGGGCGGTGCCAGTAGCCCAGTGCCACATGCGGGCTGCGCAGCGTGAGCTCACCGAAAACCTCGGTGGGACGGCCCTTTTCGTCGACGATATCCACATCGATGATGTCGACCGGGTGTCCGATCGGCACACCGATGCGGTCGCTGTCGGCCGGAGTGATGATGTGCTGCAGCGCCACCGAACATTCGGTCGGGCCGTAGAGACTGACGAACTGGGTGTCCGGGCCGAAGTGCCGCCCGAAATCGGTGACGTCACCGGGCACCACCTGTTCACCGCCGAGGCCGACCAGCCGGATCGCCGAGGGCAGCCACGGTTCGGCGGCATCGCTGAGCAGATAGCGGAACAGCGTCGGCGTGCAGTGCAGCACCGTCACGCCCGCGCTCTCGATCTCCGAGCGCAGGGCCGCGGGAGTGAACAGATGCGGGTCGATGACATGCAGTTCCGCACCGGCCACCGCCGCGCCGAAGGAGTTCAGGATGCCCGCGTCGAAGGTGTAGCGGGCGGGTGCGGCCACCACGTCGCCGGGGGCCAGCCGCAGCCGACGGGCGTAGCAGACCGCATGGGCCAGAGCGTTTTCCGAGCTCTGCGCGACACCCTTGGGGCGACCGGTGGATCCGGAGGTATAGGTGATGTAGGCCGGCGCGCCCGGCTCCAGGGCGTGGTCGACGTGGTGGACCGGGCCCGGCGGTAGATGCGCCTCGCCCGGTCGCGCCGCCACCGGCAGGATGCGCACCTCGCCCGCGATGGCCCGCGCGATATCGATCCGGGCCGGATCGCACAGCAGCGCGGAGACCTTCGCCTCCTCGAGGATCTCGATCAGGCGGGCCTGCGGTGCGCGCGGATCCAGGGGCACGTAGGTGACACCCGCGCGCACCGCGGCCCAGACGGCCACGAAGCTTTCCGGAGAGTGGTCGTACAGCAGCGCCACGCGGCCGCCCGGCTCGCCCACCCGCAGTAGTTGCCGGGCGGCGTCGTCGGCGAGCACATCCAGTTCCGCGTAGGTGGTGGTGCGCTCGTCGTTGCTCAAAGCCTTTGCCGCCGCGCGGGTCCGGGCCACATGCGAGAGCCGGTCGGCCAGCGTCTCGCCGGGTTCCGGCTCGGGCACCGTGGGCAGACCGCGCAGGCCCCACGCGACCGGTGCCCCGGAACGCGCCGGATCGCCGAGGGTGATCTCGCCGATCGGCCGCGCCGGATCGGCGGCGATCGCGGCCAGCGCCCCGGCGAAATGCCGCAGGAACCGGCGGGCGGTATCGGCCTCGTAGAGGTCGGTGCTGTATTCCAGGCTCAGCTTGATATCGCCGCCGGTCTCGTCGACGGTCAGGTCGAGGTCCAGTTTGGCCGTGCGCCGGGGCGCGTCGACCATGGCCACGTCCAGGCCCGCCATATCCAGTGCGGGCGGCGGGGTGTTCAGATAGTTGAACATGACCTGCGCCAACGGGTTCCGACTCAGATCGCGCTGCGGAACCAGGGCCGCGATCACCCGTTCGAACGGGCAGTCCTGGTTGGCGTGCGCCTCGAGGACGATCTTGCCGACCCGAGTCACCAGATCGCTGAACGACTCGTCCGGATCGACCTCGGCGCGCAGGGCCAGGGTGTTGAGGAAGCAGCCCACCAGCGGTTCGGTGGCCGAGCGCGTGCGGCCCGCGATCGGCGAGGCGACCGTCAGATCGTACTGGCGGGTGTAGCGGTGCAGCATGGTGTAGAAGGCGGCCAGCAGCACCGCGAAGGTCGTAACGCCCTGGGCCGCGGCGATTTTGCGCATCTCGGCCATGACGTCGGCGTCGAGGGTGGCGTATTCCACCGCACCGTGGGAGGTGCGCCGGGGCGGGCGGCGGTAGTCGCCGGGGATCTCGGTGTTCGGCGCGCCGGTCAGGGTTCGACGCCAGTAGTCCAGTTGGGCGTCGAGGTGATCGGTGTTGTCACGCTGCCAGATGGCGTAGTCGGCGTATTGCACTGGCAGGGGCGGCAATTCGGCCTCGATACCGGACTGCAGCGCCCGGTAGTGCGTCGAGATCTCCTGGCTGAGCACCGCGATGGACCAGCCGTCGCAGACGATATGGTGCAGCGCGATCATCAGCAGATATTCGTCGGGACCGGTGACCAGCAGGTGGTAGCGCCAGACCGGACCGGTCGCCAGATCGAACGGCGCGCTGTAAGTGCCTGCCGCGATATCGTTCTCGGCCCGGTTCCGCTCGGCGGCTGGCAGGCCGGTCAGATCGGTGACAGGTAGCGCGCGGGGGGCGAAGGGCAGCACCCGCTGGCGCAGTTCACCCTCGTCGGTGGTCAGGTAGACCGTGCGCAGCGCCTCGTGCCTTTCCTCCACCCGGTTCAGCGCCGATTCCAGGGCGGCCGCATCCACCTTGCCGCGCAGGCGAAGTCCGCCCGGCATGATGTACGTGCTGTTGCCCGGGGCGAAGGTCTCCAGGAACCACAGCCGCTCCTGGGCGTAGGACACCGGCAGCAGATCGCCCTCGGCGCGCTCGGCCCGGCGCAGCGCCGCCACCGAATCGCCTTCGGCCAGCGCCGATTCCAGGAGCTTCGCGGCCTGGGCGACAGTGGGCCGCTCGAACAGATCGCGCAGCGAGATCTGCACGCCGAACTCGTCGAGCAGCTGCGAGAGCAGGCGGGTGGCCGCCAGCGAGGTGCCGCCGAGTAGGAAGAAATCATCGTTGCGGCCCACCGCGGGCGCCTCCAGGGCCTGAGCCCACAGCTCGGCGAGCCGGATCTCCAGAGGGCCCTCGGGCTCGGCCGGGCCATCGGCGGCGATCGGCGAATCGGCCCACACCGCCGGGTATTCCGGCGTCTCGGCGACCGGCTGCGCGTTCTGCTCCGCCAGCCAGACCGCGACGGCCGGATGCAGTTCGGCCGGGGCCGAGCCGCCGGTCCAGGACAGCAGCCTACGACCCAGTTCCCAGCCCGCCTCGTAGGTATTCGACGCGGTGGACGGGACGAGAACCGCTCGGGTGGCGAGGGTTTCGGGCAACGCGCGACCCTCGGGGGCGAGGGCGAGCACGTCGACGCCGGTCCGGGCCGCGGCCTCGGCCAGCTCCCGGGCCTCGGCGTCGCCGAATCCGGTCGCGGCGACCAGCAGATCGACGCGCGCGTCGACGGGTTCGGTTACGGGGGCCGCCACCACTCGCGCGGGCACGCCGCCGCGATGCAGCACTTCGGCCAAACCCATTGCCAAATCCGTGGATTCGCCCGCGATCCGGATCACCAGATGCCGTCGCGGCAGCCCGCCCACCAGCTGCGCCACCGACGCGTCCGGATCGGCGGCCGCCGCCGCGGCGACGGACAGGAAGTCGCGCACCAGATGTCCGGCGGCCCGCTCGTCGAGCAGGGCGGTGTTGTAGGTCAGCTCGCAGACGAGTTCCGCGCCCGCCTCGGCGATGTGCATGACCAGGTCGTACAGGGTCGCCCCGGTCTCGATACTCTGCCAGTCGATCTCGAGGTCGAACTTGCCCACCTCGGGACGCTGCAGCCGCTGCTGCACGAACAGCACCTGGAACACCGGGCTGAACCGTGGATCCCACGGGCCGCCAACGGTTTCCACGATGCGCTCGAAGGGCACCGTCTCGTCCTCGTAGGCGGCCATGGCGGTATCGCGGACCGCGCGCAGCAGATCGGCGAACGACTGTCCGGCGGCGATATCCGAGCGCACCGGCACGGTATTGACGAAATGTCCGATGGTGCGGGCCAATTCGTCCTGCGGACGGGCTGCCATCGGAATGCCGATGCCGAAGTCGTACTGCCCGGTGTGCGCGGTCAGGGTCAGCTGATAGCAGGCCAGCAGGAAGACGAAGGGCGGCACGCCGTGGGCAGCCGCGGCGTCGCGGATGGTGGCGGCCAGCGCCGACGGCACCGGCTCGTGCAGGTGGGCGCCGTCGTTGCGCACCCGGGGCGGGCGCGGGCGGCCGACCGCCACATCCAGCGGCGGCGCGCCCCGCAGACGAGTCGCGCGCCGCTCGATCGCGGAGGTGCGGGGAGGTTGGCCCGCATCCCATTCCGCGAAGTCGGCGTACTGGCGGGCCGGGGTCACCGGGGCTCCACCGTATGCCGCCCACAGCTGCTCGACGAGCAGCGTCATCGACAGACCGTCGAGCACCAGGTGATGGGCGACGATCGCCAGAATCCATTCGGTCTCGGCCAGCCGCAGCAGCGTCCAGCGCACCGGCGGACCGGTGAGCAGGTCGAAGCGGGCGGTCGCGCGCGAGGCCAGCAGTTGCCCCGCCGCCTCGGCCCGGGCAGCCTGCGGTACCAGCCGCAGATCGTGCAGCTGCCAGTCGAGTTCGAGATCCGCGCGCACCTCGGCGCGCAGCTCCGGCGTCGCGGTGAAGACCGTGCGCAGCGCGTGCTGCCGCTCGACCACGGCCGCGGCGGCCTCGCGCAGCGCCTGCGGGTCGAGGCGGCCGCTGATCTTCAGGCCGACCGGCACATGGTAGAGAGCGCCGTTGTCGGCCAGCTGTTCGTGCAGCCAGAGTCCGCGCTGGGCGGGGGTCGCGGCGAACGGGCCGGTGGCGGTGCGTACCGGAATTCCGGCGCCGCCGCCCAGACCCGCGGCGCGCTTTTCGCGCAGCCGCGCCAGAGCCAGGTTGCTAGCTGGTGAGTTCATGTTCTTTCTCCAACAACGCATTGGCCTGTTCGAGCAGCAGTTCCTCCAGCGCGGCCGCGACGCGGGCCACGGTCGGCTCCTCGAACATGGCGCGGAGCGGGAACTCGATATCGAACAGTTCGCGGACCCGGCGTGCGAACCGGGTGGCGAGCAGCGAATGCCCGCCGATGCGGAAGAAGTTCTCGAACACGCCGATGCGCTCGAGACCCAGCAGTTCGGCCCACATCTCGGCGACGAACTGCTCGTATTCGGTTCGGGGAGCGACGAAGTCGGCATCCTCGGCGAACAACGCGGTCTGCCGCGACTCGCCCTCGGGCGCCTCGATGCGTGGCCGCCCGTCGACCACCCGGTAGCTGCCGCGCTCGAACGGGTAGAGCGGCAGACGAACCGGGGAGCTGGCGACGGAATCCATTGCGCTCCAGGTCAATTCGTGGCCGCGCACATGCAGTTCGGCCGCCGAGGACAGCATGACCGTCAGATCGTCGAGCTCGCGGGCCAGCGAGGGCACCGCGATGCCACCCCGATCATGGTGGCGCAGCAGGCTTTTCACCATGCCACCCAGCACCGGATGCGGGCCGAGTTCGACGAAGGTCTGCACGCCCGCGCCGATCATCGCGCCGACCGCGTCGGCGAACGCGACCGGACGGACGACCTCGTCGAGCCAGTACCGCCGGTCCAGCCGCGAACCGGGAATCAGATCGCCGGTGACGGTCGAGTAGAACGGGATATGCCCGTCGACCGCGGCGACCTCGCCCAGATCGTGCTCGAAGTATTCCAGGCAGTCGGCCATGGCCGGGGTGTGGAAGGCGTGCTCACCGGGCAGCCGCCGGGTCAGCACCGAATCCTGTTCCAGCCCGGCCAGCAGCGCCTCGAGCGTTTCGGTATCGCCGCCGAGCAGCGTCCAGCGCGGCGCGTTGATCCCGGCCACGTAGACCTCGGCGGGCAGCTGCGGGGCGAGTTCGGCCGCGGGCAGATTGACCACGGCCATGGTCCCGTTACCGCGCACCTTGGCGGTGGCCTTGGCGCGCGCGGCGATGATGCGGGCGGCGGTCGGGCGGTCGAGCGCGCCGCTGACGCAGGCCGCGGCGATCTCGCCGACGCTGTGCCCGGCCACCGCGGCCGGGACGATGCCCCATGAGCGCCACAGTTCGGCCAGCGCGATCTGCACGGCGAAGATCACCGGCTGCGCGACCGCGGTATCGGCCAGTTCGTCGGCGTCGCGGCCGCGGTCGACGATCTGGAACGGCGACCAGCCCAGCAGCGGGCGCAGTTCGCGATCGACGGCCATGAGGGCGTCGCGGAACACCGGCTGACGGCGAACCAGGCTGCGGCCCATGCCGATCCACTGATTGCCCTGTCCGGCGAACAGGAAGCCGACCGGGGTCGCGCCGCTGCGCGGCACCCGTCCGGCGGCCGCGCCCAGCGGCAGCGAACCGCCCGCCACGGCGGCGAGCCGCTGCCGCAGTTCCTCAGCGCCCGTCGCCACCACGGCCACCCGATACGGGTGCTGGGTGCTGCGCGCGGTCGAGGCGTGCGACAGTCCGGCCAGATCAAGTTCGGCCGGATCTGCCAGCAGTTCGGTCCACTGGTCGACCAGTTCCAGGGCGGCCTGCTCACTGCGGGCCGACAGCGCGAACAGCCGCGGTCGCTCCGACGGCGCGCCGGGCGCACCGACCTTGGGCCGGGCGGCCTTCGGGCCCTCGGTCAGTACGACGTGGGCGTTGGTGCCGCCCATGCCGAAGGAGCTGACACCGGCCAGGGCCGGACCCTCGTGTGCGGGCCACGGCGCGTTGCGCGCGGCCACGGTGAAGGGCAGCTGCTCGAAATCCAGATGCCGGTTGGGCGTCTCGAAGTTCAGATTGGCCGGTACCCGGGCGTGGTGCAGGGCCAGGGCGGTCTTGATCAGACCCATGATTCCGGCCGCGGCCTCGAGGTGACCGATGAGCGTCTTCACCGAGCCGACCACGGCCTTGGTCTCGCCGCGCCCCTCGCCCAACACCGTGCCCAGGGCGCGGGCCTCGACCGCGTCGCCCAGTGCGGTGCCGGTGCCGTGCGCCTCGACGTATTGCACCCGACCCGGATCCACTCCGGCGCGCTGATAGGCGCGGCGCAGCACCTCGACCTGGGAGCGGTAGTTCGGGGCGGTCAGGCCGTTGGTGCGGCCGTCCTGATTGACCGCGCTGCCCAGCAGCACGGCGTAGACGCGGTCGCCGTCGCGTTCGGCCGCGGCCAGCGGCTTGAGCACGACCGCCGCGCTGCCCTCGCCCCGCACATAGCCGTCGGCGCGATCGTCGAACGTTTTGCAGCGGCCGTCGGGCGAGAGCATGCCCGCATCGGCCAGCGAATCGGTGATCTGCGGTTCCAGGGTGAGCTGGACGCCGCCGACGATGGCCTGATCGCAATCGCCGTCGTGCAGCGCCCGCAGGGCCATATGCACGGCGACCAGCGAGGACGAGCAGGCGGTATCCACGCTCACGCTCGGGCCGCGCAGATCGTAGTGATAGGACAGCCGGTTGGCGGCGATACTGCTGGCCGTGCCGGTGACCGCGGCGATCGAGGTGCCCTCGGTGGCCCGACCCAGATTACGGGCGTGCTCACCGGAGCTGATGCCGACGAATACGCCGGTGGCGCTGCCGGTCAACTGTTCGGTGGGCAGGCCCGCATCGGCCAGGGCATCGGCGACCGTCTCGGCCAGCACCCGCTGCTGCGGGTCCATGAACGCGGCCTCCTCGGCGGAGATGCCGAAGTACTTCGCGTCGAAGGCATAGGGATCGGGTACGAAGGAGCCGAACCGGGAGCGGTGACCGTCGGTCTCGCCGACCGGTCCCCCGCCGCGGTGCGCGGGCGCCGGACCGACCAGCTCCTCGCCCCGCCACAGGGTGTCCCACATCTGCTCGGGACCACGCCGTTCGCCGACCGCGCAGCCGATGCCGACGATTGCGATCGGCTCCTGCGCGCCACGCGGTGCGGGCGCGGGTTCGCTCACGACCGAGGGCTCGGCGACGCCTTCCGCGGTCTCCGTGGCGACCGCCCCGGAGGCCAGGCCCTGGGCCATCTCCCGGACGGTCGGATACTCCCACGGCAGATCCGGCGGCAGCGAGCGTCCCATCCAGGACGACAGGCGACCGATGAAGATGACCGCCACCGCGGAAGTGAGTCCGAAGTTCGCGAACGGCTCGGTGATCGCGATGTCATCCGGAGCCATGTCCAGAAGCTCCCCGAGCGTTTGCACCATGAAGGTGCTGATCTCGTCGGCGGTCCGACGAGCCATGTCTGCAGACATTGCCGTACGCCTTTACTGCGCGATTACGGATCCGGTCTCGGAAGCATTCGACCCACTATGAGCGGAATTCGCTTCGGCCGATTTTCCGGGAATTTCGGACAGGCCCTTGGCCTCCAGATTCTTGCGCGCCTGTTCCAACGGGAATGCCAGGACACGGAAATCGTGGAACAGCTTGACCGCGATCGTCAGCCACAGCGAACCGGTGAGCTGATAGAGAAGACCCAGCGCGACTCCGCCGAAAATCACCTGCAGCGAGACCGCGGGACGGAATGCGTGCCGCAGACCGTCGACCACACCGGCGGCCAGGATGATGAGGACCCAGAACGGTAAATTCGGGAACAACAGATCCAGGGCGTAGATGGTGAAACCGCGGTAGACGATCTCCTCTGCCGGCGTGCTGAGGGAGTTCATGATCCACCAGAAACGCTCGCGGGAATCGGCGGGCGTGATGAAGACGACGTACTCGATCTTCTCCGCGATCCAGTCGCGACCGGCCTTACCGGTCAGCGGGAGCAGCGCGGGCACGGTCAGATAGCCGACGTAGATCGCGATGATCGCCAGGCTGATGACCTTCTCGACCGGGGTGAACGCCCGGAACACGCCGAAGTCGAAGCCGCCGAGACCCAGCTGGGTGAGCGAGGTGCCGTTGATGAGGAAGGCTACTACGATGACCGCCAGCGTCAGCCAGGTCCGCAGTACACCGCCCTGGTAGAGCTTGATGCGAGCGTCGGCTCGGTTGCCGAACTGCTCAGTGAATTTCTTGACCGAGCTTATCTCGAAGTATGGCTCCGCCAGGATGAGATAGACCAGGAACAGGACGCAAAAGAGTTTCATCGCCAGAATCCGCTCGAAGTGGTGGTGCAAATTAGTTTCAGGCGAATCCGATCGACATCATTGGAGACGGTTCACCGCGCATTCAGTTGGGCCGCGACGGCGGGTGTCAGGGGTTCGAGCACATGGCGCGCCGGAAATATGCTGCGAACTACCGTCCGTCGTGGACATGAAGGGACAGTACTACCACGTGGAAGTACCTGTCTAGCGATGGAATAGGCCCTGGTCTGTGACGTCAGGCACCGGATTATTGCAGCTTCAAGCTACGCCGCCGAAGGTTCCGATGTCCGATTTGCACCTATTTGGAATAGATAGCCTGGCGATAACTCTGGATATCTTAGGACGCATATCGTGATGTGTTGATGCTTCGTTAGCTATTTGTTAGCTCGCTTTTCGACCACATTCGCTACCAGGCGCGATCGATGCCGACGGTCCGAGGCGGCGAAGATGGTTCTCACGAGGGCGAACCGAGCGAAGCATGTTCGGTACCGTGAGCCTCGTGAAGAAGAACGAACGCGCGATCGGTGCGGCCTCCCCGGCAAACCAGCGGCACAGCGTCGTTCTCGACGAGATCGACCACATCCTGCTCGACGAGCTCGCCCGCGACGGCCGCATGACCAACAACGCCTTGGCCGCGGTGGCCGGTATCGCGCCGTCGACCTGTCTCGGCAGGGTGCGAACCCTGGTCGAGCGCGGCGTGATCCGCGGCTTCCACGCCGATATCGATCCCGTGGCGCTGGGCCGCAGCCTGCAGGCCATGATCTCGGTGCGCGTACACGCCAACGCCCGTCCCCAACTGGCCGAATTCGGTGAGCAGCTGGCGACGATCGACGGGGTGCTCAACGTCTACTTCATCGCGGGCGCCGACGACTACCTCGTGCATGTGGCCACCGCCGACACCGAGGAACTGCGGCTGTTCGTCCTGGAACATCTCAGCGCCCACCCCGCGGTGGCCCGCACCGAGACGATCCTGATCTTCGAGCACGTCCGCCCGCGGATCCGCACCGCGCGCGACTGATCCCATCCAGGGGACGACGCGCAAGCCCGGAACCGCTCGAAACACGCCAGGGACCGCTCGAAACACGTCACCGGTTGGTCCCCGCGTGCCGCGGTCGGCGGTCATAGCCATCCGTTATCCGGCCGGAATTCGGCCGTGATTGGGGCGTGATACTAGCCGGAACGACTAGAAAAATTACGCAAAGTATTGATCAATCGACACAGTACGGAACCGCGCGGAACCATCCGCGCGGAACCGAACCATGCCGAGAATCAGACCGCCGACAGCGACTGCGCGGTGTATCCGTGCGCGGCCGCCACGGATTCCGACAGCAGCATGCCGCGGTGTGTGCTCAGGCCCGCGGCCAGACCCGCATCGGCCGCGGTGGCCGCGCGCCAGCCCTTGTCCGCCAGCGAGATCACGTACGGCAGCGTGGCATTGGTGAGGGCGACGGTCGAGGTGTAGGGCACCGCGCCGGGCATATTGGCCACGCAGTAGAACACCGACTCGTGCACCCGGTAGGTGGGATCGGCGTGCGTGGTGGCATGCGAATCGGCGAAGCAGCCGCCCTGGTCGATGGCGATGTCGACCAGCACCGAGCCCGGCTTCATCTGCGCCACAAGCTCATTCGAGACCAGCTTGGGGGCCTTGGCGCCCGGAACCAGCACCGCGCCGACCACCAGATCGGCCTCGCGCACCGAGTTCTCGACCTCCTGCGCATTGGAGATGACCGTGCGAATCCGGCCCTGGTACAGCGCGTCCAGCTCACGCAGCGGGGCGATGTTCAGATCCAGCACGGTGACATCCGCGCCCATGCCGACGGCGACCGCGGCCGCGTTACGACCGGCCACACCCGCGCCGATGACCACGACCTTCGCCGGACGGGTGCCGGGCACACCGCCCATGAGCACACCGCGGCCGCCGCCCGAACGCATCAGGTGGTAGGCGCCGGCCTGCGGGGCGAGCCGCCCGGCGACCTCGCTCATCGGGGCCAGCAGCGGCAGCGAACCGTCACGGCCGGTGACGGTTTCGTAGGCGATCGAGGTGATGCCCGACTTCAGCAGGGCGTCGGTGCATTCGGCGGACGCGGCCAGGTGCAGGTAGGTGAACAGCACCTGATCCTCGCGCAGGCGCGAATACTCTTCCGCGACGGGCTCTTTCACCTTCAGCACCAGATCCGCGGTGGCCCAGACCTCGTCGGCGGTGGCGAGCACCCGCGCGCCGACCAGGGTGTAGGCGTCGTCGGCGAAGGCCGAACCCGCACCCGCACCGGCCTCGATGAATACCTCGTGCCCGCGCGACACCAGCTCACGCACACCCGCCGGGGTACACGCCACGCGATACTCGTGGTTCTTCACCTCGCGGGGGATTCCGATCTTCACCTGCACTCCTTTGCATTCCATGTGGAAGGTCGTCAGGAGCGAGTATGAAGATCGTGCGCATAGCGGTCTAGTTCGCTGAAGATAATTCTCGATTTCGCGCTTGTTTCATCCATTACGTCGAAGTTTCGGCTCAGGATAGGCCCTTGCTCGAAGCATCTTCGAGACCGGCGCGGGCCGCGCGACGAGGCGTGTCAGGACCGCCCGGGCAGATGTTCGATGAAGGCTTCCTCAACCCCTTTGAGCAGCTCGAATCCGCGGGTCGTACCGGCGGTCCAGGCCGCGGCCAGGGCGTCGAGGGGACCCGCGGGCGGCGGGGGTTCAGGATGGGAGGTCGGCGGCGTCGGCGTGCGGCCTCGACCGGAAGCAGGGGCGTGACCAGGGGTTTCGACCGGAGCAGGGGCATCGCCGGGCGCGGGGGCGACCGGGCCGGGGAGGATCTGTCCGCCCGTCGGCACCCCGATCTCACCCACGGGATCGTCATCCGGAGCCGAGCTCGCGGTGAACCGGCCCGAATGGGAAGTTCCCTGGTCAGAGGCTATGGATGCGGTAAGCAAGGCGGCGGCGGAGATCATCAGCAACCGCAGCGTGATACCCAGGCTCGGTTGTGCACTGTGTCTGCCCATCAGCTACTTTCCTTGGAAATCCTCGGCTACGCCGAGCCTGTTTCGCCGCGAAAGACTAAGCGAGACAAGTACTTCCGTCCAGAAACGTTAGCGATACTTCACAAAAGTTAAGTCACAGGTGAATGATCAAGAACCTACTGGACGGTTGACCACTGAATTTTCGACGCTCAGTTGAAGGCTGTACCGCAATACAC
The DNA here is from genome assembly GCF_001613105.1 of Nocardia pseudobrasiliensis NBRC 108224. GTDB lineage: Bacteria > Actinomycetota > Actinomycetes > Mycobacteriales > Mycobacteriaceae > Nocardia > Nocardia pseudobrasiliensis. The sequence continues at coordinate 264,483 of NZ_BDBS01000001.1, read as the reverse complement.
TTCAGCCTTGAACGTGATCTAGATAACAGTCGGATTACAAACGTAAGTTTGACGCTAGAACTGGGACACGGATACCATCCCTCCACAAGCTGGCACGTGTCCAACGGACCCATTTCTGCATTTGTGCCGGATCGATCTCCATGAACATGAAATGAACCAATGGATAGCACGGTATTACCGATCTTGTCGATCGGAACACTCCCCTCGTCGGTGACCTTCCCCGCGCCCGGCCGGCGTCGCCGGGCCCCCGGACGCGGTCTATGAATCGATCGCCCGGCACGAAGGTCACCGATGTCTGAACAAACCCTCTCCACCCCCAACAGCATCACGCTCCGTCAGTTCGACTACTTCGTCAGCACGGTCCGACTCGGCTCGATGTCGGCCGCCGCCCGCAAGTTCGGCGTCACCCCCTCGGCGATGTCGCAACAGATCGGGGCGCTGGAAGTCGCGCTCGGCCGCAAACTGTTCGATCCCCAATCCCGCCGCTCCAGCCTGACCAAGTTCGGCCGTGAGTTCTTCGCCCAGGCCTCGACCGTCGTCGATCACGCCTACCAGGCGCTGGCCATCGGGCAATCGTTCAGCGACGGCGTGCTGACGATCGGCACCACCTCGACGATCGCCCACAAGCTGATGCCGCCGTTGATCTACCGGCTGCGGCTGCAGTGCGATATCGACAACATCGAGGTGCGCTCGTTCGCCACCATGTACGACCTGGGCGCGGCGCTCGATCGCGGCACCGTCGATCTGGCGATCGGCCCGCTGACCCGATCCTCGGCCAAGTTCGTGCACACCGTCGGCGAGGAGGAACTCGTCGTGGCGTGTCACCGCAGTCAGGAGAGTCGCTTCGACGGCACCTGGCAGCGGCTGGCCGAGGTGCCGTGGATCGGCTATTGCAACAGTTCCGACATCGCCAAAACCCTGGTTCAGGAATCGGGTCGGGCGAATGTCGAAATTCGTTACGTCGTCACCGCACCGGATGTTCCGACCGCGCTCAGCCTGGTGGAACACGGAATCGGCATCGCGCTGGTTCCGAAAATGGCTCTGCACAATTGTTCGCGTTTGTTGTCGGTTACCCGACCGGCTCCCCGTATCCGCAGGAAATTGTCCGTACATGTTAAAGACATGTCGCCGTACATCGAAAAATTCATGGGTGTCATCAGCGATATGGAATTGATTCGGAAGTTCCGGGCGGCCGGCCTTCTCGAGGTGCGCTGACCGCTTTCAGGCGCGCCACGGTTCGTTATAACTACTGTTTTTCGAGGTGAATTCAGATGATTACTCCGAACCGCGGGCGCGGCGAATCCGAGAACGTCGGCATCGGCGTGGGAATCGGTGCGGTCACCACGGTCCACGCTACGGTGAGCGAATCGGGACCTCCGGAAGTGACGACCCGGCCGACCTCGGTCACGGTCGATCCCGAGTTCAGCGCCGTCACCGATTTCGCCGATCTGGCGCGGCATCCGGAAACGGTCACGCTCGGCGGTCGCATCTACTCCCCCGCGACGCTGATCGCCGAATCGGTGCGCGAATTGGTGCCCGCGGGCGCGGACGCGGTCTGTACCCATCCGGCGTGCTACGACGACAAGCAGGTGGCGCAGTTGCGCCAGGCTCTGGACCTGTCCGGCGCGCGACAGGTACGCCTGCTGGCCGAACCGCTCGCCGCGCTGACCTGGCTCGCTCACGAACACGGACCGCTGGCCCCGGGGTACGTGCTCGTCTACGACCTGGGCGCGACGAGTCTGGATGTCACGCTGGTCGAGATCACCGCCGAGGGTGAACGGCGGATCGCCGGAACCCCCATCCGCTCCTACGATTTCGGCGGCCGCCCACTGGGCGCCATGATCGTGCGCTATGTCGGCGACGTACTGGGGCCCGGCCGCCGATTACCCGTCTCACTCGCCGACAGCGACGAGCTGCGGGCCTGGCATGTGCGCGATTCGCTGGCGGTGCTGTGGGACTGTCTGCACGCCGCCGAACTCGGCATCGGCGATATTTCGCGAATCCTGTTGGTGGGCGGCGCTTCTCGCGCTCCCGAAGTGGCGCGCGCGCTGGCAGAACTCGGCCCCGAGGTGGTCGTGTCCGCCGATCCGGGACACTGTGTCGCCCTGGGCGCGGCCCGTACGGCCCTGCGCCCGTCGGCCCGCGCCCTGCCCCTCTCGGTCGTGCGCGCGGGCCCGTCGATGGTCTCCGCGGTCGCCGCCCTATCTGTCCTGGGACTGGCGTCGGCCGCCCTGCTGACACCGACCCCCGGTTCGGGCGAAATGTGGCGGCAGACACCGGTTCTGGACGGTCCGCCCGGCGCGTCCGCGCTGCACGACCCCGGCGCATCGGGGCAGGAACGCACCGTAACTCCCGAGGCGGTACTGTCCGCGGCGGTCGGCGAGGCGATCAGCACGGTACCCGCTCTCGCCAATCCCTTGCCGGACAAGGCTTCTCCCCCTCCGGCCGCACCCGCCCTCCCGGCGGACGCTCCGACCGGCGGGGCCTACGCCGATCCGTCCCGCTTCGAGAACCCGCTGCCCTTCGAGCCGCAGATCGATCCGAACATCCGCTTCGATCACACCCAGAACTTCGGTCCCTCAACGAATTTCGCGGGCACCACGACGAATCCCGGCTCCCACAACCCGCCTTCGACCGGCGGCTCGACTCCGCCTGCGGGACAAGGTGGTTCGACCGACCCCGGCACCGGCACCGGCCCAACCACTTCCGGCTCGGTCTCGGCCGGAGGCGAAGTGACGGGCGAAGTCTCCGCCCCCGGCAGCGACACCCGCGCGGTCAGCGGCGGCGGCACGGCCACCGCGGGCGGCTCCACCACCGGCGACCACACCTCGGGCGGCACCGGCGGCTCGGCATCGGTCCACGGCACCGTTGGCGGTAGCACCGGCGGTACTACCAGCGGCTCGGTCGGCGGTTCGCTCGGCGGGGGTCTGGGCGGCGGCGGTCACTTGGGCGGGTTCGGCCACTGACGAGTGAGCGGCGCGCGGTCACTCGCCCGGCTTATGCCGGTGATACACCGCGATTCGGCCCGCCACGCTGAAATGCAGGTGCGCAGCCTTGCCGATCACCTCGCCGTCGGTGGCCAGGGCCTGGGGACCCGCGAGATCCACGGTCAGCTCGTGGACGATTCGTTCGTCGTAGACCTTGCTGTGGCCGAAGGCGGCCAGGAGCAGGGCGATCATGGCTCGGGTTCGCGACCAGCGCAGGTCGGCGCGTAGCCAGCGGACGTCGAGCAGACCCGAATCCATCCGGGGCCGATAGGCGGGGATCGCGCCGTGCGGGTGGTACGGACCGTTGCCGACGAACAGGAACCAGGCCTCGTGCCAGCGGTCGTCGAAGCGGATTCGGATCGGTTCGGCGCGGTGCAGCATCACCAGCAGCGCGGCGGCGAAGGCGGGCCATTTACCCCAACGGCCCTCCCACTGTTCGCGCAGGCGAACCAGTTCCGGATAGGCGCCGATGCTGGCGGTATTGATCAGATGGTGCGGTTCGCCGTCGCCGAGGCGCACGCTGGCCAGATCCACCGCGACCGCCTCGCCGGTATCGACGGCCTCGGCCACCTGGGTGAGGTTGTCGACGCCGACGTCGCGCGCGAAATGATTGAGCGTTCCGGTCGGGATCACCACCAGCGGCAGGTCGTGCCGCAGCGCCACCCGCGCCACCGCCGCCACCGTGCCGTCCCCGCCCGCGACGCCGACCGCCGCGGTGGTCTCGGTGCGTTCGGCCAGCGCGCGCTCGAGCTGTTCGACGCAGTCGCCGTCGGGTTCGGTGCGCAGCAGCTGGGCCGCGGGCAGTACCGCGGCGATATCGTCGGTCGGATCGTAGGCCGCGTCGCCGGAGGTCGGATTCACCAGCAGCACAAGCCCTTTGCCGTCGACCAGGCGCGGCACCTCGCGCATCGGCCGGGTGTGGGTCGCCGATTCGCGCACCGGCCACCAGCGCCGGGTCGCCAGCGCGACTCCCGTTCCGACCGAGGCCCCGACGAGTACATCCGAACTCCAGTGCACCCCGGTGTGCACACGCGAATACGCGACCGTGGCGGCGAGGGGAGCCAGCGCGAGGCCGGTGCGCGGGGATTCCATCGCCACGGCCGTGACGAACGCGGCCGCGGAGGCGCTGTGGCCGGACGGGAACGACGAGGAGGACGGGCGGCGGACCAACCGCCGATACGGCGACAATAGTTCCGCGGCCGGGCGACGACGCGCGAATACCGTCTTCAGCACGATATTGGCCAGAAAGCTCGCGGCGGCCAGCGATGCCACTCCGCGCACCGCGGCCCGTCGCTGCGCGCCTTTGCGACTGGCGAGCGCCCCGGCGATGGTGAACCAGAGCAGTCCGTGATCGGCCGAGCGGGTCAATCGGCGCAGGCCGGTATCGATCGGCGAATCCGGCAGCCGGGCCACCGTGCCGCTGACCGCTCGATCGAATCGTCCGACCACGAAGGCTCTGCGTCGCAACCACCCGCTCATCGACCCGACAGTACCGGCCCGACCGGCCCCGATCCCTGTGACGCGTAACGCGGATTCGAATGCGCGGCCGCGGGTATGGCCGAAGGATGGTCGTACCCTGAGATCATGTCCGATACCGTGCACCCGCCCGGCCTGGACCGGCTGGCGGAGCTGGTGACAGGGCGGCGGATCGCGGTGCTCACCGGCGCTGGCATCTCGACCGACAGCGGAATTCCCGACTACCGGGGCCCCGGCTCGCCGCCGCGTACTCCGATGACCTATCAGCAGTTCGTCGCCGATCCCGTTTTCCGCCAGCGCTATTGGGCCCGCAATCACGTGGGCTGGCGGCGTATGGACGGCTCGTGGCCGAATGCGGGACATCGCGCACTGGCCCGTCTCGAGCGCCTCGGCGCGGTCATCGGCCTGATCACCCAGAACGTGGACCTGTTGCACACCAAGGCCGGACACCGCCGCGTGATCGATCTGCACGGCACCTACGCCCGCGTCCGCTGCCTGTCCTGCGCCGCCCTGATCTCCCGCATGACCCTGGCCGACCGGCTCGAGGCCGCCAACCCCGGCTTCGCCGAGGCGGCGATCACCGACGGCCTCGAGGTCGCCCCCGACGCCGACGCGGTGATCACCGACACTGCTGCCTTCCGCATGGTCGACTGCGCCCACTGCGGCGGAATGCTCAAGCCCGACATCGTCTATTTCGGCGAGAACGTCCCGAAACCCCGCGTAGCCGCCGCCTACGCACTGGTCGACCAGGCCGACGCCCTTCTGGTCGCGGGTTCCTCCCTCACCGTCATGTCCGGGCTACGCTTCGTCCGCCACGCCGCCAAAACCAACCGCCCAGTCGCGATAATCAACCGCGGCCCCACCCGGGGCGATGAATACGCCACCCTGAAACTGAACGCCGGCTGCGCCCCCACCCTCACGGGCCTGGCAGACCTGTTGGCTCACACCGAAACACCGTCACTGACAGCCCATTCGATATGACGACGCGGCTCAGTGCGAAGTAGCCGGGCGGCCTGCGATGCGGTCCAGCCACTCCTGCAGGAGGACCTGTTCGCCCGCGGTGAGCGCGTTGGTCTGGGGCAGCACCGCGCGGAGGGCGACCGCGGCGCCGATGGGACCGGCGACGGGCGCGGCCGGGGCGTCGGTGGTGATGGCGGCGATGATGGCCTCGCGGGTGAGTTCGGACAGGGCCGGGTCGCGGGCGTCGTCGGGCATGGAGATCAGGGTGAGGGTGGTGCCGAGGCCGGCGGCGTACACCAGGTGGGTGGCGCGTTCCTCCTCGACGCGTAGTCGACTCACCTCGGCGACGCGTTTCACCTTGCGGCCCAGGACCTTCAGCGCGGCCACGGCGGCGGGCGGCAGCGAGGCCGCGGGGCGGGCCTCGCCGTACATGAGGGCGAACAGGGCCGGATTGGCCAGCCCGAACTCCACATGCGCGTCCCAGCCGGCCCGCAGATCGTCGACCGGATCCATATCCTTGTTCACCGCGGTCTTGTCGTTCAGATAGGCCCGAAACCCGTGGGACGCCACGGCATCCAGCAGTCCCTGCTTATCCCCGAACAGCCGATAGATCGTCGGCGCCTGCACCCCGGCCGCCGCACTCACCGCCCGCGTCGATACGGCATCGCGCCCACCCTCGGCCAGCAATTCGATTGCCGCCGCGATGATGCGTTCCCGGGTGTTATCCGCAGCAGCGGACCGAACGGTGTCCATCTTTCCAACGGTAACACCACCCCGTTAGCAACGTTACTTCCAATGCTAACAATTCGCCGTTTCCGTTGTTATTCGCAGGTCACAGCCGTGTTTTAGATATGCCCGGCGAGTCCGCTTCGTGATCCACCTCACTTATATGTTCGAAATGCTTGCGTTTCGGAATCTCGCAGTCATTTACTAGGCGATAGCCACAACCGGCCCCCTCGGGCCGCACGCACGGGTCAGAACTTCGCGGCCGAGGACCTCTCCGATGCGTGAAGGGAGGTGGGCTCCCACTCACTCACCCAGCTCTGACCGATCCAGGCCCGGGCCGCGGCTCCGGCCCGGGCCTGACGGCAAATGCGATGCCCGTCTCGAAAATAAGGTTTGCGAAGAATTCGCCATAGCTGATCGACCGATCCCTCGGAACAGTGGAAGGGAGCCAGTGATGGCTGGAGGGTTCTCTGTTCGTGATGATGTCCAGGTGCGCGATCGCGCCCCGATCGAACGATTCGTGGATCGGCTCTCCGCCCGCGATGTGGACGCCGTAACGGCGATGTCCGCCCCCTACGCGCGCGTGGTGATGCCGTATCGAACCCCCGGATTTCCCACCGAGATGAGCGGCGACGAGCAGATCCGCGAGGCCCTGACGATCCTCGACGTCTACGAGCACGCGCCGTTCGCGGTGCGCCTGCTGGCTATCGGCTCGGAAGCAGGCTCGGATCGACACTGAGCCGCCGCAACCGCTCGAGCAGGGCGGCACGGGCATGGACCAAAACCTCCTCGGCGTCGAGCAGGCGCGATCGGGTCACGACCGTCTGCGTCAGCGCGTCGATCTCATAGGCGAGGCGGCGCGGATCGGTATCCGCAACCAACTCCTCCGCCTCGATCGCCGCGGTGGGCTCCGGCGCGCTACCGGACGGCATCGGCGGAAGCCATCTTCGCCAGCCGGCCCAGCTGCCGGTTGACCTCGACGCGCTGTTCCAACGCGCAGATCAATTCGGGTAGCCGCTCGGCCAGTGCATGGGACTGCCGTATCGCGCTCGGGCAACTCGGTGAGTAATGGGATCGATCACGCGGCGGGCGACATCACACATCCCAGTTCACGCCCGATTCCGCCTGGCCGGGGGCCGCCATATCGCCGAACAGTCGGCGCAGGGCCGGGAGCGCGGCGGCGATCGCGCGGCGATCGGCGTCGTCGAGCAGCGCCAGCCGCTCGCTCAGGTAGCGCTCGCGTACCGCGATGAAATGGTCGAAGCTGCGGCGGCCCCGGCGGGTGACCGAGACCAGCGTGGCCCGAGCGTCGGCCGGATCGAAGCCGCGCTCGACGAGGCCCTCGCGTTCCAGCCGACTCACGGTATTGGTCATCGTGGGCAGCCGTACACCCTCGAGCACCGCGAGTTCCCCGACGCGCAGCGGACCGCGGGTGACCAGGATCCGCACGACACGGGTCTGAGCATTGGTGAGCTGATGCTGCGGTGTGAGTTTCCGCAATACCGTGTACATATCGGACACCATGATCCGAAGCCGCCTGCTCAGATCGGCCATTTCCGTATTCACGTAGTCAGGCTAACCAATTTTCATTAGCCTGACTACCGGTAGTCTGGAGTGGGATATGCGACAGAGTCTCGACGCGACCGAACGGCGGATCGCCGCGGCGCTGCTGGAAGCGCCGCGGGCATCGTGGCGCACGATCGGCCGCTGCCTGAACATGTCCGAGCGCACCGTACTGCGCCGGGCCGCACCGCTGTACGGCGACGGCACGCTGCGCGCCACCATCGTGCGCAATCCGATGTGCTTTCCCACGCTTACCCCGGTCGCGCTGCGAATTCGATGCCGCCCCACCAAAATCGGCGCGGTCGCGCGGGCGCTGGCCCGCAGGCCCGATACCGTCTGGGTCGAAATCCTCGGCGGCGGAGACGAAATCAGCATCGTCGCATTCCTGGACGGCCCCGACGCGCGCAACGGCCTGTTGCTGCGGGACCTGCCCGCGACCTCGGCGATCGAATCGTGGACCGCGCAGCACCTGATCCGGGTCTTCACCACAACCCTCGACGGCGCGCGCGGACTGCTGTCCGCCGCCGAGACCGCGAGCTTGAATCCGCCACGCCCGCAAGCGCATCCACCCGTACTGCACGAATCCGATCGTCGACTCCTCGACGCGCTCACCGCCGACGGCCGCGCGAGCTACGGCGAGTTGGCCGAGTATGCCGGGCTCACCGCCGTCACCGCGCGGCGGCGTCTGGAGCAGATCGTCGACGCCCGGATGATCCGGCTGGCGACCGAGGTGGATCTCGCACTGCTGGGCATCGGCTCCGAGGCGCTGCTGTGGCTGACCGTCCATCCCAGCGATCTCGAACACACCGGCCGCACGCTCGGCGCTCATCCCGATGTGCGATTCGCCGCGGGCACGACCGGCGCCACCAATCTGCTCGTCGCCGTCGCCGCCACCGATCCGAGCGATCTGTATGTGTTCCTCACCGATACCCTGGGCCCGCTGAGCGGCATCGCGAGCGTGGAGACCGTGCCGATTCTCTCGACGGTCAAACGCACCGGAATCACGCGCTGATTTGTCATACGATCCGCAATCCCCCTCGGCTCGCTGTCCTACTTCCTGAATAATATCTCGCGACCGCGTCCGATCAGCCCTCGATTGGCGTAGACCTTGACCATGAGCACAGATATCGTCGACACCGCCTCGGGTAGGGTGCGCGGCAGCCGAAATGCCGCGGGCGCCATCGCCTTCCACGGCATACCCTACGCCGCCTCCCCCGTCGGTCAGTTGAGATATGCCGCGCCGCAACGGCATCCGGGGTGGACCGAGATCCGCGACGCCCGCCGGCCCGGCCCGGCGGCGCCGCAGTGGCCGTCACGACTCGAGGCGGTGATGGGCACCCGCCTACCGGACTGGGACGAGGACGGCTGCCTGACCCTGAACATCTGGAGCCCGCGCGGCGCCGCCGACAACCCGCGACCGGTGCTGCTGTGGTTGCACGGCGGCGGCTTCACCAGCGGCAGCGGCGGTTGGGACTGGTACGACGGCGCTTGGCTGGCCGCCCTCGGCGATATCGTCGTGGTCACCGCGAACTACCGCCTCGGCCCGCTGGGTTTTCTGCAGCTGCCCGAAATCGGTTCCGACAACCTGGGTTTGCGTGATCAGGCCCGCGCGCTGCACTGGCTCGCGACCAATATCGCGGCCTTCGGCGGCGACCCGGAACTGATCACGGTGGGCGGACAGTCGGCCGGTGCGTTCTCCGCACTGGCCCTGGCCCTCGATCCGGACACGGGCCCGCTGGTGCGCCGGGTGATCGGACAGTCCGGTCCATGGGCGCTACCCTCGCCGACTCCCGATCAGGCCGCCCGCACGGCCGTCGCCTATCTGGACGTCCTGGGGATCGCCGCGGACGCCGATCCCGCAGCGCGCCTTCGGGAATTGCCGGTGACCCGGCTACTGGCGGCCAATGCCCGCCTCGCCGCCCACACCGCGCGCCCCGGCGCGATCGCACCGGCCCTCTACCCGGTGCTCGGCGGCGCGGGCCATCTCGAGAGCTGGCAGGACGCGCTGCCGCGCGGTGCGCTGGCGAACAAGGACGTACTGCTGGGAACCACCGACAACGAGCTGTCGGCCTTCTACGCCTTCAATCCGATGGTCCAGACCGCCACCCGCGTGGAAGCGATCCGCATACTCGACGCCCTCACCGGCGGCGACGGCCGGAATGTCTACGCTCGTCACAAGTCCGCGCATCCGGGAGCCGGCCCCGTCGCCGTCCTCACCGCCGCCGCGACCGATCTGTTCAGCGCTGACAGCATCGCCCATATGGCGAAAACACTTACCGCCCAAGGCAATTCCCCGTACGTCTACCGCTTCGCCCGCACGCCCAGCCCCGACCCCTACGGCCTGGGCGCCACCCACTGCGCCGAACTTCCCTTCCTGTTCGGCACGTTCGACGCCTACCCCAGCGCGCCCATGCTCGGCACGGTGACACCCGGCGACCGCGAACTCGCCGAAACCTTCGCCACCGCCGTGGCCGCCTTCGTCACCACCGGCTCCCCCAACGTCGCCGGCCTGCCCACCTGGCAACCACACGGTGTCGATCCGTGGATCCGACGCTTCGGAGTAGGCGATTCGCATTGAGGGCCAACGGGCTTCGACACCGACGGCATTGACAGGTCGTGATGCGGCGACATACGTTGTTACCGGAATCGGATTCCGCTTCCGTGTACAGAAGGAGGTTGCCCCCATGGCCGTCACACGAGTTCGGACGCTGCCGCGGGTGTTGGTCGGTACCGTCCTGGTGAATACCCTGATCGGCCCACTATTGGCCGACCTTGTCATCCCCGATATCGCCGAACAGCATCTGCGCAATCCGAATTGGCCGCCGCATGCGAAGTTCCACGATGCGCAGTACATCGGAATGGGCATGCTGACCGGTGCGATCGGTTTGCGAATCCTGTTGCGGCGCAAGGGCGATCCGCAGGCGCAGTTCTATCTGGCCGCGGCGCTGGGGTCGGTGCCGTGGCTGGGTATGTGGGCCGCGCTCCTGTTCCCCGGGACGGCGGCGAAGGATCCGGAGTTCGCGCACACCGGGCGCAGGGTGTTCGGCCTGGACCCACAACTGTTCATCGCGCTGGTCATGCTGATCAGCCTGTCCGCCGCGACGACCTTGGAGCGCACCCGCTCTCGCCGCGCCCGATAGCCTACGGTCACCATGCAGACCGACGACGCTCGAACCACCCGCAAGCGCCGCGCCGACGCGGCTCGCAATCGCGACCAGGTACTCGACACCGCGACAACACTGTTCACCGAGCGCGGGGACGACGTGCAGATGGCCGACGTGGCGCGAGCCGCCGGGGTCGGGGTGGGCACCGTCTATCGGCATTTCCCGACCCGCGCCGCGCTCATCGAGGCCGTGGCCGAACGGCGATTCGTCGAGATCCTCGATCACGCCCGTCGCAGCAGCCTGCCGAATCCCGATGTGCGACAGGCGCTTACCGACTTCCTCGGACATATCTGCCAGGTCCACGAGCGCGGGCGCGCCCTCTCCAGCGCCATCGAATCGGTCATCGGGGACACCGCACCGCACGGTGAGATCCGGACCGAGCTCATCGCGCTCGGCGAGGAACTACTGGCCCGAGGTCGCGCCGACGGCAGCATCCGCACGGACGCCACCGCGGCCGACCTCTACATGATCGTGGGCGCCGTCGCCGCCATCAGTCGCGCCGGATTCGGCGACTGGCGGCGTTTCATCGAGCTGACCCTCGACGGCCTACGCCCCTCCGCCTGAGCGAACCGAGGGCCCGGCGCGGGAACATTTGTTCAAGCCACGGTCACCCGGCAGCGGCGACAGTTGCTCATGCGAATTCTCATCTCCGGCGCCAGCGTCGCCGGTCCGGCGCTGGCGTATTGGCTGACGCGGCACGGATTTTCGGTCACCGTCGTCGAGCGCGCGCCGGCGCCGCGCAAGTCCGGCGGCCACGCGGTCGACCTGTTCCGGCCCGCGATGGATATCTCGGAGAAGATGGGTGTGCTCGCGCGGATCGAGGAGCGGGCCGTCGGCACGAAGCGGATGACCCTGCGCCGGGAGGGCGCGCGGCGTCCGGTCTCGGTGGATCTGTCCAAGATCTTCGGCGCGGCCTCGGATCGACACGTCGAGATCATGCGCGACGACCTGAGCGAGATCTACTACGACGCAACGCGTGACGACGTCGAATACGTCTTCGGCGATACGATCACCGCGATCTCACCCGACGGCGAGGCGCGATTCGAGCACGCCGCGCCGCGCCGATTCGACCTCGTGGTCGGGGCGGACGGCCTGCATTCCACGGTGCGCCGCCTGATCTTCGGCGACGAGGCCCGCTTCAGCAGTCATATCGGCGCATATCTCGGAGTAGCGACCCTGCCGAATCAGGCCCGTCTCGACAGCGAACTGCGCATCCACGTCGGCGTCGGCCGCACCGCCGGAATGTACGGCGCGCGGCATCTCGGCGACGCGCGGGCGCTGTTCCTGTTCCGCAGCGCGCACGAACTCGACTACGCACACCACGACGTGGCCCGCCAGCAGCAGCTGCTGCGAAACACGTTCCGCGGCATGCATACCGAAGTGGACGGCTGGCTCGACGAACTCGACCGCACCCCGGCGTTCTACTTCGACTCGATCACGCAGCTCCGCATGGACACCTGGTCGCGCGGGCGGGTCACCCTCGTCGGCGACGCGGGCTACTGCCCCGGTCCGGCGGTGGGCGGCAGCACCACCCTCGCCGTCGTGGGCGCGTATGTCCTCGCGGGCGAGTTGGGGCGAGCGGGCGGTGATCACGAGCGCGCGTTCCCCTCCTACGAGCGCGTGATGGCGACACACGTCAGCGGCAGCCGTGCCTTCGCCCTGAGCGCGGCGAGGACACTGATCCCCGCCTCCCGCCTCGGCGTATCCGGATTGGTTCAGGGCGCACGTCTGATCTCCGCCCTACCCGCCGTGCCCGGACGCGCCTTCGTCCGCCTGACCACCAAGGGCGCCCGCCTCTACAACTCCATGACCGTCGAGGATTATCCAGGAGATCAGCTCGGCGTGGACTGAGACGCGTGCACCGCGGTGAAGGCCAGCAGCGGCGCAGCGGTCCGCGGCGGATCCTCGAGCAGGGGCGAATGTCCCAGGCCGGACAGCAATTCGATCCGTGCGCCCGCGACCACGCCGTAGTCGGCAGCCGACGCGGACCGCCATCGGCGATCGTCCTCGCCGAAGATCACCAGCAGCGGTTTGGCCAGGCCCGCCAGCCGTTCCGGCAGCGCCCGCTGCTCGAGATAGGCGCGGGTGGCCCGCATGGTGGTGACGAGCGAGTGATAGGTCATGGCCCGCACATCGTCGAGGAGCTCGTCCGGAATCCGATAGCCCGTGCGACTGAAGGCACTGCTCGCGAACATCCGGAGCTGCTCGTCGCCCGGCGGCCACTGTTCGGGTGTGATCGCGGCGGAATCCGATGCGATGACAGCGCCCAAATTCGGTCCGGTATTGACGAGCACGATCGCCGTCACCAGATCGGGCCGCCGTTCGGCGAGGGCCGTGGCGACCACGCCGCCGCTGGAATGACCCACGGCCACAACATGTTCGACGCCGAGCCGCTCCAGCACCCGCTCGACGCGGCGGGCCTGAGCCGATATCGCGTAGTCGCCCTCGGCGGGTTTGGCCGATCGGCCGTGCCCGAGCAGGTCGATTCGGATCACCCGATGCGCTTCGGTCAGCAGCGGCGTCAACGCGTCCCACGAGCGCGTCGAGGATGCCGATCCGTGGATGAGCAGAAGTGCCGGGGCACTGCGGGATCCGTCCTGGCGCACATGGATCTCGCCGTCGTCCAGCGACAGGGTCGAACTCTCGGAAATTGCCATGAACCCACTGTCACCGCCGATATGTGCCGCCGTATTGAACGAATGTTCCCCGCTCCGGCTCGAATAGCATTGAGGAGTGCGGACGTTCACGCAGGGCGCGGATGCATGGGGCGTCGCGAGCCCGCGGCGGCCCAGTCGCGTGGTCGGGGTCGGCATGGCCGGATTCCGTGTCCGCGATCTGAACCCGCTCCGCATGGTTCCGCATCCGGCCGTGACGCTGCTGCTGGATATCGGTCCCGGTTCGCCGATCCTCGACGGTCCCGGTGGATGGCAGCGGCGCGGAAGCCTCGTCGCCGGGCCCGGTTTCGGATCCGGCGGGGCGATCCTGGCCCGGGGCGAGAACGTCGAATGCGTACAGGTGCGTCTGTCCCCGCTGATCGCCCGCGCGGTCCTGGGCGTCTCACCCGCCGACTTCGGCGCGGTCGCGGTGCCGCTGGGCGACCTGTGGGGCCGGGAGGCGTCCCGGATCCGCGAGCAACTGGACGAGATCTCCTCGTGGCAGGACCGCTTCGCACTGATCGACGCACTGATCGCGCGCCGATACGACACGGGGCCGCGAGTCGAATCGGAGATCGCCTGGGCCTGGCGGCGCGTCATCGGCAGCCGCGGTCTGACCCGGGTCGACGAACTCGCCGACGAGATCGGCTGGAGCCGTAAGCGTTTGTGGTCCCGATTCCGCTCCCAGCTCGGTGTAGCCCCCAAACGCGCCGTGAAGTTGGTCCGCTTCGACCACGCCGCCCACCGCTTGGTCGCGGGCGAACCCGCGGCCCGAGTCGCCGCCGAGACCGGCTACGCCGACCAGTCCCATCTGCATCGAGACGTCGTGGCGTTCACGGGAACAACACCCGCGACGGTGACCGGCGAACCGTTTCTCAATGTCGATGATATCGCCTGGCCCAGCCGCGAAATGTGATCTGTCGCACACTTGTTCACCAAAAGTGAGAACGGTTACTCTCTGAGTTCGATAGGTACGCGAACGTTTTTAAGTGGGGAGTCGCAGTGGCTGGACGATTGATCCCGGCATTGGTGCTGGGCGTAGCGGTGGCGATGGCGACCCTGTTCGTCGCCCCGACCGCACGCGCCGACGATCATGCGCTGCCCGTGGATGGCGGCGCGCCCGGCCGAGCCTGGCTCGCCGAGCACGACAGCCCCGCCCCCGCCTATCCGGGCCGATTCCCCGGCGATGTGGACGTCCAATTCGACGTACCGATCACCATGAGCGACGGCACCGTCCTGAAGGCCAATATCTACCGGCCGATGGACGCGACCGGCCATCCGATCACCACACCACTGCCCACCATCGTCAACCTCACCCCGTACACGAAGTTCGTGTCGTTTCTCGCCGATGTGGCGCTGTCGGTTCCGTGGCTGTCGGACGCGATGGTGGAGTTGGTCAACCGCTTCGATTTCGGCGGAACGCCTTTCGATTCGATCACCGATATCACCAAGGCACTCAGCGGCGGCGCGGCGCGGACTCTCGGTGCGGACCGCAAGATCATCCAGCAGGGTTACACCTATGTCGTGGCCGACACCCGGGGCACCGGCTATTCCCAGGGCGACTGGAAGTTCTTCCAGGACCGCGAGAATCGAGACAGCGTCGAGGTGATCGACTGGGCCGCCCACCAGCCCTGGTCCGACGGCAATATCGGCATGACCGGCATCTCGTATTCGGGGATCAACCAATTCAAGACGGCGGAACTGAATCCGCCCGCGCTGAAGGCGATCTTCCCGGTCGAGGGTTCGCTGGATCCGATCGGCGATGTCGCGTTTCCCGGCGGCACGCTGGGCGCGTTCGGACCGGCCTATATCGTCGGCATCGACCTGATCTCGAACTTCCCCGATCCGATCGGAATCGCGCTCGGGCATCTGGATCTGAAGTGGCTGGCGGACCGCGTCGATACGCCGCTGGAGTTCTTCGATCTCATCCTCGCCGCCCTGAGCCTGAACGTGGCCTCGCTTCCACAACCGCTGAAGGACGCGCTGGCCAAGGACTCCTCGATCCGCAACGCGCTCACCGACTATCACCCCGAGAACATTCGGGTGCCGACCTTCGCCTACGGCGGCTGGCAGGATCTGTTCGCCTCCTCCAACGCGCGCGGCTTCCAGAGCTTGACCGCACTGGGATCGGATCGCAAGAAGCTGGTCATGGGCGATACCTACCACGCGAACCCGGGCGCGCATCTGGGTGAGCCGGGAGCGCCGCCGCGCTTGGATGTTCTGCAGTTGGCCTGGTACGACCACTGGCTCAAAGGCATCGACAACGGGATCGATGCCTACGGACCCGTGGTGTCGAAGTCGCAGAACGGTGGCTGGCGGGTACTCGACAACTATCCGGATCAGCCCGATATCGACTACCGGCGGATGTATCTGTCCGGCGGCCACACCGGCACCGCCACCAGCGTCTACGACGGCTCGCTGGTCCCCGATCCCACCTCGGAGACAACAGGTTTCACGGTGTCACCGGCGACCGGGGCCACCGCCCTGTGCTCACGTGACTCCGCGGTGGAGAGCGCCGGGGCGCTGAGTGTGTTCAACTTCTGCGCCCGCGACGACCGCTTCCACGAATTGGGCGGACTCACCTTCACCACCGCACCGCTGACCGAGCAGACCCGGTTGTCCGGCACGGCGAATCTGCACCTGCTCACCAGTTACGACAATGTCGAGGGCGATTGGGCCGTGACCGTCAACGACGTATTCCCCAACGGCCAGTCCATGGTCCTGGCCTCGGGACAGCTGGCGGCGAGCCTGCGCGCGGTCGACGAGGACAAGAGCACCCGCGCCGAGAACGGCGACCTGACCCACACCGTATACAAATTGACCCTCGACACCCGCCAGCCCCTGGTTCCGGGCCAGCCGACCGTGGTCGATATCGCCGTCAACCCCGTCGACGCGGTCCTGGAACCCGGCCACCGCCTGCGGGTGAACGTCTACGCCTCCAACTTCCCACGCGGATTCCTCGCCCCGCCAATGCTTTTCGACGGCGGCGTCCTCAATGCGCTCAGCGCCCAACACATCCTGCTCGACGGCAACGAACCGAGCTTCGTCAACCTGCCCCTGAACCGACCACTGCCGTAGCGGTCAGAACAAGGCGGTCTGGTCGGCATCGTCGCTGCCCGAAAGGTCCAGGGAAATCAGCGAAAGGTTCGCCGTGGTGCTCGCGGTCGACGACAGCAGCGGCCATCCGGCCAGCAGGCGCGTGTCCAGCAGGACGGGCTCGGTATCGGTGTCGAGGACGAGTTCGCGGCCGACGAGGCCGCGGACCGTTCCGGCGAGCACCGAATCACGCTGCAGTGCGGCGACTTCCCGCAGGCGCGTGGGCAGCCGGTCGAATCCGAACAGCTCGGCTTGATCGACCGGCTGGTAGGGCTCGTGCGGCAGACCGTCGGGCCAGGGCACGGTGGCGGCGATCTGTTCGTAGACGATGCGGAGAGCGCGCTGACGATCTTCGGGACCGGTGCGGTGGGACCAGGCATGGACTTTGGCACGCCGATGCCAGCGTTCGGCGGCGAGCCCGGTACGAGAGATCGCCTGTTCCATGGCGCGAATCGCAGGCAGCGGGCCGCGGGTGATCCAGGTGAAGGTGAGGGCGCCCTGTTCGGCGAGGCGCCCGGAGCCACGGGCGGCCGCGGTCAGCCCGACCTTGGCCATGCCGGGGCCCAGCCAGGTGAGGTAGAGGGCATAGACGCGACCGTCGTCCGCGAGCTGGTCGCGCGCCAGCCGATGTCCGGGATCGGCGGCGGCGCAGGCAGAGCACTGGGCCGCGGTGGCTCGCGGGGCGATCTCGGCGGCGAACGGGCAGGCTCGGTGATTGCCGGGCTGGCGAATCCCGACGCAGCGCCGGGGTCCGGCGATCCGCAGGGCGAGCGGGTCACCGAGGCACAGCGGCCGCTCGCGGTCGGCTCCGCGCGGGTCGACCGCCGCCAGGACCGGCTGGTTGCTACGCCAGTAGACACCGGTAACGGTCCAGGAGGGCCGAGGCGAGGTCATGGTCGCACCTCTCCTACAGGTCGGCGGGAGATAACGCGTTTCCGTGACGGGAAACGCGGATTCGCGAATGACGCCGAACCAAATGAAAGCGGCCCCGGAACCATTGGTTCCGGGGCCGCTCCCCTAGTAGCGGGGACAGGATTTGAACCTGCGACCTCTGGGTTATGAGCCCAGCGAGCTACCGAGCTGCTCCACCCCGCGTCGGTGAACACAACATTACACACGGGTTTGCGGGAATACCAAATCGCCTGGCCAGGGGCATTTTGAGCCTTGCGGTGCGGGTTTCGAGATGATCATGACGGCCGGGTGAATCGAGGGTTGCGAGGGGATTTGTGATCAAGGCCACTTTTAGCGCCAGCTAAGAGTCCGAACGGATTGCGCGGCGGGCGTGGCCACCGAGCGCGGGGCTCGCAACACGCCGCCCGCGGGGTGGGCCGGTACGTCGGCGCAGGTCGGACGGTCGAGTGGCCTTCCAATTCACGCGAGGCACGCGCGCGTTGCCAACGCAAGGGCCATAAAACGTGACGCACATCACTATCTCGGAGTGATATGGAACACATAACGGGTGTATAACAGACCGTCCGGGATTTGGAAATTCAGCATAGCCAACCTGCATCAACGTGGTTTCGGCAGTTATTCGTTTCATGCAATTCTTGGTGTTATCAAGACGTGATCTGTTGAGATTGCTTCGTTATGGTCTGTCTCGGCCCGGATCAAACCGTGATGGGCGTCCGACCCGAACTGCTGCACGCCGGTGACCCTGTCCCGCGGTTCGGATTACCCCGACCTCCTGGGGACAGGGTCACGACGAGAGAGATGGTCGTGTCGGTGGGCGCAGGGAGGGAAACCACCATGAACCAGAACCGGAAGTTCAGCAGTCGCGCCCTCGGTCTCGTGGCCGTCACCGGCGCCCTTGTTGCCGTCCCGTTCGCCCTGTCCAACACCGCCTCCGCCGCGTCCCACGACTGGGACGGCGTCGCTCAATGCGAGAGCGGCGGCAACTGGCACATCAACACCGGTAACGGCTACGAGGGTGGCCTGCAGTTCACGCAGAGCACCTGGCGCGCCAACGGTGGCAGCGGCAGCCCCGCCAATGCCAGCAAGGAGGAGCAGATCCGCGTCGCGGAGAACGTGCTCGCCACCCAGGGTGTGGGCGCCTGGCCGGTCTGCGGCCAGTACCTGCGCTGGGGTTCGTCGGAGGATGTCGCCGAGACCCAGGCCGCCCCCGAACCCGCCCCGGCCGCTCCGGCCCCGGCTCCCACCGAGCGCCAGGCCCTGATCGACCAGGCCAAGACCGCCGGCGAGCAGGCCGCCAAGCAGTTCGGCTACGGCGACCAGTACCAGCAGCTGCTGCAGCAGAACAGCGGCCTCATCGACTCGCTGGGCCGATAACTCCGCGCAGGACGACATCTGGCGCGGATACGACAACGGCGCTGCCATCGCGAAGATGGCAGCGCCGTTCGTCTTTCGGCTACCCCAAATCAGCCACCCGACTTGTTGTACTCGTCGATGGCCTTCTGGAGGGTCTCCAGGGCCTTACCCAACTGCCCCAGATCGCCCGACTTCTGCGCATCCTGAACGCCACGCAGCGCATCGTTGAGCCCGCGCACCGCGGCATCGCGACCCGATGAACCGGTAGCGGGCGGCAGCACCGGGGGCTGGGTATTGCCCGGATTCGGTTGCGCCGGTGGGTTGGCGCTGGTCTGGCCCGGGGTATTGATCGCCGCCTGACCGGGCTGCTGGGCCACGGACGCGCC
Source organism: Nocardia pseudobrasiliensis NBRC 108224 (assembly GCF_001613105.1). Lineage (GTDB taxonomy): Bacteria > Actinomycetota > Actinomycetes > Mycobacteriales > Mycobacteriaceae > Nocardia > Nocardia pseudobrasiliensis. Next base: position 245,206 of record NZ_BDBS01000001.1, on the reverse strand, counting down.
CAAACCCTCCCAGACGTCGTTGAGCGCGTCACCCAGCGTCGGCTGGTAGCCGACCTTGTCGCCGTAACTGGCCAGCACCTTGACCAGCTGTGGGAACGACGCGGTATTCGGACCGGTGTTGCGCTCCAGATACCACGGCTCCACATAGAGGATGCCGCTCTGCCCGATCGGCAATGTCAGCAGATTGCCATATTTGATCTTGTTGGTATTGCCACCGGTCAGCGTCGTCCGCTCGTTGGACACCCGGGCATCGGTCGTCATGGACGTCTGCACCTGCTGCGGACCCTGGGTCTGCGAATCCGTCGGCAACTGCAGCACCGTGAACTTGCCGTAGTTGTCAGGATCCGAGCCGACCGAGATGTAGGCGGACAGGAACTGCCGCTTGTAACCCACCATCGCACTGGTCAGCTTGAACGTGGGTTTGCCGGTCTTGGGATCACCGACCAGCACGTAGTACGGCGGCTGATTGGCATTGGTCGGCGTATCCGAGGTCGGATCGCTGGGCACCGACCAGAAGGCGTTGTTGGTGAAGAACTCTCGCGGATCGTTGACGTGGTACTTCGCCAGCATCTCGCGCTGCACCTTGAACAGATCCTCCGGATAGCGGAAGTGCTGGCGCAGTTCGGGCGTGATCGCGCTCTGCGGCTTCACCGAACCCGGGAAGACACCCTCCCACGCCTCGAGCACCGGATCGGACGGATCGACCTCGTAGAGGGTGACGCTGCCGTCGTAGGCGTCGACGGTCGCCTTCACCGAGTTGCGGATGTAGCTGACCTCCTTGCGCGGCAGCATGCGCCCGGTATTGGCGTCGATGCTGTCGGCGACCACACCGTCGAGCGAGGTGCGCTGTGCGTAGGGGTAGTTGTCCAGCGTCGTGTAGGCGTCGACGACCCAGACGATGCGGCCGCCCACGACCGTCGGATAGGCATTGCCGTCCGCGGTCAGCCACGGCGCCACCTGCTGCACACGATCGCGCGGATTGCGATTGAAGATGATCTTCGAATCCGATCCGATCGCACCCGAGAACAGGATGTTGCGCTCGGCGTACTTGGCGGCGAACGCCAACCGGTTGAACCAGTTGCCGATCGAGACGCCGCCCTTGCCGTCGTAGGTGTACTGGTTGTCCTTGGTGTCGTACTCGCGCGGCGCCTGATTGTTACCGCCCACGATCGCGTAGTCGGCATCGGATTTGGAGATCATCTCGCCGAAGTACACCCGCGGCTGATCGACCTTGATGGCCTGCTTGTCCTTCGGCGTGGCCAGATCGCTGATGGTCGACTGATCGCCCATATTGAAGACCGGATAGCCGTAACCGCCGCCGGAGTTGTTGTTCGACGGGGCGCCGGTTCCGCTGGCCGCCTGCTGGGTCTCCTTCGGCGGCGCCTGGTTGACCCGGTTGGCGGGCGCGGCGACGAAACCGTCGCCGTGGGTGTAGACGGTGTGCTTGTTGATCCAGTTGGTCTGGTTACCGGACAGGTTCTGCGGCACCAGTTCTCGCGCCGCGACGATATAGTCCTGCACCTCGCCGTTGATGGCGTAGCGATCGATGTCCAGCGGATCGGGGAAGCCGTAGAAGTTCTGCAGCTGCGCGCGCTGAATGAAGGTCTGCGTCAACAGGTTCGGATCCAGCAGCCGGATATTGCGGATCGTCTGCTGATCGGCCGCCGAGAGTTCGGACGGATTCCGGGCCTCGTTGCCACCGGGTTTGTAGTCGACGTACTGGACGTTGTTCAACCCGTAGGCCGAGCGCGTGGCATCTATATTGCGCTCGATGTAGGTGGCCTCCTTGGTCGCCGCGTTCGGGCGCACCTCGAACTGCTCGACGATCAGCGGCCACACCGCGCCCACCAGAATCGACGACAGCACCAGCAGCGCCGCCGCCATCGCGGGCACCCGCAGATCACGCAGCACGATTCCCGCGAAGAAGGCGATCGCGCAGATGATCGCGATCGACATGAGAATCAGCTTGGCGGGCAGCACCGCGTTGATATCGGTGTAGGAACCGCCGGTGAAGGTCGGCTCCTCACGCGTACTCGACAGCAGCGAATACCGGTCGAACCAGTAGGCGATGGCCTTCAGCAGGACGAACAGTCCGGCGATCACGGCGAGCTGGATACGAGCCGGGCGGGTCAGATTACCCTCGCGACCCGACAGCCGCAGACCGCCGAATACGTAGTGCGTCACCAGATTCGCGAAGAACGCGATGACCACGGCGACGAACAACCAGTTCAGCAGCATCTTGTAGAACGGCAGATCGAACGCGTAGAAGCCGACGTCCAGATGGAACTGCGGATCCTTCATATTGAACGAGCCGCCGTGCAGGAACAGTTGCACCGTGACCCAGCTCGACTGCGCGACCAGACCCGACAGCAGACCGACCAGCGCCGGAATTCCGATGCCGAACAGGCGCAATCGGCCCATCACGGCCGTGCGGTAGCGGGCGATCGGATCGTTGGGGCCCGAAACCGGCACGAAGACCGGTCGCGATCGGTAGGCCACCAGCAGCGCCAGCCAGATCAGCGCGCCCACCGCCACGGCCACCACCAGGAACAGCACGATCCTGGTGAACAGCACGGTGGTGTAGACGCGGCGGAATCCGACCTCACCGAACCAGAGCCAGTTGGTGTACGCGTCGGTCAGCCTCGGCCCTATCAACAGCAGTGCCGCGATGACGAGGGCCGTCACCAGCAGCACCCGGCTGCGTCGGGACAGCGAAGGTAAGCCTGTCGGGGGGCGCATGCCCACGGTGCCACACTCCCAGTTCGATGTTGCGGATGATCCATGCGGACCGTTCGCGCCCCACTTTACGTAAATCGGAACGGCGGGGACCGCACTGCATGGGTCGCGTCATCTCCTAGACTCTGCGCGCGTGACTGTGGACAACCCCGCCTCCGCCCTCTACCGCTGCATTCGCGAAGTAGCGGAGTTCGCCGACGCGGAGGGGTGGGACCGGCCGCCGCAGATGTTCGCCCTGGTACCGACCGTGGATCTGGTCGCCGCCGAACCGACCCTGCAGGACGAACTCGACGACGGCGCCGAGCTGACTCCGATTGCGCAGGAACCGTTTCCGGAAGACATCGATGGCGGCTCCCCCGCGCTGGACGAATTCCTCGCCACCACCAGCTGGCCGCCCGCGGTCCAGGGCTGTGTGCTGGTGCAGCAGATCGTGGTGCTGCCGCCCGATGCCGAGCAAACCCTCGACGACGCCATCGCCCCGCTGCTGGCCGACCGCGACGCCGCCGACCGCGCGGCCCGCGACGCGGCCGTCACCCATCCGGGTCGCCGCGATGCGCGCCTGTTCGCGGGCGTGCTGCGCGACGGTGTCTCGCTGTGCCTGTTGCAGATCCGTCCGGAAACCGACGAGGAGGATCCCTTCGGCGATATCGACCTGCGCACCGCGCCCAACCTCGCCCCCAATCTGGTCGACGCGCTGCGGCACACGCTCGAGAACGAGCCCGACTAGCCGCAGGTGGGCGTGTCCTTACCGGAGGTGATGGCCTCCAGGGACTGCACCGCGCTGGTGAGGGTGTCGACCCGGACCAGTCGCAGTCCCGACGGGGTGCGCTCCTTGGCCTCGTTGCAGTTGTCGGCCGGGACCAGGAAGGTCTCGGCCCCGGCATCGCGGGCGGCCATCATCTTGTACTGAATGCCGCCGATCGGGCCGACCTTGCCATCGGGGTCGATGGTGCCGGTGCCCGCGATGAACTTGCCGCCGTTGAGGTTTCCGCTCGACAGCTTGTCGATCAGGGCCAGGCTGAACATCAGGCCCGCCGAGGGGCCGCCGATATCGGCCAGGTTGAAGGTGACCTTGATCGGCCCCTGCGGGACCTCCTCCGGCGATACGCCGAGATAGCCCTTGGTCGAATCCTCCGGGCGCGCGCCGAGTTTCACCGGAACGGTCTGCTCCGCGCCGTCGCGCCGGATCACGAACGACACGACCGCGTCGGGCTTGTCGCCCTGCACGGTGGAAATGAAGTTCTGGGAGGTGGTGACGGGCTTACCGTCCACCGACACCAGCTCGTCGCCCACCCGCAGCAGATCCTTGGCGGGCCCGTCGGGGGTGACTGTGCGCAGTTTCACCGTCGTCGGATATTTCAGATAGTGCAGCGCCGCCAGTTCCGCATTGTCCTCGGAATCCTTGAAGTCCTGCTGATTGGACTTGTCGACCTGCTCACGCGGCACTCCGGGCGGATACACCTCCGCGCGCGGACGCAATCCGTAGCGCCCGTCGGCCCACAGCCCGAACGCCTCGAAGATATTCAGCCCGTCGCGAACGGACACCGTCGTCATATTGAGATTGCCGGTGGTCGGATCGATCGGCGCGCCCTGAACGTCGACGACCTGTTTGCCCTCGACCTCACCGAGCGTATTGAACGTCGGACCAGGGCCGAGCGCGACGAATGGGACCGTCACGGCACTGCCCACGACACCGAGCACGAGCACTGGGACGAGGGCTGCCAACAGAGTCATGATCCGCCGATTCACCCGGCCAACAGTAGCGGTTCGCCCCTTGGCACCCGCGTAAGGTTTGGGGTATGAGCGATGTGCCCTTCGGATTCTCGAACCGCGACGACGATGACGACCGCAACAAGCGGGACGATCCGTCGAGCGCCGGGTCGAACAACCCGTTCGGGTTCCCCATCGGCGGATCCGGCGCGGGTTTCGATCCGTCGCAGCTCGGACAGATGCTGACCTCGCTCGGTCAGATGTTCAGCAATATGGGCCAGCCCGGCTCGCAGGCGGGCCCGGTCAACTACGACCTGGCCAAGCGGCTGGCCCGGCAGCAGCTGGGTTCGACCGTGACTCCGCTCACCGAAGGCGCGCAGCGCGCGGTCACCGATGCGGCGCATCTGGCCGAACTGTGGCTCGACGCGGCGACCACGCTGCCCGCGGGCGCCTCGAAGACGGTGGCCTGGACGGCAAACGACTGGATCGAGGAGACCGTGCCGACCTGGAAGCGGCTGTGTGATCCGGTCGCCGAACAGGTTTCGGGCATGTGGACCACCACGCTGCCGGAGGAGGCCAAGGAGTTCGCGGCCCCGATGATCGGCATGCTGGGTCAAATGGGCGGTATGGCCTTCGGCTCGCAGCTTGGCCAGGCCCTCGGCCAGCTCGCCCAGGAGGTGCTGACCTCCACCGATATCGGCCTGCCGCTGGGCCCGGCCGGGACCGCGGCGCTGCTGCCCGCGGCGATCACCGAGTTCAGCAAGGGTCTGGAACGGCCCGAGAGCGAGATCCTGGTGTATCTGGCCGCGCGCGAGGCCGCCCATCAGCGGCTGTTCGGCCATGTGCCGTGGCTACGCCAGCAGGTACTGGGCGCGGTCGAGGACTATGCCCGCGGCATTCGGATGGACTTCTCGGCGATCGAACAGGCCGCCCAGAACATCGATCCGATGTCGCTGACCGATCCGTCCAAACTCGAGGAACTGCTGTCGCAGGGCACCTTCGAACCGCAGACCACGCCGGAGCAGAAGGCCGCGCTGGAACGGCTGGAGACCCTGCTGGCGCTGATCGAGGGCTGGGTCGAGGTCGTGGTCACCGACGCGGTCGGCGATCGACTGCCCGGTGCGGGCGCGCTGGCCGAGACGCTGCGCCGCCGCCGCGCGACCGGCGGCCCAGCCGAGCAGACCTTCGCCACCCTGGTCGGCCTGGAGCTGCGCCCGCGCAAGCTGCGCGAGGCGGCCACGCTGTGGCGGCGGCTCACCACCGATGCCGGGCTCGAGGCCCGCGACGCGGTGTGGGCGCATCCGGATCTGCTGCCCAGCTCGGAAGATCTGGACAATCCGGCGGGCTTCATCGACGGCGTGATCGGCGGCGGCACCGCGGTATTCGACGATCCGCTGGCTCAGCTGGCCGAGACCGAGGCCCGCGAGCGCGAGGAGCGCGAGAGTCGCGGCAACGATGAGGGCGACGACGACAGCAAAGGCTGAGCGCGTTCACCGTTCGCCGCTCGGTTGCAGCGATTACCCCAGCTGAGCGGCTGGCGACCCCCTTGACGCGATTGTGCACAGTTGTACACTGAGCGCAATCCAAGGGGTTCGCGGAGGGAGTGACCGGCGTGGCGGCTCTCATGAAATCGGCCGATGAACAACCATCCGCGGCGCTGCATCCGCCGCGCTGGTCACCGGCGTTCATCCGCTGGCACGAGTCCCGGGTCTCCTGGTGGGAGTCGTGGAAGTTGGCCCTGCGCACACTGCCGCGGGTGCGCGACCACACCATCACCGAATACATCACCCGGCTGCCGGGGCAGGACGATGTCGTGGTCGCCCGGGTGCCGTTCCTACGGTTCGTGGTCGTGCGCAGTCCGGAGCTGGCCCGCCACGTCCTGGTCACCAATCAGAACAACTACGCCAAGAGCGCCGAATACGACATGCTCGCCGTGGCCTTCGGCCGCGGTCTGGTGACCGATTTGGACGATCGGCGCTGGATGCGCAACCGACGGCTGGTGCAGCCGGTGTTCAACCGCCGCAATCTGGATCGCTTCGCGCTCCCGATGACCGAGGCCACCGACGACGCGGTCGATCGGATGCTGACCGCGTCCGGACCGGTCGATGTGAACGCCGCGATGAACCTGCTCACCCTGGATGTGGTCGCGCGCACCATGTTCGGTACCGATCTGTCCGGACCCATGTCACAGGTGCGGCTGGCGAATCTGCTGCGGTTCTTCGGCGTCGGCTTCATGACCAATCTGAGTCGCCCCATCCGGGCGATGTCGACCTGGGTGCTCAAACACGGCCCACATCCCGAATCCGCCGAGAATCCGCGGCTTCCCATGCGGATCATGCGCATTTCGGGCTGGCTCACCGCACCGCGGGCCATGCGCGATCTGCGACACGCGGAACGGGTGATCGACGATCTCATCGCCGATCATCGCGCCGGACGCATCGCGCGCAAGGACAATCTGCTGGCGCTGCTGATGGACGCGCGCGATCCGGAGAGCGGGTACGCCTATACCGATCAGGAGATCCGCGAGGAGCTGATGACCTTCATCGGCGCCGGAATGGAAACCACCGCAACGGCTCTGGCCTGGGCCTGGCATCTGCTCGGTCGCCATCGCGAGGCGCGCGAGCGGATGTACGAGGAGTTGGATTCCGTACTGGGCGGTCGCGTGCCGACGGCCGAGGATGTGGATCGGCTGGTGTGGACCAAGGCGATCGTCACCGAGACGATGCGGGTCCATCCGCCGGTCATCGGATTGGCCAGGGTCGCACTGGATGACGATGTCCTGGGCGGCTATCCGATCTCGGCCGGGACCACGGTCGCCATCATCGTGCACGGCGTGCACCACAATGCCCGGGTGTGGGATCGGCCCGACGAATTCGATCCGAGCAGACATCTGGGCGATCAGGCGAAGCCGCCGCCCAAACACGCGAACCTGCCGTTCGGCGCGGGTAAGCGGATGTGTGTCGCGGCGGGTTTCGCGACCATGGAGGCCGTAGTGGTGCTGGCCCGCACCGCGCAGCGCGTCGAGCTGAACCCGGTGGACGACAGGCCCATTCGGCCGCAGATCTCGTTCACCGGCGGGCCCGACGAGCCGGTCTGGATGACCGCGACCGCGCGTCCGGCACGCGGTGGAGCACAGGCCGCGGGGTAGTTCCGCGTGGTTCGTCCGGATTCACCACCGGAGCTGATACATTCGATCACACCGCGAACGGGGCTGAAAGTTTGTTTCCCTCATAGGATTTCGGCCCGCACGCACTGTGGACAGAATTGGGGAATCTCTTCCATTCGCACTCGCGCGGCGATGTAGCGGCGATCGGAAGTGCGGTCGCGAGCGGGGCGCGGACAACCCCGTGTCCTCATGAGATGCCCTGTGGATGAGCACATTTCCTGTGGATAACCAGGTCTTTGGTCGGCGGTGCGGACAGACCGGAGCGCCATACTTTCCGACATGACCACGTATCGCCCCTGCGGCCCGATGTTGCATCCACGCCTGGCGGTGCTGCGGCGGCCGTCGGGGGATGTACAGCTGGGCTGGGATCCCGAACACGCGATGGTGCTGCGCCCGCCCGGTACGAGTCCCGATGCCGTCCTGGGCTTTCTGCGCCTGCTCGACGGCGAGCTCAGCCATCCCCAAATCGTCTGGCAGGCCGACAGGGTGGGCATCCGCGCACCCGACGCGCTGGCGATCCTGGCCGCCCTCGAGAGTGCGGGGCTGCTGCTTTCGCCCCGGCCCCGCACCACCCGGGTGCGCGCGGTCCATGTGCACGGGCGCGGGCCGCTGTCGGAGGCGATCACGGCCGGAATGCGCCCACTGGGTCTGCGGCCCACCCGCTCCCGCGAGGCCGATCCGGCGGCGAAGACGGCGGCGCGATCGGCGGATCTGGTAATTCTGGCCGACGCTCTGGTCCCCGAACCACATCTGGTGAACGACCTGATCCTGCAACGCGTCCCACATCTGCAGGTCCGCGTCCGCGACGGCCGCGGCATCGTCGGCCCGCTGGTCCTGCCCGGCGGCACCAGCTGTCTGCGCTGCGCCGATCTCATCCGCCGCGACCACGACGCCGATTGGCCCCATCTGGCGGGTCAACTACTGGGCCGAGTCGGCCACGCCTCCCCCGCCACGGTCGCCGCGACCACCGCCCTGGTCCTGCGCGACCTCGAACTCATCCTCGCCGGGCGCCCCGACCAACCACCCCAGACCCTCGACACCACATTGGAATTGGATCCCGACACCCACCACATCGAACGCCGCCCCTGGACCCCGCATCCGGAATGCGCCTGCCGCACCCTGTACCCACCCGACGAACCCGATCAACCCCCACAGGTATACGAGGACCCCACCGCCGATACGAGCGCACAGCCCCAGCGTCCCGACAACAGATAGGGCACGACATGTCCCCAACTACCGAGCAGACCATCCGCCATGGCCGACCCGGTAACCACGGGCGGAACCACGTCGATCGGCGCGATCGTCGCCGTCACGGTTCTGCCCGACCCGATATTCCCGAGCCGACCCGCATCTGGCCGGATGGACCGCGCCTCCGTAGGGATTTCGAGCGGAATCCATTCGCCCGCTGCGGCCTCGTCCACGACGGCGACCGCTTTCGACCCTGCGCCGCCGAGCGAGACCTCATCGACCGCCGCGGCATTGCTCGTCACCGCGAGTGTGGTCGGGATTGCCAGTGCGGCTGTGGCGACAATTGCGAGTACAAGCGGATTGATTCGCATATTTCCTCCGCTGTGGGCACGATCACCGATCAGTATCGGGGGCCACATCGCTGTCCGATAGCCCCGATCAATCAGGGCCTACGGATGCGCGGAGGGTGAATGTGACCGATAACACGCCCGTTTGGAACCGTCCGGTTCAGCCGATTCCCATGGCACACCGCGCGGTACGTCGGCCATGATGGGTAGGTGTCCGAGATTGTGCGCCGTAGCTCGTCCCGTAATGCCAAGCTGGCCAAGATTCCGCTGGGCATCGCCGGCCGGGCCGCGGTGGGGTTCGGGCGCAAGCTCGTCGGCGGCGACAAGTCCGAGATCAATGCGCAGTTGAACCAGAAAGCGGCCGAGCAGTTGTTCTCCGTCCTGGGTGAACTCAAGGGCGGCGCAATGAAATTCGGACAGGCGCTGTCGGTCATGGAGGCCGCCGTGCCCGAGCAGTTCGGCGAGCACTACCGCGAGGCGCTGACCAAACTGCAGGCCGCCGCGCCGCCCATGCCGGCCGCGACCGTGCACCGGGTGCTGGATCAGCAGCTGGGCACCGGCTGGCGGCAGCGGTTCCGCGAATTCGACGACGCCCCGGCCGCCTCGGCGAGTATCGGTCAGGTGCATCGGGCGATCTGGTCCGACGGTCGCGTGGTCGCGGTGAAGGTGCAGTATCCGGGCGCCGACGAGGCGCTGCGCGCGGATCTGAAGACCCTGAATCGGGTCTCGGGTCTGGTCGCCGGAATTCTGCAGACCGCCGATGTGAAGCCGGTGCTGGCCGAACTCAGCGAGCGTATGGAGGAGGAGCTCGACTATCGCATCGAGGCGGGCAATCAGCGCGCCTTCGCCAAGGGTTACGAGGGCCATCCGCGCTTCGTGGTCCCGAGGGTGGTGGCCAGCGCGCCCAAGGTGATCGTGACCGAATGGCTCGACGCCACCCCGGTCTCGGCAATCATCACCCAGGGCAATGCCGACCCCGAGGGCACCCGCGAACTGCGCAATCGGGTCGCCGAGCGGATGGCGGAATTCCATTTCTCCTCACCGTCGACGGTCGGCCTGCTGCACGGCGATCCGCATCCGGGCAACTTCATGATGTTGTCCGACGGCCGCCTGGCCGTCATCGACTACGGCGCCTGCGCGCCGCTGCCCGACGGCTTCCCGCCGATCCTCGGCCAGATGGTCGCCCTCGCGGTCGAGGACTGGTACGAGGAGCTGACCACGCTCATGTACGACAACGGTTTCGTGATCCCAGGCAAGATCCTCGGCCACCAGGAGATCGCCGATTTCCTGCGGCCGTTCTCCGATCCGATCCGCACCGAGACCTTCCACTTCACCCGCAAGTGGATGCAGCGGGTCGCGGGCAAGGCCACCGATATCGGCAGCCCGGAGATGAAGACCTCGTGGTCGCTGCAGCTTCCGCCCGAGCACGCCATGGTGTTCCGGGTGCTGATGGGTTCCATCGGCATCTGCGCGCAGCTCGACGCCGAGGTGCCCTTCATGCGGCTGATGCACGACTGGGTGCCCGGTTACGCCGAATACCGAAGCGCCAGTTGAGCCCTCGCCACCGCAGCGCGAACAGCACATGCACCACGGTGCCGACGACCGCCGCCATGGTCACCCCGCTGCCGAGCAGCAGTCGCAGATCGGCGGGGAAGTCGCGATAGAGCGCCGGGGTCAGAATCGGCAGCAGTCCGGCGGTCAGCGCGGCCGTCGCGGTGATCAATTCGCCGTCCGAGCGCAGATCGACCCGTTCGAACATGCCGATCCCCGCCGCCACGATCATCGTGAACGCGATCGCCGCGGTACCGCCGATCACCGGGCCCGGTAGCGAATTCACGATCCGTCCAACCGGCGCCAGGAATGCCACGACGATCAACAGCAGTCCGGTTAGCGCGGTGACATAGCGGCTGCGCACGCCGGTCAGCCGGAGCAGCCCGATATTCTCCCCGCTGGTCACCATCGACGGGCCACCGAACAGTCCCGACAGCAGCGAGGTCACCGCATCGCCGCGAATGGTGCGTCCGACGGTCGCCTCGGGATCGATCGTCCGACCCACGATCCGGGCATTGAGCAGAGTCTGCCCCGTCGCCTCGGCCATCGAGCCGATCCCGAACACCAGCAGCGGCACACTCGCGATCAGATCGAAATGCGGTGTGCCGAACAGGAACAGCCGAGGCAACTGCACGACCCCGCCACCGGCATGCAGCTGAAATCGCCCGACCGCCAGCGCGACCGCGGCGCCGGCGACCATCCCGACCAATACCGCCAACCGCCGCCACCCGCCCGGCAGGAACCGATGCGCGAGCACCGTCACCACCACGGTCACCGCGGCCAGCGAAACCGCCGCCACGGTCGAACGCTCCTCCGGCGCGACGATCAATCCGCCCGCGACCTTCACCAGATTCACCCCGATGACCACGATCATGCTCGCGATCACCACCGCGGGCAGCCGCGTCACGAACCGCCGAGCCACCGGCACCAGCACGATTCCGGCGACCGCGGTAATGATCACGGCCCCGGACGCGGTGGCCGCCCCCGAACTCTGCGCGATCTGAACGAACAACACCACCGCCGCCCCGCCGGGCAGCATCACGAACGGCAACCCCGCCCCCAGCGACCCGCGTCCCAACGACTGCAATACCGTCCCCACCCCGCCGAACAACAGGACCGCACAGAGCAGGGCCCGAACCTCCCCATCCCCCAACCCCAAACTCCGCCCGATCAACAACACCGAGGCGATCGGCGTCGCCACCATCACCAGCAGATGCTGGACCGCCGCCACGAGAGCTCGCGCGGCAGGCAGCTTCTCATCGGCCGTTTCCACCACACCGGTCATCTCACACCTGCCTTCGGACCGTCGCCGCGCCGCCTCACAGCGTCCCCAGCCACGGAATATCCTGCGCCGCATAGCGATAGGACCGGAAGATGGCGTTGGACAGGCTGGGGAAGACCTCGGCGGTGCCCGGATCCGGATAGGTGGTGAAGGTGGGGACCACGTACTCCCAGCAGATTCGGCCCTCGGCGGTGATCTCGAAGATGCGGCCGAAGGCGGCCTCGGTGATCAGGGTGTTGCCATTGGGTAGGCGCTGAGCGCCGCCCATGAACGGAGTGAAGAAGGCCTCGCGCGGGGAGTCCTGGTAGGTCCAGGTCGGTTCGCCGGTGCGCGCGTCGATTTCGATGACTCGGCTGTAGGTCACCGATTCGCCGGTGCGGAAGGTGCCGTTGTCGAAGATCAGGATTCGTCCGTCGCCCAGCGGCGTGGCGTGGTGTTGCTGGGCGACGACGGTTCGGTCCGCCAGCGTGGTGTATTCGCCGGTGCGACGGTCGATGGTGATCACCGCCGAAACACTGCGCAGGCTGGCTATCACGGTGTGCTCGTCGAGTGGGTGCACGCTGTTGATCAACGGCCAGTGTTCGCGCCAATAGTGCGGCTGCAGGCCGAATTCGGCGGGATCGAGGTGGTCTACCGCGTGCCACTCCCACAGCGGGGAGCCGTCGGCGCTCACCTCGCGAATGACATCGGCCCACACCACGCCGTCGGCCTCGGTGCCGGGCACCCCGCCCTCGATGCGCCGCGCGGCCGCACCGGTCAGCGGTCGCACCGCGGTGTAGAGGATGCGGCCGTCGTCGTAGTGGTGGGCGTCGTGATGCTGGTGATCGTCACGGAATTCGGTGAGCAGGCGGCCGTTCGGATCGTAGGTGGCCATCGATCCGCCGCTGTATTTGCGCCACATCGCGAACGGCGGTTCGATCGCCAGCGTCGCGCCGTTGTAGGCCAGGCGGCCGTCGGCGAGCAGCCGCGCGTGACGACCCGGTCGATACGGCAGATTCCAGCGATGCGCGAGCTCGCCGTTCGGGTCGATCAGATCGACGATTCCATTGCCCGCCAGCGGTGCGTAGAGCGTGTATCCCGGCCACGACAGCTCCGGATCGATGCCGATCAGACCCGTTCCGCGCCGCTTCAGCGTGTTCTGTTCCACCATGTCTCCTGAAAATCCAGTTTCACTGAATATTCAGTAGCCAACGCGTTCGATGAAGACTTGCGATCATCGTGAGGTAAAAACTGGGATACGTCGGTGCAGCACCGACAATGAGGCGAAACGTCGAGAGGTAGATCTGTGCATCCGGACAAGGTGGTGACGGACGAAACACGCCGACTGAGTCTGGCCGACGTCGTGCACAATCGGCGGCTCGCGGCCCGCCTGACGCTCGCCCAGCTGGCCGAACGCACGGATCTGTCCCCCTCGTTTTTGAGCCAGTTCGAGAACGGCCGCACCAACACCAGCCTGCGCTCTCTACAGCGCATCGCCGACGCCCTCGGCACCACCGCCACCGAACTTCTCGCCGCCGCCGACCCCACCCCCGACGAACCGGTGGTCCGCGCGGGCGCCGATCCCGTTCTGGCCCAAGCGGATCCGGGCGACGACGGCTCGGTCCGCGCCCTGATCCACGGCCGCCGCGACCTACGCGCCCTGGAATTCACCGGCGGCACCGGCCGCGGCTCCCGCGAATTCACCCACGAGAACGACGAACTCGTCTACGTCGTCCGCGGCGCGATCACCCTCATCGCCGACGGCGAGGAAATCCACCTCTCCACCGCCGACGCCTACTACTGCACCGCGGGCACCCGCCATCGCTGGTGGGCCCACACCCACGACACCATCACCCTGCTCCTGGCGGTCTCCGACGGCCTCATGGTCCGCCACCCACCACACCGCCGCCGCTGATCGGTCCGGCTACTCGTCGGTCGTGCCGAAAATCCCCCGGTGGCCGCCGAAGATCGCGAGAACTGCTGCCATACTCGGCAACCCGACGGCCAGCGCCCCGATCAAAACGAATCCGGCCCGATGTCCGGCGAACCGTTTCTCCCGCGTACGGCGAAGAACACGACCAGCGCGATCACCCCGGCCGACGACATGACCGGATACAGGATCCGCTGCGCGCGGCCGCTCGGATTCCTCGTCGACGCGTTCAGCGCCATGCCGAACAATCCGCCGAGAACAGCCATCAGCCCCAGCGCCGCCAGCACCGCACCGTGCGGTACGAATCGTCCGATCAGCCCACCGGCCAGCACCGCGATCGCCGCCGCGATGGTGAGGCCCTTCTCGGCCCTGGCTATCGATGCCGAGTAGTTGGCGCTACCCGCCATGGTGGCGCGCTCCTCGATTTCGAGGTCCGGCGATACCGCGGCAGAGCCCGGCGGCGCAATCGACAGGTCTGGCGGGTCGGACATATCAGCGTCATTGCCGGGCCGCCTTCGCTCGTGATGAGTACGAAGTCCGTTCGTTGTGCGAGTCCTGTCGTATACGGTCCCAGTCCACGAAATCGTTCGCACGGCGACCCCCGTCTACCTCCGGGACGCGAGCGTGGTCTCGGAGGTACGCGGCGAACGCCGTTGTCGGCGTGGACATTCGGGCCCGGAATGAGGACGAGCCCCGCATCTCGACAGAGATGCGGGGCTCGGGCGCGTTCGTGATCATATGCGGTGACCATTACGCCACTGTCACCTTGCGCGGGCGGCCGCGGGGCCGCTTGCGGGCGATGACGGCGCCCTGATCGAAGATCTCGCCACCCCAGACGCCCCAGGGCTCACCGCGGTCGAGCGCGGCGGCCAGGCAGGTCCGGCGGATCGGGCAGGACGCGCACAGCGCCTTGGCCTCTTCCAGCTGGGTGGGGCTCTCGGCGAACCACAGGTCGGGGTCGCCGACCCGGCAGGGCAGAGTGAGCGCGACACCCCGGGTGCGGGATGTCGGGGCCACGGTCGAATGGCATGTCACGCGAGGAACGGTCGCGGTGGACACGTCTTACTCCTTCAGCTCGTGCAGCGGTTGGGTTTTCGCGAAACCGGTGCCGGTGGCTGGAGGCCGATAAAACTATGGCCACGGTTTCGCGTTTTGCGATCCGTGGCCAGTTGGCTAAGGGAGTTGATCCCTACCTGAGTCGGTGTCGACTCCTGATCACGGTCGCTGGGCTTGCGTCGCGGAGGCGGGCTGCCTGCAGGTCAGCCGTCGGACGGACGACTGCCGCATTGGCGCCGGTAAATGCGTCGGCATAGACCGGGTGCCAGCTCCGCATGGGCTTGTCCGTCGTGTGGGCATGCTTCGGCCCCGTGTGTTCGGTACCGAAGATGCTTACGGCGGACAGACCGGTCCCCTGCAAAGCGAGGACCCCCCGGGAGGCAAGGTGCACACACGGAATCGCCGACGCCGCAACGCCGATCGACGCGATGTTGATAATTCCGTTCATTGGTCTGCCTCCCTCCTTACTCGTATCCGTTTGGTCACTGTGCGCGCCGGAATGCCCTCCCGGTGCGTGATCCCCACCCTACGGCTGTCGCTCACAACCGCACAACCTATTTTTCACCTGCAGTTTTATGGTCTTGCGCACCCATGCGGGAGCGGACTATAGCTATCACGTCGGCGCCGAACTGCCCGAGTTTCTTCGCCCCGATGCCCGGGATGGCGACCAGGGCCCGATCGTCGGTCGGCAGCTGTTCGGCGATGGCCGTGAGCGTGGTGTCGCTGAACACCACGAAATGCGGCACCGACAGTTCGTCGGCCTTCTCCTTACGCCATTCGCGCAGCGTGTCGAGCAATACCGGATCCAGATCGGCCGGGCAGCGCGAACAGCGCCCGAGCATGGTCGCGGTGGTGCCCAGCAGTGGGCGACCGCAGATCCGGCAGGTCGGATGCGAGCGTTTCGCGCCGCGCCGATCGCCGGTGGCCTGTGCGATACGCGAGGCCGGGGAGTCCTCCGGAATCAAACCGTTGAGGAAACGGCTGCGCCGCCGCGTCTTCCGACCGCCCTGGGCGCGGGCCAGCGCCCACGACAGCTGCAGATGTTCCCGCGCGCGCGTCACGCCCACATAGAGCAGCCGCCGCTCCTCCTCCAGCGCCGCCTCGTCGCTGACCGCGCCGCCCTCCCCCAGCACGTGCTGGATCGGCAGCGTGCCGTCGGCGAGGCCGACCAGGAAGACCGCATCCCACTCCAGCCCCTTGGCCGCGTGCAGCGAGGCCAGCGTCACGCCCTGCACGGTCGGCGGATGCCGGGATTCGGCGCGTGCGGCGAGCTCGCGCAGCAGACCCGACAGCTCCAGATCCTCATCGTGGGCGGTCAATTCCTCGGTGAGCTGGACCAGCGCCACCAGCGACGCCCAGCGCTCACGGGCCTGCGCGCCACTGGGTTCGGTGGCGGTCAGCCCGAGACGGGCCAGGGCCGCGCGGACCAGGGTGACCAGTTCGGGACCCCGGGCATCGGGCAGATCGTCGCGAACGGCGGTCTGCCGCAACGCCTGTACGGCCTGGCGGACCTCGGCCCGCTGGAAGAAGCCCTCACCGCCGCGCACCTGATACGGGATCTCTGCCTCGGTGAGCGCCTGCTCATAGGCTTCGGACTGGGCGTTGATGCGATAGAGCACCGCGATCTCCGCGGCCGGGACGCCCGTGCCGATCAGCCGCGCCACGGCCTTGGCCACGGCCGCGGCCTCGGCGGGCTCGTCGTCGTATTCGGCGAACGACGGTTCGGGACCGTCGGCGCGCTGGCCTATCAGGGCCAGCCGGGTCCCGGCGATCCGGCCGCGCGCGGCTCCGATCACCCGGTTCGCCAGCGACACCACCTGAGGGGTGGACCGGTAGTCGCGTTCGAGCCGCACCACCGTGGCCTCCGGGAAGCGGCGCGAGAAGTCCAGCAGGAAGCTCGGACTCGCGCCGGTGAAGGAATAGATGGTCTGGTTGGCGTCGCCGACCACGGTCAGATCGTCGCGATCACCGAGCCAGGTGTCGAGCACCCGCTGCTGCAGCGGGGTGACGTCCTGATATTCGTCGACCACGAAACAGCGATAGCGCCCGCGGAACTCCTCGGCCACGCCCGGATAGTCCTCGAGGGCGGCCGCGGTGTGCAGCAGCAGATCGTCGAAATCCAGCAGCAGCCCCTCGGGGGTCTGCTTGAGCTCCTCGTATCCGCTGTAGACGTCGGCGACCCTGCGCGGATCGTAGGGAGGTTCGCGGTGATACCGCGCCACCGCGGCCGCGTAGTCCTCCGGGGCCACCAGCGACGCCTTGGCCCATTCGATCTCACCGGCCAGATCGCGCACGCTCTCGGTGACGGTGGACAGTCCGGCGCGATTCGCGGCCTGCGCGACGATCGGGAATTTGCTGTCGATCAGCCGCCACGGCACATCGCCCACGATCTGCGGCCAGAAATAGCGCAGCTGACGTAGCGCGGCCGCGTGAAAGGTGCGCGCCTGCACCGTATTCGCCTCACCACCCAGGCCCAGCCCGCGCAGCCGACTGCGCAACTCCCCCGCGGCGCGCGCGGTGAAGGTCACGGCCAGAACCTGATCGGCGCGCACATGTCCGGCCGAGACCAGATGTGCGATGCGATGAGTGATCGTGCGCGTCTTACCGGTCCCCGCTCCCGCGAGCACACAGACCGGCCCGCGCGGTGCGCGCACGGCGGCGGCCTGCTCGGGATCGAGTCCGTCGAGCCGAAGCTGAGGGGTGGTGATCGGAGCGGGCACGGGCTCCATCATGACAGCGAGGTCCGACAGGTCCGGGCCGCGCCCGCTAATGTGCGCCGGGTGGCAACCGACACGCCGAGTGACGACACCCTCCGACACGATCGCCGGGCGACGTGGATCGAGCTGTTCTTCGATCTGGTCGCGGTCGCCGGCATCGGTCAGCTCACCCATGTGCTGCACCACGGACCCTCGCTCGGCGACTTCGCGCTGTATGTCCTGCTCTACCTGGCGTTCTGGATGGCGTGGGCGAGTGTGACGCTCTACGGTGACATCGCCTACGACCACATCCGCCTGCCGCTGATGCTCGCCGCGATGCTGGGCGTGGGTCTGATGGCCGCCGCGGTGCCCGGCATGCCCGCCCGGCACGCCACCACCTTCGCCGCGGTCTACGTGATCGTGCGCGTGGTGCTCTCACAGGTCTGGGGCCGCGGTCGAATCGTGGTCGACTGGCCGATCGCGCAGTTGGGCGCGGGCGTGACGCCCTGGATCGTCTCGCTGTGGGTGCCCGAACCGTGGAAGTTCTGGCTGTGGGCCCTGGGCCTGACCATCGATACCTGGGGCATGTTCGCGATCAACGGCGACCGGATGATGACCAGGATGCAGCACGAACTCGATCGGCGACTGCGCCGCTATCCCCGCTTCGACGGCCGCGAACTGCCGAAAATCGAGGCGCTGCACGTCGATCCGGAACATCTCGGTGAGCGCTTGGGCCTCTACGTGATCATCGTGCTCGGTGAGGGCGTCATCGCGCTGATCACGGCCCTCGGCGATACGGGCTGGGGTGCGCGGGTGCTGGCGCTCGGCTTCGGCGGCTTCACGATCCTGGCCGGTCTGTGGGCACTGACCCTTAATTTCGGGCCCGTGCTGCGCCTGCTGACCGGCGATGTCTCCCCGAATCTCGTACCCGGCCCGCATCGAATGGCCATGCACTGCTGGCTGACCGGTGCGATCGCGACGATCGCCGCGGGCCTGGGATTGTGCCTGGCTCATCCACAGGGTCATCTCCCGGCGGGCGTCGGCTGGGCCCTGTGCGGCGGCGCGGCGGCCTATTTCCTGGTCACCGCCGTGACCGGCGCCCGCAGCGGCCTGGGTTGGCGCTGGACCCTGAAGTGGCCGCTGCCCGCGGCCGTGATCGCGGTGATCCTGGGCGCGCTCGGCCCGCATCTCGGACCGATCTGGCTGGTCTACGGCATCGTCGCATTGATCGCCGGGGCACTGGTGGTGGAAACGCGCGCGGCGGGCCTGTGGCACAGGAGGTCTCGGCCCGCCCACCCCGGGCGAGTCTGACGCGGGTCACCGATCGCGCAGCCGACGCAGGGCCGTTGCGAACTCACCGGTCGAGCCGCCGAGCGGGCCGAAGAATTCGCGATCACACGCCTCCACCGCCACGATGGCCCGATTGACCAGGGCGACACCGGTTTTCGTCGGAACGAGCGATTTCGCCCGCCGGTCGTTCGGATGCTCGCGGCGTTCGACCAAACCCTTCTGTTCGAGCGCGCGCAAGACCTGCGAGGTCATCATGGGATCGGTGACGGCCCGGTCGGCCAGGTCGCGCTGTCTGACCGGCTCGCCGCCGCAGGGTTCGGCGAGCCAGGTCAGGGCGGCCAGCAGCACGAACTGGACGTGGGTGAGGTCGAAGGGCGCGAGGGCCGCACGCTGGGCGGCCTGCCAGCGGTTGGTCACCTGCCACAGCAACAGGCCGGGACTCTCGTCGGGATGGGCGAATTCGGTGCGCAGCCCGGCGTTCCGGTCCTCGTTCACGCGCCGACCATAGCGTGGGAGATCAGCGCGAAGTCGTGGGCGCTCAATTCGATCAGGCCGCGGCGCAGCACGATGCCCCAGTTCGGGACGCTGGTCAGCTCGAGGTCCCCGCGCAGCGCATCGATCGAAACCTCCCGCGCATCCAGCCGATACGTGACCTCTCGACGCCACGGCCGGAAACAGCCGCCCTGGTCCTCGGCCTGCCACGCGGGCCGGTCGTCGATCGTGCCCAGTGCGGTGAACGCCTTGACCCACGCGCCCTCGCGTATCCCGGTGCGCGGCGAGTAGTACACCAGCCCGTCGCCGGGACCCATGCGCTCGACGGCCGTGCGCTTGCCGTGGTTGGCCTGGACGATGCCGAGTTCGACACCGCGACGGACATGGTCGCGGGAAACCACGTTCAGCCAGTGCCGGGCGCTCATGCCGCCACCCGCAGATGCGAGTACTCCGCGGGTTCGGCGGTGGAGGTGGCGTGAGCGGCGATGTGGACCATAGATTTAGTATGCGCGCATAATAAATCCATGGCAAGCCCCCGGAACAGATGGCACCGCGCCGGCGTTGACTCCTGCGTGACAGCTACCGACCTGACCATGTACTCGACCACCTGGTGCGGCTACTGCCGACGCCTGAAGAAGCAGCTCGACGAGTCCGGAATCAGCTATACCGAGGTGGACATCGAGGAAGATCCCACGGCCGCCGAATTCGTCGGCAGCGTCAACGGCGGCAACCATGTGGTGCCGACCGTGAAGTATCGCGACGGATCCACCGCCACCAATCCCAGCCTGGTTCAGGTGAAGCAGGCCCTGGCGCAGATCGCCTGATCACCAGCCCGGATTACCGCGCACCGGGATATTGACGAAACTCGGTGCGTCCGGATCGAGCTGGAGGTGCTCGGGCTTCAGCTCGGTATGGATGAGGTCGGCCAGGATCGGAAGACCCTTGGGCACATTGCCGCCGAAGACGTCCACCCGCAGCCGGTGGCCGGGCGCGAGCACGGCCTCGGTGGCCGTGAGCCCGATATCGAGGGTGGTCGCGGCGCCTGGCATCGTCGGCTGTCGCAGCGTCAGGGAGGCATAGGGCCGCGGATCGGTGTAGTCACCGTTGGCCGAGCGGGTGCTGAGCGAATCGTCGATCAGCCGCGCGGAGGCCAACAGCTGACCCGACGACAACACGGTCGATCGCCCGTCCGGCGCGACATCGTTGACCGTCACCGTCCAGTACCCGTCGCTCGCGTCCTGAATCGTATTGAGCCGCAGCCCGATCGGTCCGGAGATGACGGTCGGCTCGACCACCGGCGCGCTGGTGAAGGTCAGGCCGTTCAGTTCGGCGATACGTGAGTCGTCACCGCACGCGACGATGATCGACAGAATGCCCACGGTCGCCTGGGCGGCGTCGTTGGAGCACAGTGTCGTCAGGCCCGGCGCTATGGTCAGCCGGGCGACCCCGCTGTCGGGCCCGGCGTTCAGCGAACCGTCGTAGACGCTCGTGGCGGTGTGACTGCGCTCGGCGGACAAATACATTCGCCGATATGTCGGCGTGTCCGCCTGTTCGGAGGAACCGAAACCGCCGCGGGTGATCCAATCGCCGCCCTGCTGCAGCAGCGTGACCGGACCATAGGTGTCGATGCCGTTGTCTATTCCTTTGAGCCACTTGTCGAACCACGCCCGCTGCAGCACATCGACGCGCGGCGGCAGGCCGGGATCGCCGTATTCATTTCCCGGAGTGATGTGATAAGTGCCGCCCATCAACAGCTGCTTATGCCCGGGCGGCAACGGAATCTTGTTGTAGATCTTGGATTCCGAATAGGTGAACAGATCGTGCCAGCCACCGACGACGAAGGTCGGCGCCTGCACCCGGCTCGGATCGCCCAGCCAGCTCTGCCGGGTCGGCGAGGAGTCGGTGAGAACATCTTTGGTCAGTGGGTTCAAATCCTCCAGCCGGGCCTTGGTATACACGTCGAACTCGACATCCAGGAATGTCAGCGGACTGTGAACGCGGTCCGAGAGCCAGATCGGGTCGAACGTCCCGGTCAGTATCGACTGCACATCCGGCACCCATTTGAGGCCGTTGATCAGGGAGAGCCAGAGGGTGATGAAGGTGACGCCGAATCCACTGCCCGGAGACAGTACATCCTGATTCAGATCGCTGCCCGGCAGTACGGGGAAGATCGCCTTCAGCGCGGGCGGACGCAACTCGGCGGCCTGCATTTGATTGATCGCGGAATACGACATGCCGCTCATGCCGATACTGCCGTCGGACCAGGGCTGTCGCGCCGCCCAGTCGATCACCTCGAACGAATCCTGTTGCTCCCGTTCGCGCAGGGCGTCCCATACCCCCTCGGAGAAGCCGGTGCCGCGGGTATCGACAACGACCTGGGCGTACCCGGCCTGCACCAGACGACGGTCGATGGCGAAGTTGCGCAACCAATCCCCGCCGATACCTTTGGTCAGATCGGTGACGCCCGACAGCGCGGTACCGCTGAAGTCGACCTGGCGCAGCAGATCGACCACCGCGTCCGACAGGACCGGAATCGACAGCGCGTGATCGACGAGATTGCTTACCAATTTGGTGTAAGGAGTGATGTTGACGACTACCGGCGTCCGCACATCCACCGGCCGCATGGCCGCATCGGCGGGCCGGTACACATTGGCCTTCAACACCACGCCGTCACTCATCGTGATCGGCACATCCCATTGGATGTTGATATTCGGATATTGTTGTGGCCCATCCTCGATCGCCGCCCATTCGGCACCGGCCGCGCCGCCATCGGGGCCCGTCGCGACCGGTGCCGCATTCGCCGGGGCGGCCATCACCAGCGGAAAGGTCAACGCGACAGCGGCGACCGTCAGACGATGCGCGTAATTCATATTCGTGACCCACCTCTCGAATCAATCGTCGATCGGTCGGGCGGAATGCCCCGGCGGGGTCACAGATTACGGTCGGGAGCGTCGAAATGGCAGCCAACACACCCTCGAAATCGAGGGAATATCGAATTCGCCGATCAGTCGATCGCGGCCCAGGATTCGATAATCGTGCGCGCGATGGAAATCGAACCCGGCAGCATCAGCCGCGCGCCCTCGGAACCCTTGGAACCCCATGCGCCGCGGGCCAATGCCTCGCGCACCTCGCCGCGGGTGAACCAGTACCCCTCGGCGATCTCACCGTCGGCGAATACCAGCGGCTGTTCGGGATCGGCGACCGCGGCGAAGCCGAGCATCAGCGACCGCGGCAGCGGCCAGGGCTGGCTGCCGAGATAGCGGATCTCGCGCACATCGACGCCGACCTCCTCGGCGATCTCGCGTTCGACACAGCGTTCGAGCGACTCCCCCGCCTCCACGAACCCGGCCAGCAGCGAGAACATGCCCTCGGGCCAGCTCTGCTGACGGGCCAGCAGGACCCGGTCGCCGCCGTCGTGCACCAGGCAGATGACGGCCGGATCGATACGCGGGAACTCCTCGTGCCCGGATTCGGACACGCGGGTCCAGCCGGCGGTGGCGGGATGGGTCGGGGTGCCGTCGACCGCACTGAATTTCGCCCGGTCATGCCAGTTCAGCAGGGCCAGCGCGGTGGAGAGCACACCCATGGCCAGATCCTCGAGATCCAGTGAGACGCCGACCGCGCGCAAATCCATCAGGGTGCCGTCGATCTCGTTGTCGCGCACGGCCCACAGGTGGGTTCCGGCGTCGACGCCGAGGAATACCGCCTCGGGCACCGGTTCGGCCGCCAGGTCGACGGCCGGTTCGAACACGATCGACAGGCCGTCGACGCGCACCTGACCGCGCCGATTCATCCGCAGCACCTTGGCGGCGGACCAGCCCTCCTTCAGCGCCTGCTCGTCCGAGCGCAGCTCCTCGGCGCGGTCGAGTACGGAACGCGACAGCAGCGGAACGTGTTTCAGCTGAAATTCAGGCACGTCGTCGAGCGTATCCGGCGATCTTATTTGTGCACGCGGCGGATGTAGAGCAGCTTGTCGCCGACCTCGAGGGCGTCCACCTCGGGCTCGTCCACCCGGATCAGCGTGCCGCCGCGCACCACGCCCAGGACGATATCGCGCAGATGCCGCGGCGAGCCGCCGACCTCGTCGGATTCCACCTCCCGCTCGGCGATCGCGAAGCCGGCCTCCGGGGTGAGCAGATCCTCGATCATGTCCACCACGCTCGGCGTGGTGGTCGCGATGCCGAGCAGCCGGCCCGCGGTCTCCGAGGACACCACCACCGAATCCGCGCCGGACTGCCGCAGCAGATGGGTGTTCTCCGCCTCGCGGATCGAGGCGACGATCTTGGCCTTGGGATTGATCTCGCGCGCGGTCAACGTGACCAGCACCGCGGTGTCGTCGCGATTGGCGGCGACCACCACCGCCGCGGCGTGCTGCACACCGGCCAGCCGCAGCACATCGGATTGGGTCGCCGAACCGTGCACGGTCACCAGCGCGGCGTTCGCGGCGGCCTCGAGGACGACCGGATCGGTGTCGACGACGACGATATCGGCGGGCTGCACCCCGTCACCGAGCATCGCGTCCACGGCGGTGCGGCCCTTGGTGCCGTATCCGACGACCACGGTGTGATTGCGCACCCTGTGCCTCCATCGTTGAATCTTGAAAACCTGCCGGGACCGCTCGGTCAGAACCTGCAGGGTGGTGCCGACCAGAACGATCAGGAAGAGGATCCGCAGCGGGGTGATGACGATCGTATTGATCAGCCGCGCCTCGGGGCTGATCGGCGTGATGTCGCCGTAGCCGGTGGTCGACAGCGAGACCGTCGAGTAGTAGGCCGCGTCCAGCAGCGACAGCTCGTCGCCCTGATTGTCGTGATAGCCCGCGCGGCCGAAGTACACGACCAGGGTGGCGCCCGCCAGCAGCGCGAGCGCGAACGCGACCCGGCGCGCCAGCGAAACCCATGGGCTGATCTGGAGTTCCGGGATCCGCAGAATTCCGACGAGGGCGTAGTCGGGGCGATCGGTCAACCGCCGCAGCCCGTGGGGCCGATCATCGAACACGCCCCGCAGCGTACCGGTCCCGCCCGGGCTCGACGCGGCGGCGCGCGAGTGACAGGGTGTCGGCATGACTGCCGTGACTTCGCCGAGCACGCGCCGAGCCCGCCTGCTGTCGGCCATGCTCCTCGGAATGGGGGTGCTGCATTTCGCGGTGCCGGGACCCTTCGATCAGATCGTGCCGCGGCAGCTGCCCGGTCGTGCGCGCGCCTACACCTACGCGTCCGGGGTCGCCGAATTGAGTGTGGGCGCGGCGCTGGCGGTGCCACGCACCCGCAGGCTCGGCGGACGACTCGCGGCGCTGCTGTTCCTCGCGGTGTTCCCCGCCAATGTGCAGATGTCCGTCGACTGGGTGCGCAATCCGAAGCTGCCGCTGCTGTTGAGGATCGGTTCTCTGCTGCGGCTGCCGCTACAGATTCCGCTGGTGACCCAGGCGTTGAAGGTGAGCCGCGAGGCCGCCTGAGCGCTTGTCAGTTCGTGTGACGGAACAGGGAGTCGCGGGCGCGCTCGGCATCCTCGGGGAAGACCAGGATGCACAGCCCCTCGCTGCGGCGCAGCGCGCGCTGAACCCGCCCGGGCGTCACCGGACCGAAGGTGGCGCGAATGCCGTCGGCCCGCAGCATGGTGCGCACGGTTTCGGCGGCGCGGCGGTCGAAAACCGTTGCCACCGAGACCAGCAGGCCGTAGTCGTCACCGAAACTCACCGCAGTTCTCCGTTTCGCATCCTTTGACATCGACCGGCGATTTCCCTCAACGTACTCCCGCGCTCAGGCGGGGTCGTCCTCCGGTGGCGTGGTCCAGGCGGGCGCGGCCTTCTCGATGAGCCGCTCGAGTTCGCGGGGGCCGGGCAGATCCTCGGGGGCGATGGTGCGGCCGGTGCGCACGTAATGGAATGCCGCGCCGATCCGCTCGAGCGTCTCGGTCTCGTCGGCGCCCGTGCGGGCGGCCATGAGCCGGGCCCAGGCCAGGCGGTAGACGGCCAGCTGCATCGAGACCGCGCGCTCCTCGGCGCGGGTAGGTTCGGCGCCGGTCTTCCAGTCCACCACCAGCCAGCGACCGCCGGGCTCGGCGAAGACCGCGTCCATGCGACCGCGAATCAGGGTGCCCGCCAACGAGGTTTCGAAGGCCACCTCCACCTCGACCGGATTGCGGTTGGCCCACGGTGAGGACAGGAATGCCTCCTGCAGGCGGGTCAGTTCGGCGTCGGTTCCGCTCGAAATATCCTGCGCGCCCGCCAATTCGTCGAGATCCAGCAGCTGCGTCGCGCCGAACCAGCGCTGCAACCAGGCGTGGAAGGCGGTGCCGCGCCGGGTGAACGGGCTCGGCGGATATGGCAGGGGGCGGCGCAGGCGGGCGGCGAGTTTCGCCGGATCGGCGCGCAGGTCGACCAGCGCGGTCGCCGGAAGTTGTTCGGGCAGTTGGACTTCGCGCACGGTGTCGGCGGCGGCGAGGAATTCCGCGAGCAGGGCGTCGACATCGGCGGCCCAGCCCTCGGGGTCGTCGGGGTCGACCGCATCCGGGTCCGCATCGGCGAACAGCGCCAATTGTTCTCCGGATGTGGATGTTTCGCTCTGCTCGCGGGCCAGCTCGAGCAGCTGGGTGCGCACGAATTCCGCGCCCTGTTCAACCGCGGCGCGGCGTTTGCCGAGCGGATCACGGGGCCATTGCGCGGAGGCTGGGTTGTCGGTGAACGGGTTGACCGCGTCGGCGGCGGGCGGATCGGACCAGTGGTCGACGCGCACGGTGGTGGTCGCGGCCGAATCCGGGGCCTCCACCGCGTGTTTGAGTTCCAACAGGAAATCCGACGGACCCTTGGGGCTCGCACCCGTCTCGGCCCAGTGATGCGCTGAAACGAACAGGGCGCGTTCGGTTCTGGTGAGCGCGACGTAGAACAGGCGGCGTTCCTCGTCGACGCGACGGCGGCCGAGGGCCTCTTTGTGCTGCTTGATCGCGTGTTCCAGATCGGTGCGGTCGTAGAGTTCCGACAGGTCCAGGACCGGGACGCCGTCGCGGGCGTCCTCGCGCTGACGGTCGCCGCGCAGCGCGGTGGGCAGTTCGGCGAGCGCGCCGAGCCAGGTGCCCGCGGCGGTGCCGGACGGGAACACCCCGCGCACCACGTGCGGGACGGCCACCACCTCCCATTCCAGGCCCTTGGCGGCGTGCACGGTCAGAATCTGCACGCGGTCACGGGCGACCTCGACTTCGCCCGGCTCCAAGCCGTTTTCGACCTCCTCGGCCGCGGCCAGGAAGGTGAGCAGCGCGGGTAGCGTCGCGCGGTGATCGGCGGCGTATCCGGCGACGACCTCGCTGAAGGCGTCGAGATGTTCGCGGCCCGCACCGCCGCCCGCGGCCGCGCGCCGGGCCTGGGTCTCGATGCCAACCCCGATGGTGCGCTCGACATCGGCGACCAGTTCGGGCAGCGATTGGCCGCCGCGTTCGCGCAGGGCGGTCAGCTCCCGGCCCAATTCGACGATGCGTTGATATCCGGCCTGCGAATAGTTGTCCGGCGCACCGGGATCGGCGATGGCATCGACCAGCCCTGCCTGCTCGGCGGGTTCCGGAGCGACCGATCGCAGCGCGTCGGCCAGCGCCGCGCCGTCGGTAATGGCATCGGTCCGGTCGGGCGGCTGCACGATGGACAGTTCGCGGGCGCGCCGGGCCAGCGCGGCCAGATCGGTGACGCCGATGCGCCAGCGCGCGCCGGTGAGAATGCGCACGGCCGCACTGCCCGCCGACGGATCCGCGATCAGGCGCAGCGTGGCGACGACATCGGCCACCTCGGGCGTGGCCAGCAGCCCGCCCAGCCCGACGATCTCCACCGGCAGCCCGCGCTCGCGCAACGCCTCGGCCAACGGCGCGGCATCGGCATTGCGCCGCACCAGCACCGCGGAGGTCGGCGGCGGCAGCCCCGCGTCGGCGTGCGCCTCCCATTCGGCCGCGATCCGCTCGGCCACCCAATCCCGCTCCACCGCAACGGTTTCGGTCAGAGCCAGCGCCACCGTACCCGCCCCCGCATCGGGCCTGGGCCGCAGAGCGTCGACACTCACCCCACCCTCGGTATGCCGCAACGGCTCCGCCACCAAATTCGCCAGATCCAGCGCCTCGGGCGGATTGCGCCAGCTGGTCAGCAACGGAAGTATGGGCGCGGGAACGCCCGGGGC
Source organism: Nocardia pseudobrasiliensis NBRC 108224 (assembly GCF_001613105.1). GTDB lineage: Bacteria > Actinomycetota > Actinomycetes > Mycobacteriales > Mycobacteriaceae > Nocardia > Nocardia pseudobrasiliensis. The sequence continues at coordinate 217,630 of NZ_BDBS01000001.1, read as the reverse complement.
ACTGGGAAAGTCGGTGGCGAACCGAGGCAGATTGGCCGCCGACGCCCCCCGCCACCCGTAGATCGACTGCATCGGATCACCGACCGCGGTCACCGCCAACCGATCCCGCACCACCGACTCGCCGTCGTTCTCCGGTTCCGCACCCGACCGCCAAGCCTCTGCCTGCCGCGGCCCTTCGGGGGGTGCCGAATCGTCCTGGGCATCGGTAGTTCGCACGGCATCTTCGGGCATCGTGGGTTCTCCAGCGTCGCGACCCGCCGTCGAGTCCACGCTCGGATCCTCCTGACCCGCTGATACATTCCCCTCTGCTTCACGCACTTCGGCCCGCGATGGCGACGGTTCGTTCGTATCCGGCTCTGGCGCGGCGGGATTCATCGCGCCGCGCGCGCTGTCCAGATCGCCGAACAGGGCGGCCAGCAGGATGCGCTGGGCGTGGCCGGTGTCCTGGTATTCGTCGAGCAGGACCAGCCGGAAGCGGGTGCGTTCGGCGCGGCCGACCTCGGCGTGTTCGGAGGCCAGGCGGGCGGCCAGCGACATCTGGGAGCCGAAGTCCAGGGCGCCGCGGCGGCGTAGTTCCTCGGCGAGGCGGCGCACCAGGGGGAGCAGGGCCACTCGTTCGCGTTGGGCGGCAACGATGTTCTGCAGTTCCTGGTTGGGGCCGCCGCGCTGGCGGGGGCCCGCGGGCAGGGTGAAGACGAGCTTCTCGAGTTCGGTGTGCGCCTCGGCGAGCTGTTCGGGTTCCACCAGATGTTCGGCCAGCTGCCCCGACAGGGCGAGTACGGCCTCGGTCACCGAGACCGGGGTGCGCTCGGTATCCAGATCGCCGTCCCAGGCGGTGACCACGCGATGTGCGAGCTGCCACAGCTGGGTCTCGGTGAGCAGGGTGGCATTGGGTTCCACCGGCAGCAGCAGGCCGTGTTCGGACAGCAGGCGACCCGCGTAGGAGTGGTATGTGCTGATCTCCGGTTCGGATCCGGCCAGCAGGCCGCGCAGCCGTCCGCTCGGATCCAGTTCGCGTACCAGCGGGGCCCCGGCCAGTCGCGCGAGGCGGGTGCGGATACGAGTGGTCAACTGCTGGGCGGCTTTCCGGGTGAACGTCAGGCCGAGCACCTCATCGGGCGCGACCAGCCCGTTGGCCACCATCCAGACCACGCGCGCGGCCATCGTCTCGGTCTTACCCGCGCCCGCGCCCGCGACGACCAGCGTCGGCCCGGGCGGGGCCGCGATGACGGCGGCCTGCTCATCGGTCGGCGGCGGCAGGCCCAAGGCCTCCGCCAACTGCCAGGGCGTGACCCTCATGCGCCGCTCACGTATCGGTCACCTGGCGGCCGGTGTCCTGAACGGGGCACGCGCCCGACACCGTGCAGTGTCGGCAGCCGTCGTTGCGCATGGCCAGATAGCTCGGGCCGCGGGTGGCGGCGGCGGCATCGTGGATGGTGTTGCGCCACCGGTCGATTCCCTCGTCGTCCAGAGCCGACTGCAGGCGCTGGGTCGCGCCCTCCTTACTGCTCGGCTTCGCGACATACACCAGGCGCGCGCCGCCCGGCTCGGCATCGGCCGAGCCGTCGTCGAGTGCGCCGGTGGCGGCGGCGACCTGATAGGTGGCCAGCTGGGCGTGATCCTGGGCGGCCTGTTTGGAGATGGGCGTCTTACCGGTCTTGACGTCGACGATCACGAAGCGGCCGAAGGCATCTCGCTCCACCCGGTCGACGCGGCCACGGATGCGCACCGGATGTTCGCCGGGGCCGCGGGCGGGCAGGACGCAGTCCACCGGGACCTCGACGCCCATCTGGGTGAGCTCGTCGCGAGTGTTGCGCAGCCAGGCCAGGAAGGTATCGAGCATGGTCTCGGTGCGGCGCAGTTCCTGGCGGGAATGCCAGCTGTGCGGACCGGTGTCGGTGGAGGTGGGGTCGATCGCCTTCCACGCGCGCACCAGCGCGGCCTTGACCTGGATCTCGGTGACCTGACCCGCGAGCGCCTGGACCAGGGTGTGCACCAGATTGCCCTTCACCGCGTGCGGATTGTCGCCGTCGCTGCCGCCGTGGCGTTCCAGGGCCCAGCGCAAGGGGCAGGTTTTGAGCAGTTCGACCGTCGAGGGTGAGAGGGCGACCGGGCCCTGTTCATCGTCCCAGAGCGGCAGTTGTGAGCTCATCTCCGCGGTGCCGTACCAGTGATCCGGATGCGCGCCGCGGACTCCGGCGCGGGCCAGGCGGGCCAGTTGCCGGGCGGCGCGTTCGCGGCGGTCCGGGTCGTCTTCGGGATCGCAGGCGGCACTGCGTAATTCGGCGATCAGCGATTGCATGACCAGGGCGCGGCCCGGGTCGACCGGGGCCGGGATGCGACCGGCCTCGCCCGGGGTGGCGTCCGGATCGAGTTCGGCAAGGAAGCGCGACGGCACCAGATCGCGGTCGCCGCTGACCGATTCGACGGCCGTCACCAGCAGCGACCGCCGGGCGCGGCTGCAGGCCAGCAGCAGCAGGCGGCGCTCCTCGGCGAGGATCGGGGCCGCACGGCTGACCCGCTCGCCCGAATCCGACACGCCCGCAACGAGATCCACCAGATCCTCGATGCCGAGCAGGGTGCCGCGCGGACGCAGATTGGGCCAGATGCCCTCCTGCACACCGGCGACGGCGACCACGTCCCATTCGCGTCCGGCCGCGGCGTGCGCGCTGACGATGGCCACGGCGTCTCCCGGATCGGTGAGCGGCGCGGTGTCCTGCGGAATCTCCTGCTGCTCCAGATATTCCACGAAACCCTCGATGGTCGCCCCCGGCAACCGATCCACATACGCCGCGGCCGCGTCGAACAGCCCCACCGCCGCATCGAGATCCCGATCGGCCTGCATCCCGACCGCACCCCCACGCTCGGACTGCCCCACCCACCGCTTCTCGAGGTTCGACCCCGTCCACACCCCCCACAGCACATCCTCGACCCCGGCTCCCCGCCCCAACACCCGCCGCCCCCGCCCCAATGCCTTCAGAACCCGCCGCAACGGCGCACCCTCCACATCGCTCAACCGCTCCAACACCCCCCGATCCCCCACCCCCACAATCAATTCCCGCAAAACCTCGGCCGAAGACCGATCCAAATCCCCAACCCACTCCCCCTCCACCGAAAACTCCTCATCCACCACACTGCCCCGCCGCTCACGATCCCCGACAAGGACTTCCACACCGTCCCCGGCCCGAGGGCCGCCGTCGAAGGCGCGAGGGTCCTCCGAGTGATACCGAGCCCGTTCCAACAAGGTCCGCCGGATACCGCGACGCAGGCGGCGCAGGCTGATCTGATCGGCGCCACCCAGCGGACCCGTCAGCAGGTCCAGCGCGTCGTCGGCGGTGAACAGGTCCGGGTTGCGGTCGCCCGCGAGGAGGGCGCGCAGGGACAGCAGCATCCAGGTGGCCCCTCGGCGGCGGGCCAGGGGGACATCCGGTTTGGGCTGCAGGACCGGGACCCCCGCGGCCAGCAGGGCGCGGCGCAGGGGGGCGAGGGAGAGGGGGACCGAGCGGACGATGACGGCCATATCGGACCAGGGGATGCCGTCGGTGAGGTGGGCGCGGCGGAGGTGGTCGGCGATCATGGCCGCCTCTTTGGCCGGGGTGGTGAGTACGCGCACCTGCACGTCGCCGGGGGCGGTCGGCGAGTCGGTGGTCTCGCGCGGATCGAATCGGTGCGGCGCGCTGCCCGACATGCGGGCCGCGATGCGGGCCACCGCCTCGTGCACGTCCACGGCCGAACGCCGATTGTCGCGCAGGATGATTCGCCGATCCGCGGGCGCGTCGAGATCGGCGAGGAAACGCGGCTCGGCGCCCCGGAAGGTGAATACCGCCTGGTCCGGATCGCCCGCCACCACGGTCACGGCCGAACCGGCGCCGATCGCCCGGACCAACTGCGCCGCAAGCGGATCCAGATGCTGGGCATCGTCGACGAGTAGACAGCGAATGCGCTCCCGTTCCGCATCGAGCAGGCGCGGATCCATCGCCAGCGCGTCCAGCGCCGCCCCGACCAATTCCGCCGCATCCAGCGCGGGCGCGGTGGCCTCGGGCGCTTCGATACCCACCGACCAGCGCAACAGCATGGCCTGTTCGTAGCGCTCCAGGAAGCGACCCGCCGCTTCCCATTCCGGCCGATCGTGCAGCCGCCCCAATTCGACCAGATCCTCCGGGCCCAGGCCGCGTTCGGTCGATCGCAACATCAGATCGCGTAATTGTTCGGCGAAGCCGAGCGTGCCCAGGGCGGGCTGCAGCCGCTGCGGCCACAGATCCTCCGACCCGGCGGCGATGTCCTCCAGTTCGCCGCGCAGCATCTCGCGCAGCACCACATCCTGTTCGGCGCCGGTGAGCAGCCGCGGCGGCGGATTGCCGTGCGCGGCGGCGTGCATGCGCAGGATCGCGAAGGCATAGGAGTGCACGGTCCGCACCAACGGCTCCCGGGTCGCGCCCGGAACTCCACCCAACTGCCGCCCGATCGCATTGCGCACCCGCAGCGCCGCCCCCTTCGAATGGGTCAGCACCAGCACCGATTCCGGATCCGCGCCATCGGCGATCCGATCCGCGGCGACATCGATCAGCAGCGCGGTCTTCCCCGTCCCCGGCCCGCCGAGCACCTGCCACGGCCGCCAACCGGGATCAATACCCCCACCCACGAACAACGTCCGGACATCGGCGCCCCACTCCCGCAGGCGGGGAGCCGTCTCGCCGCGGCGCACCAGTCGCACCGAGCTATCCGATCGCATCACGGCGGCTATTTCAACAGACGCCTCCGACAGAAATACATTCCCGCCCCCTCAACTGTGTCGCTGACACCGAAAGTGGCTGATCTGTGATAGGGAGCCCAATGCCCCCGATCAAGACATGACTCGACCAATGCGACATTTCGAACACACTTTCGAAATAGTCGCACTCGACCACCGAAGTCGTTGTGGCTCAGGCGACAATCATGCCCGACGGCCCCGACATCTCCCCGCCGAGCACCACCACCCGACGCATGTTCCGCACCATCCCCTCGGCCTTTTTCAGCAATGCGGCGACATCGATACGGGCCGGTTCCGGATCACCCTTCTTGACAAAGGTCACCGAAACCGACTTCACCGCAGCGAGATTGCCGCAGAGGATCACGCCGTTACCCAGGAGCATGCTCACGAACACGGCGAATGTCGGACCCCATCGGCACAATGAACGGGTGACCGATGTCAACGTCCATCGTTTCGGCCCGGCCGACGGACCGCTCGTCCTCGCACTGCACGGTCTGACCGGGCACGGCCGGCGCTGGGCGGCGCTGGCCGAAGAACATCTGCCCGAGCTGCGCATCATCGCGCCCGACCTGCGCGGGCACGGCCGTTCCTCGGCGCTGCCGCCGTGGACGCTCGAGGCGGTGGCCGAGGATCTCGTGCCGCTGCTCGACGGCGAGCCCGCCCTGGTGGTCGGGCATTCCTTCGGCGGCGCGACCGCGCTGCACCTCGCCCATCGGCATCCGGAGCTGGTGCGGGGCCTGGTGCTGCTCGATCCGGCGATGGGTATGGATCCCACGGATATGTTCGAGATCGCGCGGAGCATCCTGGATCATCCCGACTACGCCGACGTCGAGGCCGCCAGGCACGACAAGCTCGAGACGGCCTGGGCCGAGGTCGAATCGCGGTTGCTCGACGCCGAACTCGCCGAGCATCTGACGCCGACCGACTCGGGCCGGGTCGCCTGGCGGATCAGCCTGCCCGCGATCATCTCCTACTGGGGCCAGCTCGCGCGCGAGATCGTGCTGCCGCCCGCCGAGCTGCCGACCGTGCTGGTGCACGCGACGAAATCGCCGATCCTCACCCCCCAACTGCGCGCGGCGCTGGCCGAACATCTGGGCGATCGGCTGACGATCCACGAATTCGACTGCGACCACATGGTTTCCCAGGCCCGTCCGGCCGAGACGGCCGCCGTCATCCGCGCGGCGCTCTGAGATGGCGACCACCGACGCCGAAATCGAACGGGTCCGCGAACTGGTGGCCGCGATTCCGCCCGGCCGCGTCTCCACCTACGGCGATATCGCCGCGGCCGCCGGGCTGTCCACCCCGCGCACGGTCGGCTGGATCATGCGCACCGACTCCGCCGATCTGCCCTGGCATCGGGTGCTGCGCGCCAACGGCGCCCCCGCCCCGCATCTGATGAACCGGCAACTGCAGCGGCTCGCCGAGGAGGGGTGTCCGATCCGCGGCGATCGGGTCGATCTGGCGGCGGCGCGATTTCGCTTCTGAGGGCGTGCCGGGCGATTACGGTGGGGGTATGTCCACCCGTCTGGCGTGCGTGGTCTTCGAGGCGGACCGGCCGCGGTCCGTGGCTCGGTTCTGGGCGGAACTGCTGGGGTGGGAGGTCGCGCTGGAGCGTGCCGACGAGGTCGAGGTGGCCGCGCCCGATCCGGACGCGCCCGATGTGGCGCTGACCTTCCGGGCGAGCGGGCGACCCAAGGCCGGGAAGAATCGCATCCATCTGGATCTGGCCAGTCGCTCGCTGGATCATCAACGGGTGCAGGTGGATCGGGCGCTGTCACTGGGCGCGCGGTCGATCGATATCGGGCAGGGCGCGGTGCCGTGGACGGTGCTGGCCGATCCCGAGGGTAACGAATTCTGCGTGCTGGAACCGCGGGAGGAGTACGTCGATACCGGCGCGGTCGCCGCGATCGTCATCGACACGCGCGATCCGGCGCGACTGGCCCGTTTCTGGTCCGCGGCGTCGGGCTGGCCGGTGACCCACGACGCCGGGCAGATCAGCGGAATCAGGGCCGCGACCGGACAGGGTCCCTGGCTGGAATTCCTGCGCGTCGCGGACGCCGGTGATCGCGGCAGGCTGCAGCTGGAGCTGATGTCCTGCACCGCGGGCGATCCGGCCGCCGATCTGGAACTGCTGCGCGCGGCGGGCGCGATCGCGGTGCGGCCCAACGAATCCCATCCGGGCGCCACCCGGTCGGTGATGCTGGCCGATCCGGAGACCTATGAGTTCCGTCTGCTGCGTGCGCGAAGCGACTGACCGGCATCGCCTACCATCGGCGCCATGATCAACGTGCGGGGTGACGGCTCGTGACCACGGTCGACGCGATCGTGCTCGCGGGCGGGCGAGCCACCCGAATGGGTGGGGTGGACAAGCCCGGCATCGTGGTCGGCGGCCGTTCGATGCTGGAGGCGGCGCTGGCCGCGGTGGCCTCGAGTGTGCGCACGGTTGTGGTCGGGCCGCATCGGCCGGAGCTGTCGCCGTCGATTCGTCAGGTGCAGGAGGTGCCCGCCGGGGCCGGTCCGGTGGCGGCGATCGCGGCCGGGCTGCGCGCGCTGGAGGAGTGCGATTTTCCGGCCGAGTTGATAGTGGTGCTGGCCGCCGATATGCCGTTTCTGACCGCCGAGGCGATCGAGGAATTGGCCGGGCAGGCCGTGGCCGCCGATGCCGCGGCGGTATTCGCGGCCGATGAGACCGGGCGGCCGCAGTATCTGGTCGGGGTGTGGCGGCGCGAGGCGCTGCTGTCGGGGCTGGATCGGTTGGACTCGCTGGTCAATCAGCCGATGAAGGCGCTGGTTCCGGTGGATACCGTCATGGTGGCGCTGCCCGGGGTCACCGATTGCGATACTCCCGACGATGTGCGCCGGGCGCGCGCCCGGACCGCGCCGCTGACACTCGACGAGGCCCGGAACATTCTGCGCGACAAACTTTCCCGGCTGCCGGTCCGGCAGACGCCGCTGCGTTCGGCGCGAGATGCGACGCTGGCGATGCCCCTGACCGCCGCCGAGGCGCTGCCGCGATTCGACGTCTCCGCGATGGACGGTTACGCCGTGGCCGGGGACGGGCCGTGGCGGCTGCGCCACGATGTCGGTTTCGCGGGCGGGCAGCGGCCGGTGGGGCTGACCGGCGGGGAGGCGGTGCGCATCGCCACCGGGGCGCATGTGCCCGAGGGGACGACGACGGTGGTCCGCGACGAATTCGTCCGCCTCGAGGGCGAATTGCTGCACCGGCTGCCCGACACCCCGATTCGCGACGATGTGCGCCGCCGCGGCGAGGATTGGCAGCCCGGCGATCTGATTGCCGAGGCCGGGACGGCGGTGTCGACGCCGCTGATCTCGGCGGCGACGGCGGCCGAGGTGGCCGCGCTCGCGGTGCGCGGACCCGTGCGGGCGCGAATCGTCATGACCGGCGACGAGATTCGCAGCGAGGGCCCGCTGCGCACCGGACAGACTCGGGACTCCATCGGGCCGGTGCTGCCGGAGATCCTGTCCCGCTACGGAATTCACGCCGCGGAGCGAGTCCACCTGCGCGACACACCGAATGGTTTCGACGAGGTGCTCGCGGCCGCCTCCGACTGCGATCTCCTGGTCATCGTCGGCGCCACCGGCGGCGGCGCGGCCGATCAGCTCCGCGACGCCCTGGCCCGCACCGCCGCCCGCATCCTGGTCCACCGCCTGCACCTGCGCCCCGGCGGCTCCACGGTCGTCGCCGAAACCCCCACCGGCACAGCAGTCCTCGGCCTCCCCGGCAACCCCTACGCCGCCATAGCCACCCTCGCCGCCCTCGCCCCCGCCATCGTCGAGGGCCGCACCGCCCGCACCCCCACCCATCCCTTCCTCATCCCCTTGGCCAACGCCGCCAGCATCACCGGCCCGGTCCCCCGCCTCATCCCCGTCCACCCCCTCCCCGACGGGACCTGGTCCGGCGACCCCACCATTCGCACAGCCCACCTCGCCGGCCTCCTCCACCGCACCGGCCTGGCCATAGTCCCACCCAACTCCCCGGACCACGCCCTGGTCGAATTCCTACCTCTCCCAGAATGATTCACCCCGCCGCCCGGCCTGACGGCCGGACGACGGGGAACGTGGCAACCTGCCCAGCGGCTATGAAGAGAAGCCTTCCTGGCGGCCTGGGGAGACCGCGAAGCCTTCTCGGCGACGAGGGAATTGGAAAGCCCTGCCACCACCGGCGGAATCTGAAAGCCCTGCCACCACCAGCGGAATCGCAAAGCCCTGCCACCACCGAAAGGATCGGAAGCCCTGCCACCACCAGCGGAATCGCAAAGCCCTGCCACCACCGAAAGGATCGGAAGCCCTGCCACCACCGGCGGAATCGGGAAGGTCTGCCACCACCGAGGGAATTGGCAGGACCTCCCGGCAGCCCGAGGAACGACCGGCGGGATCGTGGCGTCCGGGCGGGAAAGCCCTCTCAGGCAGGGGCTTTCGTGGTGACCGGGGTGCCGAACCAGGTTGACAGGGCCGTTCGCAGGGTGGTGGCGGTTGTGTCGGTGGCGTCGTCTGCGGTTGCGGCCCAGGCTATGTGGCCGTCGGGGCGGATCAGGAGGGCGTCGGCTGCGGGGGTTTCGGGTTCGATGCGGTGGATGTCGATGTGCGGCAACCAGGGTTGGGCGGTCTTGTGGAGGTCCGGGCGGTCGGTGGGGATGAGGAGGAGGGGGCGGGCGTCGCGGAGGAGGTCGGCGATGGTTGTGGGGCCGTCGTCGGTGTGTAGGGGGAGGTTGGGGGCGAAAGCGCCGGTGAGGGGGTGGTTGGTCGGGTTGGGGAGGGGGTAGCGGATATCGGAGCCCGCGATGAAGGCGCCCATTCGGCGTAGGGGCTGTTCGTCGGTGAGCAGTTCCTGGAAGACCGCGCGGAGGGCCTCGCCGGCGGGGTCGTTGGCACGGCGCAGGGCCACCTGGGCCTGGGTGTGGAGCATGGTGCGGGATCCGGCGAAGTGGCGTTCGGCGTGGTAGGTGTCCAGCAGGGCCTCGGGGGCTCGGTGCTGGACCTCGGCGGCCAGTTTCCAGGCCAGGTTGACCGCGTCGAGCATGCCCGCGTTCAGGGCCACTCCCGTGGCGGGGAACAGGTGGGCCGCGTCGCCCGCGAGCAGGATGCGGCCGTCGCGATAGCGTTCCGCGTGGTGGGCCTTGAAGGTGAAGCGGGACAGCCGATGGGTCTGGGCCACAGGCAGATCCGCGCCGAGCACACGGCGGATGCTGTCGCGCAGCTCGGCCACTGTCATCGGCACATCGTCGTCGTATTCGACCGTCTCGTCCTCGATCGTGTAGACCGACAACACCTCCGAATTCGGCGACACCCCCATCCCGAACAGCCCCCGCTCGGTCCGCGTGAAACCCGCACGGACCGTACCGAATCCGGGCACCTCGAGATCACCGCCGTCCAGCCGCGTCACCGAATCGGGCACGATGATCTGGGCCAGCCGGTTCACCTCCGGATACACGGTGCCGGAGAACGGAATTCCGGCGAATTCCCGCACCCGGCTGCGCGCACCGTCGCAACCCACCAGATAGCGAGCGGTCACCCGATATTCGCCTTCCGACCCGCGCACCTCCACGGCGACGCCCTCGGCATCCTGGCTCACGCCCAGCACCTCGTGCCCCCGGCGAATATCGATCCCCAGTTCACCCGCGCGCTCACCGAGCAGCTGCTCGAGCTTCTGCTGCGGCAGCGGCAGCGCGTGCATCGGGGAATCCGGCAACCGCGTGAGATCCACATGCACACCGCCGAACGGAAACCGTGGCGCCGGAATCGGATCCGTGCACGCCGCCTCGAACCGATCCAGCAGCCCCCGATACCGCAGCAGTTCCAGGATCTGCCCGCCGAGACCACCGGCCTTCGGGGTGTCCCGCGGCCGCGGCTGCCGCTCGAGCACCAACGGCCGCACCCCGGCCAGCCGCAACTCGGCGGCCAGCATCAAACCCGTTGGGCCCGCGCCCACGACGATCACATCGGTATCGAACCGCATTTCCAGTAACTCCCGCTCCGGCCGTTTCCGACCTCGACAACAGACTATTCGGTATGTCCGGCGCTACCGCGCGCCATGCCTGCCGTGCCGAGCCCAGCCGCCCTTGGGCGTCACCGTGCGCGGCGGCACGGGCCGAGTTACGAAGCGCTGCTTGTTGCCCCGGGTCGGGAAGGTGCTGTGCTGCTTTCGCATAGGGGTACTGCCTTTCGTGAAACGTGAGGATGCCGAATCGCGCCCGAGATCAGGCGCGATCGAACCAGGAAACCTGTGCGCCGCTGCTGAATTCCCGACGCTCGGTGACCTTGAACCGCGTCGGCTTGAAATCGCCCGAGAACACCGGAATGCCGCCACCCGCGAGCACCGGATAGCTCTTGATGATCAGCTGGTCGATCTCGTCGATCAGCTGACCGGCCAGATTGCCGCCACCGCAGAGCCAGATATCCAGCCCCTCCCGCTGCCGGAGCTGGCGGACCAGTTCGACCGGATCGGTGTCGACGATCTCGACCTGCGGATTGTCCACCGGCTTCAACGTGCTGGAGAAGACGTATTGCTTCAGGTGGTTGAACGGGCTCTCGGCGCCTACCGCGAGGCCCGGCTCATAGGACCCACGGCCCATGAGCACCGTGTCCCAGACCTTGTTCGGCATATCGACCGGCAGGCCGAGTTGCACGCGCAGATGCGTCGGCACGGAATCGGGGTAGCGCTCGCCGAACCAGGCGACCATATCGTCGGCCAGTGGATAGAAGTCGAACTGGCCCTGCGGACCGGCGATGTAACCGTCGAGGGAGACACCCACGTAGTAGACGAGCTTTCGCATTTCTTACCGCCCCATCTGTAGTACTCTGTGCGAAGTGATTTGAACCGTAGTACTACAGATGGAGTGGTGTCAAGTGGTGCGCACGAATCCCGAACGCCGACAGGCGCTGTTGGACGCATCGATCGAGGTCCTGGCCCGAGAAGGGGCCCGCGGACTGACTTTCCGCGCGGTCGACAAGGAGGCCGAGGTCCCCGCCGGGACCACCTCCAACTACTTCCGCAACCGCGACGAACTCCTTGTCCAGGTGGGGCATCGCTATTACGAACGACTGATCCCCAGTGAGGACGCCATGGCGAAATCGCGTGGACCGCAGACCCGCGAGTCCATGACCGAACTCATGACCGAGGTGGTCGACCGCGTCTCCCACTTCCGCACCGGCTACCTGGCGATCCTCGAACTGCGACTGGAGGCCACCCGCCGACCCGACCTGCAGGCCCTGCTGACCGAGCGGGTCCGCGCCGATCTGGACTTCAATATCGCCAACTACCGCGAATCGCGGATGCCCGGCGACGAGGACGCCGTCGTGCTGATGTACCTGGCCCTGAACTGGCTCATCCTCGAACGCCTCACCCTGCCCGGCATCTTCGACGAGAAGCGCGCCGCGGAACTGGTGACCACGATCGTGAACCGCGCGATCCCGTGACCGTCATCGGGACGCGGGGTTGCGCGGGCGCGCGTGCGGCGGCATTCTGTCACACGTTCTAGAAATGGAGGTACGCATGAGCACCCCGGGTGAACTGGTCACCGCATTCTGCGCCGAATGGGGCAGCGGGACACCGGAATCCATTGCCGAGTACTTCAGTGACGACGCCGTCTACCACAACGTCCCGATGGCCCCGCTGGCCGGGAAACCGGCGATCCTGGAGTTCCTGCACGGCTTCCTCGGCAACTTCGGCAATATCGACTTCACCGTTCACCATCAGGCCGAGGTCGGCGCGATGGTGCTCAACGAGCGCACCGATCGCTTCGTCATCGGCGACAACAAGGTCGAGTTGCCCGTGATGGGCGCCTTCGAGGTCCGCGACGGCAAGATCGTCGCCTGGCGGGACTATTTCGATATGGCACCGTTCAACGCGATGAGTGCCGGATAGGGCTCGGCCCGACGGCGGGCCGCGTCCGGATCGGGTACCGCCGCCAGCAGCGCGCGGGTGTAATCGTCGGCCGGTGTGGTGAATACCGCTGCCGCCGTGCCGGATTCGACGATCGAACCGTCGCGCAGCACCACCACCCGATCGGCCACCCGGTGCACCACGGCGAGATCGTGACTGATGAACAGGCAGGCGAAGCCGTACTCCGCGCGCAGATCGGCGAACAGTTCCAGCACCTGGGCCTGCACCGATACGTCGAGGGCGCTGGTCGGCTCGTCGGCCACCAGCACTCGCGGCGCGAGGGCGAGCGCGCGGGCCAGAACCACGCGCTGGCGCTGACCGCCGGACAGCTCCGCGGGACGACGCCGCGCGAATTCTCTTGGCAGGCGCACCGATTCGAGCAGATCGCCGACCTTGGCCCGCATCAGCGAACCCGTCGCCACCCGATGCACGACCAGCGGCTCCCCGATGGATTCCTCGACGGTGCGCCGCGGATCCAGCGCCGCGGTGACATCCTGCTGCACCAGGGCGACATGTTTGCGGATCGCGCGCAGTTCTCGCGCGGACAGCCCGGTCAGCGAGGTGCCGCCGAGCACGACCTCACCCGCCGTGGCGGCCACCAACCCGAGCGCGGCCCGACCCAGGGTGCTTTTCCCCGAACCGGATTCGCCGACCAGTCCGATCACCTCGCGTGGACCCAACGTCAACGACACCCCGCGCAGCGCCGGGAACCGCCGCCCGCGTTGGCGATAGACCACCTCCAGTCCGCGAACCTCGAGTGCCGCATCCGCGCTGGCCTCGATCTCCGACTCCGTTGCCCCGGAACAGGATTCGGGCAATCGCGGCACGGCCGCCAGCAGCGTCCGGGTATAGGCCGCCCGCGGCGCGGTGAACAGCCCGTGCACCGGCTGCTGCTCGACCACCCGACCCCCGCGCAATACCACCACCCGATCGGCGATCTCGGCGACCACACCCAGATTGTGGGTGATGAACAGCACCGCGGTTCCCTTGCGCCGCCGCAGATCCCGCAGCAGATCGAGTATCTCGGCCTGCACCGTGACATCCAGCGCAGTGGTCGGCTCGTCCGCGATCAGCAGATCCGGCTCGCCCGACAGCGCCAGCGCGATGACCACCCGCTGCTTCTGCCCGCCCGACAGCTGATGCGGATACCAGTCGACGCGACGCCGCGGTTCGGGAATATCGACCAGCTCCAGCAGCTCCACCGCGCGAGTTCTGGCTTGCTCCTTGGTAATTCGACCGCGTGCACGCAGGGCCTGGATCAGTTGCGTCCCGATCTTCTGCACCGGGTTCAGCGCGGTCTGCGGATCCTGGAACACCATGGCCGCCCGAGCGCCGCGCAGCGCGCGCAGTTGCTCCGCACCGGCGCCGATGATCTCCACGCCGTCGAGTAGCACCGAGCCGGTCGCCCGCGCCCCCTCGGGCAGCAGCCCGAGCACCGATCGCGCGGTCAACGACTTCCCCGACCCCGACTCCCCCACCAGCGCAACCACTTCCCCGCGCCGTACCCGCAGCGCGATGTGGTCGACGACCGCGCGGTCCCCGAAGCGCACCGACAGGTCCCGGATGTCGAGGACGATATCGGTCGCGCTCATGAGATCCTCCTCGCCCGACCCAGGGCCTGTGCGATCAACAGGAATCCGAGGGTCAGCCCGGCGACCACCGCCAGCGGCCCCACGGCGAACGCCGGATTGGCGTCCAGATTCGGAATCGACTCGGCGATGATGGACCCCAGCGACGGCTGTGGCGGACGTACCCCGATACCGATGAAACTCATCGCGCCTTCCAGAAATACCGCCAGCGACATCGACAGCGCCAACTGCACCGCCAGCGGCTCGATCGCATTGGGCAGCACATGCTTTCGCAACGTCCACCACGGTCCCGCGCCGATCACCGTGGCGGCCTCGACGTAGGACTGTTCGCGCACCCGCAGCACCGCGGTGCGGATCTGCCGCCCGAACACCGGAACCTCGGCGGCGATGATCACGATGATCACCGCGTGGGCGCCAGGCCCGGTGATCGCCGACAGGGCGATGGCCAGAATCAACGCCGGAAACGCGAGGATGAGATCGAATACCCGCTGCGCCACCACATCCGCGGCCGGATGCCCCACCGCCAGCACGCCGATCGCCGTACCGAGCAGCGCGCCCAGCGGCACGCCGACGAAGGCCACGAACAGATCTATTCGGATCCCGTGCAGCACCCGTGACAGCACATCGCGGTTCAGATGATCGGTGCCCAGCCAGTGGTCGGCACTCGGTCCCACCAGATTCGCGCCCGCGATCTGTGTCAGCGGATCGTATTTCGTCAGCACGCCCGCGAGCAGACCCGCCGCCGCGATTCCCACGACCAGCGCCACACCCAGCAGCCCCTGCCCGCGCAGAAACGTACGCCACAGCGAATCACGCTGTACCGGTTCGGTATCCACGATAATCACGACGGCGCTCCGATCCTGATGCGCGGATCCAACCAGGCCTGCACCAGATCGGTGAGCAACTGGATCGCGACGAATACCGCGACCGATACCAGCAGCACGACCTGCACCACCGGATAGTCGCGGCGGCTGATGCCCTGTTCGATCAACTGCCCCAGCCCCGGCCAGGCGAAGGTGGCCTCGACCAGCACCGCACCGCCGAGCAGCTGCCCGGCCTGCAGGCCCAGCGCGGTCACCACCGAGGGCAGCGCATTGCGCAGCGCGACGCGAATCACGATCTGCCCGTGCGGAATTCCCGCCGCGGTCGCGGTCAGCACATAGGGTTTGCCCAATTCGGTGCGCAGCGCCTCGGTCAGGAATCGGGTCAGCGCCGCCGATACCGGCAGCGCCAGGCAGATCGCGGGTAGCAGCAGGTACTGCACCGCGATATCGGGCCGGGCGATGAAGCCGTCCGGCGGAACACCCCCGGCGGGCAGGATCGGCAGCGCGATCGCGAACACCAGCACCAGCAGCACACTGGTGACAAAGGTCGGCACCGCGACCGCGACCGTATTGACCGCCGCCACAACGGCGTTCAGCCACCGGTTCGGTCGCAGGACGGACGCGATGGATACCGTCAGCGCGACCGCCGCCGCCAGCAGCAGCGCCGCCAGCGTGAGCACCGCGGTATTGCGCAGGCCGTCGGTCACCAGATCCGAGATCCGTCCGCCGATCACATAGGAGCGACCCAGATCGAGCCGGAACAGATCCCCTACCCAGCTCAGATACTGCGCCGGAATCGAGCGGTCCAGGCCGAGCTGATGCCGGATCGCCGCGACGGTTTCGGGCGTGGCGTCCGCTCCGGCCAGGGCGGTCGCCGGATCGCCCGGGACCCAGCGCAACAGCAGGAAGATCAGCGCCGACGCGGCGAACAGCACGAGCGCCGCGGAGGGTATGCGGCGCAGCAGATATCGGGTCATGCCAGAAATGCCTCGGTGAGTAGGAGTTCGCGTCGCTTGGTCCAAGCCACCCCGTGCACGCGGCGCGCGGCCGCGAATTGCTGGAGTTTGGCGCAGATCTCGATGAGGAACAGCCCGTCGAGCAGTTGATCGCTGAGCGCGCCGTAGGCCCGCGCGACATCGGCCCCGGGCGGAATCCTCCACGCGGTGTCGGCCGCGCCGACATAGGCCGCGGATTCGTAGTGCGAGGAGTTCTTGCGCGCGTTGAACGGATACGCGCTCACCGTCAGCGTGGACGGCACGAACTGCGCCCACGAGTGGTCGGCCAGCCACAGGCCCGGATACTGACCGCCGATCAGCTTCTTCACCGCCACCGACGGTTCGGTGGGATCGAGGGTGACCTCGATGCCGACCTCGGCGAGGTTGGCCTGCACGATCTGCGCGACCGCCTGGTACGCGCCGACATCGGTGCCGTAGGACAGCGGCAGGACGGGCGGTTTCCCGGCCGCCGCCACCAGTGCCCTCGCCTTGGCCACATCGCGGGCATAGCGGGTGTTGCGCGCCTGATCGAAGGCCGGTGAGCTCCGCGGCCACGGCAGGTTCAGCGGATAGCCGACGCCACGGAACACCTCGGCGACGACGCGTTCGCGGTCCAGAGCGTAGGCGACGGCCCGGCGCAGCCGCACATCGGCCAGCGCCGGATTGCTCACATTCGCGCCGACATACATCTGCAGTTCGGCGCCGTCGAGGTTGATCGTTTTGAACGCCGCTGTGCGAGAGAGGTTTTCGGTGTCGCGGTAGTTGAGTCCGTTGGCCAGCGCAACCCGGCCCGAGCGCAGCGAGTTGAGCAGCGCCTGGCTGTCGGGGATGACCAGCACCTCGACCCGGTCCAGATACGGCCGCTCCGGTATGCGGTAGTGCTCGTTGCGCTCGAAGACGATGCGGGTGTTGGGATCTCGTTCGACCAATCGGAACGGCCCGGTGCCGACGTATTTCGCGCCGGTGGGCAGTTGTTCGGCGCTCTCGCGGTCGAGTATCGGCACGGTGTCGAGCAGATCGAAGATATTGCCCAGCGGGTGGGCGAAGCGCAGAACCAGGCGATGCGGTGTGGGCGCGGTGAATTCGGTGATCGCGGCCGCCGTACTTTTCAGCTGACCCGACCACTTCGGATCGGCGTAGGTGCGCAGCGAGAATTCGACATCGGCGGCGGCGAACGGACGGCCGCTGTGGAAGGCCACATCGTCGCGCAGTTCCAGTTCCAGCGACAACCCGTCCGCCGCCAACTGCCACGACTTCGCGAGCGACGCGGCCGGTTCCAGTCGATCGTGTGGATAGCGCAGCAGCGTCTCGTACACCAGGCCGTTGACCAGCGGGGTAGCCCCGGTATTGGTGAGCAGGTTGGCGGGCACCAGATCGACCGGCGAACCGATCTTCAGCGTGCCGCCGCGCACGGGTGCGGCATTGTCGTCACCGGCGGCACGCTGCTGTCCGACCGCGGATTCGCAGGCGGTCAGCGCGCCCGCGCCCAGGGTCACCAGGGCCGCACGCAGGAAGTGCCGACGGTCGAGCCCGCCGAGGGGTGGAGTCATGAAGCGAAGATCCTTGCGAAATGCGAACGGTCGGTGGGCAGGCGTCAGCGACAGCGTCCGGAATCCATGGCGGCGAAGCTAACAGCCGGATCGGGGGTCGACACCGGTTGCGCGCATCCTGCGCGAAATTCTGGCGAATCGGACATGTCGCGGGTTTGACTGACGTACATGCCTGTGCCCGAATACGCCCGCGGATACGAGAACTTCACCGGACGGATCGGCCGCACCACGGCCGATTCCGCCCCGGCGTGGACCGAGCCGCCGACCGCGCCCGCGGGTGCGCCCAACATCATCGTGGTGCTGGTGGACGATATGGGTTACAGCGATATCGGGCCGTTCGGATCGGAGATCGAGACGCCGACCCTGAATCGTCTGGCGCAGCGTGGTATTCGGCTCACCAACTATCACACGACCCCGCTGTGCTCGCCGTCGCGCGCCGCGCTGCTGACCGGAATCAACTCCCACCGAGCCGGTTTCGGCTTCGTCGCCAATGCCGATCCGGGCTATCCGGGCCTGCGGCTGGAACTGGCCGACGATGTGCTGACGCTGCCGGAGATCCTGCGCGCGGGCGGCTACGCGACCTATGCCGTGGGCAAATGGCATCTGGTGCGAGACGCGACGATGAATCCTGCGGCACATCGTAATTCGTGGCCGACACAGCGCGGTTTCGATCGCTATTACGGATCGCTGGAGGGATTCAACTCCTTCTACTACCCCAATCAGATCATCTCGGACGGTTCGGTCGTCGACGTCGAGGAGTATCCGAGCGACTACTACGTCACCGACGACCTCACCGACAAGGCCATCTCGTATCTGAAGGAGCTGCGCGCCCACGACGGGGCCAAACCGTTCTTCCTGTACTTCGCCCACGTCGCCATGCACGGACCGCTGCAGGCCAAACGAGTCGACCTGGACAAGTATCGGGGCCGCTACGCCGAGGGCTGGGATCGCCTGCGGCGCGGCCGATTCGCCGCACAACTGGCCGCGGGCCTGTTCCCGGCGGGCACCGAACAGAAGCCGCGCAATACCGAGCCGGGATACGAAGCGCAGGAATGGGATTCGCTCACCCCTGAGGAGCAGGGCCGGTTCGCCCGCTACATGGAGGTGTACGCGGCCATGGTCGACAATATCGATCAGAATCTCGGACGGCTGCTCGATGTGGTCGAGAACTATGGCGAACTGGACAACACCATCGTCGTGTTCACCTCCGACAACGGTGGCACCGCCGAGGGCGGCCCGGTCGGAACCCGCAGCTATTTGGCCGAATTCGCCCATGTCGAGGATCCGGACTGGGTGGGCGACGTCCCGCACGACGAGGATCTGATCGGCACCGCGCGCCTGGGCGTGCACTATCCGCGCGGCTGGGGCCAAGCGTCGAATACCCCGTTCCGGTTCTACAAGGGGCAGACCTTCGCGGGCGGGGTGCGGGTGCCGTTCATCGTATCGTGGCCGAAGGGATTGCCCGCGAACGAGATTCGACGCGAATACGTCTATGTCACCGATCTCGCGCCGACCCTGCTGGAACTGGCGGGCATCGAGCGCCCCGGCGTACGGAACGGATTGCCCGCCAAGGACTTCGACGGCGTGTCCGCCGCCGAGGTGCTACGCGACGAGGCCGCGCGGTCGCGCCATGTCGAGCAGTATTCGGAGATGACCGGCCATCGCGGGTTCTACCGCGACGGCTGGAAGCTGCTCGCGCTGCACGAGCGCGGCGACGATGTCGACGATCCGCACTGGCAGCTGTTCGATGTCCGCAGCGATCCCACCGAACTGCACGACGTCGCCGCCCGGTATCCGGAGAAGGTGGCCGAACTGGCCCGGGCCTGGGACGAGGCGGCCTGGCGCAATACGGTCTTCCCACTGCTGACCCGCAAGGATCTGGCACAGCGGCGACCCGCCGAGGCGCGGCTGGGCGAGCCGCTGCGCATCCTGCCCGGCACCCCGACCCTCGAGCGCTACCGCTCCCAGCGCCTGATCGCCTACCGCGACTTCACGATCACCGCCGATCTGCACGGTTACCGCCCGGGCGACGAGGGCGTACTGGTCGCACATGGCGATCCACAGGGCGGCTATCTGCTCTATGTCGAGAACGGTCGAATCGTGTTCGGAATCAACAGCTACGGCCGCTATGCCGAATCCTCGGCCCCGATCGCGCCCGGCGCGCGACGCATTACCGTCACCGCGGCCGTGCGCCCGCGACTGCGGTGGGATTTCACCCTCGACATCGACGGCGAGCCGGTGGCCGAACTGTTCGATCAGGTGCAATTGGTCGGCATGGCCCCCTGGACCGGCATCTCGGTCGGCCTCGACGCCCGCGGCCCGGTCTCCTGGGATCTGCGCGAGCGCCGCGGCGTCTTCCGCTACACCGGCGCTCTGCGGGCGATCACCTACACCCCGGGCTCGACGAAGGTTCCGGAGACGATTGTGCGCACCGTCGAGGCGCGGGCGGAACTCGTGGCCGAGTAGCGTTGACGTACTGTTCATGGTGGGTCTGCATGAGGTCCGCGGTTCGAGCGGGAGGGGTTGGGCGTGCTGGAGTCATTGCCCGCGATCGTGGCGGCGGCGGTATCGGCCGGCGCCGCGGCGGGGTTGAAGGACACGGCCACGCAGGTGGTCGCCGATGCCTACCGGAAACTGAAAACGATGATCGCGCACCGCTATCCGGCGGTGGATCTGGCTCCGGTGGAAGAACGGCCGGCCTCGCTGCCACGCCGGGCGGTTCTCGCCGAGGAACTGGAGGATGCCGGAGTCCTCGACGATGCCGAGTTGTTCTCCGCGGCACAGGAATTGATCGCGATCGTGCGCGCTCACGAAGCGTCGGTGGGCGCGGCGGTCAGCGTGGATCTGGAACGAATTCAGGCCGACGCCTTGCGCATCGGACAGATCGAATCGACCGGGACCGGGGTCCGGGTGGTCGACGGAACCATCGACGGCGCCATCGAAATCGTGAACGTACGAGCCGGTAGGCAGGATCCGCCGGACCCTCCGGCGGCGCGGCGGTAAGCCCCTCCACCCGTCTCGCACCCGCCGATTGCCGCGGGACATTCGTTCACCTTCATCGGTAATCGCGCCGAGAAGATCGCCGTCCATCTCGAATCCGACCGATCCGGTACCGGGAGGGCGGCTCCGGAACGTGTCGTAGTCGGACGTATCCCCGCGGAACCGGCATATTTCGTCGCCCGCGACCAATTGGACGAGCTGACCGAAAGCGTCACCGAAGCAACGGTTTCCGTGGTCGTCATCGGTATGCGCGGCGTGGGGAAAACCCAGCTGGCCGCCGCGTATACGCGCGCGGCTCTCACCGGCGGCGCCTACAGTCTGATCGGATGGATCAACGCCGAAACCGACGGCACACTGTTGGAAGGTTTAGCCAGCATCGCGGCCGATCTGGGTGTAGCCGATCCGCCCTGGTCTACGCGGGGCGACTCTCCGAGGCGATCCATCAGTTCGAGCAGGCCGTCGCCGGTCACGAATCCAGCCGGGAATCCGATGTTTTCGCCGCCATCCGCAACCGCCACAACCTGGCCATCGCCTACGGGTCGGCGGACAGAATCACCGATGCGATCGAATCCTTCGAACGGAGTCTCGTCGACCACGAACGCGTCCTCGGACTCGACCACTCCGACACTTTCTCCGCCCGAAGCCATCTCATCGCCGCTTACCGATCGGCGGGACGCCTCGCGGACGAAATCAATCTCGCGGAACGGCAGCTCGCCGAAAGTGAACGCGTCCACGGGCTCGTCGATCCAAAAACCCGGTACGCTCGCCAGTACCTCGCGAACTCCTACGAATTGGTGGGCCGACACGACGAGGCTTTCCACCTGCGCCAGCAGAACGGGGATTCCGCGGAAGATTGGTGGGCCAACTCTCCGGTGGCCGAAAGGTTGCGAGCCGTCGACGCGTACGGGATGAGTGGGCAGCCGCGGGAAACGGACCCCCGGCCCCGCCGTAGATGGCGGCAATGGTGGAAATCGTAGGCCGACGCGTGGACTCCGGCGCATGTCCGCGAGCGTCCCAACGATGTTCGGGCGGCCCGCGAACCGGTGTACTTCTAGTCATGACAGCGACAACCGCCTCCGCCACCGCCTCTTCCACCCTCGGCACCATCTCCCTGGTGGCCGCGACCATTTCCACCGCCCTGCTGGCCGGGGTCTACTACGCCTACGGCACCTCCGTCATGCTGGCGCTGCGCCAGGTCGACGATCGCACCTTCGTCGAGGTGATGAATCGCATCAACGTCGTGATCGTCAATCCCCTGTTCATGCTGAGCTTCCTGGGTTCGGTCGTGCTGACCGGAATCGCGGCGGCCCTGCATCTGCGTGGGGATCAGCGGCAGATCCTGTGGTGGGTGCTGGCCGCGCTGGCGCTCAATCTGATCAGCCTTTTCATCTCCTTCGGCGGCAATATCCCGCTCAACAATCAGCTCGCCGCCTTCACCGGGGACGACTTCGCGGGAATCCGGCACACCTTCGAAATGCCGTGGGTGCGGCTGAATATCGCCCGGGCGCTGGCCAATACCGGAGCGATCGCGTTCCTGGCCATGGCGCTTCGGGTGGCGCGTTGAATCCTTCCGACCAGGCCACGCCGCGGATACCACCGGTATCCGCGGCGCCGCGCTGTCAGTACGGCAGGGGCTTGTTGGCCGCGGCCCAAGCCTTTTCGGCATCGGAGCCGGTGGCGGGCGGCCAGAACCCGGCGATCATCCACAGATCGCGCGGGGACTCCTCGATATGGAATTCCCAGTGCAGCCCGCGATCGGCGGTATACGGGCGCAGGGTCGCGTCGAGGCGTTCGGTCATCGCCCGGCGGCGATCGGGATCCTCGACCTGGCGGGCCAGATGCCACACGACGATGCGCACGGTATCGCCGGAGGGCTCCCCGCCGACATACAGATTCGCGGCCTCGATCTCCTGGAACTGCACGACCACGTAGAACGCGGGCAGGCCGACGGCGGTGTAGATCGCGGTGATATCGGATGCGAGATTACGTTTGTCCGCGTCGGAGTAGGCGCCGACGGGATGGTGGATCTGCCACAGCGGCATGGTGACTACGCCTCGCTCTCAGCGATCGATGGTCAGGGCCAGGCCCTCGACCGGACCGGACAGGGCCGCCTTGACGTCACGGCTGAAATCGTCGACCAGCACCTCGGACTCGCCCCGCTCGACGCCCTCGAACACCGCTCGCGCGACCTGTTCCGGAACGAGTTTGTCCCCCGGGAACGCCTCGACCATCTCGGTATCGGCGAATCCCAGATGCACCCCGACCACCTGGGTCCCCTGTCCGGCCAACTCGAGACGCAGCGAATTGGTCATCGACCACAGCGCCGCCTTGGACGCGCCGTAGGCCGCCGCGCCCGCGCTCCACGACAGCACCGAATGAATGTCGACCAGCGCGCCGCCGCCATTGGCCGCGAGGATCGGCGCGAAGGTCCGGGCGATGCGCAGCGGGCCGAAGACATTGACCTCGAAGGTGTCGATCACATCGGCCATCTCGGTCAGCAGTAACGGCGCGGGATGCAGGACCCCGGCGTTGTTGACGACAATGCTCACATCGGTAGCCCGATCCGCCACGGCCGCAATGGAATCCGGGTCGGTCACCTCGAGCCGAAGGGTTTCCACGCGCGGATCCTCGCTCGCGATCGGACTGCGCGCTGTGGCGTAGATCTTGCTCGCGCCGCGGAGCAGGAGTTCGTCGACGAATGCGCGGCCCAGGCCGCGCTGCCCACCGGTCACCAGGGCGACCGCGCCTTCTACTTTGGTCATTTTTAGATTATGCTCATCATCTAAAGCGATGCGCAAGACTGTGCCGAGCGAATCCATCGAAAGGGGAGCACATGCCGAGGGCATCACGGGCACAGGCGGAATCACATCGCCGCGAGGTCCTCGACGCGGCGGCCGCGCAGGTGCGCACGCACGGTGCGCACGGGGTGAGCGTGCCGCAACTGATGGCCGCGGCGGGATTGACCCACGGCGGCTTCTATCGCCATTTCCGCAACAAGGAGGATCTGGTCGCCCAGGCGTGCACGGCCGCCTGCGCGGAGAAGTCGCGAGAACTGGCGGATATTCGCGCGGCCGGTCCGGATCCGGAGGCGGCACGGCGGCTGTTCCTCGAGCGGTATCTGTCGGTCGCGCACCGCGATCACCCCGGACAGGGATGCGGTCTGGCCGCACTCGCCGGGGATGTCGCGCGCGCCGAGGCCGAAAGTCCGCTGCGCCAAGCCTATCTCGACGGACTGCGCGAACTGGTCGACAATCTCGGCACCCTTGGTGAGCGTTCGGGCGATGAGGACGAACTGCTCGTCGAGGTCGCCCTGATGGCCGGGGCGCTCATGCTGGCCCGGGCCAGCGCCGGGGACGACCTGTCGGAGCGAATCCTACGGGCCGCCCGCGAGCGCCTGATATCTCAGCCCAGCTGAGCGGAGTCGATGAGGACCGGTTCGGCGGGCAGGCCATCGCGCGCACCGCGTTCGGTCGGGGTGATTCCGGCCGCGACCATGCGGTCCAGCACATCCATCCCGCTCACGACGCGGCCCAGTACAGAGTAATTGGCGGGTATGTGCGCGAACGAGTGCACGATGAAGAATTCGCTGCCGTTGGTGCCCGGTCCCTGATTGCCCATGGCGAGGGTGCCGCGCTCATAGGTTTCGGTGCCATCCACCTCGTCGGGGAAGGCGTAACCGGGCCCGCCCTTCTCCACCTCGTAGATGTCGCCGCACTGCAGCACGCCGAGGCGCTCACTGTCGGTGAGCCGCCAGCACTGG
This sequence comes from Nocardia pseudobrasiliensis NBRC 108224, assembly GCF_001613105.1. Lineage (GTDB taxonomy): Bacteria > Actinomycetota > Actinomycetes > Mycobacteriales > Mycobacteriaceae > Nocardia > Nocardia pseudobrasiliensis. The sequence goes on along the minus strand of NZ_BDBS01000001.1, from coordinate 193,259 downwards.
CTGCGGTCGTAGAAGTGTTGCAGCACAAGGCTGGTCATATTCTGCACCGCGCACGGCGCCGCGCCCGCCCGATCCAGTCGCACCGTGACCGGGCCCTGGCGGAATCGGAACGTGACATCGATCGTGCCGACGGCCGGGGCGATCGCGGGCGGGGCCATGACCGGCCGGGCCGCGGGATTCTCCGGCGTCGCGGTGAAATCGCACGTCACCAATGGTGGTTTCGCCTCGGCCGAACCCGCGGCTACCAGCAGCCCGGACAGGGAGACGACGACGGTGGAGAATACAGCGGCCCAGCGTGAACTCATGGCGAGCAACCTAGTCGATCTCGATATTCCTTCGCATCACTTTGCCGGTCGCATTGCGGGGCAAGGGCTTCGCGGTGATCGACCAGCGAGAGGGGACCTTGAAGTAGGCGAGCCGGTCGGCGACGAAGGCCCGCAGGTCGGCCTCGCTCACCGCATTCGGATCGGCGACGACCACCACCGCGGCCACCTCCTGGCCCAGATCCTCGTGCGCGACGCCCAGCACCGCGGATTCGATCACGGCCGGATGTTCGTCCAGGGCGTTCTCGATCTCGATGGGGTACACATTCTCCCCGCCGCGCAGGATCAGATCCGAGCGCCGACCCGACAGATGCAGTCGTCCATCGGTCACGGTGCCGAAATCGCCTGTGCGCAACCAACGTTCGGGGTCGATCGCGGCGGCCGTGGCGGCCGGATCGTTCCAGTAACCGAGCATCACGTACGCGCTGCGGACGTGGATCTCGCCCTCCACGCCGTCGGGCACGGGTTTGCCGTCGGGGTCGCGGATCTCCACCGAGACGCCGATGATGGGCCGCCCCACCGTCTCCGGATACGCGGCCAACTCCGCCGGGGCGGCCACCGTTGCGGCGGTGCCGCTTTCGGTGAGGCCATAGCTGGTGGCCAACGCGACCTGCGCGGCGGGCAACCGCTCGCGCAGGCGGCGATGGAAGGCGGGCGAGGAGGGTGCGGCATTGAGCGAGAAGGCCGTCAGCGCCGACAGGTCGTAGCGCGACAGATCGCCGTCGAGCAGGCGCGCGGCCATGGTCGGCACCGCGCCCCAGTTGGTGATCCGCTCCCGTTCCAGCAGGGCCAGCACCCGGTCGGCGTCGAAGGAGCCCTGATGGATGACGACCGTGGCCCCGGTCACCAGCCGGGGCACCACCAGATTGTGCAGACTCGCGATGTGGAACAGCGGTGAGGTGAGCAGGAATCGCTTGTCGCTGGGCCCATTTCCCGGCTGTTGACCGCGCACGGCGGCCGCGATGGCATCGGTGAACCGGTGATAGTCGCTGACGGCCACCAGATTTCGATGCGAATGCACCACGCCCTTGGGACGACCCGAGGTACCGCTGGTGTACAGGATCACCGCGGGATCGTCCTCGGCGATATCCGGGCGCGGTAGTCCGGGGCGGCCGGTGTAGGCCGCGATCAGCTCCGGCAGATCGGTTTCCATGGTGAGAACGGGCGGCGAATCCGGCAGCAGCGCGGCGCGTTTCGCATCGGCGACGACCACCGACGGGCTCGTATGATCCAGGCCGTAGGCGATTTCGGGCGGGGCCCACCAGGCGTTGTAGCCGACCGGGATCGCACCCAGCCGCAGGGCCGCCCAGAAGGTCACGACCCATTCGGGGGTGTTCGCGGCGAGAATGCCCACGCGGTCGCCCGGGCCCACGCCGAATCGTTCCGACAGCGCGTGCGCCAGGGCCTCGACCGCGGCGTGGTGTTCGGCGAAGCTCAGGCGGCGATCCTCGGCGACCAGGAAATCCTTGTCGCCCCAGGCGCGCGCGGCGTCGAGCAGTTCGAGCAGGCTGCGGTGGCGCTCGCGGCGCACCGGAATCGGCACGCCCAGTACGGGTTCCACCGTCAGCTCGAACGGGCCGCCGGGGCCGGTCAGGGCGGCGGCGGCCTGTGCGGCGATCGTCTGGGCGTCAACAGCATTGGTCATGGTCGTCCTCGTCGATCGGGGCTCACGGAATCAGCACGGCGCGACCGCGGACAAGGCCGCGTTCGAGCCGGTCGACGGCGGTGGGCCCGTCGGCCAGGTCGAAGCGCTCCACCGACATCCGCAGCGCGCCGGATCGGGCCAGCGCCACGCAGGCGAGCAGATCGCTTTTGGTGCCCGCGTAGGACTTTCGCACCGTCGCACCCCACGGCAGGCCCGGTCCCCCGGCGGGACCGGCATCGATACCGGGATTGCCACCGGCCAGTCCGACCATGCGATAGGCGCCGTTGGGCGCCACCGCTTCCACCGACAACCGGGCGGTCGCGTCATTGCCGACGAAGTCGAAAACGGCCTCGGCGCCGCGGCCGTCGGTGAGTTCCAGAATTCGCGTCGCGGTCTCGCCATCGGCCCGCAGGCCGAGATCCGCGCCGCATTCGCCCGCCAATTCCAGCTTGTCCGGGGCGATGTCGACGGCGACGATGCGAACGGCCGTAATGGCCTTCAGAATCTGCACGGCCACATGTCCGAGTCCGCCGACGCCGACCACGACCGCGGTCGCGCCCGGGCGCAGTTCCTCGCGCGCGCCGCGAATGGCGTGATAGGAGGTGAGCGCGGCATCGGCCAGCGGCGCGGCCTGATCGAATTCCATCTCCCCGATCGGGACGAACGAATTCGCCGGTATCCGAACGTACTCCGCCATACCGCCGTCGGGTCCGAGGCCCGGGCACGGCGGCATGGCGGCGCGGCCCGCGGCCAGGCAGACATTCTCGTTACCGCTCACGCATTCCCGGCACACACCGCACGACCAGCACAGGTAGACCAGGCCGCGCTCGCCGACCGCGCGGCCCTCGACCTCCGCGCCGACCGCCTCGATGGTTCCGGCGATCTCGTGGCCGAGGGTCATCGGCTCCGCGCGCAGCGTGACCGGGACGGCCAGCACATGCAGATCGGAGTGGCACAGTCCGGCCGCGCCGACCCGCAGCAGCAGGTCGGTGGGTCCGATCTCGGGGACGGGCGTCTCACGCAGTTCGAGCGTGCCGGGTCCGGTCAGTTGTAGCGCGCGCATCACACCCGTCCCGCCACGGCCGCGAAGGTCGCCCTCAGGTAGCTCGCGCAGCGCGCGGAGCCCACCAGCTCGCTGGCCATGCGATTCATGGTGTAGGCGAAGGTGATCCGCCGGTCCAGATCGTTGACGACCATCGAGCCACCGTACCCGGCCCACCAGCACACCCGCCCGCTCGGCACCTCGGGAGCGGTCTGCGGATGGGGCAGTCCGTAACCGATGCCGAAACGCAGCGGAACCAGCAGCGCCAGATCCACACCGTCGCTCTGCTGTTCGAAGATCAGCTCCAGGGTCTTCGGCGACAGGAAACGCCGCCCGCTCAGCTCGCCGCCGCACGACACCACCGACTGCACCCGCGCCACCGATCGGGCGTTGCCGTGCCCGTTCACCGCGCCGATCTCGGCCTGCCGCCAGGCGGCTGTGGCGGTCTCGGAGACGTGCAGCAGCGGGGAGGTGAGGGTTTTGATCAGGACGCTGTCCTGGTCGAGGGCGGTCAGATCGAAGTTCGGCAGTTGCGGCTGCACCAGGGTGGCGATCCGGTCGAAATGTTCGGGGCCGGTGCCGATATGGAAGTCCGCGCCGAGCGGGCGGGCCAGTTCCTCGGCGAAGAAGCGGCCGAGGGTGCGGCCGGTGATACGGCGGATCACCTCGCCGATCAGATGTCCGTAGTTCAGGGCGTGGTAGCCGGAGGCGGTGCCGGGTTCCCACCACGGGGCCTGGGCGGCGAGGCGGGACGCGGCCTGTTCGGCGTCGTAGATATCGGCCACCTCGATCGGCCGCTCCCAGCCGGACACCCCGGAGGTGTGCGCGAGCAGATGGCGAATCTCGATGTCGCCCTTGCCGTTCGCGGCGAATTCGGGCCAGTAGTGCGCCACCTTCTCGCGCACGTCCAGTTCGCCGCGATCGATCAGCAGCAGGGCGCTGAGCGCGGTCATGGTCTTGGTGACCGAGTAGACGTTCACCAGGGTGTCCGCGGCCCACGGGCGGGTGCGCTCGGGATCGGCGTGGCCACCCCACAGATCCAGGACGGGGTCGCCGTCGACGGTCACGCACAACGCCGCGCCGAGTTCCGCGCCGGATTGGAGCTGTTCGTCGAAAGCCGCTCGCACATTGGCGAATTCGTCACGGCAGAAGCCGGAGGATCGGGTCACGGACGCACCTCCTGTGCGGCGCGGGCCGCGACGGGCAGGGAATTGCCCGCGGCCGCCGCGCGTTTCGCGCCGCGCTCGAGTTCCTTGACCATGCGCTGCACATAGGGCTGGAATTCGACCTGGATGGTGTGGCGCGGGGAGTCGTAGTAGCGGCCCGTGCGCCGGATCTCCTGTTCGCGCACGGCCTGATCCATCTCCTCGCGCGCGGGCAGGTGGTAGCGGCCGGTCAGATACGCGGCAACGAATTTGCTCTGCTGTTCGGCGAAGTTCACCAGGGTCGGCAGCGGCTGGGCCAGACCCATGAAGAACAGATCGGGCACGCCGGGTTTCATCATGAGTTGGAACAGCGGGAAGCGATTGCGCTTGTCCGGCAACAGTTCCGGATCGGTGAAGAACGGGAAGCTGATGTGATAGCCGGTGGCGCACAGGACCACATCCACCGTCTCGACGCTGCCGTCGGCGAAGTGCACGCGGTCGCCGTCGAGCCGGGTGATCGCCGGTTTGCAGGTGATATCGCCGCAACCCGCGCGGTGCAGGAATTCCTCGCTGGCCGACGGATGCGCCTCGAACGGCAGGTGATCGGGTTTGGGCAGGCCGTAATTCTCCATCTCACCGCGATATTTGCGTACGAAGCGCTGTTTGAGCCGCAGCCCGAGTTTGGGCGGCATCCAGCTCGGCATCGACCGCCGGTCGCCGACCTGGCCGTTGACGTATTTCGGCAGTACCCAGACGCCGCGGCGGGCGGAGACGAACAGTCGCTCGGCGATGAACTTCTGCGACAACTCCGAGGCGATGTCCAGGCCCGAATTGCCCATACCCACCACCACGATTCGCTTCCCGCGCATATCGATCGGATCGAACGGATCGTTGTAGGCGTGGCTGTGCAGCAGCGTACCGTCGAATTCGCCGGGGTAGTCGGGGAAGTTGGGATCCCAGTGGTGGCCGGTGGCCACGATCAGCACGTCGTAGGTCGCCGACTCGCCGGAGTTGGTGGTCACCACCCAGAGCCCGACCGAATCCCGCTCGGCGGCAATTATTTTCGTGCCGAATCGGATCCTGTCGCGCAGTTCGAAATGGTCGACGTAGTCCCTGAAGTACTGGAACAGCTGCGTGTGGTGCGGGAAGTCCGGCCACCCGGCGGGCGCCGGGAAATCCTCGAACTGCAGGCGGTATTTGGAGGTGTCGATGTGCAGGCTCTGATAGCAGGCCGACATGCCGTTGGGATTGCGGAAGTACCAGTTTCCGCCGACCTCGTCGGAGGCCTCGTAACAGTCGAAGGGGATGCCGTGCTCGGCTAGGCGCTTTGCGGTGGTGATTCCCGACGGACCGGCGCCGATGACGCACACCCGGGGTAGTTCGCGTGTATCCAACTCACTTCTCCTGGAGGTGATGTGGCCCACACCGTAACACTCGCTGGACACAGCGTCCAGTGAATGACTCATCGTCTAGTATCGACGGCATGCCTTCGCTGCGTGACGAACAGAAGCGGCTGACCCGTGCGCGCATCGTCGATGCGGCCCGGCAGTTGTTCGAGACCCAGGGCTATTCGGGCGTGCGCGTCGACGACATCGCCGCGGCCGTCGGCTGTAGCCGGGCCACCTTCTATCTGCATTTCACCGGTAAGCCCGAGGTGCTGCGCGCCATCGCCGAACAGGGCACGCTGCCCAGCGTCGTGCGCTTCTACGAGGATCTGGATCGGGTGCTGGACACCGGATCTCGCGCCGAGTTCGCGGCCTGGATGACGCGGGCGATCGGCTGGTTCTTCGAGCACAAGGATCTGCTGCCCGCCTGGGACGAGGCCACGGCCATCGAACCGGAGTTCCGCGAGGTGGCCCGCGCGGGCATCATGGCCCTGCCCGACACCATGACCTCCTATCTGTCGCGCTGGCCCGGCGAGCGCCGCGACGAGGCCCGGCTGCGCATCGAATTGCTTGTCGCCCAACTGGAACGCTTCTTCACCCGCTGGGCCATGCAGGGCACCATCGACGTCGCCGCCGAGCAGGCCGCGGAGGTGCTCACCGATATCTGGTTCCCCGCGCTGCGGCCCCCGGAAGCCTGAGCGCACAGCCGATCTCGACAAGCCCCCTCGACCGGATTCGCCGTCGGAGGGAGGACCATTGATATCTGCCTGAATGCTCCGCGCTGTCCAGATATCAGGAGGGGGACTCGTGACATTCCAGGTCGATCCGGACGCGTTGCGCGCGTGGGCGAAATGGCTGGACGGATTGTCGGGCGCGATCGAGGGCCTCGGGAACGGGGTGGCCGCACCGCCCGATATCGGCGATCCCTTTCCCGGCACGGATTTGGCCGCGAGTATCGGCGCCGCGCGCGATCAGGTGCGATCGGGCCTGGTCTGCTTCGCCGCCCGTCCCCGCGAAATGTCCGAAATCGCCACGGGCACAGGACATCACTACGAGATGACCGACGACGATTTCGCCGCGAACCTGCGCGCCATGGGCGGGCTGCCGTGAGCCCCGGCCCGAACGGCCGCCCGGCACTGCGCATTCCCGAGGTCGAGAGGTGGCGTCCCGATGTGCTGGGCACGGACGCCACCCAATTCGACAAGGTGGTCACCGAGGGCGATCGACTGCTCCGCTCGATGCTCACCGAACAGGACGCACTCGCCCGATCCTGGAAGGGCGCGGGCGCCGACTCCGCCACCGCCCGAATCACCGCGGAGAAAACCGCGGGCAGCCATCTCATGGCCCGAATAGGCAACCTGGAAACCGCCCTGACCACCTATCGCGACCAACTCACCCACGCCCGCCAATTCGTCCTCGACCGACGAAACCTCATCGTCGACATGGGATTCGAGGTGGCCGACGACGGCACGGTCACCAGCGTCGCCAAACAGCAGGCCCTACGCGCCGCCGCGGGCCGCAACCCGAAATGCGACCCCGGCTACCTGGCCAAGGCCCTGCTAGACGTCGAATACGAGGCGGCCCAGCAGCAATTGGCTATGGTCACCGCCCTCCAGAACGCCGACAACACCGCCACGGCCACCAAAGCCGCCATAGATCTGGCGAAGTCCGAATTGGCCCGGGTGGCCCTGTACGAACTACCGCCGACACCGCGCACCAACATCCTTATGCGACAGGCTTCTCCGCCGCGACCGCCGCCGGTGCGGAATGGACCGACGCGAGCGGCCGATCGATGGTCGGACAGGCGGGGTCGCGAATGGCGGAGTCCTACAGCCAGCAGCTCGCGGCCCTGCGGATGCTCGATTCCGGCATCCCGGGTGCGGGGCACGCTTTCACCGGCGCAATGGATTCCGCCACCGACGCGGCCGCCAAGGCAGAAATCGGACAGGCATTGAAGGTCGAGGGCAGAGTCCTCGGTGGAATACCGCTCGGTACCGCGGTCAACGCGTACGTCAACTGGGATGATTGGGCGCATCATGGGAAACCAGGCGACGAAGCCGTAGCCAATGCGGCGGGTGGCACTCTCGGAGGCTGGGCCGGGGCCGAGGCCGGTGCGGTCCTGGGGATGGCTGTCTGTTCGCCGGCGCCCGTTATCGGCCAGGCGTTCTGCGCGGGTGTCGGCGCGGCCATTCTCGGATTCGGCGGCGGGGCGATCGGCTCCTGGGCTGCCGAACAACCGTTCAAATGAGATCACCCAGGGGAGATGCCTTGTCCGACAACCGCTCCGAGGCCCCGCTCTTACCGTGGGCGACCGAATGGGGTGCGCAGCGACCACGCGGAAACCTCGTCTTCGTCTTCGCATTCGTCGTACTGCTGTTCCTCCTCGCCATCCCCTTCTCGATAGCTGCCGCAAATCAGGGCGATCCGGTGCGCACGGCATTCGGCGCGGCGATCGTTCTCGTGGCGGCGTCATCGATCATCGTGGTCGTTCCGCTGCTGCGCGTGCGGCGGAGAAGTCTGCCGCGCGATCTCGAGACCGCGGTCGCGGTGAACAACGCGTCCGGCCTGAAAATCTCCTATCTGACCGCATGGCGAAGGACGCTCGCGCTGTGGCTGGCGGCAGGAGCGGTCTTCCTCGTCATTCGCGGATGGCTGTTCCTCCGGCAGCTGATCGACGGCGCGGGCGGCTCGGCGCGCACCGGATTGTCCGCCGGGGGACTCGTCATCGTGGTGATCGTGCTGGCGATGATCGGCGTGCTCGGCTGGTATCTGTATTCATCCAGGCGGCGTAGGGGATTCGTGGCGCTGACCTCCGACGGAGTCGTACAGCGACTCGGGCGCACGAGCAGGCGGCTGCCATGGTCGGAAATCGGCGGTGTCTCCCCCGCGACGGCGAACAATGTCCATATCGTCAGCATCGCCCCGGCACCTGGACGCAAGGTGGAATTGAGCGCGGATCTGAATTGGTTCGATTCGATGCAACGCGGGTCTCTGGAGCGCGCGATCGAGTTGCCCGCGTGGGCATTGGGGATGGATCCCGCGCTGTTCCTCCACCTGGTCCGCTTCTACTGGCAGCACCCCGACGCCCGGCGGGAGCTGGCCGGGGAGGCGGTGGTGGGGCGGATTCGGAACGGGGAGTTGTTGGATTGACTATTTGGTTGGGAGGGTGCGGGCGAAGCGGAGGGCTCGGGCTATCCACTCGGTGAGGGTGTTGTCGTCGGTGAGCAGGTCGGGGGTGATGCGGAGCCAGTTGCGCATTTCGCGGCCGCCCATGGTCATAGGGGTGATGTATTCGCCGTCGATCATGGAATCGGCCTCCTCGGGGGCGACTCGGACCATCATGCCGCCGTTTCGGGTGGCGGCTACGGTCATGTTGCCGCCGAGCAGGAAGGCCAGGCCGCCGAACATCTTCTTCTCGGTCATCTGTGGCAGATCGGGGCCCAGCGCGTCGCGGATCCGGTCGGCCAGCTGCTCGTCGTACGCCATACCGGGCATTGTGGACGGTGGCGCCGACACATATGCACGCCCACCTAGAATTCATCAAGATTTACCAGGGGTTGCGGCCGTTCGGGTTGCCGCGGGGGCTCGATCGGACGAGCATCCAACCTCATGCCGTCCAATCGCTTGAATCCTCCCGGTGACGTCCCGGACACCGGGATTCCCGAGCAGCTGGCCGCCGATATGACCATGGCCGAGCAGTACGAGTGGCATCGCTCCTATCTGCGCCGGCACGCAGTCTCGCGGCGCAACTTCCTGCGCGGATCGGCGGCCGCGGCCGCGGTCGCCGCGGTCGGGACCTCCCCCTTCGCCGCCCGCGCCTACGCCGACGACGCTCAGCTGGCCGTCGCGGGCCGCCATGTCGGCTTCGGCTCCGATGCGGCCAGTCAGCTCCGCTTCGCCGCGCAGCTGTCCCGAAATCCGCAGGGCGCCAAGGTCTTCCTCGATCACGGCCCGACCCCGGCACTGGGCGGCACGATCGAGGCCGAGGTGCGCAATCTGGTCACTCAGATCCCGGCCAAGGACGGCGGGGTGCTCGCGGCCGAGCAGTTCTACGTGCACGCGCCGGTCGACGGGCTGCCCGGACGAGTGCCGCACTTCTACCGCTGGCGAACCTCCGACGGTTTCGTCGGCGATGTGCGCAGTGCGTCCACGGCCATGCCGACCGCGCGAAACGCGGTGCTGCCCTTCCGATTCACGATGATGGGCGATCAGGGCACGGACGAAACGCCCACGCAGCCACCGGGTCTGACGCCGGGCGACTACGACGACAAGTACTACAAGGCCGACAACGATCCGACCGCGCCGCATACGGCCAACGTGCTGAACCAGATCGCGGCCTGCCGACCGGACTTCCATGTCCTCGCGGGCGATATCGCCTACGCCGACCCCTCGGGAGCGGGTAAGAAGCCACAGTTCGTCGCCTCGGGCGGCGGCGATCCCGCCAGCGGCTTCGACAAGTTCAATCCTTATGTGTGGGACGTGTATTTCGGCGCCATCGAGCTGAGCGCGTCGAATACGCCGTGGATGTTCGCCACCGGCAACCACGATATGGAGGCCGCCTACGACACCCACGGGTACGGCGGACACCTGGCACGCCTGGACCTGCCGGGCAACGGCCCGGCAGGCTGCCCGTCGGCGTACTCGTTCACCTACGGCAATGTCGCGGTGCTGTCGCTGGATGCCAACGACATCTCCTATGAGATCAAGGCCAATACCGGCTATTCCGGTGGCGCCCAACAGGGTTGGGTGGACCGCACGCTCGGCGCATATCGTGCGGATCCGAATATCGACTTCATCGTCTGCTTCTTCCACCACTGCGCCTACTCCACCACCGACTCGCACGCCAGCGACGGCGGCGTGCGCGACGCCTGGTGCGAACTGTTCGACCGACACCAGGTCGATCTGGTCCTGCAGGGCCACAACCACATCTTCGAGCGCACCGACCCGATCCGCGGCCGCCAGCGGACCAAGCCCGCGGGCGACAACTCGATCGTCTACCCCAAGGACGACGGCACGGTCTACTACACCGTCGGCGGCGGCGGCCGTCCCCGCTACGGCTTCCAGCCCGGCTCCCCCGAGACCTATCGAGGCCACGAGGTCCCCGACACCACCGTCCCCAACAGCTATGTCTGGACCCCCGACGGCACGAAACAGGACGAGGCGGCCCCGTGGTCGCGCGTTCGCTTCCGCAACTACTCCTTCATCCGGGTAGACGTCCGCCCGGGCTTCTTCTCGAGTGAGATGGATGTCGTCGCGGTCGACGAGTACGGCCGTGAATTCGACAAGGTGACCTACCGCCGCGAGGTGGGCAGGTAAGCCCTCACACGCCGAGGGCGCCCGCGAAGACCGGCCACGAATCGTGCAGGTCGTCCTGCCAGTACGGCCAGGCGTGGGTGCCCGCACGCAGCGCGACGGTGGCCGGAATGCCCAGTCCCGCAAGGCGATCCACGAGTATGCGGGTGCAGGAGTTGACGAACGACTCCATCGCGCCGCCGACCGAGAGCCGATTGGCCAGATTGACCGGATCCGCGCCGATGGACGGATCGGCGAGGGTGTCGTGGACGCCCGGCAGACCGTTGCCCGCGGAGATGTAGAGGGCCAAGCCGCGCAGGCGGTCGGCATTGACGATCGGGTCATGGGCGGGCCAGGCGGGGTTGTCCGGTGCGCCCCACATATTCCCGGCATTGGCACCGAAGATGCTCAGCTGTGACTGGACCAGCGCGCGGGCGGCCGGATCGCTGGTGCGCGGGCAGCCGCTGTACGCGCCGACCGCCTGATACATGCCGGGCGCCTCGATCGCCAGGTCCAGCGCGGAGGTCGCCGACATCGACGTACCCGCAACGGCATTGCGGTCGGTGAGCTGGAACCGATCGCGCAGCGCCGTCGGCAGTTCGTGAATCAGGAAGGTGGACCACTTGTTTCGGCCGAGCGCGGGATCATCGGACACCCAGTCGGTGTAGTAGCTGGCCCGCCCGCCCATCGGCACGATCACATTGACCGGTTTGTCGGCGAAGAACCGGGCGACATCGGTGCGATTGGTCCACGGCCCGCCGTCCTCGCCACCGTCGACGGCATTGAGCAGATACAGCGCGGGCGCGGGTCCGTCCGGATGCGAAATCCACACCGTGATGGGCCTGTTCATCGCCGCGGAGTACACCACCACCGAATACTGCCGCCCGCCCAGCGGATGCACCTCGAGGATCGCCGCGCCGCCGGGATCGGCGGTGGCCGTCGTCGGCAAAAGGGCCGCAAACGCGGCGAGAGTGCTGAGAAGGACCGTCAGACAATGCAGCAGCCGGTGCATAACGTGGAGTATCGCACCACGTAGAAACGGTTGGGACCGAACTCGCCGGGCGTGTTTCCCGACAAACCGCGCGTACGTCGCGGATCCACCGTACCCGATGCCGTAACTTTGCTCGGGGAACCGTTCAGCCGAGCATTTCGGAATCTCAGGGAGGCGCGTTGACGGTGCCGCCGGACGCCGCGGTACATCCGACCCATCCACTGTCGAAGGCCCAGCGGGGCTGGTGGCTGGCACAGCAGCTGCATCCCGGCGTGCCCATGACCGTCGCCATGTACCTGGATCTGGTGGGCCCTCTCGATATCGATCTGCTGGCGCGGTCGGCGCGGCGGGCGGCGCGCGAACTTCAGTCACCGCTGTTGCGCCTATGCGTCGTCGACGGTGAGCCGCGCCAATATGTCGACACCACAACGCATTTGCCGTTCGAGACGATCGATCTGACGGATGAGTCGGATCCGGTCGGTGAGGCGCTGGATCGGATGGAACGCGATCACAGCGCGCCGCTGGATCCGCGCACCGATCGACCGACCGTCGCGGTCCTGTTCGCGGTGGCCTCCGATCGGCATCTGCTGTATCTGCGCAGCCATCACATCGTTCTCGACGGCATCGGCGCGGCCGCTGTGCTGCGCCGAACCGCGGAGCACTACCGCGGTGACGCGGACGATCCGCACGAGCCGCTGTCGATTGCGGAGATACTGGAAGATGAACGCGCCTACCTGAATTCGACGCGCGCGCAGGCCGATGCGGACTACTGGCGCACCCGGCTCGCCGGATCGGTCGAGCCGGTCGGTCTCGCCGGGAGATACGCACCGCCCGAGGCCAGGCCGCATTCCGTCACCGCCGGTCTCGACGAGGCGACGGCACGGCTGCTCGCCGAGGCCGAGACCCGGCACGGCGCTACCTTTCCCGAACTGATCATCGCCGCATTCGCCTGCTATCTCGCGCGTGTGGCGGGCCGTGCCGAGGTCACGCTCACACTGCCGGTCCCCGCCCGGCCGACCGCCGCGCTGCGCAGGTCGGCGGGGTCGATGTCGAATGTCGTCCCGTTGCGACTGTCCGGCCTCGACGTCGCCACCGTCGGCGAGGTCATCGCCCGGTTGCGCGCGAACGTGATCGGCGCGGTGCGGCATCAGCGCCATCGCCACGAGGACATTCGGCGCGAACACTCCACTCTGCGCGTGGATTTCGGTCCCGTGGTCAATGTTCTCGGCGTCGTCGAGCCGCTCCGTCTGGGATCGCTCACCGGCAATGGCCACCTGCTCGCTCTCGGTCCCGTCGCGGATCTCCAGATCAACGGCTATCAGGCCGGGCCGGACGAGCGTTGCGCGCGCATCGACTTCCAGGCGAATCCGGCGCGCTACCGGTACGACATTGTGGCCTGGCATCACCGTCTCTTCCTGGATTACTTCGCCCAGTTTTTGGCTGCCGAAAAAGATTGTCCTGCCGCAGATTTGGGTTTGCACTGGGAGGTTTCGGCCACACCGTCACCACCCGAACCGGCGCGAATGCTGCCCGAGTTGCTGCCCCCGGCATCCGATGCGACGGCTGTACGAGACGGCGACCGCGCGCTGACCTACCGGGAGCTGGACGAAATATCCTCGCGTTGGGCGCGTGCGCTGCTGGCTCGGGGCGCGGGTCCCGGAACCTTCGTCCTCGTCGTCATCCCCCGGTCGCTGGAATCGGTCCTGGCCTTCTGCGCGGTCGCGAAGTCCGGCGCGTGTTTCGTACCCATCGATCCCGACGATCCGCCGACTCGTATCGCGTCGATCGCCTCGAATTGCGCTGCGCGCTGGGGCATTACGATCGACTCCGTTCGCGCTGGACTACCCGATGCCGCGAACCATGCGATCGACTGGCTCGCACTCGACGACCTGTCGGGCGGGTCACATGCCGCCACACCGATCACCGACGCCGACCGGCCACAGCCGTTGCGGCCGTCGCATCCGGCGTACCTCATTCACACCTCGGGAACCACCGGGATCCCGAAGGGAGTCGTGGTCGCCCACCACGGGCTGGGATCGCTGACCGACTATCTCGTGAAACACTATAATCTCGGCCCGAACTCGGTTCTGCTGCATTCACATACCTCGATCTTCGACGCGCATCTGCTGGAACTGCTGGCCGCCTTCGCCGCGAGCGCGCAGCTGGTCGTGGCTCCGCCGGAGGTGCTGGCTGGTCCCGAATTCGCCCGGCTCATTCGGACTTTCGGTAGCACCGTTCTACAGACCGCACCCGCCGTACTCGCGACCCTCTCCCCCGCCGAGGTCCCGAGTCTCGAGGTCGTGGCCATCGGCGGCGAGTCCTGCCCGGCGACGCTGGCGCGGGAGTGGGCGTCGCGGGTGCGGCTGTTCAACGGCTACGGGCCGACCGAGGCGACGGTGATGGTGACCGAGACCGGGCCCATGGTCGCCGACGCGCCCGTGACCATCGGTCGTGCGTTGCCCGGAGTGCTTGCGGTGGTGATGGATTCGAGGCTGCGTCCGATGCCCGCCGGAGCCCGGGGCGAGCTGTATCTGGGCGGGCCCGCCCTGGCCGAGGGCTATCTGCACGACCCGGCGGGCACGGCGGCTCGATTCGTCGCCAGCCCCTTCGGTCACGGTCAGCGGCTCTATCGCACCGGCGATCTGGTCACCACCGGGCCCGACGGATCGTTGGAGTATCTCGGACGGCTGGACGGTCAGCTCGAATTACACGGGCGGCGAATCGAACCCGCCGAAATCGAGGCGGCCCTGCTCGCCCGACCCGAGGTCGCCTGCGCCGCCGTGACGGTCGCGGACACGGGAAAGCCCAGCGCGCGGCTCGTGGGCTATGTGGTCGCCGACCGGGCACGGTTCGACGCCGCCGCGGCATTGAGCACGCTGCGCGCGACACTGCCCGCCGCACTGGTCCCCTCGTCCTTGACCGTGCTGGAGCGAATGCCGCTGGCGGGCAATGGAAAAGTCGACCGCGCCGCACTACCCGCGCCCCGCCATACCGCACGAAGCTCACGAAGTCCGGAAACCGATCTGGAACGTCTGGTCACCGAGCGCTTCTCCGCCACCTTCGATACCGAGGTCGGCCTCGATGCCGACTTCTTCGAACTCGGCGGCAATTCGCTACTCGGCGTAGCGGTTTCGGCGGATCTGGCCGAGTCGACGGGCGTGCCGGTGACCGTCCGCTGGCTCTACGCGACGCCGACCGCGGGCGAGCTCGCCGCCCGGATCGCCGCCTACGACGGTCACGAAATCGAGGACGACGACGCGCTCGGCGTACTGCTCGCCTTGCGCCGCAAGGGAATCCACCCCCCGCTGTTCTGCGTGCATTCGGCAGTGCCGTTGGCGTGGTGCTACGCCGGGCTCGCGCGCTATGTCACCGATCGCCCGGTGTACGGGTTGCAGGCGCCGATGCTCGCGGCCGGAGCCGAGGATGTCTCCATCGACGAACTGGTCGAGCTCTACCTCGACGCCATACTCGGCGTGCAGGCCGAAGGCCCCTACCACCTGCTCGGCTGGTCGCTCGGGGGGCAGATCGCCCACGCCGTCGCGGTTCGGCTGCGGGCTCGCGGGGCCGTGGTCGCGGTGCTGGCCATGCTCGACAGTGTCGTGGTGCCCGCCGGGGTGGAACCGCCGCCGCCACCACGCATGCGAGACCTGTTGACCCATCTGCGCGGCGACGAGCCCGAGGACGCCGACCTCGCCCCCGATCTCACCTCCGCCGAGGCGGCGGCCGAACTGGCGGCCGCCCCCCGATCCTTCGGCACCGGGTTGACGGCCAGTCAGCTCGAGCGTCTGCATCGCGGATACGTTGCGGGCGTCGCGCTTTCACACGGCTATCGACCCGGCGCCTACGACGGTGACCTGCTGTACTTCTCGGCGACCCGCGGCGTGACCGCATCCCTCGGGGCGCAGCTGTGGCGACCGTACGTGACGGGTGAACTCATCGAGCACCCGGTCGACGCGACGCACGCCCAGTTGACCAACTCAGCGGTCGTCGCGGTCATCGGCCCGATCCTCGCCCGCCATCTGGAACTGGTCGCGGCAACGACCACGGCGTAGGCGCGATTGTCACCCGTTGTCGTGCGCGTCCCGCAGCGCCGCCAGATCGATCCTGGACATCGTGCGCAGCGCCGCGGCCACCGCCGCGGCCCGCTCACCGCTCATCAGCTTCGGCAGCTCGGACGGGACGATCTGCCAGGACAATCCGTAGCGATCGGTGAGCCAGCCGCACGGTCCGGGCACGCCGCCGTCGGCGGTGAGCGCCCGCCACAGCCGATCGACCTCTCCCTGAGAGTCGACCAGAACCTGCAGCGACGCGGCATCGCTGAACGGATGGCCGGGACCGCCGTTGAGCAGCACGACCGCGTGTCCGGCCAGTTCCAGCGAGACGACGAAGGCCGAGCCGTTCGGATTGCGGGTGATGTCGACGATGCGCGCGTCCGGCAGCAGCGAGACATAGAACTCGGCGGCCTGCTCGGCGGCATTGTCGAACCAGAAGAAGGTGCTGACGGTGGTGGTCATGATGTGCTCCTCGGTATCGGATGACCTGCTTTCACCCACTGGTCGGAGCCGTGTACGCCCGCTCGACGTATCCCGCGAAGATTTTTCGGCGAATTTTTCAGCGCCCGCGCAGACGGTCGAGCGCCGCCTGGCTGTCGTCGTCGGCGGCCCGGTAGATCACCAGCCGTTGATCGGGATCCTGCAGCGGCATCAGCACCTCGAATCGGATCGCCACCCGGCCGACCTCGGGATGGCGCATCACCTTGATCCCGCGCCCGTTGACCCGCACATCGCGCATGGCCCACAGGCGCGCGAATTCCGCGTCGCGCGTGCGGAATTCGGTGATGAGTTCCGCCAGCGTCGCATCCTCCGGATGGGCGGCCCACGCCGCGCGCAGATCGGCGATGCCCTCGCGCAGCACCTGCTCGCGATCGACGAAGAACTCGCGCATCTGCGGACGCAGCACGCACAACCACATGCTGTTGCGCTGCGGTGACGGCAACGTCTCGAGGTCGAGCAGCAGCAGCGACATCTCCCGGTTCCAACTCAGGATGTCGTAGCGATGGTTGACCAGCATCGCGGGCAACGGGGACAGATCGCCGACCAGCCGGACCAGTTCGGGGGCGGCCGAGGTCGCGGCCTTGTCGAACTGCGGCGGGCGCTGCCGGGCCAGATCGAACAGGTAGGACCGCTCGTCGGGGGCCAACCGCAGCGCTCGGGCCAGCGCCTCGAGCACCTCGGGCGAGGGTCGCAGCCCGCGGCCCTGTTCGAGACGGACGACGTAATCGGTGCTCACCCCGGCCAGCTCGGCGACCTCCTCTCGGCGCAGTCCGGGCGTGCGACGCGACTGCCGCCGCTGCGGCAGGCCGAAATCGCGGGGGTCCAGACGCTCGCGCCGGGTGCGCAGGAAGACGGCGAGTTCCCGGGTCGCGTCCACGGTGCCACTCGTCATCGTTCGATCCTACGGCCAGCCTGGGATCGGCGATCCCAGGAAGAATCCTCCCTGACCCCGGCCCTCACCTCGGCCCAGACTCGAATTCGAACGCGACGACGACACAGGAGGACCGATGTCGCTCACACTCGACACCTACCGGCTGCTGGGCCGTTCCGGACTGCGGGTCTCCCCGCTCGCGCTGGGCGGTATGACCTTCGGGGCGGACTGGGGCTGGGGCGCGGAGGCCGATGATGCCCGCAAACTGTTCGACACCTACGTCGAGCGGGGCGGGAACTTCATCGATACCGCCAATATGTACACCGCGGGCAGTTCGGAGCGGCTGCTGGGCGAATTCACCCGCGACAATCGTGAAAGCCTGGTGCTGGCAACGAAATACACCATGCTGCGCAGGCCGGGCGATCCGAACTCCGGCGGCAATCACCGCAAGAGCATGTTCGCCTCGGTGGAAAACAGTCTGCGGCAGCTGAATACCGACTACATCGATCTGCTGTACCTGCACGCCTGGGATTTCCGGACCCCGGTCGAGGAGATCCTGCGCGGCCTCGACGATCTCGTGCGGCAGGGCAAGGTGCTGTATGTCGGCATCTCCGACACCCCGGCCTGGCAGGTCGCGCGCATGCAGGCCATCGCGGATCTGCGAGGCTGGACTCCGCTGGTGGCCTTGCAGATCGAGTACAGCCTCATCGAGCGCACTGGTGAGCGCGATCTGATTCCGATGGCGCGGGAGCTGGGATTGGGCGTGGTGCCGTGGTCGCCGCTGGGCAGCGGGGTGCTGACGGGGAAGTACAGCCGCGCCGATCTGGCCGATCAGGCCGTGGGTTCACCGGAGGGCACGCGCAAGAATGTCGCGCTGGCCAGCGGGGCGCTCACCGAACGCGGGCTCGGGATCGCCGAGGTGGTGAAAGAGGTTGCGGCCGAACTGGATCGGACGCCATCACAGGTTGCGCTGGCGTGGACGCTGCGCACGCCGGGTGTGACCGCGCCGATCATCGGCGCTCGCACCGCGGCGCAGCTGGAGGACAATCTGGGCGCGCTGGAGGTCGAATTCGATGCGGCGCAACTGGATCGGCTGCGCGCGGCCAGCGCCATCGAGCTCGGCTTCCCGCACGATTTCCTGGAGCGTCCGATGACCCGCAGCGTCACCTTCGGCGATCTGCGCGTGGCGGCGCGCTGACGAAACCGGATGCGCGCGGGCCCGGGCGGCGGCGCCCGTGCGCATCCGGTCGTCTCCGCCGCGTCGCGATCATCGGCCCCGGCCGGGCGAGGGATGAGGCCGGCCGGGGTGCACGCGAACGCGGCGGCATACCGCGACTCGATCGGTTATCGAGTCCACGGCACGTCGTGGGGTCACGGCGGTACATCGAATGCGGATCGCGCCGGTGACCGGATCGTCGGTTCGACCGGCGGTTGGAGGTTTCCCGGGCGGTCGACGTCCTCACGGTCGACGATCGATCGGGTTGCGTCGGCGGTGGCGGCGGTGTTGGGCAGGCCGAGTGAGCCGATCGTGACTGCGGCGGCCAGGGTGGCCGCCAGGGTTCCGGCGCTAAATCGCATGGTGTGCTCGAATCGGTTGTCTCGGTTAGTGTTTCGCGTGGGGATGGGCACGGTCGGCCAGTTGGGCGCGCAGGCGCTCGAGGGCCCGGTGTTGGGCGGTGCGGACAGCGCCCGGGGTCAGGCCGAGGCGGGTCGCGACCTCCTCGGCGGACAGTCCCGCCACGACTCGCAGGAAGACGATGCGGCGCTGGGTGTGGGACAGGGTGGCGATCAGGGCGTGCATCCGGTCGGCGGCGTCGCGGTCCAGGACGTGGGCCTCGGGGCCGCGATCGGTATCGATCACATCGGGGACCGATGCCGTCGGACAGGTCCGGTTGCGGCGCAGGGCGCGGAAGGCGTCGCAGAGTTTGTGCGCGGTGATGCGGTAGACGAAGGCCATGAACGGTTTGCCCTCGCGTCGGTAGCGGGGCAGTGCGTCGACGACCGCGAGGCAGACCTCCTGAGCGACGTCGTCGGCCGAAAGGCGGCCCGTATCACCGGAACCCACCCGGGCGCGGCAGTACTGCAGCACCCACGGGCGCACGAGTTCCACCACCCGGCACACCGCCGAGCGCTCGCCCGCGACGGCGCGGTCGACGCAGCTCTCCAGTTCCGCGTGAGCCGATACCACCGTCATCGTTGTTCACCGCCGATCCCTGCATCAGTGTCGAATCATATGAGGTCGAATATGCAACGGGCCGCGTCGCGCCCGCAGGGGGTCGCCCGGAGAGGTGGGCGACATCCCCCGCGGACCTCGCGCACGCCGGTCAGCCCAGCAGTGCCAGCGAGCCGAGCGCCGAGCCGACCGAAAGGCCGAGCAGCGGCAGGGTTACGAAGTCGAGGGCAGCGCCGACAGCGGCGATGACGGCTCCGATGCCGAGGACAGCGGCAGTGCTCACAACGTTCTCCTTCTGGCCGTGACCCGTTCGGGCCGTGTTTCAGTTACGGGAACAACTATTGCACTCGCGCATCACACTTTGCAACCCAGATTTGCATCATATTGATTGAAAAATGCAACATAGTGCCGCGCGAATCGGCTCACCAGCGGGGAGAACGCGAGCGGGCGGCGCACCCGCCCGAGGTTGAAGGAGAGAGCTGTTTCACATTTGAGACAGCCGATCCGGCACGTCTACTCGGCCGCGACCGCGTGCCGCTGTTCGCGCGCGATGCTCGGGTACATGAAGTAGCCGATCAGGCCGGATACCGCGTAGAGCACGATCATCGCCACCGAGGGATACCAGCCGATGCGATCGCGGATGTCCACCCACGGCTGCGGCCACATATGGCTGCCGATGCGCAGTACGCCCTCGACCATGCCGAGCAGTCCGCCCAGTGCGAGCGGCAGCAACGCCAATCGCACTCGCCACGACGACTGCGCGATGGCGGCGGTGGCGACCAGGGCCAGGTTGGAGATCAGGATCAGCGAGGCCGCGACATAGGAATATCCGAGCGCCGGGCCGCCCAGATAGCCGACGTAGACGGCCGGGGTGGTCGGCGCGTCCGACAGCGCCCACAGCGCGATCATGACCAGTGCGCCGACGGTGAAGATTCGGGCCAGCCAACGCACCGACCAGGCCATACCCCAGGCTCGCGCGACCAGTTTGCAGATGAAATAGCCCGCGGCGACGTAACACAGATCGCCCAGCAGGTCGGTGAAGTTGGCCAGATGCAGATCGACGGCGGTGCCGTTGTCGAGCCAGGTTCCGGCCAGCACCTCCGGATTGCGCATGGCCACACCGATGACCAGCAGCGCCAGGGTGACGGTGAAGGGCCGCGACGGCGGGCGCTCATGCCATCGACTCGCACGCAGGACGATCGTCAGCAGTGCCAGCGCGCATGCCGCGCAACAGGCGAGCAGCCCCGTGCTCACGTAGCGATCCTCCGCAGTGTCGGTGATGCGTACGGGCGCACCCGTCGGGGCGACGCTGCCCGGTGGATGTCGTCCGCTGATTGGTTGTGTCAACCGATCGCCGGATATGAGGCGCATCTGTGACACTTGCGACACATTACCGGATCGTTCGAGTTGGCGAGAAATCGGGAATCCGCAGCATGAGGGCGGATACACGAGCGGGATCGAGCGTTCGGCAGCGCTTGGGCGCAGCCGCCGCTGCTGCAAAATTGCTATATTGTGTTGCATATTCGCAGCAAAGCAATCTCGAGGAATTCGTATGTCTTCCAAGCAGTGGACCGTACTCACGCGGCTGTCGATCCTCGCCGTGCTGGTATCCGTCGTATTCGGCGCGACAGCGGCCGTCGCCGGGGCGGGGCCCGAGCGCGCCCGTGTCGTCGATGCCGTGCGCGTCGACGAGCGAAATATCCGCTATCGGGTGTACTCCCCCGCGATGGACCGCGTCATCGGTATTGATGTGCTGCGGCCCGTCGATGCCTCGACGCCGCGGCCGACGCTGTATCTGCTCAATGGCGGCGGGGGCGGTGAGGACGATGCGACCTGGCGGAAACAGACCGATGTGCTCGACTTCCTCGCGACGCGGGAGATCAATGTCGTGCAGCCGGTGGGCGGGCGGTCCAGTTACTACACCGATTGGCGCGCAACCGATCCCGCGCTCGGGGTGAACAAGTGGCGGACGTTTCTCACCGTGGAGTTGCCGCCGGTGATGGACGCGGCGCTGAGAACGGATGGGCGCAAGGCGATTTCGGGGATGTCGATGTCGGCCACCTCGGTGCTGCAGCTGGCGATCGCCGCGCCCGGGTTGTTCGGGTCGGTGGCGGCCTACAGCGGGTGCGCGCGGATCAGTGACGAGACGGGTATGCGGATGGTTCGGACCGTGGTGAAGGTCGGGGGCGGTAATACCGACAATATGTATGGGCCGCCCGGGGATCCGATGTGGATCGCCAACGATCCGTATGTCAATGCCGATCGGCTGCGCGGGACGAATCTGTATCTGTCCACCGGCAGCGGTGTTCCCGGGCCGCACGATGTGGCCGACAGTCCGTTCCTGATGACGCCCGGATCCGAGGGGCTGGCCAATCAGGTGATCGTGGGCGGGGCGATCGAGGTCGCGACCGATCAGTGCACCCGCGCCATGCGAGAGCGCCTGGACGAGTTGGGCATCGCGGCCACCTACGACTTCCTGGACGGAACCCACTCATGGGGCTATTTCCGCGATTCGTTCCTGCGATCGTGGCCGGTGCTGGCCCGCGGTCTCGGCCTGACCGGCTGATTCGGACTAGGTGAGCAGGCCCTCCGCGATCCCGGCCCGACGCCGACGGCGTTTGCCCTGCTCGCCCTCGACCCCCGATTCCCGCAGATGTTCCCGCTCCCGACGGGTGAGCTCCTCGAGCAGCTGCAGTGTCGAGGCCGACCGCAACGGCTCACTGGCCGCGGCCCGCAGGGCCTCCTCCTGCGCGACCAACCCCGCCGCCACCAGCCCATCCACCGGATTCACCCCGTAGGCCCGCGCGAAGTCGATAACGGTCTCGGCCACCGGCGGATCACTCTCCCGCAAATGCCGCCCCACCCGATTGTTCCCGATCCCCATCCGCACCGCGATGGCCCGCTCACTATCCCCATCGGCCACCCGATTCCGCCACTCCAGGAACCGCTCCATGCGCTCGCTCACGCACCCTGATGTTACAAGATTGGATCATTTCCGTCCCGCCAACCTCCCCCAAATGGACCAAAGTTGTGACAAAGGACCCTTGCCCCGGCGCAGAGGTCGCTCAGGCCGGAGTGTGGACGAGGGTTTTGGCGGCTTGGTGGTAGCGGGATGCCAGGAGGCGGACTACGGCGGGGTGGGTGCCTATGGGGGCGGCTGTGCCGTCGGCGCCGGAGGTTTGGAGGCGTTCGTGGAAGAGGCCGTGGGCCAGGAGGTAGGAGGCTGTGAAGACTCGGGGGTGGCCTGAATTGCGTAGGGCCGTTACTACTTCTGGGACTCGGGGGGTGCCGGTGGCTATGTAGGCCGTGTGGACGGGGGTGGCCAGGCGGGTCGACAGGAGGGTGGCGGCCTGGTTTATGTCCTGGTGGGCTCGGGGGTCCGAGGAACCTGCGGCGGCGAAGACCACGGCGTCGCCGGGGCGCCAGCCCGCGGCGCGCAGGCGGATGTGCATGATGCGGGCCAGGGCGGGGTCGGGGCCCAGGGCGGGGGTGATGGCTACCGCGGGGTGGGTGCTGGCGGCTACCTCGCGGGGGACGTCCTGGTAGACGTGGTAGCCGGAGGCCAGGAAGGCGGGGATCACCACGGCGGGAACCGGATTCAGGTCGCGCAGGACCTCGGCCGGCGAGGGGCCGAGGACGTCGACGAAGGCGGTTCGGACGGGGCCGCCGATCTCACGGGCGACGGCCTCGGACAATTCGGCGACCATGGCGACGCCGCGCGTACTTCTCGTGCCGTGGGCGACCAGTACCAATGCGGGATCGGACATCACGCACCTCCTAACGAATGTCTCGCGACTCAGACTCCGGCCAGCGGAATGGGCCGCTGCGGACGCCTCGACTGGTCGTATCCGCCGACCGACGGCCGCGGATTGTTGTCGACGCACTCCGCCGGATCCAGCGCCAGCCGATAACCGCGCTTCACCACCGTCTGAATGGCCTTCGGCGTACCCAAACCCGCTCGCAGACGGGCGATTCCGGTCTCGACGGCATGGGTGTCGTCACCGCCGCCGGGCAGGGCCGCCAGGAGATCCTCGCGCGAGACCACCCGGCCGGGCTGGCGGGCCAGCGCCCGCATCAGCGCCATCGGCGCGGGGGCCAGCTGACGCACCTCGCCGTCGACCACCACGCAGCCGCCGCGCACGCTCAACATATGCCCGGCGGCGTGAATTCGATTGGCGCGCCGGGGAAGTTCCTCGGCCACATGCCGCGCCAGCGCACCCAGTCGGGCTCGCGCGGGCATCGTCGTGGCCACGCCGAGCTCCTCGAGCGGCGCGGCGGTGATCGGCCCGACGCAGGCGGGCAGCACGCGGGTCCGCATGGCGTGCAGCAGCCCGTCCAACAGTCCGGTTTCCTTGGCGCGCATGAGCATCGAGGCCACCGCGGGAGCGCTGGTGAAGGTGACGCAGTCCAGCGCCGAGGTGACGATCGCCTCGATCAGCCGATCCATCGGACCCTGATCCTCCGGCGGCGTCCAGCGATACACCGGCACCGGCACCACATCGGCTCCCGCACAACGCAATACCTCACAGAAGTCGGGAACCGGCTCCCATTCGGTGGTCGCGCCGTGCAACTGCACCGCGATCCGCACCCCCTCCACGCCCTCGGCGAGAAGATGATCGAGGACCTCGGCGGAGGATTCGGAGGCGGGCGACCATTCCTCGCGCAGTTCGGCGGCGCGGATGGCGCCCTTGGCCTTGGGACCGCGGGCGAGCAGCCGAGTGGAGTCCAGGGTGGCGTGCAGGCTCTCGGCCAGCCCCCAGCCCTCGGCCGCCTCCATCCAGCCCCGGAAACCGATTCCGGTGGTGGCGACCGTGATCCGGGGCGGATCGGCCACCAATTGTCGTGTCACCCGCTCCAATTCACTGTCATCGGCGAGCGGGATGATCCGGATCGCGGGCGCGGCAACGATATTCGCGCCGCGGCGAGCCAGCAGGGTGCCCAGCTCGTCGGCGCGGCGCGCGGCGGTGATGCCGACGGTGAAGCCGTCGAGACATTCGGGCTGCGGCCCGACGGGCTTGGTCATGCGGTGTCACCGCCGCCGTGGCGCACGGGCTCGTTCGAGATCAGGACCAGTCCGTCGACGACCCGCACGGCGTGGACCGGCAGCCCCATCGCGGGATCGTCCAGGCAGTGCCCGTCCAGCAGCGAGAAGGTCTGCTTGAGCAACGGCGAGGCCACCACGGGCACGCCGCCGCGATCGCCGACGAGGCCGCGCGACATCACCGCGGCCCGCCCGAACGGGTCGATATTGCCCACGGCGTAGAGCATCCCGTCCGGCAGCAGGAACAGCGCGGCCTGATGGCCGTCGCGCAGCAATACCGCGACCCCGCGGCCGGGAATCAGATAGTCGAGCCGGCAGGCCGAGGTCCATCCGGTGCTGGTGACCTGGGTAATACCGGGTGTGTCGATCACGGTCATCGGTACTCTCCTCCGAACGCCCTACCCCTTGGTACCGGCGTTCTGTTTCCGCTGGATTACGCGCTCATTTCCCGTCGATGGATGTGACCGGGATCTCGGGCATGCCGTGTCCGACGCGGCCTGCCCGGTGCCCTCCGTGGTTACGCAGGCTGCCTCCTCCGGGCACGTCGGGCATGCCGAGCAATACAGGAACCTTCCGTTCCCCGCTGTCGTCGAAGGTGATGGTCGGATCGGCCTGCTCGGGCGCGTTGACGAAGGAGACGAAGCGCGACAGCTTCGCAGGATCCTCGAGCACCGCGGCCCATTCGTCCTTGTAGCCCGCGACATGGCGGACCATGGTCTCCTCGAGTTCGGCGGCGATGCCGAGGGAGTCCTCGCAGACAACCTGCCGCACGTAGTCGATGCCGCCCGCCAGCGACTCCTGCCAGGGCGCGGTGCGCTGCAGCCGGTCGGCGGTGCGGATGTAGAACATCAGATAGCGGTCGATGTAGCGGATCAGCGTCTCGTCGTCGAGGTCACCGGCCAGCAGCACCGCATGCTTGGGCGTGAGGCCGCCGTTGCCGCCGACATAGAGGTTCCAGCCGTTCTCGGTGGCGATGACGCCGACATCCTTGCCACGCGCCTCCGCGCACTCGCGCGCGCAGCCGGAGACGCCGAGCTTGAGCTTGTGCGGCGAACGCAGTCCGCGATAGCGCTTCTCCAGCAGCACCGCCATGCCGACCGAATCCTGCTGCCCGTAGCGGCACCAGGTCGAACCCACACAGCTTTTCACCGTGCGCAGCGACTTGCCGTAGGCGTGCCCGGATTCCATGCCGACATCGACCAGCCGCTGCCAGATCTGCGGCAGCTGCTCCACCCGCGCGCCGAACAGGTCGATGCGCTG
This sequence comes from Nocardia pseudobrasiliensis NBRC 108224, assembly GCF_001613105.1. Taxonomy (GTDB): domain Bacteria; phylum Actinomycetota; class Actinomycetes; order Mycobacteriales; family Mycobacteriaceae; genus Nocardia; species Nocardia pseudobrasiliensis. Next base: position 167,538 of record NZ_BDBS01000001.1, on the reverse strand, counting down.
ACCTCCGGTCACCTTCACATAGAGGCCGAAATCCTTTGCGATCTGCCCGATTTCGATGAGTTGCTCCGCGGTGACCTCACCGCCGGGCATCCGCGGCACCACCGAATAGGTGCCGTTCTTCTGCAGATTCGCCAGGAAGTGGTCGTTGGTGTCCTGCAGCGCGGCCTGTTCGCCGTCGAGAATGTGATCGCTCGAGGTCGACGCCAGAATGGAGGCGACCGCGGGTTTGCAGATATCGCAACCCATTCCGGTGCCGTAGCGGGCGATCAGCTCGGAGAACTTGCGGATGCCGGTGGTCGCGACAATGTGGAACAGCTCCTCGCGCGACTGCCCGAAATGCTCGCACAGCGCCTTGGACATCTCCACGCCGGACTGTTCGAGCAGCTTCTTGAGCATGGGAACGCAACCGCCGCAGGACGTTCCGGCCGAGGTGCAGCTCTTGACCGAGGCGATATCGCAGGCGCCCTCGGCGATGGCGCCGCAGACGTCGCCCTTGGAAACGTTGTTGCAGGAACAGATCTGGGCCTCGTCGGGCAGGGCGTCCGCGCCCAGTTCCGCACCCGCCGGGGAGATCAACGCGGCGGGTTCGGCCGGAAGTTCGCTGCCGACCAGCGGCCGCAGCGCCGCGTACGCCGAGGCGTCGCCGACCAGGATGCCGCCCAGCAGCGTCTTGGCGTCGTCGGAGACAACGAGTTTCGCGTAGGTGCCCTTGGCGGCGTCGTGCAGCACCACCGACAGCGCGCCTTCGGTGGTGGCGTGCGCGTCGCCGAACGACGCCACATCCACGCCGAGCAGTTTCAACTTCGTCGACAGATCCGCGCCCGGGAATTCGCCCGCGCCGCCGAGCAATCGGTCCGCCACGATCTCGGCGGTGGTGTAGCCGGGGGCGACCAGGCCGTAGCAGACGCCCTCCACGGCCGCGACCTCGCCGACCGCGTAGATCGCCGGATCCGAGGTGCGCATGCCCAGATCGGTGACGACGCCACCGCGCGGCCCGACCTCCAGCCCGGCCTCGCGAGCGAGCTGATCGCGCGGGCGGATACCGGCGGAGAACACCACCAGCGAGGCATCGATGGTCGATTCGTCCGACAGCGAGATCCGCAGCCCCGCACCGCCTTCCGCACCCTCGATGGCCGAGGTGCCGACGCCGGTGTGCACGTGCAGGCCCAGCTGCGTGACCAGACTCTCCAGAATCGCGCCGCCGCCCTCGTCGACCTGAACCGGCATCAGCCGCGGCGCGAATTCGACCACATGCGGCGTCATTCCCATGAGTCGCAACGCATTCGCCGCCTCGAGGCCGAGCAGACCGCCACCGACCACCACGCCGACCGCGCCGGGGCCGGCCGCCTCGGCCGCGGCGCGGATGCCGTCGAGATCCTCGAGGGTGCGGTAGACGAAGCATTCCGGGCGATCGTGGCCGGGCACCGGCGGTACGAAGGCATACGATCCGGTCGCCAGAACCAGTGCGTCGTAGGCGATCACATCGCCGCCGGAGGTGGTGACCTTGCGGGCATTGCGATCGATCGTCTCGGCGCGCTGTCCCAGGCGCAGTTCCACCAGTTCGTCACCGGCGTATTCGTTACCGGGCAGCGCGAGCGCGCTCGCGTCCCACGCGCCGACATAGGACGACAGCCCGACCCGGTCGTAGGCCGGTAGCTGTTCCTCGGCCAGCACCACGACCTGCCACTGCCCGGCCGTGTCGCGCGAGCGCATGGCCTCGACGAAGCGGTGGCCGACCATACCGTGCCCGACCACGACCACGGTTCTGCGTGCGGTGTTGTCCATTGCGTACTCCTGTGGTGCGGTCAGGCCCGAACGGGCAGGTCGGCGGTTACGTTGTGCGGCAAGGTCTTCGCCCGCTCGGCGGGGCGGCGCAGGAATACCGCCCAGCACACGGCGGCGCAGACGAGGTAGAAGACTGTGAATACCCAGAACGCGGTGGTCGCGGATTTGGTCGAGGCGTAGGAGCTGCGCAGCACCAGGTTGATCGCGACCCCGCCGAGCGCGCCGATCGCGCCGACGACGCCGATCATCGCGCCCGAGGTGTTCTGCGACCACACCGCGCGCTCGGCCGGATCCAGCGGCAGCCCTTGGGCTTTCGCGGCGAAGACCGACGGGATCATCTTGGTGACGGCGCCGTTGCCGATGCCGGACACCACGAACAGCGCGATGAATCCGGCCACCAGCGCCACCATCACCGCACCGCTGGGCACATGGTCGTTACCGTCGGCGATCGCGCTCGCGGCGGCGACCACCAGCGCGGCGACCGTCATGGCCGCGAATCCGGCCAGGGTCACCCGCGCGCCGCCGAAGCGGTCGGCCCATTTACCGCCGTAGGGGCGGGCCAGCGAGCCGAGCAGCGGTCCGATGAAGGCGATCTGGGCGGCGTGCAGCGCGGCCTGGGTGGGTCGATCTCCCCCGGCCAGAAAGCTGACCTGCAGGATCTGGCCGAAGGCGAATCCGTAGCCGATGAACGAGCCGAAGGTCCCGATATAGAGGAACGCCACGGCCCAGGACTGCGGAACCCGCAGCGCGATCCGCATATAGGAGTAGTCGGCCCGCTGATTGCGCACATTGTCCATGAACAGCGCCGCACCGGCCGCGGCCACCACGATGAGCGCCAGATACACCAGGCACACCACCGAGGCGTGTCCGTAGGCGCTGCCCACTGCCGCGATGACGCCCAGCCCGATCAGCTGGATCACCGGCACGCCGAGATTGCCGCCACCGGCATTGAGGCCCAGCGCCCAGCCCTTGAGCCGCTGCGGATAGAAGACGTTGATATTGGCCATCGAGGAGGCGAAATTGCCGCCGCCCAGGCCTGCGAACGCGGCCACGATCAGGAAGGTCGTGAACGAGGTGTCCGGGCGATTGACGAAATACAGCGTCAACAGGGTCGGGATCAGCAGCGCCAGCGCGCTGACGATGGTCCAGTTGCGCCCGCCGAATTTCGCGGTGGCGACGGTGTAGGGAATGCGCAGTACGCCGCCGACCAATGTGGGCACCGCGCCGAGGATGAACTTCCCGGCCGGATCGATGCCGAATACATCGGCGGGCATGAACAGCACCATGACCGACCAGATCGACCACACCGAGAATCCGACATGTTCGGCGAATACCGACCAGATCAGATTCCGGCGCGCGACATCCTTACCGCCCGCCTCCCAGGCGTCGACATCCTCGGCATCCCAGTGCTCGATCTCCCGGCTCCGCATGAACCCAAGGTAGGAAACCGGTATTGCGCCGATGCTGCGCTAGATGACCGCTGAATCAACGGTTGCTCACGGGCCGCCGCGACGGCCCGTGAGACCGGATCAGTTCCAGGTATCTTCCAGAACCCGCGGCTTGCAGGCCTGCCACGCGCCCGCCAGCAGCACCAGTACGGCCACGCACAGCAGCGCGAACGGCGCGCCCCAGCCGCCGGTGACGCTGTGCAGCACACCGAACTGCAGCGGCCCGACACACGCCACCGCGTAGCCGACGCCCTGGGTGAAGCCGGACAGCGCGGCCGAACCGGCCTGGGTGCGGGTGCGCAGATTGATCAGCGTCAGCGCGATCGGGAAGGTGCTCGGGCCCAGGCCCAGCAGCAGCACCCACAGCAGTGGCACGCTCATCGGCGCGATCAGCAGTCCGGCGAAGGCGCCGAAGAAGCACAGCGCGCAGACGATGACGATCGGGAACGGATTGGCGATGCGCGCGGTGATCGTCGGCGCCGACAGCGCGGCCACCAGGCCGATCAGCGAGAAGATGCCGACCATCGTGCCGCCGAAGGCCTCGCTGGCCCCGGCATCGGCGAAGATCTTGGGCAGCCAGGCGAACATGGCGTAGGTGGTCAGCGAGGTCATACCGAACATTCCGGCCATGCCCCAGGCCAGCGGCGAACGCCAGACCTTGCCCGCGGCCTCGCCCGCCTCGGCGGGTACGGCGGTGCGGTCGGCCTGATCGCGTCCGTGGCGGCCGCGCAGGACGCCCACCCATGGCAGGACCGCGACGAAGCCCAGCACGGCCCACATTCCCAGCGACACCCGCCAGCCGTGCGCATTCGCCACCGGCACCGTGACCAGCGCGGGCACGACCGTGCCCAGCTGCACCATCACGATGTACAGCGAGCTCAGCACGCCGACACGATCGGAGAAGTACCGCTTCACAAGCGGCGGAATCACCACATTGCCGACGCCCATACCGGCCAGCGCCAGCGCGGAGAAGGCCAGCAGCTCCCAGGTGTCGGGCACGATCGCGCGCACGGCCTGTCCGAGGCCCACGGCCAGCATGGCGACCAGCGCGGTGCGTTCGAGTCCGAGGCGGCGCTCGAGAATAGGGGTTAGGACGCCCGCGAAGGCGAACATGGCCGTCGGAATCATGCCGAATACGCCGACCACGGCGGTCCCGTAGCCGATGTCCTGGCCGATCCGTTCGGCGAGCGGGCTGAAGGCGGTAACCGCGATACGCAGGGTCGATGCGGACACGATGATCGCGGCGAGCACGAGCAGCCGCCCCTCGACGAGGCCGCGGCGGCGCTGGGAGCGGAGCTGCTGCTGGGTCGTCTGCTCAGCGGTTACTGTCACCGAAAAATCATAGGATGATTGGATGTTATGCGGCAACAAATGTGATGCGGGGTACTCTGTTGTCCGTGCAACCCGTTCGTCGCACCAGCCTCATCGCTCAGGTGACCGAGCAGCTGCGTGCCGAAATCCGTTCCGGCCGTTGGCCTGTCGGTTCCCGTATTCCCACCGAACCGGAGCTGACCGAGCTCACCGGCACCGGTCGTAACACCGTGCGCGAGGCCGTCCAGGCGCTCGTGCACGCCGGAATGCTCGAACGTCGCCAGGGCTCGGGTACCTATGTGATCGCGACGTCCGATCTGGGCGGCACGCTCACCAAGTACTTCGCCGACGCGGTCACCCGCGACATACTCGAGCTGCGCCGCGCGCTGGACACCACCGCCGCCCGGCTGGCAGCCGAACGTCGCGACGACAACGACATCGCGGATCTGCGCCGCCTGCTCGAGGCCCGCCGCCAGCTGTGGGACGAACAGGGCCAGGAGGCGCAGGAGGCGATCGAGGCCGATGTGCGGTTGCACCGCGCGATCGTGGTCGCCAGCCACAACGCGGTGTACCTGGAGTTCTACGATTCGCTGCTGCCGGTCATCGAACAGGGCATTCGGTCCAGCTCGGCGCGACTGACCGAGGACTACCACGGCGAGCACGCCGAATTGGTGGAGGCGGTCATCGAGGGCGATCCGGAACGGGCCGCGCGGGTGGCCAACTGCTTCTTCGGCACGCTGATCGCGGAGTATCCCGACAGGTGAACAACTCGTCACCGCGCGCGGCGGCGCGCGGTGAGCGAGATTTGGCCCGAACGTCATCGCGCGTGCCTTCGCCGTAACGGCGTATTCGTACGGTATGGCTCGTCTCCAGCTCGAGAGGAAGCCCGATGACCTTCACCTACCAGTCCCGCGGCCGCTGGCTCGATCGTTGGGAACCGGACAACGAAACCTTCTGGGAGAACGGCGGAAAGCAGACCGCGCGCAAAAACCTCGCCTTCTCGGTATTCGCGGAGAATCTGGGTTTCAGCGTATGGGTGCTGTGGGCCAGCGTCGTCACCGCCATGGGTCCCGCGGGTTTCCACTTCCTGGACGGACTGGGCAAGGGAAACCCTGTGGCAGTGGCCAATTCACTGCTGCTGACCTCCACGCCCACGCTCGTCGGCGCTGCGCTGCGAATTCCGTACACCTTCGCGATCCCGAAATTCGGCGGGCGGGCGTTCACGGTGTTCAGCGCGGGCATGCTGCTGATTCCGACGCTGGGACTGGCGTATTTCGTCAATCAGCCCGCGACTCCGTTCTGGGTCTTCATGATTCTGGCCGCGCTGGCCGGTGTGGGCGGCGGCAACTTCTCCTCGTCGATGGCCAATATCAACTTCTTCTTCCCCGAGGGACGTAAGGGCGCGGCGCTGGGGATCAACGCGGCGGGCGGCAATCTCGGTGTGGCGCAGACCCAGCTGTTCGTACCGCTGGTGATCACGCTGGGTACGCATCTGACGGCCAAGGACGCGGGCGGATACCGCTTCGGCATCACGCTGGCCACGCTGATGTGGATTCCGTTCGTACTCGTGGCCATGGCCGGTGCGCTGCGGTACATGGATTCGATCACCCACGCCAAGGCCGACGGCTCGTCCTACAAACTGGCGCTGGCCAATCCGCACACCTGGATCATGGCCGTGCTCTACATCGGGACCTTCGGGTCGTTCATCGGGTTCTCCTTCGCCTTTCCCACACTGATCAAGTCGAACTTCCCGGAGCTGGCCAAGATCGGCTGGATGGGCACGCTGGGCAATCTCGCATTCCTCGGGGCGTTCGTGGGTTCGCTGAGCCGACCGTTCGGCGGGTGGATCGCCGATCGGCTGACCGGGGCGCGGATCACGCTGTACGTCTTCGGCGGAATGGCGGTGGCGACCGTGCTGATCGTGGCGTCGTTGGCGGCGAAGAACTTTCCGCTGTATCTGATCTCGTTCCTGCTGCTGTTCGTGCTGACCGGCGTCGGCAACGGCTCGACCTATCGGATGATCCCGTCGATCTTCGCCGCGGCGGCCAGACAGCGGGCGAGCGAGGCGGGCCAGGATCCGGCCGATGCCACCATCGCGGCCAAGCGCCAGGCGGGCGCGGCGATCGGCGTGGTGGGCGCCGTCGGCGCGGCCGGCGGCTGGATCGTGCAGCAGGCGCTGCGGGAATCGGCGCTGCACTTCCACGGCAGTATGACGCCCGCGTTCTGGGGTTACGCGGTGGCGTTCGTGGCCATGGGGGCGATCACCTGGTGGTTCTATCTGCGTTCGTCGTTCGCGGTAGGCCGGGCTCCGTCGCTGGCCTACGCGAATATCTGAGCGCGCTGCAGATATCGAAAGCCGTGCCGGGCCAACCGATTCGTCCCCGGCACGGCTTTCGCCCGTTGCGGCACAGGGACTTTCACACCGTCAGGCGAACCATATCCGCCGTGCGGGCCAAACCGGGAAAAGCCTCCGGGGTGGATCGCGGGTGTAAGGCATGGACGGCTAACCGAAACATGACCGCGCGCAGGATCATCTGGGGCCATTCGGGCAGATCCGACCAGCGCTGCAGCAGGCCGTCGTCCGCGCCGCCCCAGGACAGGGCGTCGACCACGATGACACCCGCGGCCCAGGGGCCCGGTCGCCAGTAGGGCGTGAGGTCGGTGAGACCGGGAGTCTGGGCCCCGGCGAACAGCACCGTGCCGAACAGGTCGCCGTGCACCAGCTGCGGCGGGGACTGCACCGGTTTACGCAGGGTCGCCAGCTGCGCGAGCATCTCCAGACTGCGTTGGCCGTCGGGCGAGGTGACCGGCAGCATGCCGCCGATCTTCAGGCTGCGCAACGGAACCGGCTCCCAGGCCGCCCGATCGGCGGCGACGAAGACGTCGACATCGACCCACGGCGCGATCGGCTGCTGGACCAGGAAGCGCGGGCGATCCAGCTTCGCGGTCACCTGGTGCAAACGCAGCGAGACCGAGACCACCTCGTCGTGGCGCGGTTCGGGCGTGCCCTCGAGATAGGTGTCCGCGCGCCACCCGGATACGACATACCGCCCGTCGGTCGCGCGCACCGGGCGCGCCAGCCGTAGCCCGTCCACCTTCAGCGTCTCGCGAACCTTGGCCGACCACGCGGCGCGCGCATGATCGGCCACCGGACTGAGCACCACATCCCCACAGCGCCAGCCACCGTCCCAATCACCCAGCGCGATCGGGGTTTCCTCGCGAAGTCCGAATGTGGCACGCACGTGCTCGGGCGGTTCCACAGAAGTCACGGCCGTACCGTACTCCCGGGTCTTTGTCCAATCCGGGTGCCGCGCCGGAGCTCTCAGTACACCGGCAGGGATGGGTCGATCTGCTTGGCCCAGGCGATGATTCCGCCCTGCAGGTGGGTCGCGTCGGAGAAACCGGCACGCTTGAGAGCGGCCAGCGCCTCGGCCGAACGCACACCGGTCTTGCAGTGCAATACGATCGGGCGGTTCTGCGGCAGTTCGGCCAGCGCGTCGCCGGACAGGATGCGGTCCTTGGGCACCAGCGTCGCGCCGTCGATGCGGACGATATCCCATTCGACCGGCTCGCGGACGTCGATGATCGCGACATCCTTACCGGCGTCGAGCATATCCTTCAGCTCGCGGGCGGTGACGGTGGAACCGAGTGCGGCCGCCTGCCCCTCCTCGGAGACCACACCGCAGAACGCGTCGTAGTCGATCAGCTCGGTGATGGGCTGACGCTCCGGATCGCGGCGCAGCTTGATCGTCCGGTAGCTCATATCCAATGCGTCGTAGACCATGAGCCGACCCAGTAGCGGTTCGCCGATACCCGTGAGCAGCTTGATCGCCTCGGTCACCATGATCGAGCCGATCGATGCGCACAGCACGCCCAGGACGCCGCCCTCGGCGCAGGACGGCACCATGCCCGGCGGCGGGGCCTCGGGGTACAGATCGCGGTAGTTGATGCCGCGCCCGTCCGGGGCGTCCTCCCAGAACACCGACACCTGGCCCTCGAACCGGTAGATCGAACCCCACACATAGGGCTTCCCGGCGAGTACCGCGGCGTCGTTGACCAGATAGCGGGTGGCGAAGTTGTCGGTGCCGTCGACGATCAGGTCGTAGCGGGAGAACAACTCGACCGCATTGTCGTTGTCGAGGCGGAACTTGTGCAGTTCCACGGTGATTCCGGAGTTGATCTCCAGAATGGAATCGCGCGCCGAATCCGCCTTGGAACGACCGATATCGGATTCGCCGTGAATGATCTGCCGCTGCAGATTCGAGGCGTCGACCTCGTCGAATTCCACGATGCCGAGCGTGCCGACCCCGGCCGCGGCCAGATACAACAGAGCCGGCGAACCGAGTCCGCCCGCGCCGATCACCAGCACCTTGGCATTCTTCAGCCGCTTCTGTCCGTCCACGCCCAGATCGGGAATGATCAAATGCCTGCTGTAGCGGGCGACCTCGTCACGGGTCAGCTCCGCTGCCGGCTCGACCAATGGCGGCAGGGACTTTGGTGATGACACGTCTGCAGACTCCTCGACTCGAATTCGCCGATCACGCTCACCCGTGCAACACAGCGAACCGGACAGTTCTTCCCGACCTATCGTCGCGCACGCTATCCCGTGGGATACGGCCAGGGGTTGAAGCGGCACTTCTTGCCGTCCATCGGGACCACGCCCTCCGGATCGAGGGCGGCGATGTCGTTGTTACGGGTGCCGAAGGTCTGCTGCATCATCACCGGGGCCAGGGCGCCGTCGGTCTCGCAGGGCTGATGCTCGTGGTAGCCGATGGCATGGCCGACCTCGTGGTTGATCTGGTACTGCCGATACGAGCCGATATCGCCCTGGAACGACAGCGCGCCGCGCACCCAGCGCACCTCCGACAGGACCACGCGGTCGAGATCGGAGTTGTAGCAGGAGGAGTCGATCGGGATCTCGAAGCCGCAGGCGGACTTGGTGGTCTGGCGCGAGGTCAGCGAGACGCGGAAGTCGGGGTTGCCGGAGTCGATGCGGCGGAAGCCGAATTTGGGATCGTGAATCCAGCTCTTGGGATTGGCCAGGGTGGCGTCGATCATCTTGGCCACCGCGGCGTCGCCGCCGAAGCCGGTGGTGTCCACACCGTCCTCGACCTCGACGGTATAGGTGAACACATGGGCCTGACCCGTGCCGATCTGCGGGCCCGCACCGGGCACCGGATGCCATGTGCCCGCGGCGGATTCGGCGAACGGGCCGCCGTCGGGCAGGGTGCCGGTCGGCAGGGATTCGGAGAATTTGGAGTCGCCCTTGGGCGGCGCGCCGAAGATGCCGGGTTTGCGCTCGCTCAGCCGCCCGACGCCCGGCGGCCCGCTGGCCGCGGTGCCACCCCCCTTGACGGCATCGAACACCACCAGCACCGTGATCACGAACAGCACCGGCAGCGCGTAGGCCCGCCAGCCATAGGTGGAGACGAATCGGCCCAGCGCGCTCTGCCGCGGCATCTCGCGGTCCGGCCGGGGCCGGGCGGGGGATTCGTCGGGCGCGGTGGGATCCCAGCTGGCCCGCAGCGGCTGATGCGATTTGTCGACATGCTGGGTGAGCTGCTCGGACGGCCCCTCCGGATCCGAATACAACCCGAGTGGGTCGTAGATCTCCGGTTGTGGCTTACTCTTACGTCTCGAGCCGAGGGCACTCGCTCGCGATGCGACAGCGCCCACGGGGCGGCGCGATTCGCGCCCGCCGGTCGATCTGCCCCGTTGGTCGGTCACGGCATTCAGCGTCTCACAACACGCGCGGCCGCACCGAAGGACGTGACCCGAGCATCGGGGGTTGCGAGATTTCTCACCACTGTGCGAGATTTCTCACGGTGGCCGGTTACTGGCCGGTTGCCAATAGATTGAAAGACAAGCCGGTCGCCCGTCTTGGACGACCGCAATAGTGTGCGAACAGGGATCAGCACGCGGGCCCGCATGCGAGTATCGTTCGTGGGATACCCGTGCACACCCATTTCCGACGCCGGGATTCGATTGGGAGAGCCGAAATGACAGACCTCGTGGACCGGATGACGTCGAATCGACTGTCGTCCGAGGCCATGCCGAGCAAGCGCGGAACTCGCCTGCCTCGCGACGCCCGTCGCGCGCAACTGCTCGCCGCGGCCAGTGAGGTCTTCGTGCTACGCGGGTATCACGCCGCCGGAATGGACGAGATCTCGCAGTGCGCGGGCGTCTCCAAACCCGTTCTCTACCAGCACTTCTCGAGTAAGCTCGAACTGTATGTCGCGGTGCTGCAGAACTACAGCGACGCCCTGGTGTCGAGCGTGCGGCAGGCGCTTCGCTCCACCACCGACAACCGCCAGCGCGTCCGCGCCGCGGTGCAGGCGTACTTCGACTTCGTCGATCACGAGACCCAGGGCTTCCGTCTGGTCTTCGAATCCGATCTCACCAGCGAGCCGCAGGTCCAGCGCCGGGTGGAACAGGCCACCGAGGCATGTGTGGACGCGGTCTTCGATCTGGTCGCCCACGACTCCGGGCTCGACCCGTATCGCGCCCGCATCCTCGCCGTCGGACTGGTCGGCGCGAGCCAGATCAGCGCCCGCTACTGGCTCGAGGCCGATCGGCCGATCCCCAAGGAGGAGGCCGTCGATACGACGGTCCAGTTGTGCTGGGGCGGCCTCTCGCGCGTGCCGCTACACCCCCAGGGCTAGGCAGACAACGAAAAACGCGGCGGAGCGAATGCTTCGCCGCGTTTCGCGTATCCAGCTCTAGACGGCCGCGAAGCCGACCCGGCCGCTGGTCGAGGTGCCGATCTCCACGTAGGCGACCTTGGCGGCCTGGATCAGGTACTTGCGGCCCTTCTCGTCGGTCAGCGTGACCACGCCGCCGCCGCCCTGCAGCGCACCGGACACCAGCGCCTCGACCTCTTCCGGGGTCTGCGAGCTGGTGATCACGAGCTCGCGCGGGCTATCCGAAATGCCGATCTTGACCTCCACGGCCAACCTCCTAGTCCCTGATGATGTCCCGCTCAGATTAGTGCAGGACAAACGCCGAAAGTTACGCGGCGAGTGAACAGCCCTCAGCCGAGCCCGAGCACCCGCATACGCTCGGCGTGGCTGTTCTGCATGTGCTCGAACAGCGCGGCGATGCCGGTGAGATCGCCGGTGGCGGCGAGGACCAGTTCGGTCAGCTCGTCGCGCTGGGCCATGACGTACTGCGCCTGGGTGATCGCCTCGCCGAGCAGCCGCCTGCCCCACAGCGTGAGTCGGTCACGCTCGGAGCGGTTCTCCTCGACCGCGCGGCGCACCTCCTCGATGACGAATTCGGAGTGGTTGGTCTCGGCCAGCACATCGCGCACGACCGTCGCCACCTCGGGCGCGAGCGCATCGGCGAGCAGGGTGTAGAAATCGGCCGCGATCCCGTCGCCGACATAGAACTTCACCATCGACTCGAGCCAGGTCGAGGGATCGGTGGAGTCGTGGTAGGCGTCCAGGGCGCGCACGAACGGCGCCATGGCGTCGAATACGTCGACGCCGCGGCCGGACAGCGCCTGCTCGAGGGTGTCGAAATGGTCCATCTCCGCGGCCGCCATCTTGGCCACGGCGACCTTGCCGCGCAGCGTCGGCGACAGCTTCGCCTCCTCGGCGAGCCGGTAGAACGCGGAGATCTCACCGTAGGCGAGTACGGCGAACAGATCGGTGACGCCGGAATGGTCGGCGGGGATGCGAGGGGTGGACTCGGTCGAAACACCCACTGCGGCAGACGGGTTAACTCCCATGCCGACCACCCTAGTCGCGGCCCCGCCGGTCCCGCCGGTCACTGCCTGTCTCGCAGAAACTTCTCGAGGTAGGTCCACGTCGTTTCCCGCGCCGACGGCCCGGCGAGGATGCCCAGATGACTGCCCGGCGCGGTCTCGTAGCGGACCTCGGCCGCCCCGGTCAGCGTGGTCTTACCGTGCTCGACCGCCGCGGCGGGGGTGATGACGTCGTCGGGACCGCCGACCAGCAGCACCGGCGCGGTCACATCGGCGAGCGCGATCTCACGCTCCCCCAGCCGGACCACACCCTTGCCGATGTCGTTGGCCAGCATGAACCGGCTCCACAGCTGGTTGTACAACCGGCCCGGATATCCGGGCAGTTGGGCCTGGAACCGGTCGACGGATTCCATCCGCGCCAGGGTCGCCGAATCGGTGAGATTCGCGGCGATGAACAGCGGGCGGCGCAGCTCGCGCTCCCAGGCGGTGGCCCGATAGCCGATCCGAGTCAGCGGCGCGGGCACGCCGCCGGCCGCGCGCACCAGCGTGGAGGTGGCCAGGCCGCGGGTGATGCGGGCGACCGCGCGCAGCTGCGGTACGCCGATCATCCGGTCGTAGTCCAGGGGCACGCCGATCGCGGTGATCGAGCGGATCGGCAGCGCGGCGTCGGCGGCCGCGGTCAGCAGGGCGAGGATCCCGCCCAGCGACCAGCCGACCAGGTCCACGGGCGCACCGTCGCGATCGGCCGACACCCGGCCGATCGCCGTGGGCAGGATGTCGTCGACCCAATCCTCGAAACCCATCCGCCGATCGGCGAAGGTGATTTCGCCGTAGTCGACCAGGTACGGATTGCGTCCCGCGTCGAGTAGGAAGCGGGCCAGGCTCTGATCGGGCCGCAGGTCGAAGCAGAAGGCCGGGGCGGCCAGCGGCGGAACCAGCAGGATCGGCGTCGGATCGGATCCGCCGATCGCGCCCTCGGCGCGCTCGAAGCGGTGCAATCGCCTGTGCGGTTCGTCCCACAGCACGGTCGAGGGGGTCGGTGTGGGGGGTTGGATGCCGTCGCCGAAGGTCAGGGCCCAGGCGTTGCGGGCGGCGATACTCACCGAATCTGCCAGACTCACGGCACCGAACCTATCCTGTGACACGATGTCTCACATATGTGGTGTTGGCCACCGTGGCGACGGCCGTTCGGACCTGTGAGCGGATCGGAAAAATCGGCCGTCGCCGATGAATTGCCATGTGCCGCAGCGTACGACGCGACACCGGCGCAGCGGAAGGAAAGAAGTGGAGAACAACTCCGCTATCCGGACGAACCCATTTGCGGGGTGGCGGAAATGGGGCAGAGAAAGCTATCACGCTACAATCCCGATGGGCAACGGAAATTTTCGCTCGCCGCGCTGAAGACGTTGTGGTACCGAGCAGGGGTAGCCGGGGCCCAGCGAAAATGTGCGCGCACCATCCGCGACACCATTGCGCCGCGCCAGGTAGATGCCGACCGGGCATCCCGCAGTGGCCGAGGTGGACACACCGTCGGATATGTGGCTTTTCCACACCTCGTGCGCGCGAGATGCGATAACACGAGGAAAGGTAAGAACCTGAGCAAGATCACCGTCGAACAGGAACCGGGGTTGACCGACACCCTGTTGACCGCCGAACTCGACCCCGGCCATACCGCACCCACATTCGCCGAATTGGGAGTGCGCCCGGAAATCGTGCGCGCCCTCGGCGAGATCGGAATCGAACGCACGTTCGCGATTCAAGAACTGACGCTCCCGCTGGCGCTCGCCGGTGAGGATCTGATCGGCCAGGCCCGCACGGGAATGGGTAAGACCTTCGGTTTCGGCGTGCCGCTGCTGCACCGCATCGCCACCACCGATTCGGGCACCACGCCGCTGGACGGCACCCCGCGCGCGCTCGTCATCGTGCCGACCCGCGAATTGTGCATCCAGGTCACGAAGGATCTGGAGAACGCCGGTAAATATCTGACCAACCATCAGGGCCCGCTGCGGGTCGCCTCGATCTACGGCGGCCGCCCCTACGAGGCGCAGATCTCCGCGTTGCGCTCCGGCGTCGACGTGGTCGTCGGCACGCCCGGCCGCCTGCTGGATCTGGCCGAGCAGCAGCATCTGATCCTCGGCAAGGTCGGCGTGCTGGTCTTGGACGAGGCCGACGAGATGCTCGATCTGGGCTTCCTCCCCGATATCGAGCGCATCCTGACCATGGTTCCGGATCAGCGCCAGACGATGCTGTTCTCCGCGACCATGCCCGGCCCGATCATCACCCTGGCACGCACCTTCCTGCACAAGCCGACCCACATCCGCGCCGAGGAGCCGCACGATTCGGCGGTGCACGATCGCACCGCGCAGTTCGTGTACCGAGCGCACGCACTGGACAAGCACGAGGTCATCGCGCGCATTCTGCAGGCCGAGGGCCGCGGCGCCACCATGATCTTCACCCGCACCAAGCGCACCGCGCAGAAGGTCGCCGACGAACTGGCCGAGCGCGGTTTCGCGGTCGGGGCCGTGCACGGCGATCTGGGTCAGATCGCGCGCGAGAAGGCCCTGGACAAATTCCGCAAGGGCAAGATCGACGTGCTCGTCGCCACCGATGTCGCCGCGCGCGGCATCGATATCGACGACGTCACCCACGTCATCAACTATCAGACCCCCGAGGACGAGAAGACCTACGTGCACCGCATCGGCCGCACGGGCCGCGCCGGACGCACCGGCGTCGCGGTCACCCTGGTCGACTGGGATGAGCTGAACCGCTGGGCGTCCATCAATTCCGCACTGGGCCTTGGCATTCCGGAGCCGGTGGAGACGTATTCGCGCTCGCCGCACCTGTTCGCCGACCTGGGCATCCCCGAGGACGCCACCGGCACGCTGCGCCGCAAGCCCGTCGAACGGGACGAGGACGCGGTCGTGGTGGAGCGTGAGAAGCGCGCTCCGCGGCAGCGCACCCGCCGCCGCACCGTGCGGGGTCAGGTCGTCGAGCGCGCGGATGGCGAGAACGACAATGATTCGGCCGCAACGGCTTCGGCCGATGACAGCGCCGAAGTCGATGCGCCGGAATCGGATTCGACCGCCGACAAGCCCGCGCGTCGCCGTCGCCGCCGTCGCCGCACCGGGGCCGAGGGTGACACCGACGGTGGCGCAGGCGAAGTCGAATCGCCCACCGAGCCGGTCGCCGAGGCCGAGGACGAGTCGGGTGCGGACAAGCCCGCCCGCCGCCGTCGTCGCCGTCGCAAGCCCGCCGCGAACGAGGACGCCGAGACGCCGGTGGCCGTCGCCTCGGTCTAAGCACTACGCTCGCTGACGTGCTCGCACCCGAACGGCGGACGCGCGCCGACCTGTACGCCGCAGCCGCGATCGCCGTCGTGGTGGTGATCGCGCTGATCATCGTGTGGGCGACCAGTGATGCGCGGGGAACGGTCTCCGAACCCGCCACGCATCCGGCCCCGCCGGTGACCCCCGTGGATCACCTGCCCACCTCGCTGCACGAGCTGTGGCACGCCGCCGACGCGACGGCGGGGCGGGCGCTGATCGGCGGCGGACTCGCCGTCACCGGCGACGGCGGCACGGTCACCGGCCGCGATCCGATGACCGGCGCGCAGGTGTGGAAGTACCAGCGCGATATCGCGCTGTGCGGGGTGGAAAGTCAGCTCGGCACGGTCGTCGCGACCTATCGCGACGACCGCGGCTGCAGTCAGACCACCCTGCTGACCGCCGATTCCGGCCTGCGCCGCAGTGCGCGCAGCAGCTATATGGACCGCGAGATCCGGCTTTCCGCGGATGGCAACTACGTCCTCGCGCTCGGCCCGGACCGGATGGAGATGTGGCGTCCGGATCTGGTGCGCACGCTCGAATACGGTTACGTCGACGCGCCGGTCAATGTCCGGACCCAGCCGCGCAAGGGCTGCAAACTGCTCTCGGCCGCGTCCAACACCTCGCGGCTGGCGGTGCTCGAGCGCTGCCCCGACGACGCCGCCGTCCGCCTCAGCGTGCTCAATCCCGCGCCCAAGGACAACACCGTGCCCGAGGAGTACGGCTCACATGTGCTCACCGATCCGGGCGCGGTCTCGGACAAGGCGCGCGTGATCGCGGTGGCGGACAATCGAATCGCGCTCTATCTACCCGGAACCGACACCGCCGCACCGGAGTTGGCAGTCTTCGATCAGGCCGCCAACAGCGTCGCGGTGCATCGGCTCACCGCGCCGCTGGCCGATACGACCGCCACCACCCGGCTCGGCTCGAATTTCTTCGTCTTCAGCGGCAACTCCCTGATCGCCCTGAACGCGAGCACGCTGGATCCGGTCTGGACCGCCCCCGACGCACTGGGCAGTCCCACCATGATGGCGAGCCAACTGCTCATGCCGACGGCCGCGGGACTGGGCGTACTCGATCCCATGACCGGCGCGCAGATCAACCGAATCCCGGTGCAGCGCACCGACTATCACCGCGAGCCGATCTCCCTGGCGGTCGTCGGCCCGACCGTGCTGGAACTGCGCGGCGGACAGCTGTACGGCCTCGGCCAGTAGCCGAACCGAACGCCCGGTTGCTCACGACCGAATACCCGTCGGGCATGATCAGCACATGGGCGAAACGGAATTCCGGCTGGTCCTGCTCCGGCACGGTGAGACCGAGTGGTCCAAGGCGCGCAAGCACACCGGTCGCACCGATGTGCCGCTCACCCCGCTCGGACGGGCGCAGGCCGAGGCCGCCGCGGGGGTGCTCGCCACGCTGCGGCTGCGCGATCCGCTGGTGCTGACCAGCCCCAAACAGCGCGCCGTGCAGTCCGCGCAGCTGGCCGGGCTGACCGGTCCCCGCCTCGACGACGATCTGGTCGAATGGGATTACGGCGACTACGAGGGCCTGACCACCCCGCAGATCCAGCAGAGCGTGCCGGACTGGACGATCTTCACCCACCCGGCCCCGGGCGGTGAGACGGCCGCCCAGGTGCAGGACCGCGCCGATCGAGTGCTGGCCGCGGTGCTGCCCGCCCTCGACGAACGCGATGTCGTCCTCGTCGGCCACGGCCACTTCTCGCGCGCGCTGATCGCCCGCTGGGCCGAATTCGACGTCCGCGAGGGTCGCCGATTCTTCCTGTCCACCGGCGCGATCAGCGTGCTCGGCCACGATCATCAGGCGCGCACGGTGCTCGCCCACAATCTCGTCCCCGAACTCGACGGAGCCGCCCCATGATTCGCCGCGCCACCCCCGCCGACGTGCCCGCCCTGGTGGAGCTCGTCTACGACCTCGCCGAATACGAGAAGGCACGGCACGAATGCGCGTTGACCGCCGAGCAGTTGCACGCGGCGCTGTTCGGCCCGAATCCGGCCCTATTCGCCCATGTGGCACAGCGTGATCCGGACGGTGAGGTGCTCGGGGGCGCGATCTGGTTCCTGAATTATTCGACCTGGACCGGTACGCACGGCATCTATCTGGAGGACCTCTACGTCAAGCCCGAGGCGCGCGGCCTCGGACTGGGCAGGGCCCTGCTCGCCGAACTCGCCCGCGAGGCCGTGGCCCGGGGATATCAGCGCGTCGACTGGTCGGTGCTGGATTGGAACACCCCCTCGATCGACTTCTACAAGTCGCTGGGCGCGGAGGCGCAGAGCGAATGGACCGGTTACCGACTCTCCGGTGAGGCGCTGAAGCGCCTCGGGACGGCCTGAGAGGTCCGCGCGCATATCCGAAGTGGACAACCGTCCAAAAACTCGCCCACGGCTCACTGAGGGGCCATTGCGCGGGTGACGGTGGTTTTCGGGGCGACAGCCGCGACGGCCCGCGGCCGTATCGTTGGCGCATGGGTCCCACAGTCCGGGTTGCCAACGCGTCCGACGTTCCGGAAATGTCGCGGGCACTCGCGCTCGCCTTCGCCGACGATCCGATCATGGGCTGGCTCATCGGCGACTCGGCCGCGGTGCGGAAGCGGTCCCGTCTCGTCTTCGCGACCATGGCCCGCCACCACTTCCTCGAACACGGCCGCATCGAGGTGGCGGTCGACGAATCCGGGGCGATCGGCGGCGCGGCCATGTGGACGACGCCCGGGCACTGGAACTTCGACGATCGCGACGGCATGCGCATGGTGCCGAGTTTCATTCGCGCGTTCCGTACCCGGGTCAACGCCTCGCGCCGGATGGCCGAGCGCATGGCGACCCATCATCCGGCCGAACCGCACTGGTATCTGATGTTCCTGGGCACCCGGCCCGCGGTCCGCGGCAAGGGTTTCGGCCATGTCCTGCTCACCGAGCGGCTGCGCCACTGCGACGAGACCGGATCACCGGCCTATCTGGAATCGAGTAAGCCCGACAACGTCCCGTACTACGAACGCTTCGGTTTCGAGGTCGTCGAACAGCTCGACGTCACCGAGGGCGGGCCGCCCATGTGGTCGATGTGGCGCGCGCCGCGCGCTCAGTCGACCGAGCCGTAGAGTCCGGCCATCCAGCGATTCGAGGCCGGGGAGAAGATCAGCACGAGGGTGACCACGGCGGCCAAACCCACCGGAACGGCCAGTTCGGGCCGGTGCGAACTGAACATGTACCACGCGACCGGCAGCAGCAGGATCTGCGCGAGCACCACGATGGCCCGCCCCCAGCGCTTGCCGAAATACAGCGCGACGCCCGCGGCCAGCACCGCGCCCGCCAGAATCGCGAAATAACCCGCAGTGCCGTAGGCCTGGGCCGCGCTCTCGTTCCCCTGAGTGCCCTTGGCCACCAGCACGATCGCGATGATCACGCCGGTCAGTCCCTCGAGCGCCGCGACCGCGCCGGCGCCGCGCACCGTCACGGGGATGTCCTGGTTCGCCACCCGGCCAGCCTAAGACCCGCGTCCGAATTCGTCGCATGCCCGGGCCAGTACGCTGCTCACGTGCGGACCCTGTTGATCGTGAACCCGAACGCCACCTCGACCACACCGGCCACCCGCGATCTGCTCGCCCATGCCCTGGAGAGCCGCACCCAGCTGATCGTCGCGCACACCCAGCATCGCGGGCACGCCGCGGAGTTGGCGCAGTGGGCCGCGACCAACGAGATGGATCTGATCGTCGTGCACGGCGGCGACGGCACGGTCAACGAGACGATCAACGGATTCCTGCCGCTGCCGCAGGTCGCCGACGAACAGGCGTGGATTCCCCGGCTCGGCGTCATCCCCGGCGGCTCGGCCAATGTGTTCGCCCGGTCGCTGGGCATCAAACCCGATCCCGTGGCGGCCACCAATCAGCTGATCGATCTGATGTCGCTGGACACCGCCTCGTCCGCGCCGATCATCCAACGGCGCATCGGCCTGGGTCTGGCCGAGGATCGCTGGTTCACCTTCAGCGCGGGCGTGGGCCTGGACGCCGATGTGTGCGAGGCCATCGATCACAGTCGCGCCAACGGCCATCCGGCCACCCCGGCCCGATATCTGCGCACGACCGTCCGACAGTTCTTCCGATCCAAACGCCGCGAACCGACACTGACCCTGGACATTCCGGATCACGAACCGGTCACGGACGTGCATTACGCGTTCGTGACCAACACCAGTCCCTGGACTTATCTCGACTCGCGACCGGTGCGAACCAACCCCGGCACCCGATTCGAAAGCGGACTCGGAGTGTTTGCCATGCGGACGATGGGGGTACTGCCCACACTGTGGGTCGCTCGCCAACTGCTGTCCGCGGATGGAAACCCCAAGGCACGCAGTTTGTTTCGAACCGATGATGTGCCATCGGTTCGGATCACCGCCGACCAACCGATCGGGCTGCAAATTGACGGCGACTTCATCGGCCGCCGCAGCGTGGTGGAATTCACGGCGGTGCCGGAGGTGCTCGAGGTGGTCGCGCCGCGATCGGATCCGGGCCGACACAACTGAGAAACATCGCAGTTGTGCTGCGAAAACCGGCGCGAGCGAGTACAAAGGACTCCGCAGGTCCCCATGTAGGGGCCTTACAGCGTGAGCTTCCCCACGGTGCACCACAAACCTATTGACATCTACGGTGTTCGTGAAAGCATTCACAAGCAACCGTGCGGAAACATTCGAGTCGCACAAGTGAACGGACAACTAACCCGAGGCGCCGCAGCGCGCCCATGCAAAGGAGCAGAGGAATGGACTGGCGCCACAAGGCCATCTGTCGCGACGAGGACCCCGAGCTGTTCTTCCCGGTGGGTAACAGCGGTCCTGCGCTCGCGCAGATTGCCGATGCCAAGCTGGTCTGCGCCCGCTGCCCCGTAACCGCCGAGTGCCTGTCCTGGGCCCTGAAGTCGGGACAGGACGCCGGCGTTTGGGGTGGTATGAGCGAAGACGAGCGTCGGGCGCTGAAGCGTCGCAACGCGCGCACCCGCACCCGCAGTGTCGTCTAGTACGACGCTGCGCGTTACGGCCACGCGATAACCGCACAGCCCGGCCATAACGCATTTTCAGCCCGGCACCCGCGAGGTGCCGGGCTTCATTGTTTTCGCACTCAGCGAGAAGATCGACGGCCCAACGGAACTCGTAAGACCGCATCGGTTCCGACATCCGCGCCGGGGTGCAATCCGATCGAACCGCCCAATTCGGCTGTGACGAGCGTTCTTACGATCTGCAGTCCCAAACGATCGGAACCTTCCAAACTGAAACCATCGGGCAAACCGCGCCCGTCATCGCTGATGATCACGTCCAACCAGCGTGCCGAACGTTCGGAACGAATTGTCACGGTGCCGTTTTCACCGGCATCGAAGGCATGCTCGATGGCGTTCTGCACCAATTCGGTGAGCACCATCACCAGTGGCGTCGCACGCTCGGCGGAGAACACTCCCAGTGAACCCGCGCGGCGCACCTTGATGCGCGCGGTGTGCACGGTCGCGACATCGGCCATGATCGGCAGCAGCCGATCGACGACCTCGTCGAGATCGACCTCTTCGTCCACCGACATCGACAGCATTTCGTGTACCGACGCGATCGAGGTGACCCGGCGGACCGATTCGGTCAGGGCCAGGCGCGCCTCCTCGTTCTCGGTGCGGCGGGCCTGCAGGCGCAGCAGCGCGGCGACGGTCTGGAGGTTGTTCTTCACCCGGTGGTGGATCTCGCGGATGGTCGCGTCCTTGGACAGCAGCGCGCGGTCGCGCCGCTTCACCTCGGTGACGTCGCGGACCAGCACCGCGGCCCCGGCCAGTTCGCCGTGCGGGCGCAGCACGATGGTCCGCAGCAGCACGGTCGCCCCGCGGGCCTCGACCTCCATGCGCCGCCCCGACTTTCCGGCCAGCGCGGCCTGAATATCGCTGACGACCTCCTGGGCGTCGAACGGATCGGTGATCAGCGAACGGGTGGTCTGGCCCAGATCCTGGCCCGCCAGATCGCTCTGCAGGCCCATGCGGTGATAGGCCGACAGCGCATTGGGGCTGGCGTAGACGACCGCGCCCTCGGTGTCGAGGCGGATGAAGCCGTCCCCGGCGCGCGGGCTGGAATGCGAGCCGGTGCGATCCTCGAGCGTCGGGAAGGTGCCCTCGGAGATCATCTGGCACAGATCGTCCGCGCACGACATGTACGCCTGTTCCAGACCGCCGCGCACCTTGGTCCGCTGCACCTCGGTATCGCGTCCGAGTACGGCGATCACATCCGAACCCACCCGCACCGGAATCGCCTCCCGGATCGCGTGCATGGGTGTGGGGTGATAGACGCCGGTGGATTCGACATCGGAGTCGATCCGCACGATCTCACCGGTCAGCAGCGCCTCGAAGACCTGCGCGTGATCCTCCTTGGAGGCCAGCGAGCCGACCAGATCCCGCGGATGCACGGTCGCGGCGGTGGTCGGCCGGGACTGGGCGACGCAGACGACGTCGGCCCCCTCCGAGACCGGGCCCGCACCCACCCACAGCAGCAGATCCGCGAACGACAGATCCGACAGCAGCTGCCAATCACCGACCATCCGCTGCAGATGATCCACGGCGGCGCCCGGTAGATCGGTGTGCTCCGCCAGCAGATCGCTCAAAGTCGACATCAACCACGCTCCTTCACCCGATGTGAATATCCTCCCCTACGCCTCGGGTGCACCGGTGGGCGGATGTCAGGAGATGACGGCGATCAGATCGCCCTTCTTCAGCACGTCGCCGGGCTTGACGTTGATCGAGGTGACCGTTCCGCTCAGCTCGGCGACGACCGGGATCTCCATCTTCATCGACTCCAGCATCACGAGGGTGTCACCCTCCTTGATGGGCGCGCCTTCCCGCGCGACGATCTCGGCGACGGTCGACACCATCTCGGCGTGAACTTCCTCAGCCATGACACCCTCTCGTGGAATCGGCAGTGTGCTGCCCCGCATCCGTAGACGGTACAGCCAAGCACACCGCCCCAGAACCCGCGAATGCCCCCGTTATCGACGGCTCTCGCCGACGCCGGAAATACCGTACTGTCCAGCCCGATTCGGGTCCGATACGTCTTTCCGGGAAGTTCCTTGCCTCAACACACCCTCATGTCACATGTCCAGCTGCTGGCCGCGGAGTCTCATCAGGCCCGCGGCCTGCGCATCCACGGTGGCGACAGCGACGTCACCAAGTGGATCGTGGGTTCGATCTGCGTGCTCATCGTGATCGTGGCGGTGGTGATGGCGCTGCGATCCACGAGTAAGGAGGACGGCGACGCCGCCGCGCCGCAGACTCCGCCGCAGCAGTATCCGCACGGATATCCCCAGCAGCCCTATCCCCCACAGCCGTATCCGCAGCAGCAGTACGCACCTCAGCAGTACCCGCCGCAGCCCGCGCCCTACTACGGCCAGCAGCCCTATCCGCCACAGCAATACCCGCCGCAGGCCCCGCCCTACGGTCAGCAGCAGTACCCGCCCGCGCAGTACGGTCCGCCGCAGCGCTAGGCCCGACGCCGATCGGTCACCGGTCCGCCATCCGATTGCCGGGCGCGCAGCGGGTGGCTGTAACCTGTCATGCCGGGAACAAGCCCGCCGCGGCGAGTTCGCACCCCGGATCCGGGGCTAGAAAAGGGAGATACCTATGGGTAAGCGTGGTCGTAAGAAGCGCAGCCGCCGTAAGAACGGGGCCAACCACGGCAAGCGTCCCAACGCTTGAGTGGTCGGCGCCCATCCGCGGCGCCTCGTAAAAGCACTGAGCGGCACGCCAATTCGATGGCGTGCCGCTCTGCTTGTTTCTCGGACTAGACCTCTTTGGTTTCGATCGTCGTCTCGGTGATCGTCACCGATTTACGGATCTCCAGCGTGAGCCGCTCCCGCAATCCCTCCGGCGCGCGGTCGCCGCCGCATTTGGTGTGCAGCAGACGCTTGAGCTTCTCCTCCAGGCCGTAGGCCTCGATGCACGGGGAGCAGTGGTCCATGTGATGGCGCAACCGCTCGCGGGTCGCGTCGTCGCATTCGCCGTCGAGCATGAGCCAGACGTCGGCGAGCACCGCCGTGCAGTCCAGTTCCATGTCCTTGTCACCGCCGCTCACTGGGTTACCTCCTGACGCGTGCCCTCGCCCGCTCGGTTCCGATCGAATCCACGTTCGTGCGCCACGTCGGCCAGCAGGGTCTTGAGCTGCTTGCGGCCGCGGTGCAGACGGGACATGACCGTACCGATCGGGGTCCCCATGATGTCGGCGATCTCCTTGTAGGGGAAGCCCTCCACATCGGCGTAGTACACCGCCATCCGGAACTCCTCCGGAAGGGACTGCAGGGCGGCCTTGATGTCGTCGTCGGGTAGCGCCTCGAGCGCCTCCATCTCCGCCGAGCGCAGACCCGTCGAGGTGTGCTCGGCCGTAGAGGCCAGTTGCCAGTCGGTGATCTCGTCGGTCGGATACTGCGCGGGCTGGCGCTGCTTCTTGCGATAGGAGTTGATATAGGTGTTGGTCAGGATCCGGTACAGCCAGGCACGCAGATTGGTGCCCTCGCGGAAGGATCGGAAGCCCTGGAACGCCTTGGCGAAGGTCTCCTGCACCAGATCCTCGGCATCGGCCGGATTGCGGGTCATCCGCAGGGCCGCGCCGTAGAGCTGATCCAGCAGCGGGAGCGCGTCGCGCTCGAACCGCTCGGCCAGTTCCGTCTCACTCGAATTGCTGCGCGCACCCGGCTCGTCATCCGCGAAATCGTCATCGATGGCCGGGTCATCGGGCTCGTCGATGCCGGCCGCCAAATCGTCGTCGCTCGTCACGCCCATCCCTTCGATCGCCGTAGCTTTCGAATCTACCGCGAGCGGGGTGGGCAGCAGGAATCCGGTGACGGGGGCCACCGGGCGTTCATCGACCAGAACGGTCACCGGCACACTCCTTCGGGGTCTCGCTGGGTGGGCTGTGCTGCGTATGGCATGCAACATGCCGGGGCTTCGCTGTGTTCCCACGCAAGGCGTAAATGCTTTGGGCCCGACCGGCCGGGGCACCTAATCTGACCCGCATGGCAGGTGCATCGACCCAGGCGATCCGGGTTCTGACCCAAACGAAGACCGACCACCGCGTGCACGCCTACCCCCACGATCCGCGCAGCGACTCCTTCGGCGCCGAGGCCGTCGCGGCACTGGCCGAACAGCTGGGCGTGCTGGCCGAGCAGATCTTCAAGACGCTGGTGATCGAGCTGTCCACCGGTAGCCTCGCGGTCGCCGTGCTGCCGGTGCCGAACACCTTGTCGCTCAAGGCCGCCGCGGCCGCGCTCGGCGTTCCCAAGGCCGCGATGGCCGACCGAGCCAAGGCCGAACGCATCACCGGCTATGTCCTGGGCGGTATCTCGCCGCTGGGCCAGAAGCGCCTGCTGCCCACCGTGATCGATGCCTCGGCGCTGAACTGGGACCGCATGCTGTGCAGTGCGGGCCGCCGCGGCCTCGAGATCGAACTTGCCCCCGCGGATCTGATCCGGCTCACCAAGGCGGTGACCGCCCCGGTGATCCAGGGCTGACCAGGCACGATTCAGGTCACAGAAAAACTACTTGCCTGTCGGGGGAATATCTCGGCATACTTGCTGCGTACAACTACTTGTCAGATACAACCAATTGCTTCGTACAAGCAGTTGACCCGCACAAGGAGGCGACAGACCCATGGACAGCGACGCGGTGATCGACCAGATCGCCCAGCAGCTGATCCGGCTCGGCAAGATTCGCGAACGCACCCAGGCGCAGATCGCCGCGATATCCGGCGGTGAGATCGAGGTCGCGGCCTACGGAATCATCTTCCGGTTGCTCTGCGACGGCCCGATGCGTTCGGGAGCCCTGGCCGACGCCCTCTACTCCGACGCCTCCACGATCAGCCGCCAGGTCGCGCACCTGGTCAAACGCGGACTGATCGAACGTCGGGCCGATCCGGCCGACGGGCGGGCCAGCGTTCTGGTCGTCACCGATGCCGGCCGGGAGGTCGCCGCGGAGATCCGCCGGCGCCGCAATCAGACCCTGGATCGGGTCATGGCGAACTGGGACCACGACGAACGCGCACTGCTGGGGAGACTGCTGCACCGATTCGTCGACGACTACGAGGCCGCCCGGCCCGCCATCCTGACTC
Source organism: Nocardia pseudobrasiliensis NBRC 108224 (assembly GCF_001613105.1). Taxonomy (GTDB): domain Bacteria; phylum Actinomycetota; class Actinomycetes; order Mycobacteriales; family Mycobacteriaceae; genus Nocardia; species Nocardia pseudobrasiliensis. The sequence continues at coordinate 141,853 of NZ_BDBS01000001.1, read as the reverse complement.
CCCCGACTTCCGAAAACTCTGCGACGGAGAAAGATTCGTGACGACAACCATCGAAGAACCGAGATCGGAGGCATCCGGTTTCACCCACCGCCAGATCCTGGTGATCATGAGCGGCCTGATGCTCGGCATGCTGCTGGCCGCACTCGACCAGACCATCGTGTCGACCGCCATCCGCACCATCGCCGACGATCTGCAGGGCTACTCCCTGCAGGCCTGGGTGACCACCGCCTATCTGATCACCGCGACCCTCGCGACCCCGCTCTACGGCAAATTGTCCGATATGTACGGCCGTAAGCCGTTCTACCTCGCGGCCATCACGATCTTCGTGATCGGCTCGCTGGCCTGTTCGTTCGCGCAGTCGATGTACGAATTGGCCGCCTTCCGCGCGCTGCAGGGCCTGGGCGCGGGTGGTCTGATGTCACTGGCGCTGACCATCATGGGCGATATCGTCAGCCCGCGTGAACGCGCCCGCTACCAGGGCTATTTCCTCGCGGTGTTCGGCACCTCGAGCGTGGTCGGCCCGGTGCTCGGCGGCCTGTTCGCCGGTCAGGGAGATCTGCTGGGCATCACCGGTTGGCGCTGGGTGTTCCTGGTGAACGTGCCGGTCGGCGTGCTCGCGCTGGCCGTGGTGACCAAGGTGCTGCGCCTGCCGAAGCGGCCGCATCCGGGCGTTCGTATCGACTGGTGGGGCGTGCTCATGCTGGCCGTCGGCATCGTGCCGCTACTGGTCGTGGCCGAGCAGGGTCGCGAATGGGGTTGGGGCAGTATCAATTCGGTGCTCTGCTACGTGATCGGCGTGCTGGGCGTGCTCAGCTTCGTCGCGGTCGAGGCCAAACTGGGTGACGCGGCGCTGATCCCGCTGCGGATGTTCAGGAATTCGACCTTCGCCCTGGGCGTGCTCATCTCGTTCGTGGTCGGTGCGGCCATGTTCGGTGGCATCAGCCTGATCCCGCAGTACCTGCAGGTGGTGCGCGGTTCGAGTCCGACCGTGGCGGGTCTGCAGATGCTGCCGATGGTGATGGGCATGATGTTCGGCTCGATCGTGGCCGGTCAGACCATCTCGCGGACCGGGCGCTATCGGGCCTTCCCGCTGATCGGCGCGGCACTGCTGACGCTGGGTCTGTTCCTGCTGCACTTCGTGACCGCCGACAGCCAGCTGTGGCTGGTGATGATCTTCATGGCGATCACCGGTCTTGGCCTGGGTAATCTGATGCAGCCGCTGACCCTGGCACTGCAGAACGCGTTGCCGCCCAAGGATATGGGCGTGTCCACCGCAGCCGCGACCTTCTTCCGGCAGATCGGCGGCACCCTGGGCGTGGCGGTGTTCCTGTCCATCCTGTTCGCCCAGCTGACCCCGAACATCGGTAACCAACTGCAGTCCTCGGCCTCGCAGCCGGCGTTCCAGCAGGCCGTCGCCGAGGGTGTGCACAGCGCCAATCCGGCCGATGCCGCGCTGTCGAAGGGTCTTGCCGCCCACGACGTCTCGGCCGCCGGCGGCGTGCTCAACGACAGTTCGGTGATCCAGCAGCTGAATCCGACGCTGGCCCGGCCGTTCAAGGTTGGCTTCGCCGATTCGATGTCGACGGTATTCCTGTCGGTCACCGGCATCGCGGCCCTGGCCCTGGTCCTGGTGCTGTTCTGGAAGGAGGTGCCGCTGCGCACCGCGGGCGGCATCCAGGCCGGATCCGAGGCGAACGAACGCGAGGTGGCCACGGCCCAGCCGATCTGATATCCGCCGGGGAAGGCGGCTCCACTGCGAAGTGGGGCCGTCTTCCCGTATCCGGACACGCCGGGGTCACGGGCAATAAACGCGCAAATCACCCAAAACGACCGCGCGCGTATGCCTTACTTATCGGGCCAGATTCGTTCGACCCGAGGATGTGATGCGACATGTCCGATCGACACCGTTTCCGCACCATGATCGTCGCTGTGTCGGGCGGTGCCCTGCTAGCCATGGGATCCGGTATCGCGGTCGCGGCCCCGGCGACCGTGACACCGGTGGATTCGAATTACCCCATGGGTGGTCCCGGACCGGGTAGGGCCGCACAGGAACCCGGTAAACAGGCGGAGAAGGCCGAGAAGTTCGGCGGCAGCCTGACCACCAAACTCGTCGATCTCGGCGCGAGCGTGGTGAAATGCGGCCTCAGCGTGGCGGTCTCGGCGGTCCGCTGCGATATGTGACGACCGGACCGGTCAGATCAGACTGATCTGACCGGCCTGTTCGCTGTGCGAGGTATCGGCCAGCAGTTCCGGGCCGTTGTTGCGCACGCTGTTCACCAGCGGCGACACCGGACGGGCGACGATATCGGAAATCCATTCCACCGGAGGCGTTTCCAGCAGTTCCAGCGGGGCGGGGTGGTCCGGATCCAGCCAGGCGTCCCAGTGTTCGCGCGGCATCGGCAGCGGCATGCGGTCGTGAATCTTGGTCAGATCGCCGATCGCGTCGGTGGTGAGGATCGTGCACGACAGCAGCGGCCGCATCTGCGGCGTCTCCTTGTCGCGCCAGGTCGACCACAGTCCGGCCATATAGAGCCGCGAGCCGTCGGCATGGGACATGAAATAGGGCTGCTTGATCGCCTTGCCCTTATCGGTCTGGCCCTCGACCAGCCATTCGTACCAGCCGTCCATCGGTACCAGACAGCGCCGCCGCTTCACCGCGTCGCGGAACGAGGCGGTGGTGGCGGCCTTGTCGGCGCGGGCGTTGAACAGCGGTTTGCCCTTGACCGGGACTCCCGGTTCGGCGGCCTTGGTCCACACGGGGATCAGGCCCCAGCGCATGCGCCGCACCCGCAGCCGCGGATCGTCGTCCGGATGGTCGCGATCGTGGCGCTCGACGACCGTGAGCACCTGATTGGTCGGCGCCACGTTGTAATTGGGACCGGCGTCGGGGCGATCCCCGGAGTCGGTCTCGTCGATGGCATCGAGCTCGGCGGCCAGCCTGGCCGGATTCGCCGTGGTCGCGTATCTGCCGCACATGAACCCCATGCTGCCACCGGGTACCGACAAGTGGTTGACCGAAACGACGGAAAGATGGCCGGAAATGCAACTGAAGGCAATTGACATCACATCTATGGTGTGAGAACTTCGTGCCGTAACCGTCTCACTAGGGGTCGCCGAGAAATGTCCACCACCGAGTCCACCGCCGTCACCCGCGAGACCACGCTGACCTCGGTCAACCCGGCCACGGGTGAAACCATCGCCAGCCATCCGATCGCCGATGAGCAGGCGGTCGCGGCCGCCGTCGCCACCGCTCGCAGTGCCGCCGCGGTCTGGGGTCGGCTGAGCTATGCCGATCGCAAGCGCCATCTGCTGCGCTGGGGCAGTCGCATCGTCGCCCGCTCCGAGGAATTCTGCGATCTCATCCATGCCGAGAACGGCAAGCCGCGCGACGACGCCTTCCTGGAATTGATGCTGGCCCTCGAACACATCAAGTGGGCCGCGAACAATGCCGAGAAGGTGCTGAAGCCCAAGAAGGTCTCCCCCGGCGCGCTGATGTCCAATTTCGCCGCCTATATCGAGCAGCGTCCGCTGGGCGTGGTCGGCGTGATCGGCCCGTGGAACTACCCGGTCTACACCCCCAACGGTTCGATCGCCTACGCGCTGGCCGCGGGCAATGCCGTGGTGTTCAAGCCGAGCGAATACTCCACGGGGATCGGCAATTTCCTGGCCGCCCTGTTCGCCGAGGCGAATCCCGAACTGCCCGAGGGCGTTTTCGCCACGATCAACGGCTACGGCGCGACCGGCGCGGCCCTGGTGAACGCGGGCGTGAACAAGATCGCCTTCACCGGCTCCACCGCCACCGGCAAGAAGATCATGGCCGCCGCGGCCGAAACGCTGACTCCCGTCCTGCTCGAATGCGGCGGCAAGGACGCGGTGATCGTGGCCGCCGACGCCGATATCAAGGCCGCCGCCGACGCGGTCGCCTACGGCGCGACCATGAACAGCGGCCAGACCTGCGCGGGCGTCGAGCGGGTCTATGTCGACAAGTCGATTAGCGGCGAATTCATCGCCGAGGTCAAGCGCATCCTCACCGATATCCACCCCGGCTCGGACAGCAAGGCCTCCTACGGCCCGATGACCATGCCGAGCCAGATCGATATCGTGCGCCGCCACATCGAGGACGCCCTGAAGAAGGGCGGCACCGCGGTGCTCGGCGGGCCGGAGTCGATCAAGGGCAACTACATCGAGCCGGTCGTCCTGGTCGACGCCGACGAGAGCTCGGAGGCGGTCTGCGAGGAGACCTTCGGCCCTACGGTCACCATCCGCACGGTCACCGGTATCGACGAGGCGGTCGAACTGGCCAACAGCAATAAATACGGCCTCGGCTCCACGGTCTTCTCCCGCAAACGCGGCCTGGAGATCGCCCGCCGCCTGCGCGCGGGCGCCACCTCGGTCAACTCGGTCCTCGGCTTCGCCGCCATCTCGGCCCTGCCCTTCGGCGGCGTAGGCGACTCCGGCATCGGCCGCATCCACGGCGCCCCCGGCCTCCTGGAATTCACGAGCCCCCACTCGATCGCCGTCCAGCGCTTCGCCGTCCCCGGCATGGCCCTGCTCAGCTACACCCGCACCGACCGCACCATGAACCTCCTCCGCAAGGTGGTCCCGCTGATCCACGGTCGGCACAAGTAAGTTCGTGTCCGGTCCGGCCACCGGTAAACCGGCTGGTCGCACCGGGTTTCGGCTAGCATTGAGCCATGGCCGCCCCACACGTCGAGCAGCCCGACCTCCCCGAGTACATGACCTGGGAGGAACTGGAGCGACTTCCCGAAGAGATCGCGGAGCAGATCGAGCTGTGGGAGGGGCGGGTGGTGTGGCTACGTCGAGGCCCTGCCGAGCACCAGACATTCATGCGCCGGCTGACGAACGGGTTCGAGTCCTGCGCACGTAAGGATATGTCGACCCAAACCGAGCATTGTTGGCGTGTCGACCTGGAAAGCAACGTCTTCTTCGGTGCGAGCGGCAAATCCGACTTCGTCACGCCAGATTTCCTGGTGTACCGCTGTCTGTCCGGTCCCTATCAGGACATCCGATCGGTGGATGTCGCCTTGGTCGGCGAGGTGCTGTCACCGTCCAACACCCAAACCATCGTCGAAGCCAAGAAAGCCCGCTACGCCAGTGCCGGGATCCCGTGGTACTGGGAAGTTGCGCTCGCCCGCGAGAGCAGCGCCATCGAGGTCGTCAAAGCCTATGGCCTCGAAACCCAGCCCGGCGATCTTCCCGAGGGTGTGCACCCGCTATATCCGGCCAACTACCTTCTGGTCGGCGAGTGGACCCAAGCCGATGCCGACGGCGTCCAGTTCGACCACCCCTTCCCCATCACCATCCCCTGGTCCGACCTCGAATTCTGAGCCGGGCAGGCTACAACTTCATGACCACCCGGATGCCGGAAGCTGTCATGAGCGAAGATGGACCGGTGAGTTTCTGGCCCGCGCCCCATACCGAACAGCCCGTGCATGCGACCGTGACGCTGCCCGGGTCGAAATCCATTACCAATCGGGCGCTGATCCTGGCGGCGCTCGCGGATCGGCCGTCGACGCTCACCGGGGCGTTGCGCAGTCGGGATACCAACCTGATGATCGCGGCGCTGCGGAGCATGGGTGCCGAAATCACCGGTGACGCGGACACTCTCACCGTCACTCCCGCCGCGACCCTCGGCAGCGCGACCGTCGACTGCGGTCTGGCCGGGACGATCATGCGGTTTCTGCCGCCCGCCGCGGCGCTCGCACACGGAGATGTGGCGTTCTTCGGGGATGAGCAGGCGCGGTCACGGCCGCTGAACACCATTCTCGACGCGCTGCGCAGCCTCGGAGTCGAGATCGACGGGAACTCGCTGCCGTTCGTCGTGCACGGCAATGGTTCGCTGCGCGGCGGGCCGGTCACCATCGATGCCTCCGGCTCCTCGCAGTTCGTCTCGGGGCTGCTGCTGTCGGCGGCCCGCTTCGTACAGGGTGTGACCGTGCGGCATCAAGGGGGGCAGCTGCCATCGATGCCGCATATCGAGATGACCGTGCAGATGCTGCGCCAGGCCGATGTGCGGGTCGACGCGCCCGAGGACGTACGGGCCGAACAGGTCTGGACGGTCGAGCCCGGCCCGATTCACGCCGTCGACTGGGAGATCGAACCCGATCTGTCCAATGCCACGCCGTTCCTGGCCGCGGCCGCGGTAACCGGTGGCCAGATGGTCATACCGCACTGGCCGCAGCTGACCACCCAGCCGGGCGATGTCATCCGGGAGATCCTGGTACGCATGGGCGCCGAGGCCCGGCGCTTCGACGGCAGGCTGACCGTGCGCGGGCCGGAACGCCTGGCCGGTATCGATATCGACCTGCACGATGTCGGCGAACTGACCCCGACCGTCGCGGCCCTGGCCGCCCTGGCCGATTCCCCGTCGCGCCTGCGCGGCATCGCGCATCTGCGCGGCCACGAGACCGACCGCCTGGCGGCGCTGTCCACCGAGATCAATCGGTTGGGCGGCAAGGTCACCGAGACAGAGGACGGCCTGCACATCGTGCCGACCGAACTGCACGGCGGCCGGTGGCACTCCTACGCCGACCACCGCATGGCCACCGCGGGCGCGATCCTGGGCCTGCGAGTGCCGGGCGTGGAGATCGAGGACATCGGCACCACCGCCAAAACCCTGCCGAATTTCGTTTCCCTTTGGGAGGCAATGCTTTTCGGTGAAGGAGCGGCGCGCTGAGGCGGCGCGACTACGACGAGTCCGATGTCCGGGTGCGCCCGGGCAGGGGCTCGCGGCCCCGCACCAAGACCCGGCCCGAACATCGGGATGCGGTGGGCGCCATGGTCACCGCCGTCGACCGCGGCCGCTGGAGCTGTGTGCTAGAGGGCGATCCCGAACGCCCGATCGTGGCCATGCGGGCCCGCGAACTGGGCCGCACCCCGATCGTGGTCGGCGACCAGGTGGGTGTGGTCGGCGATCTGTCCGGCGCGCCCGATAGCCTCGCCCGGATCGTGCGGGTCGAGGAGCGGCGAACGGTATTGCGGCGCACCGCCGATGACACCGATCCGTTCGAACGCGTGGTGGTCGCCAATGCCGAACAGCTGTTCATCGTGGTGGCGCTGGCCGACCCCCCGCCGCGCACCGGCTTCGTCGAACGCGCCATGGCCGCCGCGTATGCCGGTGGACTGCAACCGATTCTGTGCCTGACCAAACACGATCTGGATCCGGAATCCGGATTCGCCACGGAATTCCAGGATCTGGACCTCACCATCGTGCACGGCGGCCGCGAGGATGCGCTCGATCCCATCCTCGACCTGCTGCGCGACAAGCTCAGCTGTCTGCTCGGCCACTCCGGCGTCGGCAAGTCCACGCTGGTGAATCGCCTTGTCCCCGAGGCGGATCGGGCCGTGGGCGAGGTCTCCGGCGTCGGCAAGGGCCGCCACACCTCCACCCAGTCGATCGCACTGGCGCTACCCGGCGGCGGCTGGGTCATCGACACCCCGGGCATCCGCTCGTTCGGTCTGGCCCACATCACCCCCGACGATGTCATCCAGGCCTTCGCCGATCTCGCCGAGGCCATCGAGGACTGCCCGCGCGGCTGCACCCATCTGGGCCCGCCCGCCGATCCGGAATGCGCGCTGGACCAGCTGCCCGGTAAGGAGCGCCGGGTGGCCGCGATCCGCCGCCTGCTGGTCGCCCTGAAGTCCAATGACCCCTGGGTCCTCGGATCCGGCGGCTAGTCGAAACACCTTCCCCGAAGTCCTTGTGGGCCGCGTCACAGCATGAGTAGCATGCTACTCATCTTGTAAGGCATGTCACTCAGTATTGTGGCATGACACAGCTCGTGGAGGAAAGATGGCCAGTGCGGTCCCCGCGTCCGAGCAGATCCGGACGAATGCGCTGCGGAAGGTGACCTTACGAATCGTGCCGCTACTGGTCGTCGGTTACGTGGTGAGTTACGTCGATCGGATCAATATCGGCTTCGCCAAATTCGGCATGGACCAGGCATTCGGCATGAGCGCGACCGCCTACGGCTTCGCGGCGGGCATCTTTTTCGTCGGCTACATCCTGGCCGAGGTGCCGAGCAATATCGTGATGACCAAGGTCGGCGCCCGGGTATGGCTGAGCCGAATCCTGGTGACCTGGGGGCTGATCGCGGCGGCCACGGCGTTCGCGCCGAACTTCACCACCGTCTGCGTCCTGCGCTTCCTGCTCGGCGTGGCCGAGGCCGGATTCTTTCCGGGCATCATCGTCTACCTCACGCGTTGGTATCCCAATGCCGATCGACCGCGGGTGATCTCGACGGTGATGGTGGCGATCCCGGTGGCCAGCGTGATCGGCGGCCCGCTCAACGGCTGGATCCTCGACACCTTCGACGGCGCACTGGGTTTGGCGGGCTGGCGCTGGGTGTTCGTGGTCGGCGGCGTGCCCGCGATCGCGCTGGGTATCGCGTTCTTCCTGTTCCTCACCGAGACCCCGGATCGCGCCCGCTGGCTCACCGATGCCGAGAAGTCCTGGCTGAGCGCCACTTTGGCCGCCGAGGACGCCGAGCGCGCGACCGCCGCGCCGGTGGGGCATCTGGCCGCACTACGCAATCGGCGGGTGATCGCGCTGTGCGCGGCCTATTTCCTGCTGCTGTGCGGTGCGTATCCGCTGACCTACTGGATGCCCTCGGTGATCAAGGATGCCGGAAAGGGCCTGAGCAGCCTGCAGATCGGTTGGCTGTCGGCGGTGCCGTTCCTGCTGGCCGCGATCTGCATGTACGTATGCGGGCGGCTGATCCGCGACGATCGCTCCTCGCGTCCGGTGCTCATCGCCCTGGGCGTCTCGGTGGTGGCCTTCGTGGCGACCGCGGCCGAACTCGGCACGCCCGCAATCGCATTCGCGGCGATCACCATCGCGACGATGGCCGCGCAGACCGCCAAACCGCTGTTCTGGAGCGTGCCGACGGCATATCTCGCCGGGGCCGGGGCCGCCAGCGGGATCGCGCTGATCAATTCGCTCGGCAATGCCGCGGGCTTCGTCAGTCCGTACGCCTTCGGCTGGATCCGCGATGCCAGCGGCGGCAATACCGGCCTGTCCATGGGGGTGATGATCTTCGCCGAGATCGCCGCCTTCGCCGTCCTCGCCACGCTGGCGCTGCGGGCTCGCGTGCGGGTCGCTCGGCCCGAACCGCTCCCCGGCGTGGGCGCGTAGGAGTTCGCTCGGCAGGCGGCTACGCTGGACAATCGCCCGTGGCATCCGGCCGCGGGCGAGTCGCCGTGCTCGCCGGGTTCCACGAAGAGGTCTCGTGTCACAGGATGTGTCAGCCGACAGCAAGTCCGAGCAGATCGCCGAGGAGATCCGCGACGCGATCCGGCAGGGACGGCTCGAACGCGGTGTGCTGTACTCCTCCCGCGAACTCGGCGAAATGTTCGGCGCCTCGCGCACTCCCGTCCGCGAGGCGCTGCTGAAACTGGCCGATCTGGGGCTGGTCCGCATCGAACGCAATCGCGGCGCGCGCATCGTCGGCCAGGACGGCCGCGGCATCGTCGATCTGTGCAGCCTGCGCGTACTGCTCGAGCCGCCCGCCTGCCGCAGCGCCGCGGCCGTGCTGACCAGCCGCGACGACGAGGCCATGTTGGCCGAGTACCGGATCATGGAACGGCTGGCCGACGGCGGCCCCGAATACTTCGCCGCCGATGAGCGACTGCACGATCTGATCCTCGCGGCCAGCGGAAATCGGCGGCTGGCCAAGGTGGTTCGCGAACTGCGTCAGACCCTGACGCTCGACGGCCGCCACAGCGTGCCCAGGTATCAGCCGGTCGAGACCGCGCTGCGCGACCACTGGGATATCGTCGACGCGCTGCGTAAACGCGATGGCGTCGGGGCCGAGCGGGCCATGCGCAAACATCTCGTGCGCTCCGGCGATCTGCTGGTGGCGCATTCCAGTGCGGACAATCGCGGACTCGTCGCCGAATGGCGGCGCTGGGTGGCGGTTTCGATGCCCGAGGGCGAGCAGATCGACTTCTAGTTCACGCCGATCGCTAACGGCGCCGAATTCTACAAACCAGTTGCATGCTACTTAGCGGCAGTAGTATGTTTCCGACATGCCACCCACTTCCTATGCGACCGCACTGGCCCGCGGCATCCGTGCCACCGGTGCGGATCTGATCGGCTATGTGCCCTCGGTCAGCGTTGCCCCGGTCGTCTCGGCACTGGTCGAGGCGACCGGGGGCGCGGCCGGGCGGTCGTCGACGGTTTTCCCGCTGTCCCGCGAGGAGGAGGCCGCCGGCCTGCTCGGCGCGCTGCCGCTGGCGGGGCGATTCGGCGCGATCGTCATGCAGGACAACGGATTCGGCAATGCGCTCACCGCATTGACGACCTTCAATCTGGCTTACCACCTGCCGCTGCTGATCGTGGCCAATACCCGCGGCGGACTCGGCGAGTACAACTCGATGATCCACACCTTCAGCCAGCACGCGCCCGCACTGCTGGACCGGCTCGGAATTCCGGTGTTCGAACTGGACCGCCGTAGCCCGGCCGCCGATTGGGAGGCGGTCGTCACCGAGGCCGGAGCCCACGCGCGCATGACATTTCGACCGGTCGTGGTCCTCGCGCACTTCTGGAACACCGACGGAAAGGGGGCCTGAGCATGCGACGCATCGATGCGCTGCGCGTCATCGCCGAGCACACCGCGCGGTTGCCCGTGGTGGTCACCTGCGCGGCCTCCAGCCGGGAACTCGCGGCGGTCGCGGATCGGCCGAATCAGCTGTATCTGCTCGATTCGATGGGCCTGGCGGGTTCGGTCGCGACCGGCCTGGCCCTCGCGCTGGCCGATACCCCTATCCCTCGCGTGGTCACCATCGAGGGTGACGGCTCGCTGCTGATGAATCCGAATGTCCTTGCCACGGGCGGCTTCCTGCGTCCGGACAAGTTGGTGATGGTGCTGCTGGACAACGCCGTCTACGGCGCGACGGCCGATCTGCCGACCTATGCCGACGCCATCGATCTGGGCGCACTGGCCGAGGCCGCGGGCTGGACCGTACGGCGCGCGGCCGATCCGGCCGAACTCGCCGCCGAACTACCCGAGGCGCTCGCCACGAACGGTCCGGTGCTGCTGCATGTGCGCCTCGAGGCGGGTAACGCGCCGAATGTGCCGAAGCTGCTGGAAGATCCGGTGATCCTCGGTCGCCGCTTCCAGGACTGGTTGGCCGCCCGCGTCGGGGAGCTCGCATGATCACCACCATCGACCCCGCCACCGGCACACCGCTGGCCAACTACCCCTACACCTCCGAAATCGCACTGCGCGAATATCTTCGGCGCGCCGAGGCGATCGCGCACGGCCGACTGGAGCCGATCGACCTGCGCGCCAAATGCTTTCGCACACTGGGCGCTCAATTGCGCGGGAAAAGAGACGATCTGGCGCACCTGATCACCGCGGAGATGGGTAAACCCATCGCCCAGGCCCGCGCCGAGATCGACAAATGCGCCGTCACCTGCGATCACTACGCCGACAATCTGGCGGAACTGCTCACGCCGCAACACATCGACCTGTCCCCGGAAACCGGCCTGATCCGCCTGCGCCCGCTGGGCGTGATTCTGGCGATCATGCCGTGGAACTATCCGTTCTGGCAGGTGATCCGTTCGATGGTGCCCGCCCTCGCGGTCGGCAATACCGTACTGCTCAAACACGCCGACAATGTGACCGGCAGCGCGCACGCGGTCCGGCGGCTGTTCGAAGAGTCCTTCGGTCCGGGCGTGCTCACCGATATCGCGCTGCCGCCCGATCGGATCGGTCCGCTGATCGACGATCCTGCCGTGGCCGCGGTCGCCTTCACCGGTAGCAATCGGGTGGGCGCGCTCGTCGCCGAACGGGCCGGGCGCGCGGTCAAGAAGTCCGTGCTGGAACTGGGCGGTTCGGATCCGTTCCTCGTCCTGGCCGACGCCGATATCGCCGCCGCGGCCGCCGCGGCCGTGCGCTCACGATTCCTCAACACCGGCCAGAGCTGTATCGCGGCGAAGCGAATCATCGTGCAGCGCGACGTCTTCGACGATTTCGTCGACGCCGCACTGGCCGAGCTCGGCGCGCTGACCTACGGCGATCCGGCCGATCCGGACACCGACCTCGGCCCGATGGCCCGGGTGGATCTGCGCGACGAATTGCGCGCGCAACTCGACGCGACCGTGGGCGAGGGCGGGCGGGTGCTGACCGGCGGACATATCGACGACCGTCCAGGGGCCTGGTTCCCGCCCACGCTGGTGCGGGTACCCGCCACCTCCGTCACCGCGTTCATCGAGGAGACCTTCGGACCGCTCGGCGCGGTGCTGGCGGTCGACTCGCCCGACGCCGCCATCGCGGCCGCCAACGCCTCCACGTACGGATTGAGCTGCTCGATCTGGGGCGACGACCCCGATCTGATCGGCCATGTCGCCGATCGCGTCTCGGCCGGATCGGTCTTCGTCAACCGCATTTCCGAATCCGATCCGCGACTGCCCGTCGGCGGCGTCAAGGCCAGCGGTTACGGCCGCGAACTCGGCGCGTACGGCGTCGCCGAATTCGCCAATGTCCAGGCGGTGCGCACCGCCGCGAGCTCAGGAGCATGACATGACGATCACCCGAATCCAGGCCCGCGCGGTCGGCGTCCCGGTCGACCGGCCGACCCGAATGTCCAATCGGGACTTGAACTTCCGCCACTACGTCCTGGTCGACATCACCGATGACAGCGGTGTCGTCGGCACCGGCTACACCTACGCCGGCACCGGCGGCGGACGGCTGGCCAGATGCGCGGTCGAGGATCTGCTGGCGCCGGTGTATCTGGGGGCCGATCACGACGATGTCGTCGGACTGTGGGATCGGGCCTACCAGGAGACGCTGCTCGAGGGTCGCCGCGGCGCGGTGGTGCGGGCGCTGTCGGCCATCGATATCGCGCTATGGGATCTGCGCGCGAAAAAGGCCGGTGTACCTCTGGTTTCGCTGCTCGGCGGCGCGACCACCACCCTGCCCGCCTACGCCTCCGGCGGCTACTACCGGCCCGACGAGGGTGAGTGGACCGATGCGGTAATGCGCGAAATCGAATTCAACAGATCCCAGGGCTTCATCGATCACAAGATCAAGGTGGGCGGGCTGCCGATCGCACAGGATGCCGAGCGGGTGGCCGCCGCGGTCGCGGCGATCGGCGACGGGCGGCTCGCATTGGACGCCAACAACGCCTACCGTTCGGTCGCCGAGGCACGCGTGGCCATCGAGACCTTCGAACGCGCCGCCGGTGACGTCCCGCTGTGGTGGTTCGAGGAACCGCTGTCCCCCGAGGCGATCTCGGGTCACGCGGAGCTGGCGCGTGCCATCCGCACCCCGGTGGCGACCGGCGAGATCCATCAGACCCGCTGGGAGTTCCGGCGACTCGTCGAGGCCGGGTCGGCCGCGGTGCTGCAGGCCGATGCCGGGGTGTGCGGCGGAGTGACCGAATGGCTGCGCATCGCTCACCTCGCGGACGCCTTCGGCCTGCGCATGGCGCCGCACTGGCATCACAATCTGCACGTCCACCTGTGTGGCGCGATCTCCAATGCCCTGGTGGTCGAATACTTCGCGGCGGAGAAGGGCATCTACAACTTCGAGAAGCTGCTGACCGCCGACAGCCGCCTGCACTACGGCGACAATCGGGTCGTCGTCCCCGCCAAGCCCGGTCTGGGCATCGAATGGGATGCGGAGGTCGTTACCAAATACGAACTGGCCGAATGATTTTCAGTGGCCGTCGGCCTGCTTCGGCGCGAACGGCCACTCCTCGAACCAGGTGCAGTGCCCGCGGGAATCGAAGCGAATGATCCACAGATCGCGCCAACGGCTCGGGTGATCGGCCGGATACTCCACCGCAACCCGTACGACGGCCGTATCCCCCTCCACCGCAACGATGTCGAAGGTCATCGTGAACGGCTCGTTGGGCCCGGATCGGCCGTCCTCCCAGAAGCGGGCCAGCGCCGCGAGTCCACGCACCGGCTGGGCCCAGGGCGAGGGCAGATATCCGATCTCCTCGGCGAACAGATCGCGCAGTCGCGCGGTTCCCGGTGACCGCCAAGCCAACTCGTATCCGTGCATCCACGCTTCGACGGCCGCCCGCTCCATTCCCGAACGGTACCCGGGCCGACCGAACGGTATTGCCACATCGCAAAAATCCGGCAACAACCGGCAACACCGCAACAGTTCCCCCGACGGGCGACGACACCGCAAACTACCGATAGCCCCGCTGCCGGACCGATGTCCTTGCCCCTCATCGACCTCTCCGGCAGCGGGTGCATACCAAGCTCATCGGGCGACGCAACGCGTGGCAATGAAAACGCCCTCCCGCCGTGCGGCGGGAGGGCGTTTTCATTCGAAATCAGTGACGGCGCTTGGTCTTCGGCGGCTTGGCGTGCCGGCCCTCCGAGCGCTGGGCCTCCCGGCGTTCGCGGCGGGTCATCCCGTCGCCGGGGCGGTCGTCGCCGTACTCCTCCGAACCGCTGTGGCGCGCGACATGGCCGCCCTCGTCCGGACCGGAATAGGTCAGGCCGCCGACGTTCGGGCGATCGCCGATTCCCTTGGCGCGCAGGGCCGCCGGGGCGACGGGCTGCTCGTCTACGGGTGCGGCGGGGCCACCGGCCATCGCGCCGACCGGCGAACGCAGGCCCGGATCCACCGAAACACCCTGCGGCTGCGGCTGTTGCACCTCGACCTGCAGGTTGAACAGGAAGCCGACCGACTCCTCCTTCAGACCTTCCAGCATGGCGGCGAACATGTCGAAGCCCTCGCGCTGGTACTCGACCAGCGGGTCGCGCTGCGCCATGGCACGCAGGCCGATGCCCTCCTTGAGGTAGTCCATCTCGTAGAGGTGTTCGCGCCACTTGCGATCCAGCACGCTGAGCAGCACCTGACGCTCCAGATTGCGCATACTGCCCTCGCCCGCGAGATCGTCGATCTCCTTCTCGCGGCGGGCGTAGGCGTCGTGGGCATCCTCGAGCAGCGCCTCGAGCAATTCCTCGCGGCTCAGATCGCCGATCTCGCCGGTAGCGTTCTCGCCGGTCAGATCCTTGTGATCAATGCTGCTGGGGTACAGGGTCTTCAGCGCGCCCCACAGCTTGTCCAGATCCCAGTCCTCGACATAGCCCTCGGCGGTCGCGCCGTTGACGTAGGCCGTGATCACATCGGTGATCATGTTCTGGACCTGGCCCTCCATATCCTCACCGGCCAGGATGCGCTGGCGCTCGGCGTAGATCACCGTGCGCTGCTGGTTCATCACCTCGTCGTACTTCAGAACGTTCTTGCGGATCTCGAAGTTCTGCTGTTCGACCTGGGTCTGAGCGCTCTTGATGGCGCGCGAGACCATCTTCGCCTCGATCGGCACATCGTCGGGCAGGTTGAGCCGGGTCATGATCGACTCCAGCGCCGCGCCGTTGAACCGCCGCATGAGCTCATCGCCCAGCGACAGGTAGAACCGCGACTCACCCGGATCGCCCTGACGGCCGGAGCGACCGCGTAGCTGATTGTCGATACGCCGCGACTCGTGCCGCTCGGTGCCGAGCACATAGAGGCCACCGGCCTCGCGCACCCGCTCGGCATCCTCTTCCACCTGCTGCTTGACCCGCTCCAGGGTGGGCATCCAGTGCGCCTGGTAGTCGTCGGGGGTGTCGACCGGATCCAGGCCCTGGCGACGCAGCAGCAGGTCGGCGATGATGTCCGGATTACCGCCGAGCACGATATCGGTACCACGACCGGCCATATTGGTCGCGACGGTCACCGCGCCCGGCCGACCGGCCTCGGCGATGATCTGCGCTTCCTGCTCGTGGAACTTCGCATTGAGCACGTTGTGCGGAATGCCGCGCTTGGTCAGCAGTTTCGACAGGTACTCCGAGCGCTCCACCGAGGTGGTGCCGACCAGCACCGGCTGATCCTTCTCGTGCCGTTCGGTGATGTCGTCGGCGACCGCGTTGAACTTGGCCTCTTCGGTCTTGTAGATCAGATCGGCCTGATCCTTGCGGACCATCGCGCGGTTGGTCGGAATCGGCACCACGCCGAGGCCGTAGATCGAGTGCAGCTCGGCCGCTTCGGTCTCGGCGGTACCGGTCATGCCGGAGAGCTTGTCGTAGAGGCGGAAGTAGTTCTGCAGCGTGATGGTGGCCAGCGTCTGGTTCTCCGGCTGGATCTCCACGCCTTCCTTGGCCTCGATGGCCTGGTGCATGCCCTCGTTGTAGCGGCGGCCCACCAGGATTCGGCCGGTGAACTCGTCGACGATGATGACCTCGCCGTTGCGGACGATGTAGTCCTTGTCGCGGACGTAGAGTTCCTTGGCCTTGACGGCGTTGTTCAGATAGCTGACCAGCGGCGAGTTGGCGGCCTCGTAGAGATTGTCGATACCGAGCTGATCCTCGACGAATTCCACGCCGGCCTCGTGCACGCCGATCGTGCGCTTCTTGATGTCGACCTCGTAGTGCAGGTCCTTCTTCAACAGCGGTGCGATGCGGGCGAATTCGGCGTACCACTTCGACGACGCGTCGGCCGGACCCGAGATGATCAGCGGGGTGCGGGCCTCGTCGATGAGGATCGAGTCGACCTCGTCGACCACGGCGAAGTTGTGCCCGCGCTGGACCAGATCGTCCAGCGAGTGGGTCATATTGTCGCGCAGGTAGTCGAAGCCGAATTCGTTGTTGGTGCCGTAGGTGATGTCGGCGCCGTAGGCGGCGCGGCGCTCGGCCGGGCTCATGCCGCCCAGGATCACCCCGACCTCGAGGCCCAGGAAGCGGTGCACGCGGCCCATCCACTCCGCGTCGCGCTTGGCCAGATAGTCGTTGACGGTGACCACGTGCACGCCCTCGCCGGACAGCGCGTTGAGGTAGGCCGGAAGCACACAGGTGAGGGTCTTGCCCTCACCGGTCTTCATCTCCGCCACGTTGCCGATGTGCAACGCGGCGCCACCCATGATCTGGACCTTGTAATGCTTCTGGCCGAGGACTCGCCACGCCGCCTCGCGAGCGACCGCGAACGCCTCGAGCAGCAGTTCGTCCAGCGATTCGCCCTCGGCGTAGCGCTGCCGGAACTCGTCGGTCTTGTCCCGCAGTTCGATATCGGTGAGATCCGCGAACTCCCGCTCGAGATCGATGACCTCGTCGGCCAGCCGCGCGAGCCGCTTGACGACGCGACCCTCACCAAAACGTAGCAACCTCGTCAGTGTCAGCGCAGGCACGGGTCTCGTCAGTCCTCTGTGGTCGGTGTTGTTCGTCTCGGCGCCCCCTCGGGGCTGGAACCCCGAGCAGGGCTGACTGTGGCAGCATCGCCCATGGTAATGCGGGATCCATCCTAGGCGGCGGGCGCGCACCGCACGGCAGCCATGGGTGCGTTATTCGCCGCGATCATCGCAATCTAAGGGCCACGAGGCGCCATTCGCCACGTCGGCGGGCCACCCGGGCGGCGATCGCGAACCGGCGAGCGCCGCGTTCGTACCCCGCGACCACCTCGGCCACACCCGGTGCGATCGGTTCCGCCCGCACCGTCACCAGTACCGCCGCGCCCAAGCGGCGATCGGCGACGCCGGTGCGGGCGAGGGTTTCGATGGTGGCCGTCACGGCGGGGTCGGCCAGTCGCACCAGCTGCGCGGTCGGGCGCCGACCGTCCAGCGCCTCGAGCACCAGACGTAGCGAACGCTCGGCGAATAGCGTTGCCCCCGAACCGATTTCACCCCGCCCGGCGTAGGATGGGGAACGCCCGTCGTGCGGTGAGCGGCGCTGGGAGCCGCGCAGGCGGTAGGCCGCACCCGCACGTCGCGGTCGGCAGGGCAGCGACGCCCGGCCCGACCGACCGGCGGAGCTCAGCGGCGGTTCGGCATTCGGCACGCGCGACAACATCCGATTTCCCCCTGTTTCGTCGGCCCCCCTGGACACGAATCGCACCAGCATCGCACGGAATCCGCGAGATCTGCCACACGGCCGCCGCGCGACGGTTTGTGGGACCTCACAATGGAGCGGGTACCGGAAGGGAGCACCGACAAGCGTGATCACGAGACTGACGCCGCAGGATGCGTCGTTCTACCGGCTCGAATCGAGCAGTAATCCGATGCATATCGGTTCACTCGCGATCGTGCGCGCGGCCGACGAGGGCGGATTGGGTTACGACCGCCTGGTCCAACTCGTCGAGGGGCGGCTGCCGCTGGTGCCGCGCTATCGACGCAAGGTGCGCGAGATCCCGTTCGCCGTGGGGCGGCCGGTGTGGGTGGAGGACAGTCGCTTCGACATCACCTATCACGTGCGGCGCTCGGCGCTGCCCGGTCCGGGTTCCGACGAACAGCTCTACGATCTGGTCGCCCGGCTCGCCTCGCGCCCGCTCGACCACACCCGGCCCCTGTGGGAGATGTATCTGATCGAGGGGCTGTCCGACGGCCGCCGGGCGATCTTCACCAAGACCCACAGCGCCCTGGTCGACGGCAGCACCGCCCTCGAGATCGGCCATGTCATCCTCGACACCAGCCCGTCGCCGCGCGAGCTGGCCGCCGACGCCTGGTCCGCGCGCCGGGAACCGACCGAGGTGGAGCTACTGGCCATGGCCGCGGTGGAATTGGCGGGTCAGCCGCGCGAGGCCCTCGAGGCGATGCGCGAGGCCGGGGCGAATTCGATCGTCGGGGTCACCGGCCGGGCCGTGGAACGGGTGGTCTCGCTGGTGCGCACGGCCGCCAGCGGCGCGCCCGACAGTCCGTTCAACGCGCGCACCTCGCGCAATCGCCGCTTCGACGTGGTCCGCACCGATCTCGAGGACTATCGCAAGATCCGCCGGCGCTTCGACTGTTCGATCAACGATGTGATCCTCGGCGTGCTGACGGGCGCGCTACGCGCCTTCCTGCAGTCGCGCGGGGAGATCCTCACCCAGTCGGCGGTGCTGCGCGCGGTCGTGCCCATGTCGGTCTATGTCGAGGGGCCGCACGGCGATCAGCTCAAACCGGCCAGCGAGGTGTCCTCGTTTCTGATCGATCTGCCGGTGGGCGAGCCGAATCCGGTGATGCGGCTGTCGCATATCCGGCACGCCACCGACGCCCACTCCCGACACCGGCGCAGCGTGCGCGCCCGCACCCTGGTTCACATGGCCGGCTTCGCTCCGGCGAGCCTGCATGCGATGAGTGTGCGGGCTGCGAGTACTTTCGCAGAGCACACGTTCAATCTGGTGATCACCAATGCGCCGGGTCCGCAGCAGCCGATGTACATCGGGGGCGCGCGGATGCTGGAGATGTATCCGGTGTCGCCGCTGCTGCGCAACCAGGCCTCGAGTATCGGAATCACGTCCTACGACGGAAACGTGTTCTACGGTCTCAATGCCGATCGCGATGCGATGGCCGACATCGGTGTGCTGTCCGCGGCGGTGCGCGAGTCGATGGAGGAGATGCTCGGTGCCTGCGTCCAGTGAAGGCAAGCTACGGGTCTACGTCCCGGCGACCGTTGCCATGCTGCGGGAGTTGGTGAACGATCGCGAACTGCGCGCCGTCAACGACACGGCGTTCGCGGTCACCCCGGCGCTGCGGGAGGCCTACGCCTCCGGCGACGACGACGAATTGGCCGAGGTCGCGATGGGTGAGGCCGCGCGCGCGTCGCTGCGGCTGCTGGCCGACGAGCGCGAGGCGGCCGTCAGCTCGGCGGGCGGCGACGAGGACGACGACGGCTACCACGCCCCGGTCTATCGGCGCGCGGTGATCGCCGCGGACGTCGCCGAGGCCGCCCTGCGGCCCGATCTCGACGACGCGGTGGTCCGGCTCTCGGCCGCGATCACCTACAACCAGATCGCCTCGGTCCATGTGGACCTGGCCGAGGCCGAACCGGCCGTGGCCAAGGCCGTCGACGTCATCGACGCCGCCGACCTCGGTGATCCGGATGCCGAGTTCGTGCTGGGCGATGCCGAGGATCACCAATTGGCTTGGTACGCCGCACAGGAACTGCCCTTCCTCTTGGACCTCCTGTAGTGACACGGCTCCCATCCTGACCTAACCTACGATGCCGTAACCTTGCTGACAGGAGCGCCGATCGGCGCGTGATCACAGGAAATGGGCGTCTGCACGAATGGTCTCGAAATCGGTACAGAGTATTCGGGAATGGCTGGAGGCTCCGGTGGCCGAAGCCAAGATGGCCGGTCGGACCCGCCTCAACGCCTTGCGCGGGGCCGCGGCGCGGATCACCACCCCCCTGCTGCCCGACGACTATCTGCACCTGGTCAATCCGCTGTGGTCCGCGCGCGAGCTGCGCGGCCGGATCGTGGATGTGCGCAAGGAGACGGCGGATTCGGTCACCCTGGTGATCAAGCCCGGCTGGGGTTTCGACTTCAAGTTCACCCCGGGTCAGTACATCGGCATCGGTGTCCTGGTCGACGGGCGCTGGCACTGGCGGTCGTATTCACTGACGTGTCCACCCGACTGGACCGATGCCGAGAGCCGGTCGAAGCGGCTGATCTCGATCGCCGTCAAGGCGATGCCCGAGGGCTTCCTGTCCAGCCACCTGGTCAACGGCGTGCCCGAGGGCACGGTCGTCCGATTGGCCGCGCCGCAGGGCGGATTCGTGCTGCCGGAGCCGCCCCCGGCGAAGATCCTGTTCGTCACCGCGGGCAGCGGTATCACCCCGGTGATGGCCATGCTGCGCACGCTGGACCGCCGCGACACGGTGCCCGATGTGGTGCACATCCACTCCGCGCGCACGGCCGAGGACGTCATGTTCGGCGCGGAGCTGCGCGAAATGCACGATCGGCATCCGAGTTTCACCTCACATCTGCACCTGACCGGTGAGCACGGCAAATTCGATCTCGCGCGGCTGGACGAGCTGTACCCGGACTGGCGCGAACGCGACACCTGGGCGTGCGGTCCGCTCGGCCTGCTCGACGATATCGAGAAGCACTGGGCCGCGGCCGATCTGAGCGATCGCCTGCATGTCGAGCGCTTCGAGGTGGACCGCTCGGCGGTCGGCCAGGGCGGTACGGTCACCTTCGGCCGCACCGGCCGCAGCGTCGCAATCGACGGGGCCACCAGCCTGCTGCAGGCCGGTGAGGGCGCGGGTGTGCAGATGCCGTTCGGCTGCCGAATGGGCATCTGCCAGACCTGTGTCGTAACGCTCACCGACGGACACGCCAGGGATCTGCGCAACGGCATGGAACGCCAGGCCGGTGAGAAAATCCAGACCTGTATCTCGGCGGCCGCGGGCGACTGCACCCTCGACGTGTGATCAGCCGCGCCCTCGGCCGTGACACCTGTTCACTGAGAACGGCTACCCTCTAGGCAGACACCGGCACACCCGGCGGGACCACCTCGGGTGCGAGTCTTACGAGCGCCGTTCGCGGGCCGCGAACACGCCGAAGCGAAGCGAAGGCAATCCAACACAGTGGCAATCACCGATATCAACGCGTACGCACACCTCACCCCGGCCGATATCGAGACGCTCGGCGCGGAACTCGACACCATCCGCAGAAATGTGGAGCAGTCGCTGGGCGAGCGCGACGCGAAATATATTCGTCGGACGATTCGCGCCCAGCGGATGCTCGAGGCGGCCGGACGGGCCACATTGTTCGCGAGCCGGAAACGCTCGGCCTGGCTGCTCGGCACCGCCATGCTGTCGGTCGCGAAGATCATCGAGAACATGGAGCTCGGGCACAACATCAGCCACGGGCAGTGGGACTGGATGAACGACCCGGAAATCCACTCCACCACGTGGGAGTGGGATATGACCGGAACGTCCGGCCAGTGGAAGCGGGCGCACAACTACTCGCATCACACCTACACCAATGTGCTCGGCAAGGATGAGGACCTGGGCTTCGGCATCCTGCGGATGACCCGCGACGAGCAGTGGCGGCCAATGCATCTGGTGCAGCCGCTGGCCAATCTCATCCTCGCCGCGACCTTCGAGTGGGGTATCGCGCTGCACGATCTGTCGGCGGAGAAGGAGCAGACCGGCGTATCGCCGTGGAAGCTGCTGTCCGAGCCGAACAAGGCGTTCGCGCGCAAGGCCGGTCGGCAGGTGGCCAAGGACTTCGTCATCTATCCGCTGCTCACCGGTCCGGCGTGGAAGCAGACGCTGAAGGCGAACGCCACCGCGAACCTGATCCGCAATCTGTGGGCCTACGCGGTGATCTTCTGCGGTCACTTCCCCGACGGCGCCCAGAAATTCACCGAGGAGCACTTCGCCGACGAGACGCGGGCGGAGTGGTATCTGCGACAGATGTTGGGCAGCGCCAATTTCCAGGCCGGCCCGACGATGGCGTTCATGAGCGGCAACCTCTGCTACCAGATCGAACATCATCTGTTCCCGGACATTCCGAGCAGTCGGTATCCCGAGATCGCCGCCCAGGTGCGCCAACTGTGCGATAAATACGATTTGCCGTATACGACCGGTTCGCTCGGCAAGCAATATCTGCTGGCATTCCGTACGATTCACAAACTGGCACTGCCGGATCGGTTCCTGTGGCGCACCGCCGACAACGCACCGGAGACCTCTTCGGAACGGATGTTCGCGCAGTGGGCCGAAAGCCATTGGCCCGGACTCGATCCGCAGAGCGGTCGCCGCCGCGGCCTGCGCTCGGCCATGGCCGAGGCGAAGGTCGCCCTGAAGGAGAAGGCACGCCAGGAGAAGGAAGCGCTGCGCGAGGCCAAACAGGCCCTGCAGGACAAGGCCCGCGAGGAGCAGCAATCGCTGCGCCGAAGGGCCCTGCGCGAGCGGGCCCTCTGGCGCGTTCGGCGGCGTCACGCGCGGCCTTGATAACATTCACAATGCGGCGCAGATCACAACTGTGAATCAATCCAGAGTTAACCTACGGAACCGTAACCTACGGTAGTGTAACCCCCATGGCAATCTCGGATGTCAAGGAATACGCCCACCTCACTCCCGAGGATGTGGAAGCGATCGGTGCCGAGCTGGATTCGATCCGGCGCGAGATCGAGGCCTCCCGCGGCGAGCGCGATGCGCGCTACATCCGCAATGTGATCCGGTTACAGCGCGTCCTCGAAATCGGCGGGCGCGGAGTGCTGTTCGCCAGTTTCTTCCCGCCCGCGTGGTTCGCGGGCGTGGCCCTGCTGTCCGCGGCCAAGATCATCGAGAACATGGAGATCGGCCACAACGTCATGCACGGGCAGTGGGACTGGATGAACGATCCGGAGATCCACTCCGCGACGTGGGAATGGGACAATGTGGGCCCTTCCGAGCACTGGAAGATCACCCACAACTACCTGCACCACAAGTACACCAATGTGCTGGGTATGGACGACGACATCGGCTACGGCCTGCTGCGCGTCACCCGCGATCAGCGGTGGTCGCCGTTCTACCTCGGCCAGCCGGTCTACAACCTGCTGCTGCAGATGTTCTTCGAATACGGTGTGGCCGTTCAGCATCTGGAGCTGGGCAAGCTCGCCAAGAAGAAGTGGGCGCCGGGTAGCCCCGAGCGCAAGCAGTTCGAGGCCGACCGTCGCCTGGTGCTGAAGAAGATCGGTAAGCAGGCTGGTAAGGACTATCTGCTGTTCCCGCTGCTGACGGGCCCGTTCTTCCTGTCGACGCTGACGGCCAACCTCGCCGCCAACGTCATTCGCAATGTGTGGACCAATGCCGTGATCTTCTGCGGCCACTTCCCCGACGGCGCGGAGAAGTTCACCAAATTCGATGTGGACAACGAGACCCAGGCCGAGTGGTATCTGCGCCAGATGCTGGGCAGCGCCAATATCTCCGGCGGCACGCTCATGCATTTCATGACCGGCAACCTGTCGCATCAGATCGAGCACCACCTGTTCCCCGATCTGCCGAGCAACCGCTACCGCGCCATCGCGGTGCGGGTGCGCGCGCTGTGCGACAAGTACGACCTGCCCTACACCACGGGTTCGCTTCCGGTGCAGTACGCCAAGTCCTGGCGCACCATCATGAAGCTGTCGCTGCCCAACAAGTACCTGCGCCGCAGCACCCACGACGCCCCGGAGACCCGCTCCGAGAAGGTCTTCGGCGGCGCGTCCACGATCGACGCCTCGACCGGACGCCGTCGCGGCCTGCGCACGGCCCTGAAGGAGGGCCGCCGCCGCATCGCCGCGCGCCGCGAGCCCGTCACCGTCGGCTGACCCCGCACCCCTTTCCGCGCTTCGCACCCGCTGCGGCTACCCACAGCGAGTGCGAAGCGCGAGAAAGGGTGCGACAACGTTCGGTACCCCTCGCCGCACCCTTTCCGGCGCTTCGCACCCGTTGTGGCTGCCTGAAATGGGTGCGGAACGCTGGAAGGGGTGCGGTTCGTCGGGTGGTGCGGGCTTTGGTTGACTGCTGGGATGCGGGCCGACATATACGACGTGATCCGGCGACGGCGGGATGTGCGCGCGGAGTTCACGGGCGAGATCGTGGCGGATGCGACGCTGCTACGGATCTTGGATGCGGCGCATCGGGCTCCGAGCGTGGGGAATTCGCAGCCGTGGGATTTCGTGGTCGTGCGGGATCGGGGGACGCTGGAGAAGTTCGCGGGGCATGTGGCGGATAAGCGGGTGGCGTTCCGGGAATCGCTGCCGCCGGAGCGGGCGCGGACCTTCGAACCGATCAAGATCGAGGGGATCATCGAGAGCGGAACCGGCATCGTGGTCACCCATGACGACGGACGCGGCGGCCCGCAGGTGCTCGGCCGGGCGACCGTGCCCGAAACCGGGCTCTACTCCACCATTCTCGCGATCCAGAACCTCTGGCTCGCAGCCACGGCCGAGAACATCGGTGTGGGCTGGGTCAGCTTCTACGACGAACCGTTTCTCACCGAACTCACCGGCCTGCCGCCCGGCATTCGCCCGGTCGCCTGGCTGTGCGTCGGCCCGGTGCACGAATTCCAGGAGGTTCCGGATCTGGAGCGCTTCGGCTGGCGAGCCCGGCGGCCGCTGACCGAGGCCGTGCACTGGGAGCGGTTCCGCCCCTAGACCTCACCAGCGCAGCACCGCGCCGACCTCGTGATCGTCGCCGTAGAACTCCCCCGTCGGCACGAAACCCACCGCCTTGTAGAACGATTCGGGTGAGCCCGGCCCGATGCCGTAGCTGGTGTGCAACTCCCGGACGCCGCGCCCGCGCAGATATCCGGCCAGCGATTCGAGCACCCGCCGACCGACGCCGCGGCCCTGGTACGGCCCGGCGATCATGAACCGCCACAGATACACCCCGTCGCAGTCGATCTCCTCGTCGGCCCCGACGTGCAACATCAGGAATCCGGCCGGTTCATCGCCGACGTAGATCGCGCGAAACCAGGCGCGCTCGGAGAAATGCGCCTCGGCGACCGATTCCGCGTTGTCCGCCACCATGTTCCGCTGCTCGGTGGAGAGCGTCTTGCTCAGTTCGAAGATGTCCCAGGCGGTTTCCGCCGTGACGGGACGCAGGCGGATATCGGCGGAAACGGGCGATTCGGACATGAGGATTTGATACCAGCCGGAAACGCCCGCCTCAATCGAATTTCAGACGCGCTCGAGCACCGCCGACGCCCCGATGCCGCCCGCGGCGCAGATGCCGAGCAGCGCGGCGCTTTTGCCGGAGATCGCCAACTCGTTGGCCATGGTGGTGACCATGCGCGCGCCGGTCGCGCCGAAGGGATGGCCGAGGGAGACCGAACCGCCGTGCACATTGAGCACGGCCGGATCGATCTCGCCGACGGCGGTGTCGCGATCCAGGCGATCCTTGGCCCAGGCGTCGCTGGCCAGCGCGGAGACCACCGACAGGGTCTGCGCGGCGAAGGCCTCGTGGATATCGACGAAATCGACGTCCCCGAGCGACATTCCGGCCTTGTCCAGGGCGCGCGGCATGGAGATCGCCGGGCCGATCAGCACCTGATCGGTGGGATCGACGCTGACGTAGGTCCAGGAGCGGAACGCGGCCAGCGGCTCGAAGCCCAGCGCGCGGGCCTTCTCCTCACTCATCAGCAGCACCGCCGAGGCGCCGTCGGTGAGCGGGCTGGCATTACCGGCGGTGACGGTCCCGTCCTTGGCGAAGACCGGGGCCAGCTTGGCGAGTTTCTCGACGCTGGTCCCGGCGCGCACCAGACCATCGCGACGCACCGATTTCCCCTCGGGCGTCACGACTTCCAGCACCTCGCGGTCGAAGCGCCCGGATTCGATGGCCGCGGCGGCCCGGTGATGGGAACGCGCGGCGAATTCGTCCTGGGCCGCGCGGGTGACGCCGTGGATCCCGGCCATCTTCTCCGCCGACTCGCCCATCACCTCACCGGTGGTGCGCTCGGCGATCTTGGGCCGGCGCGGCACGATATCGGTGAACGGCGCCAGCTGTGCCACGGCCGACAGATAGTCCTTCGGCTTGGGCTTGCCCAGGGCCAGCGGGGCCGCCGCGTGCACCACCTTCTGCGGCAGTTTCACCTCGGCATTGCTGGTGGAATCGCTTCCGCCCGCGATCATCACGTCGTACTCACCGCGCTCGATGGCCGCGGCGGCCGAGGTGACCGCCTGCAGACCGGACGCGCACGCCCGGGTGACGGTGTAACCCTCACAGCCCGGATCGAGCTTCAGATCCAGCGCGATCTCGCGCGCGATATTCGGCGCGGCGCTGGGCAGGATCACTCCGCCCCAGACGATCGCCTGGACCTGATCCTTCGGCAGGCCGGTCCGCTCCAGCAGTCCGGCGACCGCCGCATCGGCGAGGTCGATCGAATCCAGCCGGGTGTAGTCGGTGAACGCCCGCACGAACGGCGTCCGCACACCCGACACGATCACAGCACGACGTTTGGCAGCCACGACATATTCCTCTCACACAGAACCCGAGGCCACCAACTTACTCCAAAGTAAGGAAAAAGGCGATACACGCTGTCACAGACAGTGCGGCCGGGGCGCGTGGTACGGCCCCGGCCGAAAGACCTTCTACGCGAGCCGGATCAGGCCGTAGTCGAAGGCGTGGCGACGATAGACGACCGACGGTCGGTCGGACTCCTTGTCCTGGAAGAGGAAGAAATCGTGGCCGACGAGCTCCATCTGATAGAGCGCGTCGTCGACGGTCATCGGGGTGGCCGGGTGCACCTTGGTGCGCACGATATGACCCGGGCCCGCGTAATCCGCGGCTTCGACGACCTCATCGGCCCGATGGTCGTGGGCCGGATCGGATCCGTTCGACGACCCGTGGAACAGGGCCTCGTCTATCAGATCCGCGGTGGCCTCCGCCACCGAGAGCGGGGTCTTCTCCCCGTAGTGCACGCGTCGCCGATCCTTGGTCCGGCGTAGCCGGCTCTCCAGTCGGTCGACGGCCAGCTCCAGCGCGCCGTAGAAACTGTCCGCACAGGCCTCCGACCGCGCGACCGGGCCCTTACCCCGGACGGTGATCTCGACCCGCTGACAAGCCTTGCGCTGGCGGCGATTTCGTTCGTGGAACAGCTCGACGTCGAACAGATAGATCGACGGGTCGAAGCGTTCGAGTCGCGAGAGTTTCTCCGCGACGTGGATTCGGAAATGATCGGGAACCTCGACGTTGCGTCCCTTCACCACGACGTCCGCTCGAGGCGTCTTGGGCCGGTCCGCTGCAGATTGCTCGGCTCCGTTGCGTTGCGGAACGTCGAACTCAGTGCCGTAGCGGGCCGAGGGATCTGCTTCTTTCACTGAAGGTCGTGAAGTCGTCACGCGTACCTCCCGGATCTGGCCACACAATCGATGCATGTATGGCGGGAATCAGCCGTGCCGAGCTTGGGAACCGATGCGTGAAACTCGGCACGAAGTCGTCCGAGGCGCCACCTCCAAACTCTGGGTTCGGGTGTCAGATCGCTCTACTCGCCACGCTATTACGCCAGCGATCTGTCCGCCAGTGTTCACGCAAATTTCCCCCGATCAGACGGTTGAAGTTACCAGTACGGCACGGACCGCAATCCCGGCGCGCGCCAGCGTCCGCACCGACTCGCGCGCGGTCGCTCCGGTGGTCAGCACGTCGTCGACCAGCACTACCTCGACATTCGGGTGCGCCACGGCAGTGGGCAGCGAACCCGCCGACACCACGACGCGCCCGCGCAGATTGTGTGCGCGAGCACTCGCGCCCAAGCCGACCGAATCCCGCACACCGCGCCGCATCCGCAGGATCGGGGCGATCCGGCAATCCGGCAGCCAACTTCCGGCGACCCGCACGGTCCGAGCCACCGGATCCCCACCGCGACGCCGGGCCGCCGCGCCCCGACTCGGCGCGGGCACCAGCACCAACGACCGTTGGCGGTCCCGCAAACCATCCAGCCCCCTCGCCAGGGCCCGCCCCAGCGGCACCGCCAGATCGCGGCGACCCTGCTCCTTCACGGCAACCACCGCGCGCCGCACCGGCCCGCGATATCGACCCAGCGCCCAGCACGGCACGCCGGGGTCCGCGCGCGGATACACCCGAATCGGTGGCCCGGCAAGACTTTCCGCGCACCCGGCACACCACCCGGCGCCGAGTTCCCCACAGCCCCCGCACGATTGCGGCAGGATCAGATCCAGCAGCATGGGCCCGAGTATGACCCGGGGCACCGACAGGAATCAGCCCGGCAGCACCGGGGCGGCATTGGGGCCCAGGTTGTAGACCTCGCGCCAGAAGCGTTCACTGCTCGGCTCGGCGGACTGCAGTTGCATCACCGCGCGGGCGTCGGCCACGTATTGGGTTTCGGGAGTGGCGCTGACGATACGCACCGGCGGGGTGAGGTTCTGCGGGGTGAGCGGGGTCGGGTGGAAGCCGTCGATCTTGATCGTCTCGACCGGATCGACATTGCCCTCGCGGGCCAGGATGACGGTATCGGTGCTGTACCAGTCGACCGAGACCACCGGCGTGCTGAGCGTGACCGCCACCGGCAGCGGCGAGGTCAGCGCGTACTTGCCGTCCGGACGCGGCGCGACCACCACCGCGTACACCTTGCCCGCGGCGACCAGTACCGCGCGCGCACCGGTGCGATCGATGCGCAGATCGGTGATCGGCCCGCGCAGCGGGGTGTCGGCGGGGTTGGCGGGCGGGGTGAACAACGCGGAGGTGTCCACGTCCTGCTGCGAGATATTGCCGGTGCTGCGATCGTGTACGGCGCGGATCACGTGATCGCCGTCGACGACCGTCCACGCCGCGCTGCCGTCGAGCGCCCAGGACGGCCGGGTGAAGGTATTGCCCTGCGCCACAGGCACGGTGGCATTGCCGTCGTAGGTGCCGATCACCAGGGTGCGCGGCGGATCCGGCGCGGGACGGCCGCTGTCGGCGACCGCGGCCACGAACTGGCCGTCCGCCGAGAGCGCGACCGACTGCAGATTGCGCGCGGTGCCGAAATAGCCCGGCGTCGGAAGGATCTCGTTCTTGCCGATATCGACCTTGACCAGCGATCCGTCCCGCACGGCGTGCAGCCCGATCCGGTTCTGCGCGTTGGCCATCGGATTCATGGCGTTCACATCGACCGGCGACCAGCCCGAGGCTGCATAGCGATCGTCGAGCGGCTTACCGTCGCCCAGCAGCACATACGGCCCGAGCACACCGGCGTCCGACAGCGTCAGCACCACCTGCGCGGCGAGCAGTTCCTTGTTGTGCTGATCCAGCGTCGAGGCCCCGGCGAAGTCGATCTGCACCCCGCCCACGCCGACGCCGACGCCATCGCTCTGCCCGTTGGCCTTGGTGATGCCGCCGCGCAGGCTGACCGGATTGGACAGGACATTGCGCACCGCGGGATTCAGCGCGGGCTGCGGCCCTTCGGCGAGCAGGCTCAGCAGCCGCTGGGTGAGCTGCTCCTTGCGCTCGGAGACCCAGCGCAGATCCGGAACCATGGTGGTACCGGCGGAATTCGGGAAATACAGCGAATAACACCGGTAGGACTTTTCGAAGGCGGTATTGACCACCACCACACCGGGTTGCAGCTCATCGATGCGCCATTCGCCGCCCACCCGAACCATTTCGATCTTGCCCTCGTAGCCGGTGGCCGAGGCCGAGGCGGCGCGGTAGGAGCCGTCGGATTCGAGCTCGCCGGTCTTGTTGGCGCGGATCTTGTAGGTCGCGGTATCGCCGGAGCGGGATTCGCGCAGGGTATCCGGTGATTCGACGATCGTCGTGCCCGCGGTGTCGTCCCAGGTGGCCGCCGCGGTCGGCGACAGATACTGGCGCGCGGCCTGATGCCGGTTGGTCGGATCGGCCGTGGCCTGCAGGAAATCGCGCAGCAGCAGATCCGGGTCGCGGCCCTGAATCGGTTGCGGCGGTGCGGAAGACGTCGGCTCGCGATCGATGGTGCCCAGTGCCTGTGGCGCCGAGGAATCGGGCAGGTTGGCGCAGCCGGTCAGGGCCAGCAGGCCGACCAGGATCAGGCAGGCGACGATGCGCGGTCTTCCGAACCGGCTCATGACTTTCCGTCTCCGGTATCGCTGAAGACGGAATCCGCGGCGGTGGATCCGTTCGCGCGGTGCGCCGGGGGCGTCGCGCCGTCGAGCGAACCGTCTTGCGGCAGCGGGTGATTCGTATCGACGGGCGCGCCGGGGGGTGCGGATTCGCCCGTCGCCGAATCGGATTCGGCCTCCTCCGACGGTATCGCGGCCTCCACCATCTGCACCCGGCGCTTGGGCGGATCCAGCGACAGCGGGCTGGCGCCCATCTTGCGGCCGCGCGTCATCGGCAGCGTGAGCCGGAAACTCGCGCCGACACCGAGTTCGCCCCACGCCTCGAGCTTGCCCTCGTGCAGATTGGCGTCCTCCACACTGATCGACAGGCCCAGACCGGTGCCGCCGGAGCGGCGCATGCGCGAGGGGTCCGAGCGCCAGAATCTGTTGAACACCAGCTTCTCCTCGCCCGGTCGCAGGCCGACACCCTGATCGCGGACCACGATGGCGACCGCATTGGCCTCCACATCGCCGCGCATCCGCAACAGCACCGGTTTGCCCTCGCTGTGGTCGATGGCATTGGCGAGCAGATTGCGCAGCACGCGCTCCACGCGGCGCGGATCGACCTCGGCCACCAGCGGCTCCTCGGGCAGGTCCACCACGACCTCGGCGCCGGACTCCTTGGCCAGATGCCGCACGGTCGACAGCGCCGCCCGCGCGCACATGCGTACGTCGAGCGATTCCACCTGCAGTTCGGCCACTTTCGCGTCGTGGCGGCTGATCTCGAGCAGATCGTTGAGCAGGCTTTCGAACCGGTCCAGCTCGGTCACCAGCAGTTCCGAGCTGCGCGCCAGGGCCGGATCCAGTTCGTCGCTGGAACTGTGGATGAGGTCGGCGGCCATGCGCACGGTGGTCAGCGGGGTGCGCAGCTCATGGCTGACATCGGAGGTGAAGCGGCGCTGCAGATTTCCGAACTCCTCGAGCTGGGTGATCTGGTTGGACAGACTTTCGGCCATCTCGTTGAACGACATGGCCAACCGCGCCATATCGTCCTCGCCGCGCACCAGCATCCGCTCCTTGAGCCGGCCGTCGGCGAAGCGCTGGGCGATCCGCGCCGCCGATCGGATCGGCAGCACCACCTGTCGGGTCACCAGCGCGGTGATCGCGGCCAACAGCACCAGCAGCACGATGCCGCCGATGAGCATCGTGCCGCGCATCAGCTGCAGGCTGCGATCCTCGTTGTTGAGCGGGAAGATCAGATAGACCTCGAGGGTGGGCACATCGGCGCTGGGACTGCCGATGATCAGTACCGGACCGCGATAGCCGTCGGGATCGGAGATCGTGACGAACTGATAGCTGAGCTGATTCTGCTGGACGAACCGGCGCAGCTCGGCGGGCACGTCCTGGATCGGCCCGGCCGTGATCTCCTGCTGGCCCTCCCCGATCATCGCCAGCGCGGCGTCGTAACTGCCTGCGGCGCCGCCGGATTGGGAACTGCCCGACGACAGCCCGCGCAGCGCGTCCTGCAGCCGCACGGTCTGGGTGCTCGAATCGTGCGCGCCCGTCAACTGGCTCTCCACCGTGTTGCGGGCGCGACCCATCTCCTCCACGGCCGCGTTGATCTTCGCGTCGAGCAGTCGATCGGTGATCTGACTGGTCAGCACCACACCCAGAATCGTGATCACGATCAGCGACAGGGTGAGGGTGGACACGACGACGCGCAATTGCAGCGAACGTCGCCAAACGTGGCCCAGTGACTCTCCGACGGATTTGAACCAGGCCACCATCGCCGCCAGTAACCGCGCGAGGCGGTTTCTGGAGCTATCGATCACGGCGGTCCGGCCTTGTACCCCACGCCACGAACGGTCAGCACGATCTCAGGATTCTCCGGATCCTTCTCGACCTTCGCGCGCAGTCGCTGCACATGCACGTTGACCAGGCGGGTGTCGGCGGCATGCCGATAACCCCAGACCTGTTCCAACAGCACCTCGCGAGTGAACACCTGACGCGGCTTGCGCGCCAGCGCCACCAGCAGGTCGAATTCGAGCGGAGTCAGCGAGATCTGCTGACCACCGCGGGTCACCTTGTGCGCCGGCACATCGATGACGATATCCGCGATGGACAGCAGCTCCGCCGGTTCCTCCTCGGTCCGGCGCAGCCGAGCGCGTACCCGGGCGACGAGTTCCTTCGGCTTGAACGGCTTGACGATGTAATCGTCGGCGCCCGACTCCAGGCCCAACACGACGTCGACCGTATCGGTCTTCGCCGTCAGCATCACGATCGGCACGCCCGAATCGGCTCGTAGCACGCGGCATACGTCGATGCCGTTCATGCCCGGCAGCATGAGATCCAGCAGCACCAGATCCGGGCGCAGTTCCCGGACAGCGGTGAGCGCCTGCGTACCGTCGCCGACCACGTGGGGATCGAAACCCTCGCCGCGCAAGACGATCGTGAGCATCTCCGCGAGCGCCATATCGTCGTCGACGACCAGAATCTTCGGCTTCATAACTACTATGTTGTCATCTCTCCGGCTCGAAACGGGCAACCACGCCAACACTGGTACATTACCGACGCACATCCAACCCTATAGGGCAACCTTTTCCGCCAGGCGCGCGGTAAGCGTTGCCGGATCGTCATGCGGTCGATGCACCCACCACGATCCGTGCCAATGCGTTTCGGCCAACACACGATAGACCGCCGCGGTACGCTCCTGCAGCCCTTTGTCGCGTTCGTATGCGTCCAGCGCGCGGGCGGTGTCGAGTTCGCCGCGCCGACGCGCCCGTTCCGCGGCGAGTTCGGTGGGTACGTCCAACAGCACCTGGACATCCGGCACCGGCATTTCGAATCGACCGAATTCCAATTCCGCCACCCAGGAAGCGATTTCCCCGTCCACGGACTGGTCGGTTCGTGCCGCGTTGTATGCGACATTCGAGGCGACGTAGCGATCGAGTAGCACGATGTCGTTGTCGGCCAACAGCTTCGCCAGCTCGTCGCGGGCCCCGGCCCGATCCAGGGCGAACAGCAGGCCCATTCCATTGACCGAGGCGGCCAGATCGCCGTGTCGCCCGCGCAGCGCCTCGGCCGCCAGATCGGCGTGCACCGATCGCCCGTAGCGGGGAAACGCCAGCGTCGCGACCCGCAGCCCGCGCTCGGCCAGGCCCGTCACCACGGCATCGATGAGCGTGCGCTTACCCGCGCCGTCGAGTCCCTCCACCGCCACCAACGCACCCATGCGCAACAGGTTAGACGCTCCCCCGCGGCACGCGCCGGTCACCCGGGCGTCGGCACGCGTTGCCCTTGGATCGCTAGGGTGACCGGAATGCATCCCACAATCGTGAGAAAGCACTTATACCGGGCAATCTCCGTCGTCGGCTGCGCGGTTGCCCTGGCGGCCACCGCCGCCTGCGGCGACTCGGGCGGCGGTTCGGGTTCGGCGGCTACGAGCACGCCGGCGCTGGATCCGCAGCGTGCGGTGGATCTGCAGTCCCATCGCGGCGGCCGCGGATTGCTGACCGAGGAGTCGCTCGCGGCCTACGCGCATTCGCTCGAACTCGGCGTCAGCACGCTGGAACTGGATATCGGTCTCACCGCCGACAAGGTTCCGATGGTCTGGCACGATCCGACTATTCAGTCGGACAAGTGCGCCGATACCGCGCCCGCATTCCCGGACGATCCGAAATATCCCTATGTGGGCAAGACGATCCACGAACTCACCTACGACCAGGTGCGCACCGTCGACTGTTCCAAGACACTGCCGAACTTTCCCGAACAGCGCGCGGTGACGAACAATCGAATCGCGCGGCTGCCCGAACTGTTCGATCTGGTGAAGAGTTATCCCGGCGCATTCGAGACCATCCGCTACAACATCGAAACCAAGATCGAGGCGGAACATCCGGAACAGACCGCCGCGCCACAGGAATTCGTCGACGTCATCCTCGACACCGTCGCCGCGGCGGGGGCGACCGACCGGGTGGAGATCCAGAGCTTCGACTGGTCGAGTCTGCCACTGGTGAAACAGCGGAATCCGGCGGTGCCGACGGTCGCGCTGTACGACGACACCACCTTCAGGGCGGGCAGCCGCTGGCTCGGTCCGATTCGCTACGAGGATCATGTGAACGATCCGCTCGGCGCGATCGCGGCGCTGGGCGCGAACATCTCCTCGCCGAGCTACGTCCCGGCGCAGGACAGCCCGACCAAGGCGGGTGACTCCGGCTTCCGCTTCACCGCCGACGCCGACTACGTCCGCAAGGCCCACGAGAAGGGCCTGAAGGTGGTGCCGTGGACGGTCAACGACCAGGCCACGATTGCCGCGCAGCTGGACACCGGGGTGGACGGGATCATCACCGACTATCCCGACCGAGCCCGGAAGGCGATGCAGGACAAGGGCTTACCACTACCCCGGGCCTACCGGAAGTAGAGGAATTCGGGGCAGCGGGCCGTGTTTCGGAGCCGGATCGCGCACGGATATACCGGCCGAACAGTATTCACTCCGGTAGTCAGGAAACACTTCATGCGCATGTCGATTCGTCTCACCCTCGCCACGGCCGCCGTCGGCGCGCTCGTGGGCGCCACCCAGGCGACCGCGGCCGCGACGCCCGAGGAGGTCGCCACCGCACCGGTCGCCTCGACCGGTTCGGCCGATCTGCTCACCGGTTCGGCGGGACCGGGATCGATCCTCTGCTGGCTGCTGCACCCCAGCCCCACCTGCCAGATCTGATCCTCGGATCGAACGACGAACGGCCCGGCGACGAGAAGTCGCCGGGCCGTTCGGCTCTCGGGCTCAGTAGCGGTAGTGCTCCGGCTTGAACGGGCCCTCGACGTCGACGCCGATGTACTCGGCCTGATCCTTGGTCAGCTTGGTGAGCGTGCCGCCCAGGGCCTCGACGTGGATCTTGGCGACCTTCTCGTCGAGCACCTTCGGCAGGCGGTAGACCTCGTTGTCGTACTCCTGCGGCTTGGTCCACAGCTCGATCTGCGCGATGACCTGGTTGGAGAAGGAGTTCGACATGACGAACGAGGGGTGGCCGGTGGCATTGCCCAGATTCAGCAGGCGACCCTCGGACAGCACGATGATCGAGCGGCCCGACTCCTTGAACGTCCACAGGTCGACCTGCGGCTTGATGTTCAGGCGGGTGGCGCCCGAGTTCTCCAGGGCGGCCATATCGATCTCGTTGTCGAAGTGACCGATATTGCCCAGGATGGCCTGGTCCTTCATCGCCTTCATGTGATCGAGGGTGATGATGTCCTTGTTGCCGGTCGAGGTGACCACGATGTCGGCATTGCCGATCGCCTGTTCGACGGTGACCACGTCGAAGCCGTCCATCAGCGCCTGCAGCGCGTTGATCGGATCGATCTCGGTGACCTGCACGCGAGCGCCCTGACCGGCCAGCGACTCCGCACAGCCCTTGCCGACATCGCCGTAACCACAGATCAGCACCTTCTTACCGCCGATCAGCACATCGGTGCCGCGGTTGATGCCGTCGATGAGCGAGTGGCGGGTGCCGTACTTGTTGTCGAACTTCGACTTGGTGACCGAGTCGTTGACATTGATCGCCGGGAACGACAGCTCACCCGCGGCCGCGAACTGGTACAGCCGCAGTACGCCGGTGGTGGTCTCCTCGGTGACGCCCTTGACCGACTCGGCGATCTTGGACCACTTGCCCTTGTCGGCCTCGAGGCTCGCGCGCAGCAGGTTCAGGAAGACCTTGTACTCGGTGGAGTGGGTCTCGTCCTCCGGCGGCACCACACCGGCCTTCTCGAACTGCGCGCCGCGCAGCACCAGCATGGTGGCGTCGCCGCCGTCGTCGAGGATCATGTTCGCGGGCTCGTCCGGCCAGGTCAGCATCTGCTCGGCCGCCCACCAGTACTCCTCGAGCGTCTCACCCTTCCAGGCGAACACCGGGGTGCCCTTGGGCTCGTCCACCGTGCCGTGCGGGCCGACGACGACGGCCGCGGCCGCGTGGTCCTGGGTGGAGAAGATGTTGCAGGACGCCCAGCGCACCTGGGCGCCCAGGTCGACCAGGGTCTCGATCAGCACCGCGGTCTGCACGGTCATGTGCAGCGAACCCGAAATACGGGCGCCCTTCAGCGGCTGCACCTCCGCGTACTCGCGGCGCAGCGCCATGAGACCGGGCATCTCGTGCTCGGCCAACCGGATCTCCTTGCGGCCGAACTCGGCCAGCGACAGGTCCGCCACCTTGAAATCGATCCCGTTGCGGTGGTCGGCAGTCGTCTTGCTGCTCACTGCGGTCGTCATCAGCCTCTCCTGGTCGGCGTGTACGAGGAGAGACTAGTACCAAATGTGCGTACACGGTACGCATGGGCGTGAAGTCACAGGTCGGTTGAGCCTTCAGGCCGCCGCGGCCTCGCCGTATGTCGCGAGGATCCGCTTCCGTTTCCGCGGTGCGATATTGGCCTTGGCCACATCGCCGCCGTAGTGCGCGAGCACCCTCGGGTCCATCACATGCCGCCACAGCGGGGGGATGGTCGCCAGCAGGATCATGGTGGCATATCCGGCCGGGAGTTGTGGCGCCTCCCGCGTGGAACGCAACGTCTGGTACCGGCGTCCCGGATTGGCGTGGTGATCGCTGTGCCGCTGCAGGTGGAACAGGAAGATATTGGTGACGAGGCGATCGCTGTTCCAGCTGTCGGCCGGTGAGCAGCGCGCCCAGGAACCGTTGGACCGCTTGCCCCGCAGCAGACCGTAGTGCTCGACGTAGTTGACCGTCTCGAGCAGCGCGGCCCCGATCACCGCCTGCAGCAACAGATACGGCAGGATCCGCGGCCCGAACGCCGCCAGCAGCACCGCGTACAGCGCCAGCGTCATCGACCAGGCCTGCAGGATGTGATTGTGCGGGGTCCACCAGCCGTGACCCTTGCGCCGCAACCGGTCCCGCTCGATCCGCACCGCCGAGCGGAATCCGCCGAATACGCTGCGCGGCAGGAACTCCCACAGCGCCTCCCCCAGCCGCGCGCTGGCCGGATCCTCCGGCGTGGCCACCCGCGCGTGATGGCCCTTGTTGTGCTCGACGAAGAAGTGCCCGTAACCCGATTGGGCCAGTGCGATCTTCGCCAGCCACCGCTCCATGTGCTCGACCCGATGGCCGAGTTCGTGGGCGGCGTTGATGCCGATCCCGCTGACGAATCCGAGAGTGGCCGCCAGACCCAGCTTGTCGACGGGACTCAGCTCGTCGCCGGCCCACATGTAGGCGGCGATCCACAGCCCCGTCAGCTGGATCGGCAGGAACAGATAGGTACACCATCGGTAGTACCGATCATTGGAGAGGAGTTCGTAGTCCTCGTCCCGAGGATTGTTGCCGTCCTCCCCCACCACCCAGTCCAGCACCGGGATCGCGATCAGCACGATGATCGGTCCGATCCACCAGAACACCGGAAATCCGGTGTGCAGCACCAGCTGAGAAGGCAGCAACGCACAACCCGGAGCTATCAACCCCAGCACCCACAGGTGTCGCTTGGGGTCAGGCGAACCCGAGCGTTTGCCGACCGTTTGCACGTTTGCCCCGCTAAAAAAGTACCCTGGAACTATCGCCAGTAGATCTGTCCCGACTTTACGCCCGTTACATCCATACGGATCTATCAAACGTGGCAACCGTTACATACCCCGGGGTCCCCTTTTGAGCTGTTGCACACGAGGTTCCCGCCACCGCATCCCACCGGCGAACGCTCGACGAGCTCGAGGCCCCACCGTGGCAACGCGGTCGCGGGCCGGTCCGGAGATCGTCGACGCTGCCCAGTTGCCGCCCAGCATCCTCGATGGGTCGGCACAAATGTTATACAGCTCAACACGATTGGGAAACGCCCAGTCACTTACGCCACACGTACCGCACCTGCGGTCGCCCGGCCCGGCCGTAATCGGTGCGCCGGTCGACCACCCCGTCATCGGCCAATCGCTCCAGGTAGCGCCACGCCGTGACCCGTGAAACGCCGATGGCGCGCCCGGTCTCGGTGGCCGACAGGCCGACCTCGGCGGTGCGCACCGCGCGCGAGATCTCCTCCAGGGTATGCGGGGCAATGCCTTTGGGCGCGACGGCCTTGGGGTCCGGGGTGCGCAGCGCGCCGAACGCGCGATCGATATCGTGCTGGGTGACCGCGGCCGCCCCGGCCGACAACGCGGTGTGGAATTCGCGATAGCGCTCGAGCTTGTCGCGAAAGGCCGCGAAGGTGAACGGTTTCAGCAGGTACAGTGCCACCCCGTGCGCCACCGCCGCGCGCACCATATCCAGATCCCGCGACGAGGTGATGGCGATGACATCGGGCCGCGGGCGCAGCCGGGCCAGTGCCGCGGTGACCTCGAGGCCGCCGATATCGGGCAGGCCGATATCCATCAGCACCAGATCGATCGGCGCGCCCGCGGCAACGGCCTGCCCGGCCTCCCGCAGGGCGTCACGGCCGGTGTGGGCCACCGCGATCGGGGTGAAGCCCTCGACCCGCTCCACATACGATCGGTGCGCCGCGGCGATGCGCGGTTCGTCCTCCACGATCAGCACCCGGATCACGCGCGGCCCCCGGCGACCGGAATGCGCACCACCACGGCCGCTTCCGGGGCGCGCTCGGCGTCCAGCGTGCCGCCGTAGCGGGCCACCAGCCGCCGCACCAGCGCCAGACCCAGGCCCTGGTGATCGGTCTTGGTCGAATAGCCGCGTTCCATCGCGCGCGTGAACACCTCCTCCGACATGCCCGCGCCGCTGTCGGCGACGCGGATGTACAACTGCGAATCATGCTGGCGCACGGTGACCTCCACCCAGGCGTCGGGGCTCTGGGCCACCGCGTCCAGGGCGTTGTCGACCAGATTGCCGACCAGGGTGACCATCTCGTGCGGGCTCAGCGGCGCGGCCGAGTCCAGCGCGGTGTCCTCGGCGACGGTCAGTTCCACGCCGCGTTCCAAAGCCTGATCGACCTTGCCCAACAGCAGCGCCGCCAACGCCGGCTCCTGTACCGCGCCGGTGAGTCGATCGATGAGGGCCTGCGACAGCCGCAGTTCGGCCGTCGCGAATTCCACCGCCTCGCGCGGGCGGCCCAGTTCCACCAGCGTGATCACCGCATGCAGCCGGTTGGCCGATTCGTGGGCCTGGGCGCGCAGCGAGTCGGCCAGTCCGCGCACGGAGTTCAATTCGCCCATCATGTCCCGTAATTCGGTGTGATCACGCACGGTCAGCACGGTGCCCAGCGGACGGTCCGACCAGGTGACCACATCCTGATTGACCACCAGCACGCGCTGAGCGGTCACATGCATCTCATCGCGCACCACGGTCATGCCCAAGCGCCGCAACGAGACCGGCAGATCGGTGCGGCGCACCGGTCCATCGGGCAGTTCCAGCAGCTCGCGGGCCTCGTCGTTGACCACGGCCGCCTCCTCGGCGTCCTGATCGAATACCACCAGACCCTCGTGCACCGAATGCAGTACGGCGTCGTGATGTTCGTAGAGCGAACGTAATTCGGCCGGACCCAGGCCGTGGGTCTGGCGCATCAATCTGCGGCGCAACAGCAGTGAGCCCAGGGTCGCCAACAGCAGACCGGCCCCGGCCGCGCCGAGGATCAGGGGCAGTTGTTCGAGTACCTGATCGCCGATGGTCGCCCGGGTGACCCCCACCGAGACCAGGGCCACCACCCCGCCGCCGATCTCGTCGCGCACCGGGGTGACGACCCGGATGGACGGTCCCAGGGTGCCGGTGTAGGTCTCGGTGAAGGTTTCCCCGCGCAGGGCGCGATAGATATTGCCGCTGAAAGGTTTTCCGATCCGATCCGGTTCGGTGTGGGTGTAGCGGGTGCGGTCGGGCGCCATCACCACGATGAAATCCACGCCGGTCTGCTTGCGGATGCGCTCGGTGACCGGCTGCAGCAGCGCGGTCGGATCCGGTTCGTGCACGGCCGCCACGGTCGCGGGCGATTGCGCGACCGCCACCGCGATCCCGGTGACGACCTGGCGGGTGGCCTCGTCCTGTTCGCGGCGCACCTCCCACAGCGCGAGCGTCGCGCCGATGCCGATCACCGCCACCAGCACCAGCAGTTGCACCAGGAAGACCTGCCCGGCCAGAGTCGTGCCGCGCCGTCGCCGCGAACCCAACGCGCCTCCCGGTGAACGAAATGTACGAAATAGTGACGGTCGTCACGGTAGCCGACATGATTTCCCGAGAACGCGTGGCCCGGCTCACGCAGGAGCACGCAGGATCACCCGGAGGCAGCACAGACGATGACCGATACGACCGCGGCGCGGCCGAAGCGCGACCGAACCCATTGGCTCTACCTCGCCGTGATCGTGGCGGTGGTGGCCGGTGTGCTCGTCGGCTGGCTCGCACCCGGGGTCGGGAAGTCGGTCGCCGAACTGGGCACGATCTTCGTCAACCTGATCAAGATGATGATCTCGCCGGTCATCTTCTGCACGATCGTGCTCGGCATCGGATCGGTGCGGGCCGCATCGCGGGTCGGCCGGATCGGCGGCCTGGCGATCGGCTACTTCCTGATCATGTCGACGGTCGCGCTGGGCATCGGGCTGGTGGTCGGCAATCTGCTGCAGCCCGGTACCGGTTTGAATATCGCCGGCCATGCCAAGGACGCGGCGAAATTCGTCAAACAGGCCGAGGGCGCGGGCGGTACGTGGCAGTTCCTGGAGGGCATCGTGCCCACCTCACTGCTGTCGTCGCTGACCGCGGGCAGCGTATTGCAGACGCTGTTCGTCGCGCTGCTGGTGGGTTTCGGCATCCAGGCGATGGGCGCCACCGGCGAACCGCTGCTGCGCGGCGTGGAACTGGTGCAGAAGCTGGTGTTCCGGATTCTGATCATGATCCTGTGGCTGGCGCCGATCGGTGCGTTCGGCGCGATGGCGAATGTGGTCGCCACCACCGGACTCGGTGCGGTGAAGGAACTCGCCGTGTTGATGGTCGCGTTCTACCTGACCTGTTTGCTGTTCGTCTTCGGTGTGCTGGGCGTTTTGATGAGGGTCACGTCCGGTGTGTCGATCTTCAAACTGGTCCGGTATCTGGCCCGCGAGTACCTGCTCATCGTCTCCACCTCGTCGTCGGAATCGGCGCTGCCGCGGCTGATCGCGAAGATGGAACATATGGGCGTGGAGCGCACCACGGTTGGCATCGTGGTGCCGACGGGGTACTCGTTCAACCTGGACGGCACCGCGATCTACCTGACGATGGCCTCGCTTTTCATAGCCGATGCGATGGGCAAACCGATGGCTCTGGGAGAGCAGATCGGCTTGCTGGCCTTCATGATCGTGGCGTCCAAGGGCGCGGCCGGCGTGACAGGCGCGGGCCTGGCCACGCTGGCCGGAGGCCTACAGAGTCATCGGCCGGATCTGATCAACGGCGTCGGCCTGATCGTCGGCATCGACCGATTCATGTCCGAGGCCCGCGCGGTCACCAACTTCTCCGGTAATGCCGTGGCCACCGTGCTGATCGGCACTTGGACCAAGACCATCGATCCGGTCCGGGTGCGCTCGGTGCTGGACCGCGAATTGCCCTTCGACGAAACGACTTTGGTCGACGATCATCCGTCGGCCGACAAAGACCTGGTCCCGGCCTAGTACCCGCCTTGTTCCCAGGGCCGAGACCAGCCGCGCCGGTGCGCCCCGCTCATCACCCCCGAGCGGACAGCGCACCGGCGCCTTCCATTTTCTAGAGCAGCACTTCCGCGTTCTCCGGCAGCGCGTCCACCGGCCACCACCGCAGATCCGTGGACTCCGAACTGCGCACCGGCACCGCGTCTTTCGGCGCGCGGACCCGGAACAGCAGGTCCAGATGGCGGGTCGGGACGCCGAGCGAACAGGTGATCGGATGGGCCTGGGCCCCGTAGAGCTGCGGCTCGATCTCCAGATCCGCGATACCGGACTCCTCGAGCGCCTCCCGCAGCGCGGCGTCGACCACCGTCTCGTCGGATTCCTCGCAGTGTCCGCCCAATTGGATCCACAGCCCCACCCGCGGATGCAGGGTCAGCAGGATCTCCCGTTCATCGTGGGAGAACACGAGCGCGGAGGCGGTGATATGCCCCGGGACGTGCTCGCGCAGACAGCTGCGCGGCGACGCCCCGAGGAATGCCAGCATCGCCTGGCGCAGCGACTGCTCCGGACCGGCCGCGGGCGACCACTTCTCGAGCAACTCCCGTGCCGAGGCATGCAACGATTCCGCGCTCATCGGTTCCCTTCGTCCCTAGAGTTCGAGCAGACCCACCCCGGGCTCCCGCGGCTCGCGCGGGGCCAATTCCTCGTCAGGGTAGCCGATGGCTATGGCCCCCAAGGGATTCCAGTCACCGTCCAATCCGAGCACCTCGCGGGTGAGTTCCGGCGCGAAGATCGTCGAGCCGATCCAGCAGCTGCCGACCCCGCGGGTGGCCAGGGCGACCAGCAGTCCCTGCACGGCCGCGCCGACCGCCACGGTGAACATGGTCTTCTCCGCGGCGGTGCGCCGCTCGTCCGGATAGTCGTGCGCGCCGTCGGGTACGCAGAACGGAATGATCACCTCGGGCGCGTCGAACAGGATGCGGCCCCGGCCGACTCGCCGCTCGACCCGGTCGGCGGGCAGCCCGTCGGCGGTCAGGTCGGCCCGCCACTTGTCGGCCATCGTCTCGAGCAGTCGCGTCCGTAACAGCGGATCGCGCACCCAGACGAATCGCACGGGCCGGGTGTGGTGCGGCGCGGGCGCGGTCAGCGCGTCCGAGACCGATTCCCGGATCAGCTCGGGATCGACCGGCGTATCGGCGAATCGGCGCACCGAGCGCCGCATCAGCAGCGCCTCGCGGCGGCCCTGCGCCAACGCCTCGGCGGTGCCGAGCCAGAACAGATCCTCCTCGCCGCGGCGCAGCAGATCGGCCGCGCGCGAACCGTCGTCGTAGGGGGTCAGTCCGCGCACCACCGCCACCGGCACGCCGCCGAGTTTGCCCTTCACCAGATCGGCCGCGGCCGCCAGCTCGTCGGCGACGGCCACCTGGGTCACGTGTAATTCGTTGCCCTGTCCATCGATCGCGCCCGCGTAGTCGTGCACCACGCGCAGTCCGGCCGAGCCGATCGCGGCGTCGATCTGCCCGATCCGCCAGGCGCGGCCCATGGTGTCGGTGATGACGATCGCGACGTCCACGCCGAGCCGATCGGCCAGCGCGGCACGCAGGGCCTTGGCGCTGGCATCGGGATCGGCGGGCAGCAGTACCAGTTCGCCCTGTTCCACATTCGAGCCGTCCACACCCGAGGCCGCCTGCACGATGCCGATGCGGTTCTCGGTGATGAGGGTGCGGCCCTTCTGCGCGAGCACCCGCACCGCCTCGGCGCGAACGAGTTCTCGTCGCAGCGTGTCGCGCTCCTCCGGATCGGCGGGCGCGGCGACGATGCGACCCTCCGCCTTGGCGACGATCTTGCTCGTCACCACCAGCACGTCGCCGTCGGCGAGCCAGGGCGCCTGCGCCGCAATATGTTCGGCCAGATCGTCGCCGGGCCGGAATTCGGGCAGCCCGGGCACCGGCAGAATGCGCAGTTCCCCGCCCGGGGCATGATCGGTGACGGTCACGGCTTCACTCCCGCCAGATCCAGTGCCTCACGCACCATTTCACCGGTCGCGGCCGGATCGGTCATCAGCAGCGGCACGCTGCGCACCTCGACACCGGACACCTCGGCGGTGTCGGTGGAGTGCACGAGCCAGCCGTCGAGGATGCCGGTCTCCGAGCGCGCACCGTAATGCCGGCCGATGGCCTCGGCCGTGGTCTCCACACCGATCACCGACAGACATTCGTCGGCCATGCCGCGCAACGGCTTTCCATCGATCACCGGTGACAGCCCGATCACCTTCGCCTTCGTCGTGCGCAGCGCGCCGCGAATTCCGGGCACCGCGAGGATGGCCCCGATGCTCACCACGGGGTTCGACGGGGCCAGCAGGACCGCGTCGGCGGATTCTATGATTTCGATCACACCTGGGGCAGGTGTGGCCTGTTCCGCCCCGATTGTGACGAATCCATGGGTCTCGACGTCCGCGCGATAGCGTACCCACCACTCCTGAAAATGAATCGCGCGGCGTTCGCCAGGGTTCTCCGGGTCGGTGATGACAACATGTGTTTCACACCTGTCGTCGGTTGCCGGAACCAGTTTCACTCCCGGCTGCCACCGGTTGCACAGCGCCTCGACGACCGCGGAGAGCGGGTAGCCGGCACGCAGCATTTCACTGCGGACGAGATGGGTGGCGATATCCCGATCGCCCAGTCCGAACCAATCCGGCTGCGCCCGGTAATTGGCCAGTTCCTCCTTGGCGTGCCAGGTTTCCCCGCGCCGGCCCCAACCGCGTTCCGGATCTATCCCTCCACCAAGGGTATACATGCAGGTGTCCAGGTCGGGGCAGATGCGCAGCCCGTGCATCCAGACGTCGTCGCCCACATTGACGACGGCCGAAACCTCCGCACCGGGCAGCAGTTCGCGGACGCCCTGCAGGAAGCGCGCGCCACCGACTCCACCGACCAGCACCGCGATGCGCGACCCCTCGGCGGGCGTGATCTCCGCTCGTTCTCCACTCACATCGACACAGCCTATGCGGTGGCGCTAGGCTCATGCTTCGAAGCATATTTGCTGCTCATTTGCTACTTCCGGTTACCGAACCGCGTCGAAGACGGCGGCGGATAGTAACGGAATTGTGTCGGCAGCTTGACCATCGCGGCGTCCGGCGTGTCTAATCACAGGCATGTCATTCCGGGCCCGCGCGAGAGTGCAAGGCGCAGGCCAGATTTCGAACAGGCGTTCGCATCGGGCTGACTA
The DNA here is from genome assembly GCF_001613105.1 of Nocardia pseudobrasiliensis NBRC 108224. Taxonomy (GTDB): domain Bacteria; phylum Actinomycetota; class Actinomycetes; order Mycobacteriales; family Mycobacteriaceae; genus Nocardia; species Nocardia pseudobrasiliensis. Next base: position 96,897 of record NZ_BDBS01000001.1, on the reverse strand, counting down.
GCTCGGGGATGGCCGCGGGACTACGTCGCGGTGTTGTGCCGTCGGTGGGCAGATGAGGTCCGGCGGATAAATCATTCTGCGCTAACACACAGTGAGGAGGCGGAGCGATGGCCGAGGAGCTGGCCCCGCAGGGCATTCCGGGCGGTGTATCGCAAACCGATTCCACAGCAGGCGCAGCACCTGGCGTCTGTGCTGAGAGTGAGCTAATGGAGGGGGGTCCGTCGGTGACCGGGGCGGGCTCGGGGAGCCCGACTCAGCAGGGAGGACAGTGGGCCCGGGCGCAGCGCAAACCGGAACCGCCACGGCTGAGCCTGATCGTCACCGATTTCGATGCCATGTTCGACACCATCGAGGAGCAGTGGCAGGAACGGGCGCTGTGCGCCCAGACCGATCCCGAGGCGTTCTTCCCCGAGAAGGGCGGCTCGACCCGCGAGGCCAAGCGGATCTGTATGGGCTGCGAGGTTCGTGACGAATGCCTGGAATACGCTCTGGCACATGACGAACGCTTCGGCATCTGGGGCGGGCTATCCGAAAGGGAGCGCCGCCGCCTGAAGCGAGGCATCAGCTAGCCGGGAGCCCGGGGACAATCCCCAGGCTCCCGCTGTTTTTCACCGATGGTTCCCCCGAGGTCATTCCTCTTCGGGATCGATGACGTCCGGATCGACGCCCAGATAGGTGGCGATCTGCTGGACGAGCACCTCCCGGAGCAGATCGACCGTATCGTCCGGTTCGGGCGCGCGCCGCTCGATCGGCCGGCGGAACAGTACGACGCGGGCCCGGGTCGCGGCGCCGTACCGGTCGACACCGGCCGGAATCAGGCGTGACAGCGGCACCGGGCCGTCTGCTACCACCTCATCCGGCCACGTGACCGAATCCGGATGCAGCGGACGGATTTTCGGCACGTCGTCGACGGCGATATCCAATTTCGTGAGCCGGTCGTGCCAACGGTTGTCCAGGGGCGCGAAGGCCTCAAGCACCAACCGGTCGAACTGCTGGCCCCGGGTGCGCCAGGCGGGCACGGTCGGAGGCAGCATGGGTCCGCGCACCCCACGCCCACGACGTAGCACCGACCGCGCGGTCGGCGGTCGTTTCCGTGAACGGGTCATGGACTAAACCTAATACCCCGTCCGGGCACGCGTTCGACACCACCCGGCAACGTTTTCCACGCAGTGATCGGCATCCCATCCTGCGTGTCTCACAGCGAACCGCCGGGTGGAGGGTTACTCTCCTTGGCGTGATACCCATGCGTCGTTGCTGCCGTCCAGGTTGCAAAAATCCGGCCGTCGCGACGCTCACCTATGTGTATTCCGATTCGACGGCCGTCGTCGGCCCCCTCGCCACCGTCGCCGAACCGCACTCCTGGGATCTGTGCGAAACCCACGCCTCCCGGATCACCGCCCCGAAGGGCTGGGATATGGTCCGCTATGAGGGCGGCTTCTCCTCCAGCACCCCGGACGACGACGATCTGACCGCCCTGGCCGAGGCCGTCCGCGAGGCCGGAATGCGCCGCCGCACACCGGAACCCGAACAACGCGGCTATTCCGACGTACCGCCCGCCCAGGCCCGCCCGACGAGAACCGGCCGAACCGGCCGCCGCGGCCATCTCCGCGTCCTCCCCGATCCCCCGAGCTGAGCCGTTCCGCCTCTCCGCGTTGCTGGCCGTACGGTCCCTCCGCTGTGTGACTTCAGGTGAGCCTTCACGTGGGGCGTGAATTGTGGGGGACACAGCGGAACTGTCCGAGGGAGCCCTACTAGGGTGGTTGTCATGACGAGCGCGCGATCTGCCGAGTCCGTACACGCAGTGGTCAAGGCTTACGACGTACGCGGTGTCGTCGGGGAACAGATCGACGCGGATTTCGTTCGGGACGTGGGCGCTTCGTTCGCGCGGCTGATGCGCGACGAGGGCGCGGCGCAGGTGGTCGTCGGGCACGATATGCGCGACTCCTCACCGGGTTTGGCCGCGGCCTTCGCCGACGGCGTCCTCGGTCAGGGGCTCGACGTGGTGCAGATCGGCCTGGCCTCCACCGACGAGCTCTACTTCGCCTCCGGACATCTGTCCTGCCCGGGCGCGATGTTCACCGCCAGCCACAACCCGGCCCGCTACAACGGCATCAAGCTGTGCCGGGCCAAGGCGCTGCCGGTCGGCCAGGACACCGGCCTGGCCACCATCACCGAGGAGTTGATCGCGGGCGTGCCCGCCTTCGACGGCCCGCGCGGCGCGGAGAGCGATCGGGATCTGCTCGACGCCTATGCCGAATTCCTGCGCGGTTTGGTCGATTTGAGCGGTATCCGGTCGCTGCGGGTCGCGGTGGACGCGGGCAACGGCATGGGCGGCTACACCGTGCCCGCCGTACTGGGCCAGGTCGCGCAGCTGACCGTCGCACCGCTGTTCTTCGAGCTGGACGGCTCGTTCCCCAACCACGAGGCCAATCCGCTGGATCCGAAGAATCTCGTGGATCTGCAGAAGTTCGTGCGCGAGACCGGGGCCGATATCGGCCTGGCCTTCGACGGCGACGCCGACCGCTGCTTCGTGGTGGACGAGCGGGGCGAGCCGGTGTCGCCGTCGACCGTCACCGCCCTCGTGGCCGAGCGCGAACTGGCCAAAGAGCCGGGCGCCACCGTCATTCACAATCTGATCACCTCCCGCGCGGTGCCGGAACTGGTGACCGAACTGGGCGGCACGCCGGTGCGCACCCGCGTGGGACATTCGTTCATCAAGCAGCAGATGGCCGCCACCGGCGCCATCTTCGGCGGCGAACATTCCGCGCACTACTACTTCCGCGACTTCTGGGGCGCCGACTCCGGCATGCTCGCCGCGCTGCACGTACTGGCCGCCCTCGGCGAAAAGGACCGCCCCATGTCCGAATTGGCGGCTTCGTATGCAACATACGCCGCCTCGGGGGAGATCAATTCCACAGTGGCGGACGCGAAGGAGCGAACGATGGCGGTACTCGCGGCATTCGAGGGTAGGTCCAAATCGGTGGATCGGCTGGACGGGGTCACGGTACAGCTGCCCGACGACGCGTGGTTCAACCTGCGCGCGTCGAATACCGAACCGCTGCTGCGCCTCAACGTCGAGGCCCGATCGCAGGAGGATGTAGACGCACTCGTGACCGAGATCCTGAGCATCGTCCGCGGCTGACTGGAATAGTGGAATCACAGAGCTCGGATTCGCCCGACCTGGTGACCCGATTGAGGGGAGGTGGCAACGCCCGATGATCGCAGGGACACCGGTACTCGACCTCGATGACGTCGCCTCGCTGGAGGCCGCCGATTCCGGCGGAACGTTGCGCTCGGCCGCCTCCGGCGGCGCCCAGGTGCGCGCGACCGCCGCCGCGATCGGCGAGGACGCCCTCGGTCGGCTGACCGACCTTCGCCCCCGCAGCCTCGTGCTGGTCTCCGGCTCCGGCCGCGCCGCGCGCGCGGCCGCGCTGCTGGTCGCCGCGCTCGGCGATCGCGCCGGACTGCCGATCGTCCCGGTCACCGAGATCCCGCAGTGGGTGGGCCCGCTGGACGTGGTGCTCGTCGCCGGTGACGACGCCGGCGATCCCCGCCTGATCGGTGCGGTGGACCGGGCGCTGCGCCGCGGCGCCGAGGTGGTCGTCGCCGCCCCCGACGAGGGACCGCTGCGCGCGGCAGCGGCCGGACGGGCCGCGATGCTGCCGCCGCGGATCCGGGTGCTCGATCACAATCGGCTGCTGCGCTATCTGGCGGTCGGCGTCGCGGTACTGCGCGCGATCGATCCGGCCCGGAGCGGGCCGCTGGTACCGGATCTGGACGCGCTCGCCGATGCGCTCGACGCCGAGGCCATGCGCGACAGCCCGGCCAACGAGGTCTTCCACAATCCGGCCAAGACGTTGGCCGCGCGCATGCAGGAGCGCCGCATCGTGCTGGCGGGCGACTCCCCCGCCGCGACCGAGGTGGCCGCGCACACCTGCGAGGTGCTGTTACAGGCCACCGGGCAGATCGCCGCGGCCACGAGCCTGGCCGACGCCGTGGCCGCCAATACCCGAATGAGCGAGGCCGCGGGCGTGACCGCGCCCGGCTACGATCCGCTGTTCCACGACGAGCAGCTCGACGGCCCGGCGCCGGTGGAGCGGGTACGGGTGTTCGTCGTCAGCGCCGATCCCGATCAGGTCGCCGCGCATCGGCGGCTGGCGGTGTTCGGCGGGAGCGCCGGATTGGTCGACGCCGATCTGGTCAGCGCCGACATCGAACCGGCGATCACCGAGGCCGCGGTACCGCGGGCCGCGGAAGCCCTGCTGGCGGAACCGGTTTCGGAGCCGCCCGGCCGCGGCGGGATGATCGAGCAGCTCGCCGTGCTCATTCTGCGACTCGAAATGGCGACGGCGTATCTACGGCTGCTCGGCAGTCGTCCCACCGCCGACGACCGTCCCACCCAGTACGACGGGGGACCCTACTAGTGCACGAACTCGTAGGTGCGTTGCGTTCCTATGCCTGGGGTTCGCGCACCGCGCTGGCTCAGTTGTGCGGCCGGCCGGTCCCGTCCGCGCATCCGGAGGCCGAACTGTGGTTCGGCGCCCATCCCGCCGATCCGGCCCACATTCGCGTCGACGGCCGCACCGCCTCGCTACTCGATGTGGTGGCCGCCGATCCGAAACATGAACTCGGTCCGGTCGCACCGGCTTTCGGCGACCGGCTGCCGTTCCTGCTGAAGATCCTCGCCGCCGAGGAGCCGCTGTCGCTACAGGCGCATCCGAGCGCCGAACAGGCCCGCGCCGGATATCAGCGGGAGAATCACACGCGGGTGCCGCTGGACTCGCCGATGCGCAACTATCGCGACGAGAACCACAAACCCGAGCTGGTGGTGGCGCTGGAGCGTTTCGAGGCGCTGGCCGGTTTCCGCGATCCGCGCCGCACCGTCGCGCTGCTGCGTGCGCTGGGCGTACCGGAGCTGCTCCCCTACGCCGAACTGCTCGCCGCCCAACCGGATTCGGACGGGCTGCGCACGCTGTTCACCACCTGGATCACGCTGCCGCAGGCGATGCTGTCCACGCTGCTGCCCAAGGTGCTCGACGGCTGCGTGCGTTATCTCAAGCAGTCCGACGACGAATCGGCGGCGACGACAAAGGAATTCGTCGCCGAGGCGCGCACCACGCTGGAGCTGGCCGAGGGATATCCCGGCGACGCGGGCGTCCTCGCGGCGCTGCTGCTGAATCGGATCACCCTCGAACCCGGGCAGGGGCTGTTCCTGGACGCCGGTAATCTGCACGCCTATCTGCGCGGAATCGGCGTGGAGATCATGGCCAATTCCGATAATGTGCTGCGCGGCGGGTTGACGCCCAAACATGTGGACGTGCCGGAATTGTTGCGCGTACTGGATTTCGAACCGCTGGATCTGCCGGTCGTGGAGCCCGAGCGCATCGCCGACGGCGCCTTCGCGTATCACACCCCCGCCGCGGAATTCCAGCTTCGCCGCTACGAACTGACCGCGGGCGCGGAACCGGTACAGGTACTCGACGGCGGGCCGGGCATCGTTCTCTGCACGGCCGGGACCGCGCGGTTGCGACAGGGGGCCGGGGAATTGCGGATCACGCCGGGTAGTGCGGCGTGGATCTCGGCGGCCGACGGCATCGTGCGCGCGCAGGCGGCGGACGATGCGGCACAGTTGTTCTGCGCCTGTGTCAGTGGTCGGTAGTAGGCACGGGTAGATTATCCGGCGAATCGGACACGGCCGCGGGCGCCGGGCCGCGATGACGAAAGGGTCAGGGCTGCATCATGTCTGCCGGTGGCGGTAAGAAGGCGATTCTCGCGGCGCTGAGCGCGAATCTGGGCATCGCGATCGCGAAATTCGTCGGCGCGGCGATTACGGGTTCGGCATCGATGCTGGCCGAGGGTGTGCACTCGGTGGCCGACACGGGTAATCAGGGACTGCTGCTACTCGGGCAGAACCGCGCCGAACAGGAGGCCGACGAGAAGCATCAGTTCGGCTACGGCCGCAATCGGTATTTCTATTCGTTCGTGGTGGCGCTGGTGCTGTTCAGCCTCGGCGCGATGTTCTCCCTCTACGAGGGCATCCACAAGATTCAGCATCCCGAGGAACTGACCTCACCCATCGTGGCCATCGTGATCCTGGTGCTCGCGGTCGGCCTGGAAGGCTTCAGCTTCATCACCGCCATGCGCGAATCAGCCCCGCTGCGCGGCAATCTGAGCTGGTGGCGGTTCATCCGCAACTCCCGCAATCCGGAACTGCCGGTGGTCCTGCTCGAGGACACCGGCGCCCTGATCGGCCTGATCTTCGCCCTGGCCGCGGTCCTGCTCACCATGTTCACCGGCGACCCGATCTGGGACGGCATCGGCACCCTGTGCATCGGCGCACTGCTCGGCGCGATCGCGATCGTGTTGATCGTCGAGATGAAAAGCCTGCTCATCGGCGAGGGCGCCACCCCCGATCAAACCCGCAAGATTCGCGAGAACCTCGTGGACGGCGCCCGCATCGACCGCGTGATCCACCTGCGCACCGAATACCTCGGCCCCGAAGAACTCCTGATAGCCGCCAAGGTGTCCATCGTCCCCGGCCTCGAGATCACCGACATAGCCCAGGCCATCGACGACGCCGAATCCCGAGTCCGCACCGCCGTCCCCACCGCCAAACTCATGTACATCGAACCCGACCTCTACCGCAGCGGCGCGACTACCGAGTCGAATCGCTGAGCAGGGCCAATGGATCGGTGGTGATCCCGAAGCGGTCGCGCAGGGCGTGGCGGGCGGCGTGTAGGCCGGACATGCCGTGCACGCCGGGGCCGGGTGGGGTGGAAGAGGAACAGAGATAGACGCCGGGGAGGGGGGTGGCGTAGGGGTTCCAGCGCGGAGCCGGGCGGAAGGGGATCTGGAGGGTGGTCATGGCGCCCGCGGAGATGTCGCCGCCGATGTAGTTGGGGTTGTAGGTGGGGAGGTCGGCGGCGGTGCGGACGTGGGTGGCGAGGACCAGGTCGCGGAAGCCGGGGGCGAAACGTTCGATCTGGGTGATGATTTCGGCGCTGATGTCGCGGGGGGATCCGTTGGGGACGTGGGCGTAGGTGTAGAGGGTGTGGGCGCCCGCGGGGGCCCGGGACGGGTCGACCGTGCCCGGCTGGATGGCCAGGACGTAGGGGCGCTCGGCGTGTTCGCCCGCGGCGACGGCTTTTTCGGCGGCGACGGCTTCGGCGCGGGTGCCGATCAGGTGCAGGGTGCCCGCGCGGTCACAACCCTCGGCGCGCCAGGGCACCGGGCCCGACAGGGCGAAATCGACCTTGCAGGCCGCGCCGCCGTAGCGGAATCGTTCGAGGCGACGCGCGTAGCGGGCGGGCAGCCGGTCACCGGCGATACGCAGCAGTTCGGCCGGTGCGGTGTCGAGCAGAATTGTTCGGACGTCGCGGAATTCGTCGAATGAGCCGACGCGGTGGCCGGTGACGATCCGGCCGCCGTGCGCGAGCAGATCGGCGGCCAGAGCGTCGACGACGGCCTGACTACCGCCGCGCGGAATCACCCAACCGTCCACGTGGGCGAGCGTGCCGAGCAGCAGCGCCACCCCGGCCGAGGCGAAGGCCCGCGGCGGCATGATGGCATGCGCGCTCACCCCGGTGAACAGGGCCGGGGCCGCGTCCTCGCGGAAACGCAGATTCCACAGCGGCGAAATCTGTTCCAGCACCCGCCGCCCGTAGCGCACCCCGGCCCCGACATTCAGCGGCGGCGGCCGCAGATCCGACATGGTCAGGGCCACCACCTCCGCCCAACGCCGCATCAGCGGCTCGAACAGCCGCCGCCACGCCGCCCCGTCGCGACCGAGCCCGGCGACCGTACGGTCCAGATCCCGCCACGCGAGCCCCGCCACACCCCCGTCCAGCGGATGGGCGTAGGACACCTCCGGCGCGAGCATCTCCACCCCGTGCGCGGCCAGATCGAAGGCCCGGAAGAACGGCGACGCCACCGCCATCGGATGCGCCCCGGCGCAGACGTCGTGGTGATATCCCGGCAGCGTCAGCTCGGCGGTCCGGCAGCCGCCGCCGATGGTCTCCCCCGCCTCGTACACCTCGACCGCCAGCCCGGCCCGGGCCAGGATCACCGCCGCGGCAAGCCCGTTGGGCCCGGCCCCGACCACCACCACATCCACCATGGTCACCACTGTATGCGCGGCGCGACGGCGCGTCGGTGGGGCCCGCACGACCTCCCGCACCCCGGATGGCACGAGGCATCCGACCAACCGGCCCCGCCGAAATTCGGCAAACCGACCATGGCGTCACCGGCCGCTTACCCGCATCCTTTTTGTGATCGCCATCACAACGATGCGAATGCGCCTGTCCACCAGGGAGTTCGGTCATGACCGCTCGCCGATATGCCGAACTATGCGGCGTCGCAACGCTTCTCACCGCGGTATTCGCAGCCCCGGCCGCCGCCGACACCGGATCGGCGCAATCCTCGGGCACCGTCACCGTCACCACGACCGCGGATGCCCCGGCCGCCAACCCGTTCGACGGTCGGTGCCGCACCCGACTCGGCGAATGCACACTGCGCGCGGCCGTCCAGGTGGCCGATGCCCGCCCGGGTACGACGATCGTGCTGCCGCCCGGCCATTATCGGCTCACGATTCCGCCGAACCCGTTGAATATCAACGGCCCCCTGATCGATCCGACCACCGGCGATCTCGACATCACCTCCGACACCACGATCCTCGGCGCGGGCCGGGACGAGACGATCATCGACGGCAATCATCTCGACCGCGTCCTGCTCACCACGGCCGATGTCGCCCTGTCCGGCCTCACCGTCACCGGCGGCAACGCCAGCCAGCGCGAGATCCCGCTCTACGACACCGGCGGCGGCGGAATCGCCAACTCCGGCAGGCTTTCCCTGGATCACGTCACCGTCACCGGCAACGCGGCCGACTACGGCGGCGGCATTTTCAACATCCCGGTCGCCGATATGAAGGTCACCGATTCGCTGATCTCCGGCAATGCCGGCGGCGAGGCGGGCGGGGTGCGCTGCGACAACACCTGCACCTTCACCCGAACGATCATCAGCGACAATCGCGTCACCAATCCGGGCCGCTGGTATCGGCCGGGCGGATTCGCCGGGCGCGGCGGCGGACTCGACATCCGCGGCGTCGGGCTGGTGGTGCTCATCGACTCGCAGGTCGTGCGCAACAGCGCGACCGACGGCGGCGGCGGGATCAATATCGCCCCGGCCTATCTGGACACGCTGCCGTATCAACTCACCGACGCGGTGAATCCCGGTATGGGACATCTGATCCTGCGCGGCAGCACGATCGCCGCCAACACCTCCGGCCTCGGCGAGCGCAACTGCAAGAAGGTATTCGCCGACATCACCTCCACCGGCGGCAATACCAGCGACGACGCCTCCTGCGACCTCACCGCGGCGGGCGACCGGGTCGGCCCCTGAGGTCGGACGGCGACGGAAAGGATTGCGCCATGGGCTCGTTCAACGTGGGCGACTGGATGACCGTACTCGGCCACGCGTTCACCTGGGTGATGTCGATGCTCGTCTCGGGATCGTCGAGCGGTTCGACCGGTTAGCGATGCGTCCACTGCCGGACCAGAATGTCCAGCCGCTGGCGGCGAAAGTCGGGCCGCAACCGCTCGTCGTGATCGAGCGTGGCCAGCCCGTGCAATGAACTCCAGGCGACCTCGGTGAAGGTCTCCACATCGTTGTCACCCGCGAAGGGGGCGAAGACCGCCGCCAGTTCAGCGAAGGCGTCGCGCAGCGCCTGCGGCGCGTCGGGACCGAACTTCAGATCCACCTTCTGCACGAACATGGCGTCATAGAGCGCCGGACTGTTCCGGGCGAATTCGAGATATCCGCGCGCGACCGCCGTCAGCGCCTCCTCGGGCGTACTCGCCGCATTGCGCAGCCGCCGCGACAATTCGGCCATTTCCGCACAGCCCTGTTCGGCGACCGCGGCCACGATCGCGTCCTTACCCGCGAAATGGCTGTAGAGCACCGGCTGGCTGTACTCGATGGCATCGGCCAGCCGCCGCACGGTCACCATCTCCCAGCCCTGGTTCTCGGCGATCTCACGGGCGGTGTCGATGATCAATTGATGTCGCTCGGCGCGTTGGCGCTCACGTCGGGTCTGAGTGCTCACATCAAAACCCTAGCATCGCTAGACAACAGCGCAGCCGATAGGTTATCTTCGCTCTACAACTTAGCATCGCTAGAATTTGGAGCACGCCAATGTCCTTGACCCGCATCAACACCGCCCTCGTCCTCCTCGGCGTCGCCTTCATCCTCTACATCGGCCTCGGCTACCTGATCGCGCCGGAGTCCATGGCGAACGGCTTCGGCTTGCCGGAATGGCCACACGGACAGGCCATGGCATTCGGAAATCTGAAGGGCGTCCGCGACACCGGATTCGCCGTCCTGACCCTGGCCCTACTGCTCGCCCGCCAGCGCTTCGCCCTGGGCATAGCAATGTTCGCCACCGCACTCGTCCCGATCGGCGACATGATCACCGTGCTGAGCTACCACGGCTCCCACGCCGCCGCCTTCGGCATCCACGGCCTCACCGCGGCATTGGTGGTCCTCACCGGCGCGCTACTCGTACGCGAACAGGCGACCCTGCGCTCACCGAGCCCGAACAAGACGCCGATCTCGGCGGCTCAGTCGTTCTGATCTGCCTCGGCCTTGCGCCGAACAGCCGCTGTCAGATCAATATCGATCTCGAACGGCACGCTGAGCTTCAGCCTGTCATGGTGAATCCCACTGAGCGCGTATGTCTTCAGCGCGGGGTCAAGCTCGTATATATACGCAACCGCGCGATCGTCCACATTCTCGATCCGCCACATGTGCGGTATCCCGGCTTGGGCGTACAGCTGAGGTTTGCGCTCGCGGTCGCGTATCACCGAGTCGAGGGACATCACTTCGATCACGAGAACGACATCTTGCGGCTGGAAAGTCGTCTGATCGAGACCGGTGTCGGCGTCGGCCGAGGCCACCAGCAGATCCGGCTCGGGCCGCTGACGCGGCCCCAGCGTCACAGTCATCTCTCTGCATACCTCGAGGGATTCCGGTGCCTGACGACTCAAAGTTCGCTCGAGAAAGGAGATCACCCGCATATGGAACTTCGCCTGCGGACTCACGAAGACAAGCCCCCCGTCGATCAACTGTGTATGTCGCGGCAGATCAGGCAAACGATCGAGATCCTCGGCAAAGTAGCCCTCGGGTGGCGGTGTCAGCCACGACGGCAGACGGGGTGGCCCCATCTCCGTGAGAGGGTCGGCGGTCATGCATCCCCCTTTCGCGAACCGGCTCGGACTCGACCAGTATTGCACCAGACTGTGACCCCTGGAGTCGTGCTGTGTGGGGGAACGCGGCGGGCACGGGCTGCCGATAGCTGACAGTGACTATCAGTCAGGTCGCTTCCATGTCTTCCACTCGAACGATCGTGGCCGATGATCTCGCTGATCATTCTGCTGTTGGCGCTGGGCGCGTTCATGTCCGCGATCGTGCCGCTGATCGTCGCGGGCGCCGGACTGATCACCGCACTGGGCGTATTGGCGGGACTGAACGAGGTGATGAGTTTCGGCTCCGTGGTCGTCACCATCGCCACGGCCTTCGGACTCGGTGTCGGCATCGACTCTTCATCGTCAGCCGCTTCCGCGAGGAACTGGCCCGCCTCGGCGACGAGGCTCCATCCCGGGCGGATATCGCGGCGGCGGTTGGGCGGACCCTGCGCTCGACCGGACGGGTGATCACGATTTCCGGCGTGATCGTGGTGATCACGCGGTCCTCGCTGCTGGTGATCAATTCGCCGATCTTCCGGGAGATCGCGATCGGTATCTCGGCCACGGTGCTGTCGGTGCTGCTGGTCGCCCTGACCCTGCTTCCCGCGGTACTGGGCGTACTCGGTCCGCGCATCAATGCCGGTGCGCTGCCGCGCCGCCTGCGGCCCGCCGATTCCGTCGGGACCACCGGGCCCGGGCGCTGGTCGCGCTGGGCCTATGCGGTGATGCGCCGCCCGATCGTCTACGGCCTGGCGGGAACGGCCGTGCTGGTGATCGCGGCGCTACCGCTGTTCGGCATTCGATACGGGCTGAACATGGCGACGACGCAAATGCGCGACACCCCCTCGGGCACCGCCAATTCGATCCTCGCCCGCGATTTCAGCCCCGGACTGCTGTCCCCGATCCAGATCATCGCGACGGGACCGTCCAATACCTCGCTCGGCCCCGAAAGCCGCTCGGCCACAACCGATTTCGGCCGATTTCTCACCTCTGATCAGCGCATCTCCACCGTCGTACCCCTCACTTCCGACGGCCGGGCGCTGTGGCTGGCGATCCCCGCGAATCCGGTGGATTCCACGGCCGCGGCCGATCTGGTGCGCGATATCCGTTCGCGGGCAGCCGATTCCCCGAACGCGGTCCTGTTCGGATTGTCAATGGACTACGAGATATTCCTGCTGGGCCGGGTGAAGGAGGAGTGGGACAGAGACCCAGTCAACGAGAGTGCGGTCGCCGCGGGCGTCGAGCACACCGCCCGGCCCATCACCGCGGCCGTGGCCATCATGGTCGTCATCTTCGCCAGTCTGCTGACCGCCAGCGTCATCGAGCTGAAGCAGGCCGGCTTCGCGCTCGCCATCGCCATCGCGATCGACACCGCCCTGGCCCGGCTGTTGCTGATTCCCGCCTTCATGAAACCGATGGGGCGATGGAACTGGTGGCCCGGCAGCAGGATTCGCTGATCACACGTCGGTGGAGAAGCGGATACCGCCGTCGGGAATGTCCACCCCGGGCCACACCCGCGCACCGCGCAGCAGTTCGCAGCGGGCCCCGACATTGGCCCCGTCGCCGATCACGGCGTCGCGGACCAGCGCCCGCGGACCGATGCGCGCACCGAAGCCGATGATCGAACGTTCCACCGTGGCACCGGCTTCCACGCGCGCGCCGTCGAACAGAATCGCCCCGTCCAACCGCGCGCCCGCGCCGACCTCCGCACCGCGGCCGACCACCGTACCGCCGATCAGCAGCGCCCCGGGCGCGACGCCCGCACCGGCGTGCACCAGCGACTCCCCGCGCTGACCCGGCAGCGCGGGCGAGGGCGCGATACCGCGCACCAGATCCGCCGAACCACGCACGTAATCCTCGGGAGTGCCCATATCACGCCAGTAGGAAGTGTCCACATGGCCCTGAATGTGCGCGCCCTCGGTCAGCAGCGCGGGGAACACCTCGCGCTCGACCGACACCGGCCGCCCGCTCGGGATCTTCTCGATGTACTCGCGCCGGAACACATAGCAACCGGCGTTGATCTGATCGGTCGGCGGATCCTGGGTCTTCTCCAGAAATGCCGTGACGCGGCCGTTCTCGTCGGTGGGCACACAACCGAATGCCCGCGGATCGCTCACCCGCACCAGATGCAGGGTCACATCGGCATTGGTGGACACGTGGGTGTCGAGCACCGCGCCGAGATCGGTGCCGCCCAGCACATCGCCGTTGAACACCATCACGGTGTCGGCGCGCAGCTTCGGCAGCACATTACGGATCGCGCCGCCGGTGCCCAGCGGGTCGACCTCGGTCACGTATTCGAGCTCGAGGCCCAGATCCGCGCCGTCGCCGAAATGCTCCTCGAAGACCTCGGCCTTGAACGAGGTCCCGAGCACCACATGGTTGATCCCGGCATCGGCGATGCGGGCCAGCAGGTGGTGCAGGAACGGCAGACCGGCCACCGGCAGCATGGGTTTGGGCGCCGACAGCGTCAGCGGACGCAGCCGGGTGCCCTGGCCGCCCACCAGGATCACGGCATCGGTCGCGGTGCCGGCCGCAGCCGAAGTGTCCGCCATCAGTCTCCCCTGTTCAGGTTCGGTCCCATTCTCGTCCGCACGCCTGCGGGTTATCCCTGCGCGGCACGCTCACGCAGGGCAGATCGAACCGCAAGCCTGCAGCGGATCGCAAGTCCGGCCCGCAGCGCGAGCCGCAACGGCGCCTGCCACCAGTGCGGATGCCGATCGGCCTGGAAACGATACGCGGAGGCGTGATGGGCGGGCAGCATGGCCTCGGGGTTGCGCCCGGCCGCATGCCCCTTGGCGTGCGTGACCTCGGCCGACGGTACGAATACATTGTGCCAGCCCGCGCGGCCCATGCGGTCACCGAAGTCGACATCTTCCATGTACATGAAGTAACGCGAGTCGAAGCCCTCGATCGAATCGAAGGCGGCCCGGCGCACCAGCAGACATGAGCCGGACAGCCAGCCCACCGTGCGCTCGGAGATCTCCTCGTTCTCCTGCCGGTACCGACGGGTCCACGGATTGGCGGGCCAGATGGTACCGAGCAGGGCGTGCCCTGCGCCGTCGAGCAGCCCGGGCACCCGGCGCGCGGACGGATAGACGCTGCCGTCCGGTTCGAGAACGAGCGGGCCGAGCGCCCCGGCCCGCGGCCAGCGTCGCGCGGCCTCCAGCAACCGATCGATGGAGTCGGTGCCCCAGCGGATGTCCGGATTGGCGAGGACGACGAATTCGATATCCGGATCGATCTCGGCGACCGCGCGATTGATCGCGCCGCCGTAGCCGATATTGCCCCCGGTGCGTAGCAGTCGCACATGTTCGTTCGCCTCGGCCGCCAGTTCCGGCGTGCCGTCGGTCGAACCGTTGTCGGCGAGGATGACCTGCGGCTTTTCAGAGGTCGCACTGGCCAGCGTGCTGATGAAATGCTCGAGGTGTTCACCGGGTGAGTAGGTCACGGTGACCACGACCAGGGTGGGTTTGGCGACGGAATCCGCGTTCACGGGGGCCCAGCCTAACCGGATATCCGTGCCAGTGCGTCCCCGAGGGCGAGACGCCAATCCCGCAGCGGCGTAAGCCCCGCCTCGACCCAGGCGCGATCCGACAGCACCGAATACGCCGGTCTCCGTACGGGACTCGGAAATTCGGCGCTGGTACAGGGCCGCACGCGCGCCGGATCCGCCCCGATTCCCTCGAATACCGCGCGCGCCAATTCGAACCAGGTCGCCTGACCGGCATTGGTGGCGTGCAGAATTCGCGGCATCGGCTCGCGCACCCGCGCGGCCAGTTCCAGCAGTCCCCCGGCGAGGTCGACGGCGAAGGTCGGCGAGCCGATCTGGTCGTCGACCACCGACACCGTCTCGCGCTCGCGCTCCAACCGCCGCATGGTGGCGACGAAATCGCCGTGATCACCGGTATAGAGCCAGGCGGTACGCACGATATGAGCGGTTCGCTCGAATTTCAGCGCGGCCTGTTCCCCGGCGAGTTTGGACCGCCCGTAGACGCTGGTCGGCCCGGTCGGATCGTCGGTCTCGTAGGGCCGCGCGCCCGCACCGTCGAAGACGTAATCGGTCGATACATGAATCAGCTTGGCGCCCAACGTGTCACAGGCCGCCGCCAGGACGGCCGGACCCGTCTCGTTGACCGCGAAGGCCCCGGCCTCGTCGGATTCGGCCGCGTCGACCGCCGCGTAGGCCGCACAGTTGAGCACCACGTCACCGGGCCGCAGCACCGCGCGGACCGCCTCCGGATCGGTGATGTCCAGATCATCGCGATGCAGTGCGAGCGCGTGGGGCGCTCGGGCGCAGACGGCCCGGCCGAGCTGCCCACCCGCACCGGTGACGATCAATCGCGCGTCGAACGAGGAATTCACGCGCCCAAGTCTGGCACGCCGCGCCGGGGCCTCGCTTGAACCATGCACGCCCTCGCATTCGTTAGCCTCCTCATCGGGGGGTGGTAGACAGGCAACATGGGGTTACCGGGTGGGGCCGAAAGGACGAGGAACGTGACGCAGAGCAGAGGTGGATCGACGCTGCCGCGCTCGCGCAGCGCCGACACCCCGCTGCGCGGCGGACCTCGGCAGCGGCCCGCATACGGCAAACCTCCGGTGAACCGCTCCGGGCGTCTCATCGCCGCGATCGCCGCGGTCCTGGTTTTCATCCTCACCGGCTTCGGCTGGCACAGCATCGACGGGCTCATCTCCGGCATTCAGCGCATCGGCAATCTGGGCCTGGGCGGAGGTAGCGACGGCGCGACCGACATCCTCATGGTCGGCATCGACAGCCGCACCGACGCCCACGGCAATCCGCTGTCGAAGGCCGAGCGGGCCATGCTGCACGCCGGTGACGAGGTCGGCACCAATACCGACACCATCGTGCTGATGCGCGTACCCAACGACGGCCGCTCGGCCACGGCCATCTCGATCCCGCGCGACTCCTATGTCGACATCCCGGGAATGGGTAAGGGAAAGATCAATTCGGCCTACGGCGTGACCAAGGACAAGGAACGCCGGAAACTCGAGAATCAGGGCCTGTCCGAGGCCGAGCTGGAACGCCGCTCCACCCAGGCCGGTCGTCAGGCTCTGATCAAATCCGTCGGCAACCTCACCGGCATCACCGTCGACCATTACGCCGAGGTCAGCCTGCTGGGTTTCGTCCTGCTCACCGACGCTGTCGGCGGGGTGGACGTCTGCCTGAACAATCCGGTCAGCGAACCGCTCTCGGGTGCGGACTTCCCCGCCGGTGAACAGCGGCTCGCGGGTCCGCAGGCGTTAAGTTTCGTGCGCCAGCGCCACGATCTTCCGCGCGGCGATCTGGACCGGATCGTGCGCCAGCAGGTCTTCATGGCCTCCCTGGTGCACGAGGCGCTGAGCGCGAAAATCCTTGCCAATCCGGGCCGACTGAGTCAGCTCAGCGAGGCGGTCGGCCGCACGATCGTGCTCGACGACGACTGGGATGTGCTGAAATTCCTGCAGCAGCTACAGGATCTGACGGCCGGTGAGGTGAAGTTCGAGACGATTCCGGTCGCCGATATCAACGGCACCACCGCGGCGGGCGAATCGGTGGTCAAGGTCGATCCCCAGGCGGTGAAGTCCTATGTGGCCGCGATGGTCGACGAGAAGCCGTCGGATCCGGGGACGGTGGAGCCGTCGTCGGTGACGGTCGATGTCTACAACGCCAGCGGCACCTCGGGTCTGGCCGGGCAGGTGGCACAGGCGTTGGCGGGCAAGGGTTTCCGCACGGGAACCGTCGACAACTGGATCGGCGGCGCGGTCCCGGCAAGCCGGGTGATCGCGGGCAGCGCGTCGGATCCCAAGGCCGAGGCCGTCGCCAAGGCGCTCGGCGGACTGACCGTATCGGCCGAGTCGGGGCTGCCGCCGGGTGCGGTCCGAGTCGTGCTGGCGGGCGACTATTCTGGTCCGGGCTCGGCGGCGGGCAACCTGTTCGACCTGTCCGGGACCTCGGCGGCGAGTACGGCGACACCCGTGCCGCCCGCGCCACCCATCGACGCCGGCCGGAACGGACCCAAATGCGTGAACTGAACCAGACCGTCACCGCGGCGCTGCTCGACCCCATCCTGGCCCGCGATCCGGCCGGTCCGCGCATCACCTTCTACGACGATGCCACCGGCGCGCGCGTCGAACTGTCGGCGGTGACGCTGGCGAACTGGGCGGCCAAGACCGCCAATATGATTCGCGACGAATTCGGTCTCGCCCCGGGCGGCCGGGTGGCGGTGCTGCTGCCCGCGCACTGGCAGACCGCGGCGGTGCTGCTGGGATGCTGGTGGGCCGGAACCGAAGTGGTGCCGCGCCCCGACGACGAGGCCGAATTGGCGCTGGTGACCGCGGACCGTGTCGACGAGGTCGCCGATATCGCGGAGGTGGCCGCGCTGTCCCTGGATCCGATGGGCGCGCCCGTGCGCGATCTGCCGGTCGGCATCACCGATTACGCGACTTCGGTACGCGCACACGGGGATCAGTTCCGTCCCGACGGGGCCGGTGCGGCGCTGGACGGCCGATCGGTGGCCGAGGTACTCGACGCGGCGCGCGAATCCGCTGCACGCCAAGGCTTCACCGCCGAGGATCGGGTACTGTCGAGCGCGAAGTGGGATACCGCAACCGAACTCGTCGACGGCCTGCTGGCCGTGTACGCCGCGGGCGCCTCCCTGGTGCAGGTCGCCAATCCGGATCCCGCTCGGCGGGATCATCGAATCGAGACCGAGCGCGTGACCCGCGGGTAAGATCGGGATCGGAACGTTTCAGTTCATTGCACATTTCCGTACGGTGGGATCAGGACCGAACAACGAACGGGGTCGGCAATGACGCCACACTATTGGTTGCGCTGGTTGTCCGTACAGGGTGCGGCACGATACGCGATGAAACTGTTCGCCCGACGCGGAGATACGCTGGCGCGGTTGATGGTCGGGCCGGACGGCTACCACGATCCGTATCCCCTGATCGAAAAGCTGCGCGCACAGGGACGTTTGACGCCCTCACCCATCGGCTGGGCGTCGACCGACCATGAGGTGTGCCGAACCATCTTGCGCGACAACCGCTGGGGCGTCTACGCCGTCCAGGGCCTGAACTTCCCGCGTCCGCTGCGCCGGCTGGTCGACCGACATCCGGTGCCGCCCAACCCCGTCGAACCGCCCTCGATGCTGGTGATCAATCCGCCCGATCACACCCGCATGCGCCGCCCGGTGGCCTCGGCGTTCACCCCGCGCGCGATCGGCAGGTTGCGCGATCGCATCGAGACCGTCACCGACGAATTGATCAAGGCCCTGCCGTCGGGCGGTTCGGCGGATCTGGTGTCCACCTACGCCTCCCAGGTGCCGATCGCGATCATCTCCGAAATGCTCGGCTTCCCCGACCGCGACCGGCAGATGTTTCTGGACTGGGGCGACGCCGGCAGCCCGCTGCTGGATGTCGGACTGCCGTGGCGGCCCTATCGCGAGGCCATGCGGTCCATGGATTTCATGAACGGCTACCTCGACCAGCACATCGCGCGGCTGCGGCGGGAACCGGGCGAGGACATCCTGTCCAGCCTGGTGGTCGCGGGCGAACTCGACGACCGCGAGCTGAAGGCCTCGGCGAGCCTGCTCATGGGCGCGGGCTTCGAGACCACGGTGAACCTCATCGGCAACGGCGTGGTCCAGCTGCTGTCGCATCCCGAGCAACTCGCCCAGCTGCGCGAGGATCCAGACCTGTGGCCCAATGCGATCGAGGAGATCCTGCGCTTCGATCCGCCGGTGCACACCACCGCCCGCTATCCGATCGAGGAGGATATCGAGATCGCGGGCGTCACCGTGCGCAAGGGCAACTCCGTGGTGATCTCACTGGCCGGAACCAATCGCGATCCGAACGTCTTCGAGGATCCGAACCGGTTCGACATCACGCGCGAGAACGCCAAGGACCATCTGAGCTTCTCCTCGGGCATCCACATCTGCCTGGGCGCGAGCCTGGCCCGAATGGAGGGCAGCTACGCGCTGCGCATGCTGTTCGACCACTTCCCGGATCTGCAATTGGCCGCCCGGCCCGAGCGCCGCCGACTGCTCACCCTGCGCGGTTACAGCACCATTCCGGTGTTGCTCGGCCATCGCGCCGAGCAGACCACCGCGGTATGAGGGTCAGCTGAAGCCGACGACCCGATCGCCCCAGGCCGCGTGTAGGTCATGGTCCGGGTCGTCGAGTACGCGGTCGACCGCGTCGATGACCAGGGTGGTACGGGTCGATTCGCGGTAGGGCGGCCAGTGTTTCGAACCGTCCAGGGCCGCGGGCACGCCGTGTTCGGCGAAGGCCAGCCAGCGACGCATCATCCGGCCCGACACCTCCATCGCGGCCTTGCGACCACCGAGCCAGAAGGTCGGATCATGGTTGATGGTGCCGAAATTGCCGAAGACATACGGTAATTCGGTGGCGTGACCCGCGCCGACGCGGGCCGCCTTCAGCATCGGCGTGGCCTGGTCGAATCGGTACATCCAGGTGCGCGTATGCCGGGAGTGCGCGTCGGCCACCCAGTGCGCGGGCATCCGGAACGCGGCGTCGGTCGACATCGCCAGCGCGCCGCGCGCCTTGTCCAGATCGGGATAGGCCGAGGTGATCTCGGCGATGCGCTCGGGTGAGACATTCGGATGTTCGGCGGCGATCGCGCTGAGCATGGCGTTGACCGCGTCCGGGGTCACCGGCATGATCGGCGAGCGGAACAGCCGAAACAGCGACGCCTCGTCGCGATTGGTACCGATCAGCAGCGGCACTCGATGTGAGCGCCCCTGCTGGAATCGGTCGGCGGGATAGGTGGGCAGCAGATCGCCGTCGACCACCGGCGCGGCCGCCAGGCGGCCCGGCGACTGCAGCGGCACCTCGTCGAGCAGGATGCCCGCGGCGTCGACGATCCGTTCGATCGGACATTCCAGCAATTCCCGCACCCGCTCCGGCGGCAGATCCACCAGGTCCAGGAAGCGCCGCGCCACTCCGGCGGCCCGCTCGGGCCCGAAAACCGTTGTGGCGGGCGGGCTCTGGGCGATCGCACGATGGAA
This sequence comes from Nocardia pseudobrasiliensis NBRC 108224, assembly GCF_001613105.1. Taxonomy (GTDB): domain Bacteria; phylum Actinomycetota; class Actinomycetes; order Mycobacteriales; family Mycobacteriaceae; genus Nocardia; species Nocardia pseudobrasiliensis. The sequence goes on along the minus strand of NZ_BDBS01000001.1, from coordinate 76,637 downwards.
CAGTCCGGCCGCGCGCGGCGAGGTCAGCAGTGCGGTCACACAGCCCGCGCCGGAGGATTCGCCGAAGACGGTGACATTGCCGGGATCACCGCCGAAGGCGGCGACATTGTCGCGCACCCATTCCAGGGCGGCGATCTGATCGTGCAGGCCGAGATTGGGCACGAAATCGGAGCCGAGCGAGGACAGATCGAGGAAGCCGAGCGCGCCCAGGCGATAGTTGACCCCGACCACCACCACATCGCCGGTTTCCACGAGTTTGCGGCCGTCGTAGATGCCCTGCGCGGCCGTACCGAGGCAGTACGCGCCACCATGCAGCCAGACCATGACCGGGCGGGGTTCGTCGGCGGTGCGGGCCGGGGCCCACACATTCACCCACAGGCAGTCCTCCCCCATCCGCAAACCGGAGTCCACGGGCACCATGGCCCCCATGGCCTGCGGTGCGATCTCCCCGAATTCGACGCAGTCCCGCGCGCCCGTCCAGGACGCCACGGGCTGCGGGGGCGAGAAGCGCCGCGGTCCGGCCGGTGCGGCGGCGTAGGGAATGCTGCGCCAGACATTGACCGTTCCCACGCGCAGCCCGCGCACATCACCGGCGGTGGTCCGCGCGACGGGGGCCGGCTCGGCCGTCTCCACGCCGGGGGCCGCCTCGTAGAACTGCGTGCTCATCTCGCACCTCCTCGTACTCCCTGTAACGAGAGTACGTCCGCGATCATGTCCGAAGGCTGCATCTGCGCCGCATCATCCGCGATCGATATGACCGAGGTCCCGGTCGGGATCGATGTGATCGCGCACCCGTTGCTTGAGTACCGCGATTTCGGGGAATCCGCCGTCGGCTTTGCGTTCCCAGATCTGATGGCCGTCAATCGTGACGCGGAATACTCCGCCGCTGCCCGGAACCAGCGCGACCTCCGTCAGATCGGTGGCGAAGGTACTCAGTAGCTCCTGGGCCATCCAACCCGCTCGCAGCAGCCAGCGGCATTGGGTGCAGTACTCGATTGCGACTCGTGGCATGGCGCGCAGACTACGTCGCCGCGTCGATACCATGCGCGAAAACTGTTTGCAGCAAATTCCTCGCATCCATCCGGCGTTACTTCTGTCTGGAACCGTAGAATCGTAAATTACCGCCCGCAAGCCTTGTGACCAGCCTCACCGTCGACGTCACGATTCGATATCGCCATCGATATACAACCACTGCCTGTCGATGCGCGTGAATCGACTGCGTTCGTGCAGCGTGCCCCGGCTTTTCGGGAGGCGGTAGTGCGCCCGGAACTCGACCTGCCCGACCTCGTCGAAGGGACCGCCGCGCTCGGTGTCCAGGATCTCCAGGAACATCCAGCGCTGCTGCAGGTCCAGCTCCAGTCGATGCGGTCGCGTCCGAGGATGCCAGGTTCGCAGCAAATATTCGGTATCGCCGACGGCGAAGGCGGTGAACCGCGACCGCATCAGGGTCTCGGCGGTCGGCGCGGGACTGCTGCCGTCCAGCCGGGGCGCACAGCACGCGCCGAACCGCTCGCCGCTGCGACACGGGCACGGATCGGTCTCCACAGGTTGGGCCATGAGTCGATTGTCCCGGCTTCGGGCGGCCCGGCGGACCGCCCGAGCTCCGGCTCACGAACCGAGCATCCGCATGAGCGTCAGCAGGTTGATCAGAGCGGAGGTCGTATTCGACAGCAGCGATGATCCGGAGTTGAGGCCGTCGAGCAATTCCATGATGCAGCTCCTTCAGCGAGACGGGTACGAGAGAGTGTTCGACCGCATACACGCCGCAAACCGCGCAGCAGCAGGCAGGCTACTGCCTGACGCCCGCGCAGTTCAGCGAATTCCCCTTCTCGATACCGGAATTCGACCGAGCCGACACGAAAAGCCGGACAACGGTGATTATTCCGACCGAGCGGTCTGCGTTATGGCCAATTCGTCGATCAGCCGGACGGTTTCGTCGTACCAGCCGCGCAACTCGATCAGCGCAGGCGGCAACTCGTAGTCGTGATGGTGCCCCGCCCGCGACAGCGTCGCCCACAGCGCCGCGATCCGCGCGGCCGTCGACGGGCCCGTATACGGTTCCAGCGCCAGCAGCTGCGCCCGCATACTGCAGCGGGCCAGCGGTGGGGCCACCTGCCACCACAGCTGATCGATGGCCTGCTCGATCGCGATGCGCAACAGCCACACCGTCGCCCGCGACCACAGTCCGCCCGCATCGGTGACCGTGCCGCGCAACAGCTCGTCGGCCGCGGCGAGCCGCTCGGCCACAGTCGGGGTCAGGGGTTCAGCCACTTGACCAGTTTTCTTGTCTCCGAAATCAATTGGCCGAGATCGCGATCGATGCGGATATGCGCGCCCGCGGCGGCGTCGCGCAATACCGCGCGCGCCCAGGGCGCCTCGCGATCCAGCAGCGCGTTCAGATCGTCGACCCGATCCGGTTCGCCGAGCACCGCCAGCGATACCTTCTCCCAGGTGGTTCGCGCGGCGTCGACGCGGCGCTGCACCTCCCGATGGTCCATACCGTCGGCGAGCAGGGCGCGCCGGGACTTGGCCAGCGCGGCCGCCTCGACCGCCGAGCGGCAGCAGGTGATGACCAGTTCGGCGGCGATGGGCCGGGGCAGTTGCCGAGTTCGCAAGAGTGCGTTGGCATCACTGAGATAGCGGCGCACCGGATCCTCGGCGACGCGGATCTCGACGGTGGACCGCTCACGCCGCTGCACGTCCAGCACGGTCGCGTCGAGGCGCAGTCGCCGCACGGCCTCGGCGAGCCGCTCGTCGTGGGTGAATACGACCACCTGCCGCCCGCTGCGCGCCGCGGCCGCCAGCACCCGGGCCAACCCGTCCACCTTGGCGGGATCCATGGCCTGCACCGGATCGTCGATCATGACGAAGCCGAACGGGCTGTCGGATACCGTCGCGCGCGGCAGGAACAGCGCCAGACCCAGCGCGTGCAGCTCGCCCTGGCTCATCACCCCCAGCGCGGTGCCGCCGGTGTCGTCGACGGTGACATCGAGCAGCACCTTGCGGCTGGCTCCGGCATTGCCCTGCAATCGAATCGCACCGAGATCGACATTGCTCTGCTGGCGCAGTCCGCGCCAGATCCGCCGGGCGTGATCGGCCAGCGGGGCCATTCGCTGTTCGCGCAGACCCGCCGCGGCGGATTTCAGCCAATCTTCGGCGCGGCGTACGGTGCGCAGCTCCGGTTCGGCGGCGGCCGCCGCGGTGGCGTCGCGCAACCAGGCGGCGATGCGCGGCACCAGCGGCGTCCATACCGCGTCCAGGCGATCCAATTCCTTACGCGCCGAACGGCGCAGCGTCTCCAGACCGCGTACCGCGTCGGCGTGCGCGGTGCGCAGATGAGTGGGCAGTTCGGGCTGATAGTCGGCTTCGGCCAGCGCCGACCACGCCGACCAGGTGCGCCGCGCCGGGCCGGTATCGACATTGGGCACCGGCGGGGCGGGTGGGTCCAATTCGGGCGGCAATGCCGCGACGAGCGAACGGGCGCGATCCACGGCCCGTTCCAGGGCGATTCGGGCGGCGGTGAGCGCGGCGGCGCGTTCGGTCAGGCGCACGATCTGAGCGTCGGTCTCGCGCCGCCACTGCGTGTCGAGGCCGCCGCGTCCGCATACCGGGCACGGACAGTTCCCGCTCGCGTCGACGTGATCGCGGGCACGGCTGAGCAGATCCAGTACGCGCAGTTCTGCTTCCATATCGCCGGTCGCATGCGCGGCCAACTCCGCCGCGCACCGGACGATCCGATCGGCCGCGGCGTCGACCTCGGCCGGTTCGGGCAGACGCAGCCGCAGGATCGCCTCGAGTGCCGCCGCACCGGTCGGATCGTGCCGGGCCCCGGCCAATTCGCGGCCGATCGCGGGCAGATCCGGTTCGGGGGCGCGCAGCAGTTCGGAGACACGCGCGGCGCGGTCGTCGGCGACGGTGGCCAGCGCGGTCAGCAGGGCATTGCGTTCGTCGCGGCACGCCTTGGCCGCGCGCTCCAATTCGAGTCGACGCGCGCGGGTGCGGTCCTGGGCGGCGGTGAGATCGTCGAGGCCGAGCAGTTGGTGCAGCGCGTCGAACAGATCGCTCGGCCGCCCGTCGACCAGCGCGCCGAGCTCGCTGTAGGACAGGAACGGGCGATACAGCTCCAGCTCGCGCGACCAGTCCTCCGCGCGGAATTCGGTGGGCCGCTGCCCCTTCCGGCACTGGGTCCAGCTGCCGCCGGACAGATCCGCCTGCTCCGGCCACTCGCGCGTGATGGTCAGCGGCGCATCGGATCCCGCGGTGGTCAGTTCCAGATCGATTCGGGAGACGCTGCCCTCGTGTAGATTTCGCCAACCCTCCCGCCATACCGAGGAGCGACCCTCCCAGCGACGGTTGACGCCGGTGAGCGTCAGCTCGGCGGCCTCGGCGAAACTGGATTTGCCGGAGCCGTTGCGGCCCACGACCAGGGTGAGCCCCGGGCCGGGATTCAATCGCAGGGTCGCCTGGGGACCGATGCCGCGGAAACCGCGAACCCGGATGGAACTGACGAAGATTCCGCTGTGGCCGGGGCCGGAGCGCAGGTCCGGATCGGCGCCGAGCGCCTCCAGGACGGTGTGGGCGACCTCGGGTGTGATCGACGGATCCGCGTCCAGCCGGCGGGATACCAGTTCGGCCAGGCGCGGTACGCCATCATCCGGCGCATCCCCCAACTGCCACCACTCCTCGCGTTCGATCACCTCACATCGAGTCGTCACCGCACTCGACGCCGTGCCGAACGCTACCGGATCTCGGCCGAATTCGCGCCTACGCCAGTGGTTCCGGACGAACCGGCCCGGGGCGGGACGTAATGGCCATCGTTACGGTTGATCCGCCCGATGTCCACCCCTCGGCCGTCCCGGCCCGGGCAGTTCCACGGTGTTCACCCATCGGGTGGCTCGGATCAACCGAACAGGTCAGGATGTCAGAGTTCGTTCTCGGAAGCAACAGTGCTCGAGAATTCAATTAGTTTCTCCCCCATGACAATTCGACTCGTTATCGGCCAGCGAACGCGTCGTCCGCCGAGGCCGATCGCATGGGGCCGACCTGCGGCGAGGAGACTTGTCGGTGCGATGCGGTAGAAATCCGGTCAACCGAGAGAGGGGGTCGCGTGACGATATCTCAGGTGGGGGCCGAATTCGGATCCTGGACCGCGGCGCGGATCACCGCGCTGGCGCCGGATGCGACGTCGCTGACGGCCGCGCGCAAACTGCGCGGCCGGTGGAGCGGCACGGGTCGGCACGCGGCCGCGCTGTGGGGGCTGTGCCGGGGCAGCGGAGCCGAGCCGTATCAGACCATCGTCGATCTGAGCGGGCCCGCGTACAAATGCACCTGCCCGAGCCGGAAGTTCCCCTGTAAACACGCCCTGGGCCTGCTGCTGGCCTGGTCGGAGGGCGAGATCCCCGAGGCGTCCGCGACCGCCGCCTTCGCCGCGGACTGGCTGGCCACCCGTGCGGCGCGAGCCGCGAAACCCGCTGCGGCGAGCCCGCGCACACCCAATGCGGCCACCGCCGAACAGCGCCGCACGCGGGTCAGCGCGGGCCTGGCCGATCTGGACATCTGGCTCGGTGATCAGGTGCGCACCGGCCTGGCCCAATCCGATCGCTCCTATCGCGCGCTGGAATCGGTCGCGGCCCGCATGGTCGACGCCCAGGCGCCCGGCGTGGCGAATGCGCTTCGGCAACTTGCCCGCAATGTCGTCATCCGCCCGGATTGGCCCGCCCTGCTGCTGCGCGAATACGCGCGCCTGCATCTGCTGGCGACGGCACACCGCCGCCTCGATGCCCTGCCCGCCGAACTCGCCGATCGCGTCCGCGCCCACATCGGCTACCCGACCACGGCCGAGACGGTTCGCACCGCCCAGCCCCCTATCCGCGACCACTGGATGGTTTTGGGCCGCCGCGTCTCCGAGGAGGAGCGCCTGCACACCCGTCGCACCTGGTTGCGCGGTCGCGGCACCGGTCGCTGGGCCCTGATTGTCGACCACAGCTTCGGCAGCCCCGACTTCCCCGCCGACGTCCCGGTCCCGGGCTGGCAACTCGACGCGGAACTGCACTATTACCCGGGTACCGCGCCCCTGCGCGCGCTGTGGGGCGAAAAGCACGGCGCGCCCGTTCCCTTCACGACCATTCCCGCGGCGGGCAGCATCGAGGCCGCGCTCACCGAGCATGCCGCGGCACTCGGGGCCGATCCCTGGCTGCGGTCGTGGCCGGTGCTGCTGAGCGAGGTGGCGCCGGTGGTGGTGGAGGATCGCTGGTTCGTGGCCGAGTCCGACGGCGCCGCATTGCCTTTGGCGCGGACGGCCGACGCGCCCTGGCGGCTGTGCGGACTGTCCGGCGGACATCCGCTCACGGTGATCGGGGAGTGGACCGTCGACGGTTTGGCGCCGGTGTCGGCCTTCGCCGCGGCCGAGATCATCGATATCGCGGCCGAGGCGATCGGCGGATCGACCGGTGAACCTGCGGCCGAACTGTTGTCGGTGGCTCTGCTCGGCACGGCGCGGCGAACCGTGGATCCGGAACAGCTGCCCGAACCGGTCGCGGCGGCCGTGGCCGCGGGTACCGGCGATTCGGCCGAGGCGCTGCTGGATACGACGATCGCCTACGACCTGTACCGTCGCGGCGGCGTATCACCCACGGCCGTCACACTTCCCGAGCCCGCGCCCGACGATCCGCGCCCGCGGCTGCCCGCGCGGGCGGCCGCCCGGCTGGCGCGAATGCTGGCGGAGGGTTCGCCGTTTCTGGCCGAATGGTTCGACATCGTCGCACCGCGCGAGGTCCGCGCGCCCGACGCCCTGTGCTCGCTCCTGCTGGATCAGGCGAAAACCCGTGCCACGCTGCGCGAACCGCTGCTGCGCCTGGCGGGCGCGCGCGGACGCTGGCTGGCCGGCCGTAATCCTCAGTGGCGCAATCTGGTTCGCGCCGAGGCCGACGACGCCTCGGCATGGTCGCACGGCCGCCCGATCGAGCGCCGCGCCTGGCTGACGGCGTTGCGCGAGCGCGATCCGAAGGCCGCCCGAGAAACGCTGTCCGGCAGCTGGCGGGCCGAACCCGGTTCGGCCCGGGCCGATCTACTGGCCGTCCTCGCCGACCGGCTCACCGGCGACGACGAACCGCTGCTCGAATCCGCTCTCGACGATCCGCGCGCCGATGTCCGCCGGGTGGCGGCGGATCTGCTCGCGCGACTGCCGGAATCGGCGCTCGCCGAGCGTATGCGGCAGCGGGCGGCGCGGTGGATCACCCTGCGGGATTACCGACTGGTGGTGGATCTGCCTGCCGCCCTGGACGATTCGGCCCGCCGCGACGGTCTGGCCGACCGCACCACCGATACTCCCTATCGCGCCGACGGCGTGCCGGATATCGCCGCGGAATGGTTACGACGCCTGGTCGCGGCCACACCCCTGCGCCATTGGGACGAGCTGTTCGCCGAGCCCGAGCGGGCCCTGACGGTGCCGATGGACGATCGGGTGCTCGGGCCGATGTTCGCGGGCTGGGCCGATGCCGCCCGCTCCCAGCGCGAACCTCGCTGGGCGGCCGTACTTTTCGAGGTGCTCACCACAACCCCGACGCTCGGGACCGATCTGGAGGTGCGGCGCGAACTGTTCGGCCTGCTCCCCCTCGACGAGCGCGTACGCCGCCTGCGCCAGCTCGATTCCAGCTGGCTCGCCGAGGCGGAACTGCTGATCGCGGCCGTGCCTCGGCCGTGGCCGATGCCCCTGGCCGAACATGTGACCCGGCTGCTGTTCGATCGCGCGCAGCTGGCCGCCGCCCGCCCCGGCGCGCCCGGCCTGTCCCCCGCGTCCTATCGAACCCTGTTCCATGTGGCGGCGCTGAACTTCCCGGTCGAGGCGGCCGCCGTCGTGACGCGCACGGCCCGGCGCTGTCCGGATCCGTACTGGCAGAACACCTTCGACCAACTCGCCAATGACCTGTCCGAACGGACCATGATGCTCGAGGAGCTGCAGTGACCACCTCCCAGGCACCGCGCGACGATCTGCTGCGCCCGCACGCCGAACAGTCCTTCGCCGACGAACTGACCGCACTCGCCGCGCTCGACGATCGTCCCCGCCCACCCTCGTGGCGACTCTCGCCCTGGGCGGTGGTGACCTATCTGCTCGGCGGCACCCTGTCCGACGGGACGGTCATCTCCCCCAAATACGTCGGCCCGCGCCGCCTGATGGAGGTGGCGGTCGCGACGTTGGCCACCGACCGCGCACTGCTGCTGCTCGGCGTGCCCGGCACCGCGAAAACCTGGGTGTCGGAACATCTTTCGGCCGCCGTCTGCGGCGCCTCGACGCTCCTGGTCCAGGGCACCTCCGGCACCGCCGAGGAGGCGATCCGCTACGGCTGGAACTACGCGCGCCTGCTCGCCGAGGGTCCGAGCGAGGGCGCGCTGGTGTCCTCACCGGTCATGACCGCCATGCGGGACGGATCCATCGCCCGCATCGAGGAACTCACCCGCATTCCCTCCGACGTCCAGGACGCGCTGATCACCATCCTGTCGGAGAAGACCCTCCCCATTCCCGAACTAGGCCGGGAAGTGCAGGCGGCCAAGGGTTTCAATGTGATCGCCACCGCCAACGATCGCGACCGCGGCGTCAACGAGCTCTCCTCGGCCCTGCGCCGCCGCTTCAATACGGTCGTCCTGCCGTTGCCCGCCGACGAGGACGAGGAGGTGGCGATCGTCATCCGCCGCGTCGAACAGCTCGGAGCCGCACTGGAACTGCCCGCGGTCCCCGCCGCGGCCGAGGAGGTCCGCCGCGTGGTCCGGGTATTCCGCGAACTCCGCTCCGGTATGACCGCCGACGGCCGCACCAAACTGAAATCCCCCACCGCGACCCTGTCCACCGCGGAGGCCATTTCAGTGATCACCAACGGCTTGGCGCTGTCCGCCCACTTCGGCGACGGCACCCTGCGCGCCCCCGACATCGCCGGAGCCGTCCTCGGCGCGGTGATCAAGGACCCGGTGGCCGACGCCGTCGTCTGGACCGAATACCTCGAAGCCATCGTTCGCGAACGCCCGGACTGGTCCGACTTCTACCGCGCCTGCCGTGAGGTCCAACCATGACCGCGCCGAACGCCGAACTCTCGGCTCGTGCCGCGCCGGACCCGACCGAGGCCGAGCCGGTGCGGACGCGGGTGTTCGGGATTCGCCATCACGGCCCCGGATCGGCGCGTTCGCTGCGGTTGGGGTTGGAGCGGTTTCGGCCGGATGTGATTCTGATCGAGGGTCCCGCCGACGCCGATCCGCTGGTCGGATATGCGGCCTCGGAAGATCTGTGTCCGCCCGTGGCGCTGCTGGCGTATGTGCCGGACGCGCCCTCGCGGGCGGCGTTCTGGCCGTTCGCCGTGTTCTCGCCCGAGTGGCAGGCGCTGCGCTACGCGGTGGAACACGCTGTGCCGGTTCGGTTCTGCGATCTTCCGGCCACCCATACCCTCGCCTTGGACGCCGAGCCCGGCGATCGCACCGATCCGCTGGCGGCCCTCGCCGATGCCGGGGGCTATGACGATCCGGAGCGCTGGTGGGACGCGGTCATCGAATCCTCGGCCGATGCCGATATCTTCGACGCGGTCACCGAGGCCATGGGCGTATTGCGCGAAACCGCTTCCTCCGCAGACGAATCCGAGTCCGATGCGCTGTTCTCCGAGACCGGTGGGATCGATGCGCATACGCTGCGGCGCGAGGCGTATATGCGGCAGGTGATGCGAAAGTCGTTGAAAGACGGGGCGACTCGGCTGGCCGTCGTATGCGGGGCGTGGCATGCCCCGGCCTTGGCGGGGAAGTTGGGGCCCGCGGCGGCCGATGCCCGGTTGCTCAAAGGGCTGCCGAAGGTGAAGATCACGTTGACGTGGGTGCCCTGGACGCATTCGCGACTGGCGGGCGGGTCCGGTTACGGCGCGGGGGTCACCTCACCGGGCTGGTATCACCATCTGTTCACCCGGACCGAGGAACCGATCGCGCGCTGGCTCACCATGGTCGCCGCGACCCTGCGGGCCCACGATCTGCCGGTCTCCAGTGCCCACATCATCGAAGCCGTCCGGCTCGCGGACACCCTCGCGGCCATGCGCGGGCGGCCGCTGCCGGGCCTGTCGGAGGTCACCGACGCCACCCGCGCGGTGCTGTGCGAGGGCGATGAGACGATGCTGCGGCTGATCACCGCCGAACTGGTCGTCGGCGAGGCGCTCGGCACGGTGCCCGATGACACCCCGACCGTTCCGCTCGACGCGGATCTGCGCGCCCACGCCCGCTCGCTGCGGCTCAAACAGCAGGCCCTGGCCCAGCAGCTCGATCTGGATCTGCGCAAGGACCGCGATGTGACCCGTTCCCATCTGCTGCATCGGCTGTCGCTGCTCGACATCCCTTGGGGCACAAGGACAACCGGGGAGGTGCGCAATACCGGAACGTTTCGCGAATCGTGGACGCTGCGCTGGGAACCCGAGCTGTCGATCGCCGTCGTCGAGGCCTCGCGCTGGGGTACCACGATCCGCACCGCCGCCGAGGCGAAGATCCTCGACACCGCCGCCACCGACACCACGATCGGCGCGCTGAGCGGTGCGCTGGAGGCGGCGCTGCTGGCCGATCTGCGCGCCGCAGTCGCCGGACTGGTGCGGCGGCTGGAAACCGTTGCCGCCCTGGATCACGACGTCACCCATCTGCTGGCCGCCCTGCCCGGACTGATCCGCACCCTGCGCTACGGCGATGTGCGCGGTACCGACCTCGGGGCGCTGGCACATGTCGCCGACGGTCTGCTGATCCGCATCTGCGCCGGATTACCCGGCGCGGTAACCGGTTTGGATGTCGACGCCGCCACGCAGCTGCGCGGCCAACTCGACGCCGCGCACCTGGCCGTCGCCACCCGCGACAACGCCTGGGCCACCGACACCTGGCTGAGCGCCCTGCGCACCCTGGCAGACCGCGACGACGTCCACGGCGCGCTGGTCGGCCGCGCGGTCCGCCTGCTGTGCGACGCGGGCCGCCTCGACGAGACCGAGGCGGCCCGCCGCCTGGCCGCCGCCCTGTCGGTGGGCCGCACTCCCGCCGAAAAGGCCGCTTGGATAGACGGTTTCATCGGCGGCCGCGGCCTGCTGCTGGTCCACGACCGAGAACTGCTCCGCCTCATCGACACCTGGCTCTGCGACCTCGACGAGGACCAGTTCGTCACCATCCTGCCCCTGCTCCGCCGAACCTTCGCGACCTTCGAATCCGGTGAACGCCAGTCGATCGCCCAATCCCTGCGCCACCGCCCCGCCGACTCCGACACCGCCGCGACCTTCGATCCCACCCGCGGCGTCGCGGCCATGGACGCATTGACCCGGATCCTGGCGGCGGCGCGATGAATAGCGAAAGCCATTGGCGCAAAACATATTTCGATCGAAGGAGGATCCGATGAGCGCACAGGCACGACGCTGGCGATTGGTGCTCGGCGCGCCCGCCGAGGGCGGGCTCGGCGGACTGTCCGGGATGGAGGACGTCGCCATGGATCGAGCATTGGCGGCGCTGTACAACGCCGACGAGCAGTCCTCGGGCGAGAAGCGGGCGGGTGGGCTCGGCGGGTCCGCGCCGAAGGTGGCGCGGTGGCTCGGCGATATTCGGACCTACTTTCCCTCGACGGTGGTCGAGGTCATGCAGCGCGATGCCGTCGAGCGACTGGATCTGACCGAACTGCTGCTGGAACCCGAACTGCTCGAGGCCGTCGAACCCGATGTGCATCTGGTCGGAACACTGCTGAGCCTGAACCGGGTGATGCCCGAAACCACCAGGGCCACCGCGCGATCCGTGGTCGAGAAGGTGGTGCGCGAGATCGAGCGCCGGATCGCGGCGCGCACGATCACCGCGGTGTCGGGGGCCCTCGATCGAGCCGCACGGGTGGCCCGACCGCGCCTGCGCGATATCGACTGGGATCGCACCATCCGCCGCAATCTCGCCCACTATCTCCCCGAGCACCGGACCGTGGTACCGCAGCGGCTGGTCGGCTACGGCCGCCGGGCCCAGGCCGTGCGCCGCGACGTGGTGCTGGCCATCGACCAGTCCGGTTCGATGGCCGCGAGCGTCGTCTACGCCGCGGTCTTCGGCGCGGTGCTGGCCTCCATGCGCGCCCTGAAGACGTCACTGGTCGTATTCGATACGGCCGTAGTGGATCTCACCGAGGATCTGTCGGATCCGGTCGACGTCCTGTTCGGCACCCAACTGGGCGGCGGCACCGATATCAACCGCGCCATCGCCTACTGCCAGCAGCTGATCACCCGTCCCGCCGATACGCTGTTCGTCCTGATATCCGACCTGTACGAGGGCGGCATCCGCGCCGAAATGCTGCGCCGTGTCGCCACGATGCGCGAGGCGGGAGTTCAGGTTCTGGTGCTGCTGGCCCTCTCCGACGACGGCGCGCCGTCCTACGACCACGACAATGCCGCGGCCCTGTCGGCCCTCGGCGTGCCCGCCTTCGCCTGCACCCCCGACCGCTTCCCCGAGCTGCTGGCCGTGGCCCTGGATCGCGGCGATATCCAAACCTGGGCCAATGCCGCGGCGAGTCGTCCCTAACTGCCGAACAATTGGGCCAACCCAACCAGGCTGGTGGCGATGTTCAGCAATAGGCTCAGGGCCTGCAGAATCTCCATGTCCTCACCCTTTCGACCGCATTCGAACGAACCGGGCATACGCGAGAGCAGCCTGGATCGTAACTCGCGCGGGCGCGAACATCAGAGATCTGCGATGGCCGCCAAGGGTGGCGTGCGCGCCGCGCGGACGGCGGGCCACAGGGCCGCCAGGACGCCGACCACGCCGGAGCCGATGAGCATCAGCGCGATCTGCGACCACGGGACAGCGATCTGTTCGATACCCAGATCGCGCAGCGTGCGCAGGAATCCGACGCCCAGACCGAGCCCGAGCACCACGCCGACCACCGCCCCGAAGACCGCGATCAGCAGCGACTCCAGATAGATCGAGCGGCGAACCTGCGGACGCTGCATGCCGACGGCCCGCAGCATGCCGATCTCGCGCCGCCGTTCCACCACCGACAGCGCGAGCGTATTGACGATGCCCAGGATCGCGATCACCACCGCCAGGGCGAGCAGTCCGTACAGGATGGCCAGCATGGTGTTGATCTGCTGGCCCTGGGTTCCCTTGAACTGCTCGTGATCCTGCACCTGCACGATCGCGAATTGATCGGTCGCCTTCTCCAGATCGGTGCGCAGGGTGGACAGGTTCGTCCCCGGCTTCGCGGTCACCAGCACCAGGAAGTCGTTGCGGAACGACACCGGCGTCACCTGGTCGTAGACCGCACCGGGCACGACGATCTTGCCCAGCAACTGCGTGTCCTTGTAGATCCCGGAAACGGTCAGCGGAATCTTCTTGTTGTCCATACTGGTCAGCTCGACGCGCTGGCCCAGATGCCAGTTCCGATCGGTGGCCTCGGTCTGCGAGACCAGCAGGTCGCTGTCGCCGAGCGTGCGCGAACCCTCGCGCAGTTCGTAATTCAGCACCGCCTCCACCGGCCCGTCGGGCGAGGTGGCCACCAGGGCGTCGGCGCCCACCTTCAGATTGGTACCGCGGATGGCGACCACATCGCCCACGCCCGGCACGGATTTCACCGCATCCCCAGCGGCCATCGGCAGGCCGACGAAACTGCCCGGCGGACCGGCCAGGATGTAGTCGGCCTTCACACCCTTGTCCACCAGATCGCCGATACTGGCCTTGGCCGAGGCGCCCAGCATGCCGATCGCCGAGACCAGCATCAGCCCCAGCGTCAGCGCGAAAGCCGTTGCGGCCGTACGGCGCGGATTGCGCGCGGCATTGTTGCGCGCCATGCGTCCGATCGGCCCGAGGGCGGCGACCGCGATGCCGAGCGTGCCGACCACCGGCCGCGACAGCCACGGCGAGGCCAGCAGCACCGCCAGAATCAGTGCGGCCGCGCCGATTCCGACCGTCCGCGCGGCATCGCCGCCGGTGGACTGCGCACCCAGCACCGCGAGCACGACACCCGCGACCGCGAGCACCGCGCCGATGATCGTGCGCACCCGCAGCGATTCACCGATCGAGGCGAACTCCTCGCGCATCGCCTCCACCGGTGGGATGCGGGCCGCGCGGCGCGCGGGCGCGTAGGCGCTGAGCAATGTCACCAGCAGACCCATGCCCAGGGCCACCAGCACCGTACGCGGCCGCACCGACATGGCCCCGGTCGGCAGTCCGAGGTCGAAGGCGTTGAGCAGCCCCGACAGACTGAACGCCAGAGCCACGCCCGCCGCCAGACCGATGGCGCTGCCGAGCAATCCGATGACCGCGGCCTCCGCGACCACCGACAGACCCACCTGCCGCCGACTCGCGCCGACCGCCCGCAGCAGCGCCAGCTCCCGCAGCCGCTGGGCCACGATCATCGAGAAGGTGTTGTAGATGATGAACGTGCCGACCAGCAGCGCGATCGCGCCGAAGGCGAACAGGAAGTAGTTCACGAATTTCAGGGCATTGCCCACCTGCGATTTCAGGTCTTCGCGCACCTGCGCGCCGTCCTGCACCTTGAAATCGGGCAGATCCTTGGCGATCCGGTCGCGCAGCACGTCCACCCCGACGCCCGGGGCGGCCGCGACGTCGACGTAGGCGACATGATGCCCGTCGGTGAACAGGTCGCGGGCCTGCTGATCACCGAACAGCACGCCGACGAAACCCCCGGTGTCGGAAGGGACCTCGTAGATGCCGCTGATGGTGACGTCATAGGTGCTGCGCGAGGGGATCAGCACCTTGACCCTGTCGCCGACCTTCAGCCCGGCACGCTCGGCGCCGCCGACATTGATGGCGACGTCACCGGATTTCGCGGGCGCGACGCCGCTGACGATCTTCTGCGGTTCGGCGATGGCCCGATCGGGCGGGATATAGGACTGGCCCCAGCTCGGCGCGCCGCCGGTTTGAACGGCATGCCCGTCCTTGATCAACACCAGCGGCCCGTTCACGCTCGGCGCGACGGCCCGCACGCCCTCGATGCCCGACACCTTGTCGACCGCGGCGATCGGAACGCCCAGCGACTGCCGCTCTTTCGGACTCACCCGCACGTCGACGTTCTTGGCCTGCTGGGCGAAGATGCCGTCGAAGGTGCTCTGCAGCGTATCGGTGAAGACGAAAGAGCCCGCGATGAAGGCGGTTCCGAGGATTACCGACAGCAGCGTCAGCGCCAAGCGCACCTTGTGCGCGGCGAGATTGCGCAAGGCCACCTTGCGCATCGGGCCGGCCGACATCAGAGATTCTCCAGCGACTTCATCCGATCCAGTACGGAATCGGCCGTGGGATCGCGCATTTCGTCCACGATGCGCCCGTCGGCCAGGAAGATCACGCGGTCGGCGTAGGAGGCGGCATGCGGTTCGTGAGTGACGATGACCACGGTCTGGCCGAATTCGTCCACGGCCGCGCGCAGGATCGACAGCACCTCGCCCGAGGAGCGCGAATCCAGATTGCCGGTCGGTTCGTCGCCGAAGATGATGTCGGGTTTACCGGCCAGCGCCCGGGCGCACGCGACGCGCTGCTGCTGACCGCCGGACAACTCGCTGGGCCGGTGGCCGAGCCGATCACCGAGGCCGAGCCGCTTGATGACGGTGTCGAGCCAGTCCTGATCGGGTTTACAGCCCGCGATATCCAGCGGCAGTGTGATGTTCTCCAGCGCGGTGAGCGTCGGCACCAGATTGAACGCCTGGAAGACGAAGCCGATCCGATCCCGCCGCAGCTGGGTCATCTGCTTGTCCGACAGCCGCGTGAGATCGGTGTCGCCGATGTGCACGGTGCCGGAGGTGGCGGCGTCCAGTCCCGCGAGGCAGTGCATGAGTGTGGACTTGCCGGATCCGGACGGTCCCATGATCGCGGTGAACTCGCCCTGGGCGAACTCCGTTGACACCCCGTCCAGCGCGCGGACCTGGGTATCGCCCGAGCCGTACAGTTTGGCCAGGTCGGTGGCGCGGGCCGCGACCGCGGCCGCCGTGGATGCGGTGGGTTCGGTGCCTAGGGCATCGGCAGTCATGCACACCAGTCTTCCGGGACCCGTTCCGTTGCGCCATCGGGAATTTCCCCGAGTGCCCAGGGAGGAAGTCCGATTACCGAATCCGCCTATCCTCATAACCATGGTGTTGCTCGTCGTGGGCCTGCTGACCGCTGTCGTAGCGGTCGTGCTGGTCCGCCGGGGCGTGCTGCACCGGTACGCCGCTTGCGCGTTGATCGCGGCGACCACACTGCTCGCGGTCGTCGTCGAATTGACCGCGGCCGTGATATCCGGCGACGGTACGACCCGGCTCGATACGACCACGACGAACTGGGTCGTCACGCATCGTCAGGGCTGGTTGAATCCCCTCGCCATGGCGATCAGCGATCTGGGTTCGACGGCGACGATGACCGCGGTGACCGTGGTCTGCTGTGCCCTGTACGCGTGGCAGCGCCGCTGGTCGCCAATGCTGTTCGTCGGGATCACCGCCGCGGGCGCGGGGCTGCTGGTGTCGGTGGTCAAGCGCACTGTCGGGCGGGAGCGGCCACCGATCGACGATCGCCTGGTGATCGTGGCCCATCAGTCCTTCCCGTCCGGGCACACGCTGGGCTCGACGGCGGTGGTGGGCGCGCTGACCACCCTGGCGGTGCTGTCGCTGGGCCGCCGGGCGAGCCGGATCGCGGTGACCGCCGCGGCGGCGATATTCGTTGCCGCCGTGGGCCTGTCGCGGGTGTACCTCGGCGTGCACTGGCTCACCGATGTGCTCGCGGGCTGGTCACTCGGCCTGGTCTGGCTGATCCTGGGCGTCAGCGCCTATCTCGCGCTGCTGCGGCCGCCGGTAGCCTCGCCCGGCCGCCATTCCACGACCTGGCCCTAGGATCCGGCCAGCGCGCCGATGACGGCCAGGACGACCAGAACCAGCACCACCGAACCCACGATGATCGCGATGACCAGGCCCGCATTGGATTTGCGCGGCGGCGGCACGGGCTGAGGGTAACCGTAACCGCCCTGCTGCTGCGGATAATTCGGCGCGGAACGATAGACCGGCTGCGGCGGCGGGGTGGCCGAGCGCACGGCCGCCGAATTCGGATAGGGCGCGGGCCCGACCGTCGGGTTCGACGGGCCGGTGCCCATGCGGTTCCCGCCCCACTGCGGTTGCCCGGCAGCCTGGCCCGGACCCCACGGCATCGCCGCGTTCCCGGACGTGCCCTGCGCGGGCATTCCCGGCCCGGCGTTCAGCCCGGGTCCCGCCGCGCTCATTCCCTGCGCCGCATTCATTCCCTGCGCCGCGCTCATTCCCTGCCCGGCGTGCATCCCTTGCCCGGCACCCATCCCCGGTCCGGCACCCATCCCCGGCCCCGCCGAGGTCGGCCGGGACCCGGTTGTCGGCATCGGCGGATTGGTGAACTGGCGCGGCGACACCGGCATCGCCGGTGCGCTGGGCGCGGCGAAGGCGCGCCGGGCCGCGGCCGCGAAATCGGCGCAGGTGTCGAAGCGATCGTCGGCCCGCTTGGACATCGCCTTGCTCAGCACGCTGTCCAGCACCGGGGGCAGGCCGGGCCGCACACTGCTCAACAGCGGCGGCTGGCCCTGCAGATGGCCGCGGATGACGGCCGCGGGATTGGGCGCGGGGAACGGCCCACTGCCGGTGAACAGCCAGAACAGGCTGCACGCCAAGGAATACTGATCCGACCGCCCGTCGAGCTGGGCGCCGGTGAGCTGTTCGGGCGAGGCATAGGCCAGCGTCGCGGTGAACGTACCGGTCTGGGTGAGGTGGCCGCCGTCGTCACGCAGCCGGGCAATGCCGAAGTCGGTCAGGTACACCCGCTCGCCGCGCCCGCCGGTCGAACGCGCCAGCAGCATATTGCCGGGCTTCACATCGCGATGCAGCACACCGTTGCGATGGGCGTAGTCCAGCGCCTCGGCCACCTCGGCGATGATCTGCACGCCCCGCTCCGGCGGCAGCGTCTTCGGATCCACGCTGGCCGCGTCGATACCGTCGACGAACTGCATGGAGATATACAGCTGCCCGTCCTCGAGCCCGCGGTCGTAGACGGTGACGATATTCGGATGGTCCAGCTGGGCGACCAGATCGGCCTCGCGCTCGAACCGGGCGCGAATCTCGGTGTCGGCGACCATCTCCCGATTGAGCAGCTTCAACGCCGTCATCCGGGGTAAGCGCGGATGTTTCGCGAGGTACACCGATCCCATGCCACCGCGGCCTAGCAACCGCTCGATGACATAGCCAGCGAAGACGTCACCGTTGGCCAGCATGCAAGCTCCCACTTTCCGAACCGCGCGCCGGGACCCGCCTACGCACGGCAGTACCGCATGAAATGCCCGTCGCCGCCCTCGGCCGACCACGGAAAACACCGAAACCATAGCAGTCCCAGCCGACCGCCACGCCCACGGAGATTGATACGGCGCACCCCCGCCACCCGGTTCGAAGCGTATCTGTCGGTGGCTGGCGATACTCTCTGTGACCATGCGTATTGGTGCTCACGTCCGGCAAGACAGTGATCCGATCGGCTTCGGCGAGAAGTTGGGCGCCGACGTCATCCAGATGTTCGTCATCGATCCGCAGGGCTGGGAGAAACCGCAACCGCATCCGCTGACCGAACAGATCAAGGCCAGCCCCATCGATGTGGTGGTGCACTCCTCGTATCAGATCAACGTCGCCAGCACGAACAACCGGCTGCGCATGCCCTCGCGCAACGCCGTCGCCCAGCAGGCGAAGGCGGCCGCGGATCTGGGCGCGTTCGGCCTGGTCGTCCACGGCGGGCACGTACGCTCCGACGCCGAACTCGAGGCCGGGGTCGACAACTGGCGCAAACTGTTCGAGCGCCAGCAGGACAAGGGCGGATTCGCGGTGCCGATCCTGATCGAGAACACCGCGGGCGGAAATCACGCCATGGCACGGCATTTCGACGCCATCGCCCGGCTGTGGGACGCCGTCGGCGAGTACGGCGCGGGATTCTGCCTGGACACCTGCCACGCATGGGCGGGCGGTGAGGAGCTGATCGGCGTGGTCGATCGGATCAAGGCCATCACCGGCCGCATCGACCTGGTGCATTTGAACTCCTCCCGCGACGAGTTCAACTCCGGCGCCGACCGGCACGCCAACTTCGCCGATGGCACCATCGACCCGCAGCTACTGGCCGAGGTGTGCCGCACGGCCGACGCTCCGGTGGTGCTGGAGACTCCGGGCGAGGGGCTGGCCGACGATCTGGCGTATCTGCGCGAGCATGTGGGGTAGTTCTTCCCGGAAGTAATTCCCTGGCGGGGGCGGACTTTGGGATCGGGCTGACCGTAATCCTGTCCCCTCGGGCACGGCCGTGATGTTCTCGAATCAGCTTCGGTTCGAGTGAAAGGCCTTGTATGTCCGTCGATTACGCAGCAGATACCGCCACCGCACAGGTGGTTCGACTCGGCGCTCACATCGGCGCCCGGATCGATGGAGTGCGGCTCGGCGGCGATCTGCCCGCCGAGACCGTCGCGCTGATCCGCGCCGCGCTCAACAAGCACAAGGTGATCTTCTTCCGCGGTCAGGATCATCTGACCGAGGACGGGCAGTACGAATTCGCGCGGCTGCTGGGCAGTCCGACCACCCCGCATCCGACGGTCACCTCGCACGGTGTGAAGAGTCTGGCCATCGACTCCCAGCACGGCCGCGCCAACAGCTGGCACAGCGATGTCACCTTCGTGGACCGCATTCCGAAGGCCTCGATCCTGCGCGCGGTCAGCCTGCCCAGCTACGGCGGCTCGACCACCTGGGCCTCCACGGTCGCGGCCTACGAATCGCTGCCCGAACCGCTCAAGCGCCTGGCCGAGGGGCTGCGCGCCCGCCACACCAACCAGTACGACTACGCCGCGGCGCGCGAGGACTCCCCGAATCCGAATGCCCGCGCCTACCGCGCCGAATTCGAATCCACCTACTACGAGACCGAACATCCGGTCGTGCGCGTACACCCCGAAACCGGCGAACGCGCCCTGCTGCTCGGCCACTTCGTCAAACAGATCGTCGGGCTGTCCAGCCCCGAATCGCAGGCGCTGTTCCGCCTGTTCCAGGACCGGGTCACCCGCCTCGAGCACACCACCCGCTGGAACTGGTCCCTCGGCGACGTCGCCATCTGGGACAACCGTGCCACCCAGCACTACGCCATCGACGACTACGACGGCGCCGAACATCGCCAACTCACCCGCATCACCCTCGCGGGCGATATCCCGGTCGGCGTGGACGGCGCGTCGAGCACGGTCATCGCGGGCAATGCCGAGCACTACTCGATCGTGGAGGAGATCAAGGCGGCGTAGGGCCGTGCTTGAATCTCCCCATGGAGATTCGGCCGCTGGACGGGGTTCGAGTACTCGAACTCGGCAACTACATCGCCGCACCGACCGCCGGGCGCATTCTCGGTGATTTCGGGGCCGACGTGATCAAGGTCGAGCGGCCGAAAACCGGTGACGAACTGCGTAATTGGCGGCTCTACGGTGGCGATACCTCGATGCTGTATCGCACGGTCAATCGCAACAAGCGGTCGATCACGCTGGATCTGCGCACCGAGGCGGGGCGGGCGATCGTGCTGGAGCTGGTCCGGCGCAGCGATGTGCTGCTGGAGAATTTCCGGCCCGGCATGTTGGAGAAGTGGGGACTGGGGCCGGAGGAGCTGGACGCGGCCAATCCGAATCTGGTCATCACCCGCATCTCCGCCTACGGCCAGACCGGGCCGCTGTCGCAGCGGCCCGGTTTCGCGGCGGTGGCCGAGGCCGTGGGCGGTCTGCGCGAACTGGTGGGCGATCCGGATCGCCCGCCGGTGCGCGTCGGGGTGTCCATCGGCGACTCGATCGCCGGGATCTACGCCGCCTTCGGCACCGTGACGGCGCTGTTCCAGCGCGATCGCACCGAGGGCCGAATTCCGTTGGACCAGCGCGTGATCGACGTCGCGCTGAACGAATCCATACTGTCGGTGATGGAATCGCTGGTCCCCGACTATCTGGCCTACGGCATCCGCCGCGAACGGGTCGGCGGGCGGATGGAGGGCATCGCGCCAAGCAACGCCTATCCCTGCGACGACGGCTCCAGCATCATCATCGGCGGTAACGGCGACGCCATCTTCCAGCGCTATATGCGGGTGATCGAACGTCCGGATCTGGCCGCCGATCCCGAACTGCAGGACAATGCCGGGCGCTGGCAGCACCGCGACCGCCTCGACGCCGCCATCGCCGAATGGACCCGTCGCCACTCCCGCGACGAGGCGCTGAAGATCCTGGAGGAGGCCGCCATCCCGTGCGGCCCGATCTACACCGCCGCCGATATCGTCGACGATCCGCAGTACCGGGCGCGCAATATGATTCAGAACTTCCCGGTCGACGTCGGCGACGCCGAACCCAAACAGGTCGGCTTCCCGGGCATCGTCCCGGTGATCGGCGACCGGTCGCTGCCGATCCGCTCGGTCGGCCCCGATCTGGGCGAACACACCCGCGAGGTGCTCGCACAACTGCTCGGCATGTCCGATGCCGAAATCGACGCTCTGGAGTTGTCATGACCGACGCGTTCGCCCTGCTGCGCGATGTCACCCTGCGCGACGGATTACAACTGACCGGCAAGGCGCTGTCCACCGAACGCAAGGTCGAGATCGCCCGCACCCTGCTCGGCCTCGGCGTGCCCGCCCTGGAGATCGGATCCATGGCGCGGCCGGATCTGGTGCCGCCCATGGCCGATACGCTCGAGGTGGTCGCCGCCCTGACCCCGGAGGAGCTGCGGCGCTGCTGGGTGTGGGTGGCCACGCCGCGGCAGGTGGAACGCGCGGCGGCGGCCGGGGTGCGCAATTTCCAGTACTGCCTGTCGGTTTCGGACGCGCACAACAGGGCCAATATCGGCCGCACCGCCGAGGACAGCGTCGCGGCCATGCCGGACGCGATCCGGATCGCGCACGAGGCGGGCGGCGAGATTCAGCTCTGTCTGGCGACGGCGTTCACCTGCCCGTTCGAAGGCGCGGTCGATCCCGAACGGGTCCTGGCGATCGCCGCGGATCCGCGCACCGACGGCGCGGCCGATATCGTGCTCGCCGACACACTCGGGCAGGCTCATCCCACACAGGTCGGCGCGCTGGTCGAGGCGGTTCGCACCCGAACCCCGCGGCGGCGCATCGTCTTTCACGGGCACGACACCTGGGGTATGGGGGTGGCCAATTCGCTGGCGGCGTCGGCCGCCGGGGCCGATATGGTCGACGGTTCGCTCGGCGGCCTCGGCGGATGCCCCTTCGCGCCCGGGGCCAGCGGCAATACCGCGAGCGAGGATCTGCTGTTCGCCACCCGACCCGACTGGTTCACCCCCGCGGCGCTGGCCACGCTGGTCCGACTGTCGGAATCGCTGCTGACCGAACTGGGCGAGCCCAATCGATCCCGCACGGTCGAGGGCGCCCGCTCCGAGGCAAAGGCCTTCGACTGGGTCGTCTCCGATCAGGCCTGATCGACCTCGACCTTGGTCACCAGTTCGATGCCGGTCACGATATCCGGCCGGATCCGTACGACCCGATTGCGCGCACCCGGCAGCCACGGATCGATCAGCCGCTCGTAGCGGGCGATCTCGTCGGGATCCAGGACGGGTTCGGCGGTTCCGGTGAGGATCACACACCAGCCCAGCTGGGTCTCGTGGTCGATGGTGTCGGCCTCATAGGAAACGACCTGACGGTCCGAATGCATCGGCACGATGCTCAGATTCGCGTAGATGATGACGTATTCGCCGTCGATGATGTGATTGACCGGGCGGATGGTCGGCAGCGCGTGCCGGGCGAAGACCACCCGGCCGAACCGGACCGAGCCCAGCAGGCGTAGCGCGTCGCCATTGGTCAGTTCGCGCAGCTCCCGCTCGCCCCGGTCCGCCATATTTCCGATTATCCGTCCCGGCGTACCGATTGGGGCCGGATGTGCCGACCGGGCTCTCGAATCGAGCCGTACGCTCTCGAGTTTCGATAATACGTTTCAGCGCAAAGGTTTTCATCCCGCCAACCCCTGACGTGAAGTAGATCGCCACTGTTTCACAACCCCCCGCACCAGCGACGACGTAGAATTGCCAACGTCGTCTTCCCGAGTCCCGAGTGCGGCTCGCAACCATGGACGGTTCGCGGCTCAGGAGGGAATGTGGTTCCTGCGCATGACGCTGAAGGACCGGAATTACCTGTGCCCCAAGGTTATTTCGACGAGGTTCCCCGGGGCGATCAGGCCGAGTTCACCACCCTGAGCGACCGCTTGGTGCGACATTTGTTCGATGTCGGACTGCAATTGCATACGCTCCGTGCGGTTTTCGAGCAGCACGACAGTTCCGAGCGGGACCTGCGCGCGGCCAGCGCCGCGGTCACCGATCTGCTGGACGATTTGGACATGCTCATTCGCGATACCGGCCTGGCGGTGCTCACGCTGGAACGCGAGCCCGAACCGCCCGAGCGGCCACCGCCCATGCGGCGCAAACGGCGCAGGTGAGAGTTTCGTATCCGGGTCCTCAGGAGGTGTCATGCAGTTTCTCGATCGCCGCGACGCCGGGCGGCGGCTGACCGGCCGGCTCATGGCATTTCGCGGCCCGGATGTCGTGATCGTCGGGCTGGCCGGCGGCGGGGTGGCCGTGGCCGCGGAAATCGCCTCCCGATTGCGCGTGCTGCTGGATGTGATGGTCGTCTGCGATCTCCGTCCCGGAAAGTCGACCCGGGCCTACGGCGCGATCGCCGAGCGTGGCGTGCGGGTCCTCGATCAGGATCTCGCGCGGGCCGTGGCCTCCGATACCGCCGAACTGACCCGCATCGAGCGCCGCGAACGAGACACTTTGCGCCGCAGGACCGAACGATTCCGCGGGCTGCGCCCGGGTTGCGGACTCGCCGGACATACGGTCGTGATCGTCGACGACGGCCTCGCCGACCCGGCGCGGGCCCGCGCCGCCTGCCGTGCGGCCTACGCCCACGGCGCGATTCGCGTGGTCTTCGCCAGCCCCGTCGCCTGCGCGCTCACCGTCGCCGCACTCGTCGGCGACGCCGACAAGGTCGTCTGCCTGCACACCTGCGAACATCTGGACAATATCGCCGACCACTACCAGGATTTCGCGCCCATCGACGACGATCACATCCACGATCTGCTCCGCCTCCCCGCCGTTCACAGCGCGTGGGCTAGTTCACCGCGCCGGTAGTTCGAGGCGTGCGGTGATGCCGTCGAGCAGACAGGCCAGCGTCCATGCCACCGGATCGGCCGGGGCCGAACCCGTGCGCGCGGCGAACCAGCGGGCGAAGGCCGGATAGCGGTCGCCGGACAGGATCGGTTCCAGGAACGGCCGGGCGGCGGCCTCGAGGTCGGCCTCCGTTTTCAGGCCGACGCGGGTGCGCATGCGCGCCTCCTCGGCGGATTGCAGTGCCGCGCCGAAGATGTGGCCGTCCACCGCACCGGTGAGCAGCGTGAGCTCATCGGCGGACAGACCAAGCGGTTCCAGCAGCGCGAAGCGGAAATCGAAGTAGTGCAGAGCGTTCGGACCCAGGGGCGGACGAGTGTGCACCAGCTCGCCGAACCACAGATGCCGCCGGATCACCGTCCAGCTCTCCAGCGCCAGCCGTTCCAGGCCGTCGCGCCAGCCCTCTACCCGCTCGGGCAAGGGAATCTCACCGTAGACGGCATCGATCATCAGATCGACCAGCCCGTCCTTACTGCCGACATAGCGATACAGCGACATGGGCGTGGACGCGCCGACCGCCGTCGCCACCCGGCGCATGGTCAGGGCCCGCGCGCCCTCCGCATCGGCGATCGTCAGTGCGGCGCGCAGGATTTCGGCCCGGCTCAGGCTCGTGGTCGGCCGGCCGGGTGGTTCGGGCAGGGACCAGACCAGCGGTCCGGGCGCCTCGTCCGTCATGACACCTCCTTGCCCGCATTCAATCATTGGCGTACAACGTACACATGATGTACAACGTACACGAACCTCGCGTTCTGATCGTCGGCGGCGGTCTGGTCGGCCTGTCGGCTGCACTGTTCCTGCGGCATCACGGCGTCGCGGCCACGCTGGTCGAACGCCGCGCGAACACGTCACCGCAGCCCAAGGCCCGCCGCATCAATATCCGCACGATGGAGCTGTTCCGTCAGCTCGGCATCGCCGAGCAGGTCCTCGCCGCGGCGGCCGGACTGGCGAATCATCAGGCCATGGCGGCCGGGCCCACGCTCGCGCAGGCGCAGCGGCTGCCGTTCGCATTCCCGGGCGGCATGCCGGATTGGGATGCCATCACCCCGGCCACGGCCTGTCTCTGCGCACAGGACACCCTCGAGCCGACGCTGCGCGCGCTCGGCGAGGCACGCGGCTGCGATATCCGATTCGGCGTCGAATGCACCGAATTCGCCGAGGACGCAACGGGAATCACCGCCACACTGCGGGCCTCCGACGGTTCGACCGAGCGGCTGCGCGCGGACTATCTGATCGCCGCCGACGGTGCGGCCAGTCCCATCCGGCGGCGGCTCGCGATCCCCCGCAGCGGGCGCGGCACGCTGGGCCGGGCGGTGAACGTGTACTTCCGCGCCGATCTGTCGGAGCTGGTGCGCGACAGGGAATTCAATCTCTGCCAGATCGACAACGACAGCGCCCCGGGCGCTTTCGCGTCGGTGGACGGGCGCTACCGATGGATCTTCACGACCCGGCAGGTGGACACCCCGGCCGACGCGTGGCCGCGGAAGTTGCGCACCGCGATCGGCGTGCCCGATATCGAGATCGAGGTGCTCAGCGTATTGGCTTGGGAGCCGGGCATGTTCGTGGCCGACCGGTACCGCGCGGGGCGCATCTTCCTGGCCGGTGATGCCGCCCACGTCATGCCGCCGTATGCGGCCGCGGGCGCCAATACCGGCATCCAGGACGCGCACAACCTCGCCTGGAAGCTGGGCCTGGTGCTGCGTGGTACGGCCGAAGCGGCACTGCTGGACAGCTATCACGCCGAACGCCATCCCACCGGGATGTTCGTAGCCGATCAGTCCAGTATCCGAACGCCGGATCTGCGCCGGGTGACGACCGAATCCACCGACGGCTCACCGCTGGCCGACCCGATCGCGCTGATTCTCGGAGTCCGCTATCCCACAGGCGCTTTCATCCCCGACGACAGTGCGCACACCACCGAACGACTTGACCTGACCGGACAGCCGGGCACCCGGCTGCCGCATCGCTTCCTCCCCGACGGCCGCTCCACCCTGGATCTGATCGACACCGAATTCACACTGCTCACCGGGCCCGACGCCACGCCGTGGCGGGGGAAGGAACTGCCGGTACCGACGCGCGCCCTCGACGAATCCTGGTGCGCCACAGTGGGAATCGAACGCACCGGAGCCCTCCTGGTGCGTCCCGATCAGATCGTGGCCTGGCGCGCCGCGACCGCGCCCCGCGATCCGGCCGCCGCCCTGCGTGAGGTCCTCGATCGCATCGCGACTGTGACCTCACCGACAGCACAGTTGACCTGAAGTTAACTTCAGCTTCTAGGTTCGGTGGACATCGAGAAACGGAGCAGAGATGACCATTCGACCCAACCTCGACGATCCGGCCGCCGCCGCGGACGCCCGCGCGGTCGCCGAGGCGCTGGCCGCGGAACTACAGCACGCCGGGGAGACCTCCGACGCCGACGGCTACGACAACTCCTTCGCCGCGGATGTGCTGTGGGGCTCACCCTTCGGGGCGACGATCCGCGGATACGACCAGCTCAACGCCATCCACCATCGACTGATGGACGATCGGGTCGCACCGCCGTCGACCTTCGAGGTGGTGGCGGCCATCGCCCCGACGCCCGGGGTGGTCGTGACCCAGATCCGCCGCCGGGCCACCGATCCCGGGGCCTTCTCGGAAATGGCCATGTACACGCTGGTGCGACGCGACGATCGCTGGTGGCTGGCCGCCGCGCAGAACACCCCGATCGATCCGGCGCGCGGCTACTCGAAGACGTAGTGCACGAAGTTGTGCACCGGCTCGTAGCCGATGGCCTGATAGATCTTGTTGGAGGTGGGATTGCCGAGATCGGTGAACAGGCAGACCCGGGAACCCTTGTCGCGCAGCCACTGCGACAGATGCGCGGTAAGGGCTCCGGCGTATCCGTTGCGGCGTTCCTCCGGCGGGGTGTAGACCGGTCCGATCCGGCTCCAACCGTAGGCGCGCGCCTGATGGGCGGCCAGCGAGACCGGGCGGCCGTCGCGCTCCCACAGCCACAGCCGGCCCAGGGCGATGCGCACCCGGATCGCGGCGCGGTCCAGGCCGACCCCGACCTCGTTGCGCATACCGTCGAGCCACTGCTCACAGATATCGATATCGGCGTCCAGCGCGCCGCGCAGCCGCCCCGGAACCTCCGGAACACGCAGTGCGCCCAGCCGATACAGCCGGCTGGCGAAATCCATCCGGAACTTGCCGCCCCGCAGCGCACTCCACCGCTCGGCGAAGACGAGGCCGATACCGGGCGCGGCCTCCACCCCCGGCGCGTCGGGTACATGCTCGGCGAAGCGCTCGGCCAATTCGCCCACGATCGGATCCGGGACATCGCTCAGATAGATGCTGTGCGGACCGGCCTGCATCCCAGCGCCGATCACCACGCCGTCGGCGCGGACGGCCGCGAAGACCACCCGCCCGTCACTCAGCCCGCTGGCGAAATTCTCGATGGCGGTGGCGATTACGGTGTGTCGCAGAGGGTCACGTGACAGATACTCTCCGGCCAGACGTCGGAACTCGCCCGCGTCGTCGACCAGCTCAACCTTCATATCTGTTCACGGTAGGCGCGAAAGGCCACGTCGCCCAGCACTTTACGAGACGACGGGCATCAGGCGGGGCCGTGACTGTCGGCCCGCAGCTTGAGCAGGACCAGTCCGGCCGTACAGGCCAGGATCAGCCCGGCGACAGTGATCTCCACGCGTAGACCGGCAATGCCGAGCACCGCGCCGACCACTCCGCCGAGGAAGAACAGCCAAGCCGCGACGCGGGAGACGATCGCCCACCCGGTGCGGCCGGATTCGGTTGTATCCGAATCGTTCTCCGACACCGCACGCAGCGGGGATGTCGAATATGCTCCCATCACCACTCCTTGATGACACCTGTTATTGACCACCGCAACATTCGCAGTGTCCCTCAATACTTTTCAGGCGTCTCACGTGTAACTTTGCTCACACGGTACGTCTCCGTTGCCAAATCTTCACCCGACACGTGCCCGCGACACGCCCAAGTGACCAATTCGTTATCTGAATCACAGGCGTTTGAAATTACCGGCGGGTATTTTGCAGACCGCCCGGCTTGCCTGGCCCGAACCCGTGGCCTCGATTAAGGTGAGGCCCACTCGAGAAAATTGAGGAGCACCACACTCATGGATGGCAGCCGCCGCCTGTCCGCCAAGGTGGCCGGACCGGCAGTCGCCGCCGGAGCCGTATCACTGGGACTGATCCTGATCGGCTCGTGCGGCCTCGGGCGTCACGACATCTACGTGGCCCCGCCGGCGCTCAACGCGGACCTGCAGAGCGCCCCGACGACCGGCCGGTCGGGCAGTAGCACACCCGCCGTGGCCATTCCGCCGTCGCCGACTTGGCGCGTCGCGGTGAACACCCCGCCCCGGCGCACCCTCACCAGCGGCTCGGCCACCACCTCGCCGGGTCACTCGCCGGACGCCACCGACAACCCGCAGGTCCGTGCCGATTTTCCGCGCGCCCCCGAATCCTCGACCCCCACAGCCGAACCGACGCGCACGATCGAGCCGTCGGACGATTCGGACCTCACCACGACCACCACCAAGAGCCTGCCCACCACCACCTCGACCCCCGCGCCGCTGCCGATCCCGACGACCCATTCGTCGGATACCCAGGAATCCACGGTGCCCACGGTCGCGCCGGAGACGACCACCTCGACGCCCGCCGCCGAGCCGACCACCGCACCGGTGACCGTCGCCCCGGTGACCACAGCCGAAGCCGCGGCCGGCACGTCGATCCGGCCGCGCTCCAACTGATCTCCTACAGTTCGACCAGCCCGTAACGGCCGACTCGGCGGGTGAGAACCTGCAGATGTTCCAGGTCGCCGCCGAGGGTGCGACCGATCGCGGTCAGGCGGGCGGCGTAATGGCTCACCGGATATTCGGTGGTGATGCCGATACCGCCGTGCATCTGGATGGCCTCCTGCGCGATATGCCGACCGGAGCGGCCGACCTGCAGCCGCGCCCGCGAAACCACGATCGGATCGACCGTGCCGTCGGCCAGCGAGGCGGTGGCGTAGTAGCTCATGCTGCGGGCCAGCTCCAGCGAGACGTACATCTCCGCCGCGCGCTGGGTCAGGGTCTGGAACTTCGACAGCGGCACGCCGAATTGCTTGCGGGTCTTCAGATATTCGGTCGTCAGCCGCAGCGCCTCGGCCATCGCGCCGGCCGATTCCGCGCACAGCGCGGCATGCGCCGCACCGATTCCGGAGGCGACCGATTCGGTGGCGTCGCGGGTGTCACCGATCAATTCGGCCGGGGCGGAATCGAATTCGAACTGCGCCCCACGGCGGCCGTCGAAGGTTCGATACGGCGTGCGGGTCACACCCTCGGCCTCGGCGGCCACCAGGAACAGGCCGAGCGCATTACCCGGCAGGATCGCGCTGACCACCAACTCATCGGCGCAATCACCGTGCGCCACCGGGTTTTTCACGCCGGTGAGCCGATAGCCGCCGTGATCGGGATCGGCGACCGCGGTGGTCGCGACCGCGGTCGCGGGCCAGCGCGAACCCGGCTCCTCGTGCGCGAAGGCCAGTAGTTTGGTGCCGCCCACCAGCTCCGGCAGCACTCGCGCGCGCTGCTCGGGGGTGCCGAGGCGGGCCAGCAGGCCGCCGGGCAGCAGCACCGCGTCCAGCAGCGGTTCGGGTGCGAGGCGGCGTCCGATCTCCTCGAGCACCACCATGGTCTCGACCGGTCCGGCGCCGACGCCGCCGTCCTCCTCGCTGAAACTCAGTCCCAGCACACCCAATTCGGCCAGCTGCGCCCACACCTCGCGGCTCCAGCCCAGATCGGTGTCGATCACCTTCAGCCGCGTCTCCGGATCGTAGGCCCGCGCCAGCAGGTCCCGGACGGTGTCGCGCAGCAGGCCCTGTTCATCGGTGAGTTCGAAATCCATTACGGCGCCTCACAATCCGAGGATGGTGGAGGCGATGATGGTGCGCTGCACCTCGCTGGAGCCTCCGTAGATGGTGGTCTTGCGGTAGTTCAGATAGCCAGGACCGGTGCGCTGCGCCCAGTCCGGCGCGGCGATATCGGCCGCGCCCACCGGCAGCGCGTCCGGGCCCGCGATGTCGAGCAGCAGTTCGGTGGCGGCCTGCTGCAGCTCCGAACCGCGCAACTTCAGTACCGACGACGCCGGATTCGGCCGTCCCTCACTGGAATTGGCGACCACGCGCAGCAGAGTCAGCTCCAGAGCCAGCAGTTCGTTCTCCAGCTCCGCGATGCGGGCGGCGAACAGCGGATCGTCGAGCAGGGTACCGTTACCCGAATTGGTCTGCGCCGCATACTCCTTCGCGACCGCGAGCTTGACCTTGGTGCGGCCGACGCCGGTGATGCCGGTGCGCTCGTTGCCGAGCAGGAATTTGGCGTAGGTCCAGCCCATGTTCTCCTCGCCCACCAGCTGATCGGCGGGCACCCGGACGTTTTCGAAGAAGACCTCGTTGACCTCGTGATGGCCGTCGATCAGCTTGATCGGACGGACGGTCACGCCCGGGGACTTCACGTCGAACAGCAGCAGCGAGATGCCCGCCTGCTTCTTGGGCGCTTGCGGATCGGTGCGCACCAGGCAGAAGATCCAGTCGGCGTACTGGGCCAGGGTGGTCCAGATCTTCTGCCCGTTGACGATGTAGGAGTCGCCGTCGCGGACCGCGGTGGTCCGCAGCGAGGCCAGATCCGATCCGGCGTCCGGCTCGGAGAAGCCCTGGCACCACCAGATGTCGAGGGCGGCGGTGGGCGGCAGGAAACGCTCCTTGAGCTCCTGCGAACCGAATTGCGCGATCACCGGGCCGATCATGTTGGCGTTGAACGTCAGCGGCTCGGGCACGCACGCCAGCTGCAGTTCGTCCTCCCAGATGTGGCGCTGGATCGGGGTCCAGTCCCTGCCGCCCCACGCGGTCGGCCAGTTCGGCACCGCGAGACCGTGCTCGTGCAGGATCTTGTGGGCGGCGACCCAGTCCTCGCGGGAGAGTTCGCGGCCGTATTTGACCTTGTCCCGGATCTCGGCCGGAATTTTGGTCCGGTAGAGCTCACGCAGTTCGTCCCGGAAGGTCACCTCATCGGGTGACAGGGCAAGTTTCATGGGGCGTCTCCCACCGTGTTCGGGTATCCGCGCTCGAACTTACCCCCCGGTAATCGGACGCTGTCAGGTGGATCACAGACCGGACGGACGTGACCGAGGCCGAACTGGTACCTTGCTCGGAAGGAGTTCACGACAAGGAGCACGAGAGTGACCGGCAGGACCATCGCGCGCCTGGCCGCTACCGCGGCGGCCGTCGGAATCGGCACGGCCGCAACGCTTGGCAGCGCCACCGCGGAACCCGCGAAATCTCCGCTCGATACCGCGATCGACCAATTGACCGCCACCGCGGGCCCCGATCCGGCCGCGCACGCGGGCGCCGATTCGGTAGCCAAGGTCGCGCGTCTGATCACCGCCGCGCATCTGGACCGGATCGCGGGCGGCTTCGCCCCCTTCGCGTATCAGGCCCCGACCATCGGCTGCGGCGACAGTTTCATCACCCTGACCGCCGCCTCCGGCGTCTCGGGCGAACCGGGCCCGAACCGCGGTATCGCGGGCGGCCCCGGCACCCTGCGCTTCCAGGCCACCCCGGCCGTGACCGGCTTCCCGATCGCCTCCGGCCTGACCGTCGCCTGGCTCAATGTCTCCAACGGCCGCAGCGGCATCGACCCGCTCGACGACCAGACCGACTATCACCTGCCCGGCCTGTCCAAGACGGTCGACACCGGCCCCGGCACGGTCGTCGCCTCGATGTGGGGCACGATCAACTACCCCACCTCCCTGTGCGTGATGACCCCGACCGTCGGCATGTTCACCGTCGCCGACACCCCGGCTCCCGCACCCGCTCCGGGCACCGATGCCGTTCCGGCGCAACCCGTCCCCGGCTCGGGCTCCGCGCCCACCCAGGCAGCCCCGGAGTCCAAGGCCGCCCCGGCCCCTGGTCTCGACGACAAGCCGATCCTCACCCCCGGCGGCGATACGCCCGCCAACTGACAACTCCCGAAAAGGCCCCGGCCTCCCCGAATTACGGGGAGGCCGGGGCCTTTTCGGCTCAGGAGCGCGGCTTGCGCCGGTCGTTGCGCTTGTTGGGCTCGCGGCGGTAGCCGCGGCTGATAGGGCGGTGGCCCGGCGGGCCCTGATCGAGCTGCAGCTGGATCAGCTGGCCGCTGATTCGGGTGCGGCGCAAGGCTTCCAGGGTCTCGGCGGACAGATCGGCGGGCAGTTCGACCAGACTGTGGTCGGGGCGGATGCTGATATGCCCGAAGTCGCTGCGGCGCAGGCCACCCTCGTTGGCGATCGCGCCGACGATCGCGCCGGGGACCACGCGGTGGCGCTTACCGACCGAGATGCGGTAGGTGGCCATCTCGGCGCCGGTCGCGCGGTGGGCGCCGGGCTCGCGGCGGCGGTCGCGGTCGTCGCGCTCCTCGAATTTGCGCGGAGTGCGTTCGCGGCGAACCGGTTCCGGCTCGGGCTCCATGAAGAAGTTGTCGCCGTCGTGGCCGCCCAACGCCAGCGCGGCCGCGATATCGGCGAGCGGGATGTTGTGCTCGGCCTCGTAGTCCTCGATCAGCTTGCGGAACAGCGGCAGATTGTCCGAGGCGAGGTTCTCGGTGATGGCGTCGTGGAACTTCACCACACGCTGCGCGTTCACATCGTCCACGCTGGGCAGCTGCATCTCGGTCAGCGGCTGGCGGGTGGCGCGCTCGATGGCGTCGAGCAGACGACGCTCGCGCGGCGCGACGAACAGCAGCGCGTCACCGCTGCGGCCCGCGCGACCCGTGCGGCCGATGCGGTGCACATAGGACTCGGTGTCGTGCGGGATGTCGTAGTTGACCACATGCGAGATGCGATCCACGTCCAGACCGCGCGCGGCGACGTCGGTGGCGACCAGGATGTCCAGCGTTCCCGCCTTGAGCTGACCGATGGTCCGCTCGCGCTGGTTCTGCGCGATATCGCCGTTGATCGCCGCGGCCGAGTAGCCGCGCGCCCGCAACTTCTCGGCCAGCTCCTCGGTGGCCTGCTTGGTGCGGACGAAGATGATCATCGCCTCGAAGGGCTCGACCTCGAGGATGCGGGTCAGCGCATCGAGTTTGCGCTGATGGGAGACGTGCACCCAGCGCTGGGTGATATTGGTGTTGGTGGTCGTCTTGGTCTTGACCGTGATCTCGACCGGATCCTTCAGATACTGCTTGGAGATCTTGCGGATCACGCCCGGCATGGTCGCCGAGAACAGCGCGACCTGCTTGTCGACCGGCGTATCGCGCAGGATGCGCTCGACGTCCTCCTGGAAGCCCATCTTGAGCATCTCGTCGGCCTCGTCGAGCACCAGATAGCGCAGCTGCGTCAGATCCAGCGTGCCGCGCTCGAGGTGATCGATCACACGTCCCGGCGTGCCGACCACGACCTGCGCGCCGCGGCGCAGACCCGACAGCTGCACGGCATAGTTCTGGCCGCCGTAGATCGGCAGCACGTGCACACCCGGCAGATGCGAGGAGTACCGGCCGAACGCCTCGGCGACCTGGATCGCCAGCTCGCGGGTCGGCGCGAGCACCAGCGCCTGCGGCGCCTTCGCCTTGGCCTCGAGCCCCATCAGAATCGGAATCGCGAACGCGGCCGTCTTACCCGTGCCGGTCTGCGCCAGGCCGACCACATCGGCCCCGGTCAGCAGCGGCGGGATAGTGGCCGCCTGGATCGGCGACGGAGATTCGTAGCCGACATCGGCGATGGCCGCGAGGATGCGGTCATCGATACCGAGATCGGCGAAGGACGGGTCGGCTGCGTCCCTCTCTGAGTCGTGGGAAACGCTGTCGACCGGTGAGGTGCTCATATTGACCAGCAGTTTACTAGCTCAGGTCCCAGCCACCTTCACTGATACCTGACGGCACCCATGTCCGCTGGTAGCGGCGGGGCGACGGTACCCGCCCGACCCCTGGGGTGACCCGACCGGCCTCGGCGAGGTTTCGTCCGAATTTCGTACTGCCCCAACGTTGAGACCAGCGGCAGCGGTAGGCGCTGCAACGGGCCCCGACATGTCGCGGGTCACAACACACCCACGCCCAACGATGCGTCACAGTCCCACTGCGACCGCTCACCGGATGCTCGTCGGCCGAACCCCACGGAGTCTCAGTCCCCGCACAACAGCCGGAAAGGCTATATATCCCACTCCGGCGAGACATAAATTGACGCGGCAGCCCTTCTTCAGATCATTCCCACTTATCGTTCGGCCGTAGCGCTCACATTGACAATGACCTCAGCACTCGGACAGAGCCCTCCCGATTGCGAACTCTGGCGCAGTTTCGACCGAGCTGGGAGCCGAGGCCGGACGGCCCAGTGTTCGGGAACAATCGAAGCCGGCACACCGGCTTTCGTCCGGCGCGAGCAACCCGGCCCTGACAGTCGTAGGGATCGCGTTGGCTGGATGGCTCCGCAGGAACAAGCGCGGTTGAGTGGTCGCGGCGGCCATCGGGCCAATACGGTGAGACGTATGCAACCCCAGCAGCCGCCCGCGCGCCCTGTCTCAGACCCGTTTCCGTCGGTCGTGATCAGCGGTTCGACCGCCGCGACGGTTGCCGCGGCCACCCCCGCGGCGGGTACCGAACCCGAGCCCGTGCCGCAGCCCCTCACCTCGCCCACGCCCGCGGCGGCCCGCGCGGTCGATGTGACCGTGGTGCAGTTCGACCCCTATACCGACAAGGACGCGAATCTGGCGATGCTGCGCGAGCATGTGCGGGCCGCGGCGGAGTACGGGGCGCGGGTGGTGGTGGCGCCGGAGTATTCGATGTTCGCCACGACGCGGCTCGACGAGCGGGCGGTCGAGGCGGCCGAGCCGATCACCGGGCCGTGGGTGAGCGGATTGCGCGGGCTGGCGGCCGAATTCGGGGTGCATCTGGTGGCGGGCGTGGTGGAGTCGCCGGGCGGCGCGGAGCCGGGGCGGATCTACAACACCCTCGTCGCGGCGGGGCCCGACGCCGAATTCGTGGCGGTGTACCGCAAGGTGCATCTGTACGACGCGTTCGGCTTCCGCGAATCGGAATTGGTGCTGGCCGGTGAGCTCACCGATCCCGCGACCTTCACCGTCGACGGCGTGACCTTCGGGCTGCAGACCTGTTTCGATCTGCGTTTCCCGGAGGGCTGCCGCCGGGTGGCCGCCGCGGGCGCGCAGGTGCTTCTGCTTCCGGCGCAATGGATTCCGGGCCCGGCGAAGGTCGACCAGTGGACCACGCTGCTGCGCGCGCGGGCCATCGAGAACACCGTCTACGTCGCCGCCGCCGATCACGCCACCCCTCGCGGGTCGGGTTCGTCGATGATCGTCGATCCGATGGGCACGGTGGTCGCCGAACTCGGCGAGGCCAGCGGAATCGCCACGGCCCGCATCGACCTCGACCACCTCGAGCGGGTCCGCGCCACCAATCCGAGCCTGGCGCTTCGCCGATTCTCGATTACTCCGTAGGAGCAATTCCGCGCCGGGGCAACTAGACTGGGCAGCACAATGATCTATCCCGATCGGGTCGCCGCCGGTCGCTCACTGGGTGGGTCGCTCAACCACCTGCGAGCGGCGGACCCGCTGGTGCTGGGACTGCCCCGCGGTGGCGTCCCGGTGGCGGCCGCGGTGCGATCGGTCATCGGCGGGGATCTGGATGTGCTGCTGGTCCGCAAGCTGGGTGTGCCGTGGCAGCCGGAGCTGGCGATGGGTGCGATCGGCGAGGGCGGGGTGCGCATCCTCAACGACGACGTACTCGAACATTCCGGTGTGCGCCCCGAGCAGCTGGCGGCCGTCGAACAGCAGGAACTCGCGGAACTCGAACGGCGCCAACAGGTTCTGCGCGCGTTGGTCCCGCCCGTTCCGCTGAAGGATCGCACCGCCGTGATCGTCGACGACGGCATGGCCACCGGCGCGACCGTGGTCGCGGCCTGCGAGATCGCGCGACTGCACGAACCGCGTCTGCTGGTGGTGGCCGTCCCGGTCTCCTCGCTGGAGGCCCTGCGCCGCGTGGAGCAGCTGTGCGATCGGGTGGTGTGCCCGTACGTGCCTCGCGTCCTCGGCGGCGTCGGCGGCGCGTACGAGGATTTTCATCAGCTCACCGATGATGAGGTCCTCACGCTGTTGCGGCCCTGAGGCGATCACTCCGGCACGGGCTCGATACCGCGTCGATGCCGCTGGGCCAGTTCGGCGTAGTAGCCGGGATTGATCGCGATCCACCCCGCGGCCGGGGTCCCCGGCGTGATCGAACGCTTGACCGTGGCGGGCGTTCCCGCGGCAAGAACGTCGTCGGGAATCTCGGCGCCCGGCTGGACCAGCGAATGCGCGGCGATCATGGTGCGCGCCCCGATCCGGGCCTGATCGAGAACCGTACTCCCGTTGCCCACAATGGCTTCCGCGCCGACGATCGCCCCGTGCAATACCACGCTGTGCGCGATCGTCGCGCCCGCACCGATCTCCACCGGCACATCCTCGGCGGTGTGCACGACCGCGTTGTCCTGAACATTGGCGCGCTCGCGCACGGTGATCGGCGCCAGATCCGCGCGCAGCACCGCGCCGTACCAGACCGACGCGCCCGCCTCGACCCGCACATCGCCGATCAGCGTGGCGGTCGGGGCGATGAACGCGGTGGGATCGATCAGGGGGCGCTTACCCTCGAATTCGTACAGTGGCACGGGGGTAACGTAATTCACCAGTAGGCGTGTTCGTCGACCAATCGCTCGGCCGCGGCGATCAGCGGGCGCAGCTGACCCGCGAAGGCTTCCGCGGTCACCGGCACGATCTCGACCTCGGTGCGGGCGCGCACCGCGTAGCGGCCGTCCCCGGCCACATCGATCCAGCACAGCGCGCCCAGCGGCCGGACGGTATCGTCCGCGCGCCGGACCGACACCACGATCTGGCCGATCCCCTCGCGCGGCTGTTTGAGCAGCCGCCGCATCCGCGCCGACACCGAGGGTCCGGACACCGGCACCGTCACCAGATCGCGGCTGTCCTCCCGCACCCGATCCAGCGGTGCGGTGAATTTCGGCAGGCCGCCCGGACCGCATTCGGGAAGAACCGAGACGACCCGGGGCGCAAGGGTTTTCGCATTACCGACGAATAATCGCACCTCACCGCCGCGATCCGGGTCCACCCCGGCCCGCTGCGCGGCGACCACCGTGACGTGTCCGGTCGCGGCCCCCAGCACGCGCACCGGCCGCGCGTCCTCGCGCGGACCCTGCTCGCCGAACACCTCCACCCGGATGGTCGGCCGGGACAGCACGCGCAGCGCCGCCTCCAGATCCGGATCCAATGTGCGCGCGCACCATTCGTTCAGTGCGGGTAACTGCGCCGCCCGCTCGTCGCTGGTGCGCGCCGACAACCGCACCGCGAGCGGATACGGAATGCGGTCACCGTCGGTGCGCTCCCAGGCCAGGGCGAACTGATCGGGGGTGAGGGTCCATTTCACTCCTCAGCCCATTCCCCCAACACGGGTGGCGTGGTCGGCTTCATCCGACCGACCAGTTCACCGCCGGGCTCGGACGGTTCCAGGAAGGTCGGCTCGTCGAAATCGGGGTAGTAGTCCTCGTCGTCCTCGTCCTCGATGCGGGCGGGTTTGGGCCGCACCGGGGCCGCGGAATTCGGGCGCAGGGCGTCACCGCCCGCCGCGAACGCGCCACCGGCCAGACCACCGACCACACCCGCGCCCATACCACCGATGGCATTGGCGCTCGCGTCGCCGTGTTCGTCGCGATCGGTGCGCTTGCGTTGGGACTCGGATTCGGTCGAGGCCGCACGGGTGACCGCGGCCGAAACGGGCGCGACGGCCGCGACCGCACCGCCCGCCGGGGGTTCGACGGCTGAAACCGCCTGCGACACAGGACTATTGACCGGAACGGATTCGCCCGCGACCGGGACGGCCGCGGGCGCGACGGCCGCGGCGGGCTGGGTCGCGGCGACGGGTGTCATCCCGGCGGCCGCGGCGGGCTGGGTCGAAACCACCGCGGCGGCGTCCGCCACAACGTTCTGCGGTTGTGCCGCGGCGGCATTCGACACCGCCGCGGTGGGCCGCACGGTCTCGGTCCGCGCCTCCGGCTGTGTCTCGGTCTTCGGCGCGGCGCCGGGAGCCATCACATCGGCCGAACCCCCGCCCGGCGCCGTCGGATCCGCGGGCCCCTCCACCACGGCCGGGGCCGGATACATGCCGCCGTCCTGGAAGGCCGGGACATTGTGACCGGTCGGCAGAAAGGTCTCGGCGTACACCGAATTCATCACCCGCACCGCGTCCAACCGCAGATTCTCCGCCATCTTCTGCACCGACACATTGGCCGCCGCACGGCGCGGATCCAGCAGGGCCGCCTCGAGGTCGGGCTGATTTTGCACCGGCTGGGCCAGCGCCGACCGCAGCGTCTCCGCGGCGTCATTGGCCTGTCCGAGCCGATTGCCGACCTCGGCCATCACATCCGACAGCTGGCGACCCAGATCCTCGAACGAGGCGACCGCGCCCGCGGCCAGATCGGCGGCGGTACCGCGCCAGCCATCGGCGATGGCCGCGCGAATTTCGGCATGGGCCTGCTGCACCGCCTCGGCCATACCACTCGCCGAACCCTGCCAGGCCTGCCGCCCGGCGGTCAGCACCTCCGGCTTCAGCTGTGCCACACCGCGATAGATCTCGTCGTAGCCGAGATGATCGAACACCTCACAGTTCGGCGCGTAATCCGGATCGCTGTGCGGTCCGCTCGCGCGACCGCCACCGCCGCCCACCTCACGCATGACCCACCCCCACCCGCCCGATGGCCGCGGCCACATCGGCATCGTGTTGCGCGTAGGCCGAACCCGCCGCGCGCAGCGTCTGGGCGAGCTGGCGGGCCGCGTCGGCGTACTCCTGCAACCGCTGCAACGCGTCGGCCGCCTTGCCCTCGAATCCGCGGCGCAGCGAATTGCCCGATTCGAAACCGCCGAAGCCGGGCAGTGTTCCGGCCGCGCGCAGCACGCCGAGTTGCTGTTCGACCTGATCGGCCAGCAATTCGTAGCGGCGCGCGCAGCGTTCGTGCGTACCGTCGGCCACGAGAACCCTGTCGATCCACAACTCGCCGTCGTCGACCGCCTGCGTCAGGGCCGCGACGTCACTGCGCAGATCTCCGTCTTGTTGTGATTGCACCGGTCCCCCTTTCTCGTGCTCGGTTCACCTCGACCCCACGCCGTTCGGCGCGAGCAGTCGTCGATCCACTCCGCGATGTCGGCCGTAACCCGTGCATGTACCGGCTCGTGCAGCAGATCGTGCCCGGCATCGGCATACTGGCGCAAGTCTAGGTGGCCGGGCCCACGGCCAGGATCCACTCGACGACATCCGCGGTGACCTGCCGCGACGCGGGCTCGTGCAGCACATCGTGACCGGTGTCGGGATATTCGATCAGCGTGGTCGAATCCCGCCCCGCCGACCACTCCCGGACCGGATCGATCGGCGTGCGTCGATCGTCGACGCCGTGCAGCGCCAGGATCGCGACCCCGGGCAGATCGGTGAGCGCGCGACGCGGGATGCCGCTGAGCACCAGGCCCGCGCAGTCGGGACGGGCGAGGATCGCCGTGGCCGCGCCGAGCGAATGTCCGAACACCACCAGCGGCGACGCGGGCCGCCGCGCTCGGGCGATCGCGACGAGTTCGCGGGCGTCGGGAGCCAATTCGACCGGTGTGCCCGGCGCATGCGGATCGCCCTCGCTCAGGCCCTGACCCGGCAGGTCCAGACCCCAGGTCTCGATACCGCCGGTGCCGAGCGCGCGGGCGAAGCGGTGATAGTGGCCGCTGTGCTGTCCGGTTCCGGGCAGCAGCACCAGCACCGCCGCCGGATCCGCCACCGCCCACTGGCGATAGTGCAGGCGGCCGCGCTCACCTTGGAAATAGGGCATATCCGAATCCTGTCACCGGGCCACGCGCGCGCGAATCAGGCGGGGCCCGGCCGTGGTCGGCACCTCCCGGCCCACGTAGCGACCCGCGAGTTCGACCACCGACAGATCCTCCGCGACCGCGAAACCGTTGCCGGACAGGATTTCCGCGATCTGCTCCGGGGTGAAGAAGCTGATCCACCGCTCCCCCACCGCGGCCAGGCGGCGCTCACGTTCCTCGTGCACGGCCCGCAGTTCGGCGGTCGGCGGGGGCACGATGGGCGGGCCGTAGTCGAAGACCAGTTCGGTGTCCGGTGCGAGACCACCGAGCACACGCAGGGTTTCATCGATCGCCGCGCGGGTGAGGTAGACCGTGACGCCCAGCCAGATCACGAACGCCGGGCACTCGGGGTCGAGTCCGGCCGCGGTCAGGCTCGCGCCCAGCGCGTCTCGTTCGAAGTCCACCGGGACATAGGCGACGGAGTCGGGGATCTCGATTCCGGCCCGCGCGAGCCGCTCGCACTTCCACGTCTGAGTGTCCGGATGGTCGACCTCGAACACCCGCAATCCCGGATGCGGATTGCGATAGGCGAAAGTGTCCAGACCCGCCCCGAGGATCACCACCTGTCCGGTTCCGCGGGCCGCGGCCGCCGCGAGCGCATCCTCGGCGAATCGCGCGCGCACGGCGATATATCCGCGCATGCGCTGTCGCCATTTCTCGGTGAATCGCTCGTCCGGACCGGTTTCGCCGACAATGGCGCGGGCCAGCGGGTCGCGAAAGATGTTGCCGCCCTCCAGATCCTGATGATCGGCGCGGTAGCGGGCGGCCGCCAGCGCGGTCCGGCTCGGTTGTCCCGTCTGCATATCCCGGTAATCCTTCCGTTCGGTCGCTCTCGCGACACGCCCCCCTCGCGCCACTCCCCGCCACCTCGACTGATTACTCTGTTGCGCGGCTCGGGTCGCGAGAACGCGCGGTCGGGTGCGGGTGTCCGAGACACAGGAGGGCCGCGATTGATTCTGTTCGGTGATCGTGTCGTGTGCAGCACCGGTGACCTGGTGGAGGCGGCGCGCTGCGAGTTCGCGCTGCTGCGCGCGCTCGACGCCGAACTCGGCCTCGTCGGTCCGGTCGATACCGGTATCGATATGCTCCCGTTCCCCGCCGAAATGCTCGACCAGCTGCGAGAACGCTTCGCGGACGAGCCGATCCGCATCGAATCCGTCGAGCCCGGCTCCCCCGCCGCGACTCTGGGCGCGCTCACCCGCGCCCATGGGCAAACCCTGAGCGCCCTGCGCGCCGGGGCCGATCTGATCGCGGGGGCGACATTCTTCGACGGTACCTTCGCCGCGGACTGCACGGCCCTGGTGCGCACCCGCGCGAAGTCCACGCTGCCCGCCACACCGGATCCGGTCGGCGAAGCCGCGGATCGGACCGAGGATCTGTTGCGCGCGAATATTCGCGAGACGCCGGAGCGAATGCCAGTCTCGGAGGGGCAGCGCTCGCTGTTCCCGGTGGACGAATCCGCCTACGAACAGATCATCGATGGCGATGCGCTGAAAACGTCCACGGTGGGCCAGGACGGCTGGGCCGCGGCTCGGGCCGCACAGATCGCACCGGCCGCGGCCGCCGCGGGTCCGGCCGCCGACCCCGAACCGGATGCGGCCGCGCCCGAGACGACCTATCAGCTCTACGCCGTCACCGACGCACCCGTCGTCGTCACCCTCATTCGGCTGGCCGCCTGCGCGGAGGCCCTGCAGCGCAATGGTTTCGGCGTGCACCGGCAGGCGATCGTCCGGAGCGCGGGCACCGAGCGTCACCACGATCTGTCCGACGCCATGACGGTCGCCCGCGCGCGCCGCCGCCGGGTGGCGACCGTACTCGAGGCCAAACAGGACGAACTGCTGCCGGTGCAGTGGGGCGATCGCCGCTATCTGGCCTGTGGCCACTGCTCGACCTGCACCGACGAGCTGGTCACCGGCCGGGATCTGTTGCTGGTCGCGGGTATGCGCCCCGCGGTGCGCGCCCAGCTGCACGCCGCCGGGATCGCCACCGTGGATCGCCTGGCCCGCACCGACACCGCCGTGAGTGGCGTTGCGACCCAGACCTTCTCGGTGCTGCGCCGCCAGGCCGGGTTGCAGTTGCAGCGCGAGCGGACGGGAAAGCCGGTGTGCACGGTCACCGATGCCGCCGCACTCGCGGCGCTGCCCGCGGCCACGCCGGGCGACGTCTTCCTCACCCTCGCCGGAACCCCGCCCACGGTGGTCGGCGTGGGCGTCGCGCCGACCCGCGCCACCGAGGAGGGTGAACAGCCCGCGGCAATCCTGTTCCACGCCTTCGATATCGCCCACGATCCGGCCGCCCTGCTGGAATTCCTCGCCGATCGCCAGGAACACCACCCCGATCTGCGCGTCTACCACTACCGCTCACCCGCCCGGGAACTGCTGGCCGAGCTGTGCGCGCGCTGCGGCGTGGACGAGGAGATCGCCGCGGATCTGCTGGGTTCGCTGCTGGATCTGTATCCGATCGTGCGGGCGGCACTGATGATCGGCGAGCGCGCCTATCGCCTCGGCGATCTGACGACCCTGCTGGACCGCGTGCCCGAATCCGACGGCGATCCCATGGAATCGGAGTGTGCGCTGACCCTGCTGGTGCGCGACCGGCTGCGCGCCCTGGCCGACGAGCACGGCGTGCGAGCACGCCCGGCCCCGCGCGACACCATGGCCGAGGCTCCCTCGGCGGTCGAGGCGGCCCTGCGCGAATTCGCCTTCGACACCGACGAACCCCGCACGCCCGCACAGGACATCGCCGCGTTGACCGCGGCCGTGCTGGCCTATCACCGGCGCGAGCGCCAGCCGCTGCACTGGGCGCATGCCGATCGACTGCACCGGCCGATCGCCGAATGGGCCGATACCCCGGGCGTTCTGGTCGCCGACTGGGGCACGGTGGATACCAAATGGCACAGCACCGGTCAGCGCCCGATGCGCCGCTATCTCAAACTGACCGGACGGCTCGGCACCGGCAGCGCACCGCCGCCCGGCACACCGGTGCTCACCCTCTACGACCGGCCCGTCCCGGGTATGACCGCCGCACCGGGCCGCCGGGCGATCGCGACGGCCACGGTGCTCGGGTGTGCGCGCGACGACAACTTCGACGACATCGTGCGGGTCGAGGAATCGCTACCGGAGGGCTGCGCACCCTATGACGATCTACCGGTCGCGATCGTGCCGCGCCCGCCCGGCAGCGACGAGAACATCGCCGCCGCATTGGAATACACCGCCAACGAGCTACTGGGCACGCTGCCCGAGGCGCCCCTGACGGCCGCATTCGATCTGCTGTGCCGCCGTCGCCCGCGCACGCGATCCGGCGCCGCGCTACCGGAGGTGTTCGGCGATCACGCCGCCGCCGTCGCGGCCGCGGTGCTGGATCTCGACGATTCCTATGTCGCCGTACAGGGTCCGCCCGGCACCGGTAAGACCGATACCGGCGCACGGGTGATCGAGCGGCTGGTCACCCGGCACAGCTGGCGCATCGGCGTGGTTGCGGGTTCGCATTCGGCGGTCGAGGAGGTGCTCGACGCGGTCGTGCGGGCCGGGGTGCTACCGGAGCTGGTGGCCAAATCCGATGCGCAGGAGGTGGCGCCGGAGTGGCTGACGATCGATCCGGACCGCTATCCCCGCTTCCTCGACAATGCCGTGAACGGCTGTGTGATCGGCGGTCTGCCCGGCGATGTCGCCGATCCCGACCGCATTCCGCCCGGCAGTCTCGACCTGCTGGTCATCCCCGACGCCGGACATTTCCCGCTCGCCGACGCCGTCGCGCTGGCGGGCAGTGCGCGCAACCTGCTGCTGC
The DNA here is from genome assembly GCF_001613105.1 of Nocardia pseudobrasiliensis NBRC 108224. Taxonomy (GTDB): domain Bacteria; phylum Actinomycetota; class Actinomycetes; order Mycobacteriales; family Mycobacteriaceae; genus Nocardia; species Nocardia pseudobrasiliensis. The sequence goes on along the minus strand of NZ_BDBS01000001.1, from coordinate 32,772 downwards.
TCGGCGATCCCGCGCCGCTGCCCACCCACGGCGTTCATCCCGAACCGGTCGCCGAATCCGCCCTGGGACGGCTGGTCGGCGAAGCGACCACGCTGCCACCGGATTTCGGATATTTCCTCGATCGCACCTGGCGCATGCATCCGCAGCTGTGCGGGCCGGTATCGCGGCTGCGCTACGGCGATCGGCTGCGATCCAACGAAACCGTCACGCTGGCAAGGGAATTGGCCGATATCTCACCCGGCGTGCGAATGGCTCCGGTCGAACATCGCGGCAACGGCACCGAATCGGCCGAGGAGGCCCGCGAAATCGTGCGGCAGGTGCGCGCGCTACTGGGCCTGCCCTGGCAGCAGGGCGCGGTGATGCGCAAACTCCATCCGCACGACATCCTGGTGGTCGCGCCGTATCACGCGCAGGTGGCCCGGATCCGAACCCTGCTGTCCCGCGCGCGGATCGAGGATGTGGTGGTCGGCACGACCGAACGCTTCCAGGGCCGCGAGGCCGCGGTGGTCCTAATCTCCACCACAACCTCCACACCCGCCGACGCGCCGCACGGCATCGGCGCGCTGCTCTCGCGGCACTGGCTGACCACCGCGGTCTCGCGCGCCATGTGGGCCGCGGTGATCGTGCATTCGGCCCTGCTCACCGAATATCTACCCGAAACCCCCGCGGAGCTGGCCGATCTGGCCGCCTTCCTGGATCTGTCGAACCCGTAGTCGGGTCGCGCGATAGATGCCCGGGGTGCTGCCCCAACAGCGACGGAACCGCCGGGAGGTGGGCCCGGTCGGCGAAGCCCGCCGCATCGGCGGCCTCGGCGATCGGTCGCCCCCGCGCGATCATCCGCCGCGCCGCACACAGTCGCAGCCGACGGTGGAAATCGCTGGGCGCCATGCCATATCAGGCGCACGGTCCACGCGGTCGGCCCCGCGACGGCCGCCTCGGCCATATTCCTGGTGCCGGTCTTCGGCCTGTTCTCTGCCTGGGCGCTGCTCGGCGCGACCATCGCACCGATCCCGGCCGTCGGGGCGGGGCTGCCGCTGATCGGAGCCTGGTTCGCCACCGCGGCTACCCGGGCGACCCCGTCCCCACCACTTCCGGTTCGCATCGAACATCGCAGTTGACGGAATTGGCGATGAAACACAGCGAGTGCGCGCGCTCGTGCAGCTCCGGGGTGCGGTCGGCCTGCTGCGGGTCGGCCAGCGTCACGCGCGGACGCAACACCACCTCGGTGAAACGACCACCGCCGTCCGGATTTTCGACCATGGCGCCGGAGGGATGGTCGGTGTAGTCGGTGACCACGATGCCCGCCCGCGCGCACAGGACCAGAAACCACAGCATATGGCACTGAGACAGGGAGGCCACCAGCAATTCCTCGGGATTCCAGCGGTCCGGCGCGCCGCGAAATGCCGGATCGGCGGTGCCCGCGATCGTCGGTTTGCCGTCGGCGCTGACATCGTGCGATCGCGAGAATTCGCGATAGTCGCTGGTTCCGGTGCCGGTATTGCCGGTCCAGGTCACATCCAGCTCGTAATGGTGGGATTTGGGCACGACGATGTCCTCATCGGTAGTGGGGATGGGAGTCACGACACGAACCGAGCGCTGCCCGCCCGCACACCCGAAATGATCTGCACGACGGCCAGTATCACCAGCAGGAGCAATACCGCGGTCCAGGCGTGGGTCAGATCGTGCAGCGCACCGGCGAGCACCGGACCGACCGCGCAGAGGGCGAAGCCCGCGATCTGGCTCATCGCGGTCAGCTTCGCCGTGGTCTGCGCCTCACGCGAGCGCAGCAGGGGCAGCGAATACCCGATCGCGGTGCCCGCCCCGAGCCCCGCGCCGAGCAGAACCATCCATACGACGGCCCATCCGGTCGGCGAAATCAGCAGCCCCACAAAGGCCGCCGCCGACAGCGCGCCGGTCGACGCCGCGGCCCAGACCTGCTGTGCGCTGCGATTCGACACGATGGACATGATCAGCGCCGACGGCACCGCCACCAGATTGGCGACCGAGAGCATGCCGCCCGCCAACGAGGCGTCCATGCCCGCGTCCATGAGAATCGTCGGCAGCCACGCCGACACCGTGTAGAACAGCAGCGCGGGCATGGCGAAGAAGAACGTCACCGCCCAGGCCAGCGGCTGACGCCACAGGCTCGGCGACCCGGTCTCGGGCGCGGTGGCGGCACCGGTGTGATCGCGCGCCCGCAGCTGCGGAAACCACACCACCCACGCGACGACCACCGGCACGGCCCACAGCCCGAGCGTCGCGCGCCAACCGAAGCCGGTGGCGTGCTGCAACGGCAGCGTGATTCCCGCGGCAGCGGCCGCCCCGATATACAGGGACATGGTGTAGAGCCCGGTCAGCAGTCCCGCATGCGCGGGATGATCGCGCTTGATCGCGGCCGGAACCAGGACATTGCCGACGGTGATGGCCAGGCCGATGATCGCCGTACCCACGAACAGCGCCGCCACACTGGGCAGCATTCGGATACCGAAGCCCACCAGCAGCACGATCAGGGCGAATCCGATGGTGCGATTGAGGCCCACCCTGCGTCCGATGCGCGGGGTGAGTCCGGAAAAGCCAACCCAGCACGCGATCGGCACCGCCACCAGCAGGCTGGCCACCGTGCTGTTGAAACCCTCCTGCTGTTGAACCTGGTGCAGCAGTGTCGAAATCGCCGTGATCGGCGGCCGCAGATTCAACGCGACCAGGGAGACCCCGACCGCCGCGAGCCAAATGGGCACCGCCACAGCGGAATCCGAGACGAGCGCCGTGGCGCCGCCCTTCGATTCGGATGTCACGGTTCCCCGACCGTCACGGTTGACCAGTCGAACGGGAGCTCCTCGAGTATGTCCAGTTCGCTGCAGAACTTGTGCAGCCCACTGAAATTGGACAGCAACAGCTTCGAGGAGGGATCGTACTCGACTTCCCGCAGCATCTCATGGCCGCCCTCGATCCCCACCAGGTCGACGATGCGATGCCAGACGGGGAAGTTGTTGGCGGCGAACGCCTCCAGCCCATCGACCAACGCCTCCCGGAACAGGGCGCGCTCGGCCGGACCCAGCCGGTCGTAGACCGCCTTGGCGATCTCGTCGGCGATCGAGGAGTGGCAGTACTCGTCGCGATTGTGCATTGCCGCGGTGATCTTGTTGATCGGTTGGATCTCATCGTCGGCGGCGATCAGATCGAGATAGGAGTTGATCGAGATCTCGGCGACCGTGGTGAAGGCGAGCGCGCCGAGATCACGCTGCCAGGATTCCTCGCTCCCCGCCATGCGCTGCCGGAGCCGAGCGGCCTTGTGCCCGAGCGGCAATGCCTGCTCGGGCATTCGCCAGCCGCGTCGACGCCGCATCACCGAGCTGGCATTGAGATGCATCAGGGTGTGGTACTGCTCGTCGACCATCGCCTGGGTCATCGCGGTGCTCAGCATCTCCATATTCAGGCCGGTATCGAATGTGCCCTCGATGATCAGGGAGAACGTCGGGTTCACCACGTGCTGTTCGGTATCCATGATGTGTTTGTTGAATGCCACCCAGCCCCAACCCAGCATGCGCGCCCTGATATCGGGGTCGAGCGCGCGGTAGGCCGGATGGTCCCGGAAGGGGATGAGACCTTCCGGATAGTCGGGACGGGTGGGTTCGAACAGCTCGTCCAGATCGGGCTCCGGGCGCTTGACCATCGCGCGCCGATGCCAATTCCCGACGAGTCTGCTGATCACCGCGCTTTCCACTGGGTCGCGCGGATCGTGTTCCGGTAGCGACGGCACAGTCACGACTGTCCCTCCCTTTCTCGCCCGCCATCCGCATCCGGGTGGACGGCGGTGATCGCTTCGACGAGGTCCTCCACGCTCGCGCCGAGCACCGTGCTCGACGGAATCCGGATTTGCCACCGCTGCTCGAGCCGGGCGCGTATCTCGACCGCGGCCAGCGAATCGCAGCCGACCTCGCGCAGCGGACGTCGTCGCGGAATCCGTTCCGCCGCAAGGCCGAGCACCGCGCCGAGTTCGGCGGTCAGATCGCCCACGAGGCCACCGGCGGTCGCGGGCGGCGGTGGCGGCGCGGCGGGCTCCGCGGGGATTCGGTCCGCCTCCGCCGACCAGTCGGTCGTGAACCAGGTGCGCCGACGCTGCCACGGATAGGTCGGCACCTCGTCCGGGAGTGTGAGCGTCGGATGAATCGCGGTCCAATCCGGATCGACCCCGGCGGTGTAGAGCCGGGCGGCGAGTTCCGCCAGGCGGGCGGTCTCCGATACCTTGCGACGCAGCCCCGGCACCACCGTCCCGTGCCCGTGCGTATCGACGGCCAGGCACTGCTCGATGGCGGGTGCGAGTACCGAATGCGGGCTGATCTCCAGGAAAACAGTTGGGCCCATGGCATTCTCGGCGGCGATCACATCGGCGAACCGCACAGAGGAGCGCAGGTTGTCGGCCCAGTACCGCGCGTCGAGATCGGGTCCGGACATGCGTTCGCCGGTGACCGTCGACCGGAACGGCACGGCGGCCGGGCGCACCCGCAGCCCGGCGAGCGCGTCGATCAGCCGCGGCCGCAGCGGATCCATGAATCGGCTGTGTGAGGCGAAGTTGATCCGCACCCGCCCGGCACGCACCCCGGCGCCCTGGAGTTCGGCGAGCAGCTCCTCGAGCGCGTCGTGTTCGCCGGACAGCACGGTCAGGCGTGGGCTGTTGCGCGCGGCCACCACGATCCGATCGTGATAGCGCGCGGCCGCCGCCTCCGCCTCGGCGGCAGGCAGTGTCACCGCGATCATTCCGCCCAGGCCATCGGCCTGCGCGGTGAGTTCGCCGCGACGGCAGATGAGCCGGGCGGCGTCGTCGAGCTCGATCGCCCCGGCGATCGTCGCGGCGGCCACCTCGCCGAAACTGTGCCCGATGACGACATCGGGTCGAACTCCCCAGAAGCGCCAGTGCTGCGCCAATGCCACCTGCATGGCCCAGACGGCCGGTTGGATCACCGCGGTTCGCGCCAGTTGCTCCCCGTCGTCCGCTTCCAGCACCTTCAGCAGCGACCATCCGGCCTCGGATCGGATTGCCGCGTCACAGTTTTCGATGGCGGCCCGGAAGGTGGCCGAGGTGTTGAGCAGTTCGCGGCCCATTCCCACCCACTGGCTGCCGTGGCCGGGGAAGACGAATGCGATGCGCACTCCGCCGCCGGGCCGCTGCGAGATCTCCTCGGACGCTCGGTCCCGCAACGCGGCGGCGAGTCCGTCGCCGTCGAGAGCGGCCACCGCGGAACGCCATTCGTGATGTGCCCGACCGCGCGCGGCGACGGCGCATACACGTCTGGCGGTCACCGGATCCGCGCCGTCGAGCCGGTCGGCATAGGCGGACGCGAGCGCACGCAGCGCACCGGGATCGCGCGCCGACAGTGGCAGCACCAGCGGCGACGCCTCGTCATCACCCGGATCCGCCTGCGCTGGCGCGGCGGTGAGTACCACGTGCACATTGGTGCCGGACAGACCGAAGGATGTCACGCCCGCCACCGGGAGCGAATCCTCCGGCCACGCAACGGGTTCGGTCGGCACCCGCAGCGGGGTATCCGGTTCGAGCAGGACCGGATGTGGCTCGGTCAGCAGCGGATTGGCCGGAATCATCCGATGATGCAGGCTCAGCACCGTTTTGATGAATCCGGAGATTCCGGCCGCGCCCTCGGGGTGGCCGATATTGGTCTTCACCGAACCGACCAGGCAGGGTCGTCCGGCCGGGCGCGTTCCGGCGAATACTGCTGACAGAGCACGTAATTCGATGGCGTCGCCGGTATTGGTGCCCGTGCCGTGGGCTTCCACATAATCCACCGCGGCGGGATCCATGCCCGCGCGGTCCAATGCGTCGCGCAGCAGTCGCTCCTGGGCGTCCTGAGCCGGGGCGACCAGGGAGCCGCCGCCGCTGCCGTCGTTATTGCTCGCACTGCTCGCGATGACCGCGTAGACGCGATTACCGTCGGCGCGCGCTCGCGCCAGCGGTTTGAGCACCACCACGCCGACGCCGTCGGAGCGCACGAACCCGTCACCGGTGGCATCGCCGAAGCGACACCGCCCCTGCCTCGACATCAACCCGACCTGCTCGTAGACCGCGGCCAGTTCCGGCAGCAGCACCAGATTCGCCCCCGCCGCCAACGCCAGGTCCGAATCCCCGAGTTGCAAACTCTGCCAGGCCAAATGCACCGCGGTCAGCGACGAGGAGCAGGCCGTGTCGACCGAAACACTCGGACCGCGTAGATCCAGCGCGAACGAAATGCGGCCGGACATGAACGACGCCAGCCCACCCCCGGTCAGGGCATGCAGATCGAGCGAACCGTGCCGCGCCTGCAATTCCCAGTAGTCCCGCCCCATCTGCCCCACGAAAACCCCGGTGCGAGTACCCGCCAGCGCGGTAGGCGGAATCCCGGCGTCCTCCAGCGCTTCCCAAGCCACCTCCAACAGCAGCCGCTGCTGCGGATCCATCCGATCGGCCTCCCGAGGCGAGATACCGAAGAAGGCCGCATCGAAACCCGCGACATCATCGAGAAATCCCCCGAACCGACGAAACCCATCCGGCGCGGCAGGCAAACGCCCATACACACCCGGATGATCGGCCCGCCGCCCCGGCACCTCGGTCACCGCATCCACCCCGTCGACCAGCAACCGCCACAACGCCTGCGGCCCATCGGCATTGGGCAGCCGACAACCAATCCCGACCACAGCGATCGGCTCACCCCGCCCACGCGAGACGGTCCCCGAAATTCCCCGGGTGTCTGGTTCGCCCCGCCCGTGCGAGTCGGCTCCAGAGGTTCCCTGGCCGCTCGTTCCCGGGGCGATTGGGCGTTGCCGGTTGTCGGGTGGGGAATAGCGACGTAGTTCGGCTGTGATTATCCGGGTCAGCTCGTGGTGGTGGGAGTGGACGAAGAAGTGGGTGCCTGGTAGGGCGTGGGTGCGCAGGGCTGCGGTGGTCAGGGCGTTCCACTCGGATGCGTGCTCTGGTGGGGCCAGGGCATCGTTTCGGCCGTTGAGGACGGTGATCGGGCACGCCAGCCGTGGAGCGGGTTGGTGGCGGTAGGTGGAGAACATTGTTACGTCGGCGCGCAGCGCGGGGAGCGCGGAGTGGATCAGGTCGCGGTCATCGCGTAATTCGGCTGGGGTGCCGCCCAATTCGAAGATTCGGTCCAGTAGCTGCTCGTCGGCCAGTTCGTGCATCGGCTCGGGTGTGAGCCGGTGTGGCGCGGACAGGCCCGCCACCAGTAACGCCGCGGGTGTCGGTGCGCCGACGCGTTGTAGGCGCAGTGCGACCTCGTAGGCCAGCAGGCCGCCCAGGCTGTGCCCGAACAGTGCGAACGGTGCGTCGAGATGTGGTCGCAGCGCGTCGGCTATCGCGTCGGCCAGCTCGTTCAGGTCGGCCCGGGGCGGCTCATCGGATCGTTCCTCGCGGCCGGGCAGCAGTACCGGCAGCACGTCCACCCAGCCCGGGAGATCTCGGTGCCAGCCGCGGAAAACCGAAGCGCCGCCGCCGGAATGCGGGAAGCAGAACAGCCGCATTCGGGCGGAGCGACGCGGCGGTCGCGACAGGTATGCGCTCATTTCGTCCTCCCCCGGCCGCTCCCCAGCGAGCCCGCGATGATCATCTTCAGCACCTCGGAGGCGCCCTCGTAGATGCGCAGCGACCGAATCTGCCGATACAGCCGCTCCGGCACGCTGTCGGAAACCAGCCCCGCCGCGCCGAAGATCTGCACGCACGCATCCACGATCCCCTGCGCCCGCTCGGTGGCATACAGCTTGGCGATACTGGAATGTTTTGCCGCCGTGGGGTTTCCGCGGTCGATTTCCCAGGCCGCGCGGGCCACCAGCAAGGCCGCGGCGTTCAGCTCGACCTCGGCGTCCGCGAAGCCGGCCTTCACCAACTGCAGATCGAATTGCCGAGCGCCGTACATCGGCCGATTCTTGGCATGCGTCAGCGCCGCGTCGGCGGCACGACGCGCGAATCCGAGGGCCGCGGCCCCGACGGTCGTACGAAACCGTTCGAGCACCTCCATCGCGATCACGAAACCGCCGCCCGGCCTGCCCAGTACGCTGTCGAGCGGCAGTCGGCAGTCCTCGAATTCGAGATCGGCGAAGGACCGGGGCGCGATCAGCCCGACCCGTGGCCCCACCGTCAGCCCCGGGGTCGTCGCGGGCACCAGGAATGCCGTCAATCCCAGCGCGCCCGGCCCCTCGCCGGTCCGCGCGATGACGCAGAAGACATCCGCGATGCCGCCGTTGGCGATCCAGGCCTTGGCGCCGTTCAGCACGTACCCGTCGTCGAGGCGTTCGGCGCGCAGGCCGATCGCCGCGACATCCGATCCGGCCATCGGTTCGGAGATGGCGAACGCGCCGCACAGGATCCCCTTCGCCATCGGCGCGAGATATTGTCGCCGCTGCTGTTCGTCGCCGTGTCGCGCGATCGGTGTCGCCGCCAGAGCCTGGATCGAGAAGGCGAAGTCGGCGAGATCGTCGGCATAGGCCAGCGCCTCGCGCATCAGACACACCGAGCGGCAGTCCCCGATCGCCGAATTCTCCGGTCCCGCAGCGGGATCCAGCGCGGCCAGCCAGCCGTGCTCGCCCAGGGCCCGAAGGATCCGCAGGCCGGTCGCATCCGGATCGGTCGCGGCATTCGGGTCGTCCCACAGCTCGGTGTGCTCCGCGCACCAACTCTCGATCTCCCGGGCGCACTCCACATGTCGTGGCTCGTAGAACGGCAGAGCGAGGATTCCCGCATCGAAGCTCATCGTTGCTCTCCTAGGACAGCGCGAATATTTCGGTGGCGTGCGCCGCGGGATCACCCGGCCGCAGGTACATCCGGCCGCGTTCCGGGCACAGGACGACGGCGGCGACGGTGCGTTCGCGGCGGATGTCACCGTTGCCCGAGACATTGATCGGTGGCGCGGACAGCACGGCCAAATGTTCTTCCGGATCGGAGGCCACGGTGACCAGCCGCGCCCGGCACGCCTCGAGCCTGCGCACGGAGGAATTGCGGGCGAACACGTTGATCTCGTCGCGGGACGCGAGGTCGGGAGCCAGAAAATGATTGGTATGCGCCACATTTCGGCCGTACTCGACCCGGACGTCCGGGCCGAGCACCTCGACCCAGGCGGCCGTATCCCGGTCGCACAGAACGATATTGCGCGAGCTCGCCAGCGGCAATTCCCGCAGCAGCCGCACCGCCTCCGCGACGGACCCGGCCTTGTCGAGCACATGCCGGATGGCGAGATAGGGCGGCACACCCGGCTTCCAGTCACCGCCGAGCACGAGATTCAACCCGACCGCGAGGCCGTCGCTGTTGAGGCCGAGATAGCCGAGCAGACCCCCGAAACTGAGCACGAGAACGCGCCGGGACGCCCCGGCCCGCGCGATCTCCAGCACGCTGATCTGGTCATCCAGGTCACCGTTGAGGTCGACGGTCTGCGCCAGTACGGGATCGGCCCCGGCCAGCGCATAGGTGGTGCAGTCTCCGGCGCTCGGAATCTTCTGATAGCCGAGGATCTCGCGGCGCAGCTGCAACAGCGCGGCCTCGCGCGCGTCGAGCTCGGCCCCGGCCCCGAGGCCGCGGATCTCCTCGGCCAGATCCGGTGTCGCGGCGGCGATCTCGGCCGTATAGGCGTCGATCTCCGGGCCCAACCCCGCGAGCGATACCGGTTCGGGCAGAATCCGATTCAACCGGCACAACCCGTCGCCCAGGAAGGCCCGCAGTTCTGCGGCCCTGGCTCGACCGTGCCGGTAGCCGAGTTCGAACGAATCGCCCTCGGCCCGGATGAACGGAGTCCGCCCGTCTGCGTTCATTCGAATGCGCCCGCCAGTTGCACCTTCGGATAGGCCGCCAGTTTCCTTTTGACCTCGGGCCATTCGCCGCGCAGCACGCTGTAGAAGATCGCGTCGCGGCGGCGACCGCCGGGCATCGGATTGAAACTGCGCAGCGTCCCCTCTTCGACCGCCCCGATATTGCGCAGGCCGCGGCGCGCCTGCTCGTTGAGCACATCGGTCTTGAACTCCACCCGCTCCGCGCCCAGCCGCTCGAAAGCGTGTTCCAGCAACAGGTATTTCGCCCAGCGATTGATCCCGCGACCCCGGAAGTCCCGGCCGAGCCAGGACCACCCGATCTCGAGTCGGCCGTCCCGCTCGGCCATATTTCCGTAACTCATACTGCCCGCGACGCGGCCGCTGGCCCGGTCCATGATGTAGAAGACCACCCGGCGCCCGGCGCGCTGATCATCCAGTGCCGCATCGAAAAACGCGTCGAAATCCGCCTCGGTCTTCACCAGGGAGACGAAATACCGCCAGATGTCCGGATCCAGCGCGATCTCACACAGGGCCGCCCGGTCGGTCGGTTCGATCGGTCGCAGCAGAACCTGATCGTTCTCCAGTCGGGCCGGGGCAATCTCCGTCCAACTCATCTCAGACCGCGCTTTCCGCGCGCCGCGACAGTGCGGCCGTCACATCGCGCAGGCTGCGCATCGCCGCGACGTCGTCCTCGGCGAAGCTGGTCAGGGAGACGCCCGTGTCCTCGCAGACCGCGGTCAGAAACAGCACTTTGTTCAGCGACGTCAGGCCGTAGTCGTCGGCCATATCCAGGTCCGGATCGAGATCGTCGGGAGCGATATTCGACGCGATCACCTTCCGGAAGTTGTCGTGCACAGCCTTTTCCACATCAGGCATGAGCTTTTCCTTTCTCACCGATCTCCCGTCGAAACTGTTCGAGGATCTGCCGACGTTTCGGTTTGTATTGCGAACTGATCAGACCGTTTTCGATGCTGAAGCGCGGGTGGGCGATCACGACCCGGCCGATGCGCTCATCGCGTTCCAACTCCGCGTTCGTATGGGCGAGATGTTCGGCGATGGCCGCCTCATCGGCGGGTTCATCGGCCGGTGAAACGACCGCGACGAGTTCGGTCTGCGCCGGACAGAAGACCACGCAGTGCTCGATCGCCGGACTCGCCACCATGCGCTCCTCGATCGGTCGCACGATGACCTTCCTCCCGTTCTCCAGCACGATCACGTCGTCGGCGCGACCGTGGATATAGAGGAAGCCGTCGTCGTCGATATGGCCGATATCGCCGGTCCGAACCGTGCCGTCGGCGGCGAATACGCCCAACGAACCGGAGGTCGCGCCGTACTCGTACCGCCTCGCCACCGGATGGTCGCTGCGCACGTGGATGACTCCGTCGGCGTCGAACAGCACCTCCTTACCCGGTACGACGCGCCCGACACTGCCCACCCGGTTCGCGCCCGGATGGTTCTTGGCGACGATGCAGGTCTCGTTCATGCCGTAGCCCTCGTAGATCGGCAGCCCGAGATCTGTGAAGAAGCGCAGCATGTCCTGCCTGGCCGGCGCGGAACCGGTCCACAGGTAGCGGATCCGGTCACCCAACAGCTCCTCGGCCGCGACCCGCGGATCGGGCCGGGCCTGCAGATATCGTTTGACGGTCTCGTAGAAGCCCGGCACGCCCATCACGACGGTGGGTCGCATCCGCCGCATCGCCGCGAACGCCGCCTCGTAGGTGCTGACGGTGACATCGTGGCCGAAGGACAGCGCCGAATAGATCCAATACCGCTGCTGCAACAGAGACAGCGGCAGAAAGACGAACAGGTGATCACCGGGGCCGTGCGCGAACATCTCCTGAACCGCGCGCAATGAGCTATCGATACTGCCCACGCTGGCCGCCAACCCCTTCGGCACGCCGGTGCTGCCCGAGGTGAACTTGAGCGTGGTCGTCTCGTCGGATTCGTATCGGACGGCGGGCAGCGGGCCCGCGGGATGTTCGGCGAGTTCGCGCGCCACGCTCATCGGCCGGGCACCGGTAGCGGTGGACAGCTGATCGGTGAACAGCAGCTTCAGATCGTAGCGTGCGAGCAGCGCCTCATCGGCCTCGAACTTGCCGGGTTCCAGTCCGACGGTCACCGCCTTGCATCGCAGCGCGGCCAGATCCAGCACCACCCATTCCAGACAGTTCGCGGCGAGTATCCCGATGCGATCCCCCGGCGTCACACCGGATTCGCGCAACCGCGCCGCCAAATATTCGGCGCGCGTGGACAGTTCGCGTAGTTCGATCGTTTCCGTCGTACCCAATCGCACGAAGGTAGCGTGATAACCGGCCGGCGGCGGCGTTGTGACGATCCGATTGACCACCGAATCCATCACGCGCTCCCCACCGCGACCGGCTCCGACACCACGACCGCCGGTGCGGCGAAGAACTCCCGCACCAGATCCACCCGACTACCGGCCGGGACGAGTTCGACGGTATGCGGCCATTCGGCCGGACGCCGCTCGCCGAGCGCGTCGCCGAGCTTTCCGGCGAACCGCGGCATCACCGGTGTGACACATCGAGCGAGCAACCGCGCCGCGGCGAGTTCCAACGCCACCGCGGTGCGGGCCTCGTCGTGCCAGCCCTCGACCGTCGCTGCCGCGCTCTCCCTCTCGGCGAATCGAACCGTATCGGTGACGATGCCGTGCAATTCGCTCGTCGCCGACCCGAGCGAGAATTCGTCCGGGCCGAGCGCGGCGCTCACCGCGGCCAGCCGGACGCCCAGACGGCCGAGGAATGCGGTGTGCTCCGGCGTCCAGACACCGGCATCGGGCGCGCGGCCCCCGTAGCGGACATCGATCCGGTGTCCCAGATCGTTGAGCCAGCGCTGCCAGGTACCGATCAATTCCTCGCGCACGGTGGCCGCATAACTTTCGCGAGTGAAGTTGGTACGCCGCGATTCCGGCCGAGTGCGGGACAGGAAGTACCGCACCCCGTCCACACTGTCGGGCGTGAGGATTTCCTTGCCCCACACGGCATGCCGACGGCTGGTGGAGAATTTGCCACCGTCCAGCAGATAGAACTCGTTGACGTGGTAGTCGATATCCGGCTGCCAGCCCGGGAAGGCCAGCCGATACAGCACGGGATAGAGAATCGCGTGGTAGAAGCTGTTGTCGTAACCGAAGAAATGCACGATCTTCCAATCCTGCTCGGGCTCATCGGCCCGCCAGTCCCGGCCGAGACGACGACCCAGCGCCGAAATGCCGTGCAGGAACCCGTAGGACATCTCCGGCCAGACCCAGATGACCTGTCCGTCCGCGCCGGGCTCGGCGGGTGGCACGCCCCATGCCGCGGGATGGGTCATCGCCACGTCGAGCCGGGGCCGGGCGAACAGACGCCCGGCCAGCTCCCGCAGTCGCGCCGGGACTCGTCCCAGCCGATGATGCGCCGCGAGTTCGGGTGCGAACTCGTGCAACGGCAGTGAGTATCGGACGATCGTATCGGCCTGCGGGGTGGCCGAGGATCGCGCCGATCGCGGCTCGGTCAGATCGACGCAGGAGTTGGGCTCGCCGCAGCCCTCGCAGATATTTCCGCCGGTCGTCGCGCCGCAGCCGGGGCATCCGCCCGATACATCCACCTCGTACAGGTAGTCCGCGGTCGTCGCGTCTCGCAGCGCCGTACCCTGCTGGGGCGCAACGGATCCCGATGCCACGAGGCGGGAGAAATACGCGCGCAGCCCCTCACGGTAAGTCGGGTTCGCACCGGTCACCGTGTACTGATCGGGCTCGATATCCATCAGCCGCAGCGTTTCGGCGATCTCGGCGCTGTAGTACGCCGCGGTCTCCGCGGGTGTGCGGCCCTCCCGCCGAGCCAGGTCGACGACGTAGCTCTGATGATCGTCGCTGCCGGTGAGGTGCCACGCCTGCGCACCATTCATCCGCTGGAATCGGACGAAGACATCCGCGCCCAAGTACGGGCCCGACAGATGCCCGAGATGCAGATCACCGTTGGGAGTCGGCGGGGTGGAGAATACGAAGATCGGCCGCTCGCCGAACCGCCTGCGGTCGCTACGCCCGGCCGCGGCGCGAGCGGCGCGGGCCGGATCGCGCCAGTACAGATCGAAGAATACGAGCTCGCTGGAGCCGGTGTTCTCGATGACGTGGGTTTCGAAGGGGTCGAACAGCATGGCGAGGCCCGGACCGACGGGATGCCGCGCGCCGTCCACGACGACCTCACCCTCCCCGCTGACGACCAGGAACATCTCGGTCTCGTCGTGCTGATGCGGATCGGATCGGCCACCGGGCGTGACCCGCGCCCAGCCGGCTCCGAAGCCCAATCCCTCGATCGAACTCATGTCGATGCCGAATGCGGAGTGCAGTTCGGCCGTATCGAAACGACTGATGATCACGTGGGGCTCATCTCCTTCGAAGACTGACGTGTCTGCCCTTCGACTCGCAGCAAGCCGACGGCCTCGGCCGCGATCGCCGGGGCGAGCCGATAGCCGGAACCGTTCGCGGCGCCGGCGAAGATCACTCGTCCGGCCGGGTCGAGCGCGCGCACCTGCGGCTCCCGATCGAGGCTGTAGGCATCGCAGAACACGCGCCCGCCCGCGACGTGCTCGACCAGTGCGGGCGCGTACCGGTGCAGCAGTGGCAGCGCCGCGCCGAGCACGCCCTCGTCGAGCCCATCGGAAACGGCATCGGGATCGACATCCCACTCCTGGCACGTGTAGCTGAACAGCCAGTGACCGCGGTGTCGCAGCGGTAGCAGGAAGGCGTCCTCGTCCTGGAATACGACCACGCCCTCATCCGGCCGCGGCTCGCGCTCGATATGGATCGCGGCCACCTTCTTGACCCGGGCACCCATCGGGGCGACGAGTTCGCACCAGGCGCGGTCGCCCAACCACGGGCCGGGCGCGAGCACCACGCGTCCGGCGGTGCACGTCTCCCCGGTGCTCAATCGGAGGATCACCTCCTCCCCCGCGTCACTGATTGCGGTGACCCGCATGCCTTCCCGGAACGTGACGCGCGGACGCAACTCCCGAGCCATTGCCTGAGCAACCGTCGACACATCGGCGTAGTGGCATCCCGCGCCCCGCCAGATCCGGGCCTCACGGGGCACCCGGATCATGCGGCCCGGCACGGTGTCCGCGGGCGTCAACGCGGCGCGGTCGAGATAGACCTCCCCTATTCGCGCGGCGGTATGCGTCGCCACCACGGTCATATCGAGCGAATAGATCGGCAACAGCGGATGTTTCGCCACGAGGCGCTCGTAGTAGTCCTGGCTGTAGGCGGTCATCTTCCGCACCCGCTCGGTCGCGCCGCGGGGGAAATGCAGGCCCGCCGAGCGTCGACTGGTCCCGGACCCTATCCCGTCTCGCTCGAACACCACGACCGGTGTATCGGGCGCACGGGAAATCACCTCGCGCGCAATCAGACAACCGATGATCCCTGCGCCGACCACGGCGATGGTTGGATTCGCCATCGGTCTACGCTCCGGACAGCCGGTCGTCGGGCCCCTTTGCCGACCACTCGAGGAATGATCCGTGCGGATCGTCGGACCGAATGCCGCGCAGGCGATCGGCGATCCGCTTGCTGCGCCAGGCCACGAGGCTCAGATTGGTATCGGCCAGACCTCGTTGGCGCCGGGCGCCGTTCTGCAGGAAGATGTTTCGATCGGCCGGGCCGTCCCAGCGCACGGCGAAATCCGAGTCGATCTTGTACTCGTCGCCGTCCCGTTCGAGCCGCTCCTCGATCGGCGACAGGAATTCCGTGTCGGCGGCGTGGAAACCGGTCGCCCAGACGATCACATCCGCCTCGACGTGCTCGTCCGCGCCCGGCTGGTCGTTGTGGGTGAGCGTGATATCCCAGCCTGCGCCGGAATCACCTGTCACGCCGAGGACGTCGCGGTTGGGGTACAGCGCGACCAGATCGGTGGCGCCGTCGACGAAGTGATGCAGGTAGATACGCTGGTATATCTTGCGCAGCGTGGACTCGGAGATCCCGTCGCTGGACAGCACATGTGCGGAGTTGAGCTTGTCGCGGGTGACTCCCGGCAGCGCGGAGAAATACTCCGAGTAGTCCGGCATGTAATAGTCGTTCGTGAACGGCGAGTCGTCGAGGGGAAAGTAGTTGCGGCGCCGGGATATCCAGCCGACCCTGCGCGGCAGTTCACCGCGCGGCCGGGATATCAGATCGAGAAACGCCTCCGCGCCGGATTGGCCGCCGCCGATAACCCACACTCGCCGCCCTCCGAGTCCGACCGCCCTGTCGGCGAATTCGCCGATATGGAATTGGGTCGGACCGAGCAGCCCCTCGGCCATCGGCGGAACATGGGGGCGGCGGCCGACGCCGATAACGATATTGTCGGCCGTCACCGTGCGATTGCCGGTGCGTAGCACGAAAACCCTGTCGAATTGGATCGCCTGAACCTCTTCGCCGAACATGAGGTTCTCGTTGTTCGCGCTCACCCATTCCAGATAGTTCCGGAACTCGCTGCGCGGCACCGCATCGAATTGCGCGTTCAGATAGTGATAGACCCGACCCTGAGCATGGAGGTAGGACAGAAACGAGAACCTGTTGGTCGGATCGGAGAGGCTCACCAGATCCTTGAGCATCGAAACCTGGAGCGAGGTGTCGGGCAGCAGCTGGCCGTCATGCCATCGAAAATCGTTCCGCTTCTCGAAGAACCGGTTCGACATATCCGGCTGACCGTACAGCAGAGACGCCAGACTCAGATTTGCCGGACCGATACCGATTCCCACACATCGGTAATGTTCGCAATTGTCGGTAAGCGATTCCTGACTCATTACCCCTCCTGCTCCTCGGAGCACGGACTGAGGGTGTGAACATCGAGAGAATCATCGGTTACGAACGCGCAATACGCACCCGATGTAGGGCAGGCATGCCGTAATCAATAAAAGCCCCGTCGATCACATGAAACCCCGTGCAATTTCAGAGTCCCCGGTAGTCTCTCGAACTCAACACTAACGCGCACAAGGGATGTGCACAAGAACAGTACTGAGTCGGCGGCCATGGTCGTATGCACGACCATGGAGCTCACGCCGAACAGGCGCCGCGGCTGTGTTGATCGAGTAGCTGCGCCAACTGCCGCAGGTCCTGGGAGCGTCGTCGAGCGAGTTCGGCGATGCGCGGAACACAGTGACTCGGGGTATTACCGAGGACATCGCTCCAGTCGACGCCGTCGCCGAACGGAAACTCCAACCATCGCAACAGTTTTCGCCCGGTCTCGGAGAAGCGCAGCGACGGATCTTTGCGCAGCTGATGCAGAATCTCGTCGGTGACCAGCCACTGTTCGGCCGGATCGGCGATCTCGGTCGACTCGGGGCCGTCCGCGGGTGCGGGTACGGAAGTCGCCTCGTTCAATCGTTTTCGGACATCCTTGGCCGTTGTCACCGAAATACCCACCGCTACGGCAACCTTCCGCGCGGATATGGTGGGATCGGCGGCGAACATCTCGGCGGCGCGTTGTCGCGCCCGCGGTCCGGACCGATGCCGCACACCGTTGCGTGCGATCCGACCGGTCGACTGTGGAATTTCCACAGTCGACCGCCTGCGGATGGCGGAGACGGTCTTGGGCGAGACCCCTGCGATACCGGCGATCGACCGATCCGACCAGTCCGGGTACGACCGCAGAATGCGCAGCACCGCGGCCTTCCGCTCGGCCAGCGACAACGGCAGCCCGTGCGCCGCATTGAGTTTGACCGCCAGCACGAACGCCGCCTCGACGCCGCCGTCGAAAAACACTGCCGCAATGGTCTTCTCACCGCGCAGCAGTGCGGCGCACAGCCGGTGCCAGCCGTCGACGACCTGCATCGTCGCCCGCAGGACGACGATCGGCGCGAACGCGGTGCCCGATTCGGCAAGCAGGCGTACGTGATCCGCGCTCTCGCCCGTCGTCCGCGGCGACGAGTCCAGTGGACGGAGCTTGCCGATCGGCAGCACGACGATTTCCGAACAGGACGGTTCTCGGGTGAGGGCCTCGGACAGGATCGTCGCCCGAGGCGAGATATTCGCCGCACTGGTCATGAATTCCCCTCCCAGTTCATATGCTTCGACACGCCACACACGCACGCCATAGCGGCGCAGGCAATCACATACTGAGGCCCCCGCTTCAGGATACTCGCCGCCCAGCGGCCCGGGTTCACCCCGCTCGACGGCATACGGCCGCAACGCGGATACGGGCCATCTCGCTGATCCGCGGTCTTCGCGACCCATCGACGGTGTGCTGCCAGCTCAACACGCCGACCCCAAAAAGCTACCGCACGGAATCACCGCACAGGGACGGAGCAGCACAATCCGGCGGATTTCCGCGAAGAGAACAAATCCGCACCGCCGCCACGGATCCGAACAAACCCGTGGCTGTCGTGGGACCCCCGCTCACCCGATGCCCGGGCGCGTCCCTGTCTCGCTGGCCCAGTCCTGGGCGCCGACGGTGTCGGCTCGCACCCGGCTGGAGAGGTATTCGCCGATCGATGCGATACGGCCGCTTTCGCACCAGCTCTCCAGGGTGGCTGCCACGTCCTCGGGAAGGGAGACCGTGACATTCCGTGTCTTCTTCTCCATACCGAAATCGTATCCGGCGGAGGACGATCCGAGAGGTTCAGCCGAAATTGAGGCCCTCGCCGCGATAGGTGGGGACGGTGGTTCGGGTGCCGTCGGCGTCGACCAGGTGGATCTGGTCGAAGCGTTCGCACAGTTCACCCGCCTTGGCGTGGCGGAACCACACCCGGTCGCCGATGGTGAGTTCTTCCGCGCCGGTCAGCGGGGTCTGTACCTCACCCGCACCCTCGGTGCCGATGAGCCGTAAACCGCTGGGCCACACGGGCTTCGGAACGCGGGAATTATTGGCCGGACCGGAGGCTGTGTAGCCGCCCGCGAAGACCGTGGCGATGCCGCGGGCGGGGCGGCGCAGCACCGGCAGGGCGAAGAACAGGGCCGGATGCGGTCGGAAGGCGCGGTAGCCGTCGAACAGGGTCGGTACGTACAGGCCGGAACCGGCGGTCACCTCGGTGACCTCGGGATCGGAGATGCTGACCTCGATGGACCCGCTGCCGCCGCTGTTGACGATCTCGAGTTCGCCGACCACCGAGCGCACGGCGTCGAGCACCTGCTTGCGGCGCTTGCCGATTTCGGTGGCCGAGGCCCATTTCACCAGTCGCACAGCGGGATTGGTATCGGGCAGCCCGGCGATCTGCGCCTCGTATGTCATCACGCCGACCACCTGGAAGCCGCGCTGCTGGGCGGCACGGGCCAGGTCGGCGGCCTGATCGGGGGTGCGGATCGGGGATCGGCGCACGCCGAGGTGCAGCGGTCCGACCCGCAGCGACGCGTCGACATCCAGACAGACCCGGGGGCGCACCCGCTCGCCGCCGACGGTGGTCTTGATCAGATCGAGCTGCGCGGGATCGTCGACCATGAGGGTGATGGCCTCGCGCAGCGTCTCGTCGCCACCGAGTTCGACCAGCGCGGCCCGATGCACGCTCGGATAGCCGAGCAGAATGTCACGCGCGCCCCGGCGGGCCAGCCAGATGGCCTCGGGCAGCGAATAGGACATGATGCCCGCGAAACCGCCCGATCCGGTGAGCTCGCCGCCGAGGACCTCCTCGAGGACCGCCCGGCAGCGCACCGATTTACTGGCGACCCGGATCGGTACGCCCCGCGCCCGTCGCACGAGATCGGCGGCATTGGCGCGCAGCGCGCTCAGGTCCAACGCGGCCAACGGCGGATCCAGATCGGCGGTGGCCGCGTTCAGTCCGGTGATGGACGACACGTCTGTCACAGGTTCAACTGAACCATGAAACTGGTCAAACGTCCAGGATTATCGATCGGCGGCTTTGGTGGACAGGCTGGATACCAGATCGTCCAACACCACCAGGGTCGTCTCGTCGTCACAATCGGCCAACCAGCGCAGGACCGTGCCCTGCATGACCGCCACCGAGTAGGCCGCCACGGCCTCGACCGGTTCCAGCCATTCGGTCCGCGAGCGGTCGGCGCACAGTTGCAGGAAGGCCGCCACCTCGGCGTCCAGATCACGGAACAGCGCGGCCACGGTGGAATCGGGTTCGCATTCGCCGCCCTTGGACCAGCGGCGACGCAGGGCCGCGATCGTGGACTCGTAGGAGCGCACCTGCTTTTCCGGCGTGGCCTTGATCGTCGGCCACAGCGCGCTCACCCCGGCATGTAACAGCACCCGCAGCGCGCGGGTGCCGGTGTAGTCGAGTGCGGCCGCGGCCTGCTCGACGGCCTGTTCGACCGTCGGCCTCGGTCTGAGAACCTGAACCATCTGTCTACTTGCACTTGCGCTCACGACGACTCCCTCGGGCGAAAGAACTCGCGCACCTCGCTTGCGCGACTCGCTCAACGGGCTGCGGTCTTCACTGATCGCTCCGGAAGCATCCCGGTCGACCCGTTTTCACAATGTTAGAGGTTTTTCAGGGATCGCGATCGTTTTAAGTGGGCATTTCCGGACCGAAAGAATGTTTTGTTACCGGTCCGGTACCCCCTCGCGACCTGACGGAGACCCGGGGACCACTCTCGCCCAGCGCGTGTCCTCGCGTCGTCCGATCAGAGAACTTTACGGGTCACGGACCGCTCGCACCCGATCCTGTGGCCGATCACACATGCCATCGCAGATTCGCCCGTTCGATCGGATAACGACACCCCGTCGATACCGGCCCGGACATAGCCTGGATTTATGACCACCGCACGCCCCGATCATCTGCTCATATCCGGCACCTTCAACTACCGCGACGTCGGCGGCCTGCGCACCGCCGGCGGCGCGAAGGTTCGCAGCGGGGTCCTGCTGCGGTCGGCGCAGCTGTGCCGGCTCGACGACGACGGCCACGCCACCCTGCGTGAACTCGGCGTCGCGACCGTGCACGATCTGCGCGGACCGCGCGAGATCGACCATCTGGGTCCCGACGCGCTCCCGCGCGATATTCGATTGGAGCTGAGCCCGTTCGACTCCCAGATCGGCGAGGTGCCACCGCACGAGGTGGTCTACCAGGACGGCCGCACCGAGATGATGCGGGTCTACGCGGCCTTTCCCGCGATGCCCGAGGCCGGCATCGCCCTGGTGACCATCGCCGAATCGCTGGTCCGCGGCGACGGCGCGGTGCTGGTGCATTGCGCCGCCGGTAAGGATCGCACCGGCTGGGCCGTGGCGACGCTGCTGCGCGCGGTCGGCGTCACCGAATCCGCGGTGCTCGACGACTATCTGCTCAGCAATGGGGCCATCGACTCGCTGCGCGAGGACGTCTCGGTCAATTCCGGTGGGCGCGCGACACTTCCGCTCGACGTCCTGGGCGTCTCGCCGGACTATCTGGGCGCGGGCACCGAGAATATGCGGACCCTCTACGGCGATCTGGACGGCTACCTCGACGCGATCGGGCTGTCCGATCCGCTGCGCGGCCGCCTGCGCGAACGCCTGTTGGAATGAGGCTCAGTCGGCGCGGTGCACCAGACCGTCCGCATCGATCTCGACCTGATTGCCGGTGTGGAACCAACTTCCGGTGAAGCGGGTCTCGGTGGCCCGCGGATCGTTCCAGTAGCGCCGCGACACATTGGGCCCGCGGCAGAGCAGTTCGCCGAGACCGGCACTCGCTCGCGGACCCCACAGTGCCAATTCCGTTCCACCGAACGGGAATCCGAGCAGATCGGGGGCGGGCTTACCGCAGTCCGCCAGCGCCAGACCGATGCCGCTGGTCTCGGTCGCGCCCCATACCGACCACTGCCGGGCCAGCGGGAACACCTCGCGCAGCGCCTCGGACACCACCTCGGCGGTGCCCGGCCCGGTGGCGGCGACCTCGGCGCGATGTCCGGCGCTGCACACCTGACCGACCCCCTCGGCCCGCAGCCCGGCCAGTTCCGGCAGCAGTCCGGCGAAGATGCGCGGGGTGGCCGATACCATATCGATCCGTTCGGCCACAATGGTTTCCGCGATCAGCGTCGGATCCGGCACCAGCACCACCGTGCCGCCCACGGCGAAGGTCGGCAGCACCTGATCCACACATCCGCTGGCATGCGCCAGCGGCAGCAGCACCAGATTGCGCAGCCCGTCGGTCGGCAGGTCGAGCGCGCCCACCACCGAGCGGACCGCGGAGAGCAGGTTCTCGTTGGTCAGCTCCACCCCCTTCGGTCCGGCCGAATCCCCCTGGGGCACAGCGCCACTGGTGTAGCACAGCAGCGCCAGCTCGGTCAGCGACGCGCCGTCGTCGATGAAGGCCGCGGCATCCGGTAATTCGCCGCTGCCCAGGATGAAATCCGCGGAGCTGTCGGAGATCACCTGTGCGGCAGCGGCATCGGATAATCCGTCGTGCACCAGCACCGGTACGGCGCCGGACAGCAGCGCGCCGAGAAACGCCTGCACCCAGCGCACGCCGACCGGCATATGCACCGCCACCCGATCGCCATAGCCGATCCCGTGCTCCTGCAGTCCGCCCGCGATGCGCGACGCCGAATGCCACAGCTGGCGATAGGTCAGCCGCGGGCCGCCGATCTCCACCACGGCCTCGCGCCCGGAGAACGCGTGGACTTGCACATCGAGCAGTTCCGTCAGCGCCGGATTGAGATTGCCGTAGCGCAACACGCCGTCGGCCCCGCGGGCCAGTGGGCCGAATTCCGTTGGGTGACAATCCCGCTGCGGGTATTCGACGAGCAACTGCGCCATCCGTTCCTCCGAGCGCCTCGATTCGGCAGGCACCTGTGACTATATGACGCAGGTCACAAGGAAGGTTGGATAGGCGGCAAAAGTGTCCGGCGCGTCACCGCCCGCTGTATTTCGCCTTCCCCGGGCCCACCTCGAGGAAGCTGCGCACCGCACCCCGCAGATCCTCGGTGCCGAACAGCTCGCCCGATACCTGCGGCGTCACCGAATCCGCATGGGCCACACCACCGGAACGCCACGCGGCCACGATCTGCTTGGTCGCCGAATGCGCCCGGGTCGGCCCCTCGGCCAGGCGTGCCGCCAGCGCTCGCGCGGCGGCGTCGACATCCTCGTGCACCGCGTTGACCACGCCCCAGTCGGCGAGGGTGGCCGCGTCGTACAGATCGCCGGTCATCACGAATTCCCGGGCCCGGCCCGAACCCGCGCGCTCGGCCAGCCGCTGCGGGCCGCCCATCGACGGCGTCAGTCCCACGACCGTCTCCACGAGCCCGAATTTCGCCTTGGGCGCGGCCAATACGATGTCGCAGGCCAGCGCGATCTCGAGGGCCGCGGTGAGGGTGAGCCCGTGCGCGGCGAAAACCACCGGGCACGGCAGCGCCTCGAGCGGATGGATGATGCGCGCGAACAGCGTCCGCCACAGCTCGGCGCCCTCCTCGACCGAGAGTCCGTCGAAGATGTGCACATCCACGCCGCCGGAGACCACCTTGCCCTCGGCACGCAGCAGCACCGCGCGCGGCGGGGCCGCGGTCAGCTCGGCGATATCGGCCGCCAACGACTCCATCAGCGCCTTGTCGAACAGGTTCAGCGGCGGACTGTCGATGGTCAGCACGGCAAGCCGCGCGCCCCCATCGGTATCGACGCGTTCCAGCCTGGTGGGTTTCTCGGTCATCCGCCGAATCTATCCAGCCCACCATCGCGACGGAAGCGTGGAAGACTGGGCGGGTGACTATCTCGTCGCCCAATAGCGGCACCTATGTGGAACCCGGCGAGTTCAAGCGCGATACCAACTACATCACCACGCGCATCACCGTGGACGGCCGCGACGGCTATCCGGTGGAACCGGGCCGCTACCGCCTGATCGCCGCCCGGGCGTGCCCGTGGGCCAATCGCACGCTGATCGTGCGGCGGCTGCTGGGCCTCGAGAACGTGCTGTCGCTGGGCCTGTGCGGGCCAACCCACGACAAGCGCAGCTGGACCTTCGACCTGGATCCCGACCAGGTGGATCCGGTGCTCGGAGTGCACTTCCTGCGCGACGCGTATCTGAAGCGCGATCCGGACTATCCGCGCGGCATCACCGTCCCTGCGATCGTGGACGTGCCGACCGGTGAGGTGGTCACCAACGACTACGCGCAGATCACCCTCGACTTCTCCACGCAGTGGTCGCGATATCACCGCGACGGCGCGCCGCGGCTGTATCCCGAGGCGCTGCGCGAGGAGATCGACGCGGTGAACAAGCGGGTGTACACCGAGGTCAACAATGGCGTGTACCGCTGCGGCTTCGCCGGTTCCCAGGAGGGGTACGAGGCCGCCTACGATCGGCTGTTCACGGCGCTGGACTGGCTGTCCGAGCGGCTGGCCACGCAGCGTTACCTGGTGGGCGACACCATCACCGAGGCCGATGTGCGGCTGTTCACCACGCTGGTCCGCTTCGATCCGGTCTATCACGGCCACTTCAAATGCAACCGCGAGAAGCTCACCGAAATGCCGGTGCTGTGGGCCTACGCCCGCGATCTGTTCCAGACCCCCGGTTTCGGCGACACCGTGGACTTCGTGCAGATCAAGCGGCACTACTACATCGTGCACGCCGATATCAATCCGACGCGGGTGGTGCCCAAGGGCCCGGATCTGTCCGGCTGGCTGACCCCGCACGGCCGGGAGGCGCTGGGCGGCAGGCCGTTCGGTGACGGCACGCCGCCCCCGCCGCCGCTACCGGCCGAGCGGGTGCCCGCCGATCACTGGGCCCCGGCGTAGGTGCCGAAGCTCCAGAACACGCCCTCGGGATCGCGGCAGGTGAAACCGCGCGAGCCGTAATCCTCCTCGCGCAGTTCGCGGGTGATGGTCGCCCCGGCCGCCACGGCCCGCTCGTACAGCTCGTCCGGGTTGTCGACGACCAGATACGCCGAGCCGACGCCCGGGGGCTGGTCGCACAGCGCCGACCCCTCGCGCAGTGAGCCCAGCATGATGCCGCCGCCACCGGGCCAGGCCAGTTCGGCGTGGTCGATCACGTCGCCCGTGCCGTAGCGGGCGGTTTCGAGGAAGCCGAAGGCCGTGCGCAGGAATTCGATCGCCTTGGGCGCGTCGCGGTAGGTGAAGGTCGGCCAGATCACGGTGGTGGCCGTTTTCGAAGTGGTTGTATCGCTCATGTATCCGAGCCTTCCAGTGCGGATACGTGCTGGGCTTGGATGAATGGGAACTCCTCGCTGGCCAGCCACCGCGATGGCGGCATCCCGGCGAGTTCGCGCCACTCCCGGGCCATATGCGCCTGGTCGTAGTAGCCGGTAACCGCGGCCACCTCCGCGATCGTCACGCCGGGGGTGCGCAACCGGCGGTGGGAGGCCTCGAAGCGGGTCAGGCGGGCGGCGTCCTTGGGCGTGATGCCGAACTCCGCGGTGAACCGGTTGCCGAGATGTCTTCTGCTCCAGCCGATATCGTCGGCGACCTCGGCCACGCGCGGCGGCCCGGCCGCATCGGTGAGCAGCCGCCAGGCGTGCCGCAGATTCGGATCGATCGGCACATCGCCGAGGCGGCGCAGCAGGATCTCGTCCAGGACGGCGAAGCGTTCGGCCCAGATCGAGGTGGCCGAGATCCGGTCGCGTAGCTCGGTCACGTCGGGGCCGAGCAAATCCGCCAGATCGATCACCCAGGAACCCAGCGCGGCCACCGGCACGCCGAGCAGCGCCCGCGAACCCAGCGGGGTGACCGCCAGCTGGATACCGTGCTGGAAACCCCGGTGCGCGATCAGGCTGGGCCGCACGGTCAGCCCGCTCGCCAGCGCGTCCCAGGTGCCGCCGGGCTGATCGGGATGCGAGGACACCGGCACATCGATCGGCTCGCCGATGGTGACGATGACCGTCAGGGCGGTCGAGGGCATGCCGACGTGGACGCCGGGCGCGAACCCGTGCAGCAGATAACCGTCGTACCCGCTGACGAACGGTCGCAGGCGTGGGTCCGGCAGACCCTTCGCCCCCTCCGACACACCGTGCACGGCTCCACGGTAGGACGCGCGGACGGAACCGGCTCGGCGAATCCGTTCGTTAGAGTTTCAGCTGACCGGACGAGAGGGGTGTTGGCGATGTTCAAGACCGGCCTGGAGAAGGCCGTGGTGTCGCTGCTGGACAACGGATCGCAGCTGCAGGCGCCGGCGGTCGAGAAGTATGTCGAACGGCTCCGCCGCGCACACCCCGGCGAATCCCCGGCGCAGATCGTCGAACGACTCGAGCGGCAGTATCTGACCACGGTCACCGGCAGCGGTACCGCGGTCGGCGCGACCGCCGCGATACCCGGCATCGGCACCATCACCTCGATCGCGGCCATGGGCGCGGAGACGGCGTTCTTCCTGGAGGCGTCGGCGGTATTCACCCTCGCCGTCGCCTCGGTGCACAACATCGCGCCCGAGGATTCCGAGCGCCGCCGGGCCCTGGTGCTGGCGGTGGTGCTCGGCGAGAGCGGGATGGAGATCGTCGAGAAGAGTGTGGGGCATTCGGCCAAGAACTGGGGCACGTTGCTGGCCAACCGGATTCCGGGGCTCAGCAGTATGAACGATTCGCTGCTCAAGCGGTTCGTGGTGCAGTTCCTGGCCAAGCGCAGCGCGTTGATGGTGGGCAAGGTGATTCCCGCCGGAATCGGCGCGGCCATCGGCGGTTTCGGCAACCGCGCGCTCGGTAAGACCGTGATCGCCAACGCGCACGGCGCCTTCGGCGCGGCCCCGCGGTCCTGGCGCGGTCCGCTGGTGATCGATGCTGATCCGCTGCCGTCCCTGGATCCCTCGCCCGGAGCCGGATCGCAGTGAGCGCGCCGCGATCGCTCGCCGTCTCGGCCACCGGACTGTCCAAACAGTTCGACGGACTGGATGCCGTGCGGGATGTGAGTTTCACGATTCCCGCCGGGACCACCGCGGCACTGGTCGGCACGACCGGCGCCGGGAAGACGGCCCTCGTCTCGATGCTGCTGGGGCTGTCGACGCCGGATACGGGGACCGTCGCGCTCGGCGACGCTCGGTCCGCGTCCGGTCGGGCGGTCGGGGCGATGACCCAGGCGCGCGGCCTGCATCCCGGGCGCACCGTGCGCGGTGAACTGCGTGTATTCGCCGCCGCCACAGGCGTTTCCGATGCCCGGGTCGACGCGGTGCTGGCTCTCACCCGGCTCGACGGCGTCGCCGACCTGCGGGTGCGCGCGCTCGCGCCCGGGCTGCGGACCCGGCTCGCGCTGGCGATCGCGCTGCTGGGTGATCCCCCGCTGCTGATCCTCGACGATCCGTTCACCGGACTCGACGGGTCCGAACGCGGCTGGCTCTACGACCATCTGCGCGGGCACGCCCGGCGCGGCGGTACGACGGTGTTCACCGCGCAGAGCCTGGCCGCGGCGCTGCCCGCCGCGGATCAGCTGATCGTGCTGGCCGCGGGTTCGATTGTGTACCAGGGCAGTCCGCGTCGGCTGCGGCGCAGCCATCCGGATCGGCTGATCGTCGGCGCGTCCAGCCCGATCGCGCTCGCGACCATGCTGGCGGCCCAGGGCTTCACCGACGCGATCATGCGCGCCGACGGCCGCCTCGCCGTCGCGGAGGCCTCGCGCGCGGAAATCGAGGCCGCGGCGCGCGCCGCGAAAGTTCAACTGAGCGATCTGATTCCGGAGCCGGTCCATCCCGATCGCGTCCTCGCGACGCTCACCCGAACCACCGTCCCCGCCCCGCCGACCCCGTACGGAGCGCCTCGATGATTGTGACCGTGCCCGCGGAGGTGAGCCGGGCGGCGACGTCCGAGGCCCGCAAGCTCACCACGCTGCGCTGGCCGTGGCTGCTGCTCACCGGATGCGCGGTGGTCGGGCTGCTCGCCGCGATCGGGAGCACGACCCTCGGCAGCGGGCCGCAACCGAAACAGGACCTGGCGACCGGAACGGCGAGCATGGGCCTGTACATCGGGCTGGCGGTGGCGATCGCCGGATCGCTGATCGGCGGGGCGCTCGGGGCGGGTGGTGAGTACCGCTACGCGAGTATGCCGGTAACCGCGCTGTTCACCCCCGATCGCGATCTGCTGTTCGGCGCGAAGATCGGTATCGCCGCGGTCTATTCGCTGCTGCTGGGCCTGGCCGCCGAGGTGGGCGCGGGTCTCGGGTTGGTGACCGCGGGGCGGCACAAGATCGAATTCGGGTTGCGTCTGGTGAGCGTGCTGGGCGGCGGCCTGCTGGCCGCGGTGTGCTGGGGCGTGATCGGGGCGAGCCTCGGGCTGCTGTTGCGGTCGGCGGTGCTGGCCATCGTCGCGCCGCTGGGCTGGCTGCTGGTGATCGAACCACTGATCTGGCTGATCGCCCACGGCTCCGATGTGCCCGGGGTCGCCGTGCTGTTTCCGGGTTCGGCCACGATCTCGGCGGTCGCGGTGGATTCCTTCCCCGGCAACCGCCTGTTCGCCCCGAGTCCCGCCTCCGCGGTGATCCTGCTGCTGTGGACCCTGGCCGCCGGGGCCGGGGCGTGGTGGTATCTGCGGCAGCGCGATATCTGAGTTCGTCAGACCTTCGTCTCGGCCGGCGGGGTCGGATTGTTCTCCCCCGCCTGCGCCTGCGCGATGAGCTGCGCGAACTGATCGTCCACCTGCTGATAGGCGTCATGGCACTGCGCGATGCCGTCCGCGGTGGACTTCGTCGCCTCACTGATGCGCTGCACCCCGAAATGCCAGCGCCGCTGGAAACTCTCGGCCGCATCGTTGAGCACCGTCGTACCGATATCCCCGTGCCCGCCCTGCGCCATCGCCTTCATCGCATCGGTGAGCACCTGCTCGGAACCGCGCAACAACTGCACGGCCTTGGCCAGCGCATCGATATCGACCTTCAAGTAGCCAGCCACCGGTCGCCTTTCGGAATGTCTGTTTTCGGTACATCGAGTTCGACGCGCCCCGGCCCCGGATGGTTCCGTTTCGTTGGCCTCCGCTTCGCTCCGGCGTGTTCGCGGCCGCTCGTCGGGCTCGCTCCATTGTGGTCCGATGGATGTCGGTGGGTGTGAGTACCGTCGGTCGGGTGATGGTGACGGGGGTGGACAGGGATTCGGGGCCGCGGGCTCGTGGGTGGGTTCGGCGGTTGTGGGGTGCTTGTTGGGGGCATCCGGGGCTGGCGAGTGGGGTGGTCGCGGCCGTGGTGTTCGGGGCGCTGGCCGAGGTGGCGGTGCCGGTGGCGGCCAAGCGGGCGCTCGACGGGGCGCGGATCGGTGATGTGCGGGGGATCGCCGTGGTGGCGTGGATTCTGGTGGGGCTGGCGGTGGTTCGATTCGCGACGTCCTATGGGCGGCGGTGGATGGCCGGGCGGCTGGCGCTGGATGTGCAGCACGAATTGCGGACCGGGCTGCTGACGGCGCTGCATCGATACGACGGGCCGGGTCAGGATCGGCTACGCACCGGACAGGTGGTGTCGCGGTCGATCAGCGATCTGCAGCTGGTGCAGGGGCTGCTTGCGATGGCCCCGCTGTCGGCGGCCTCGGTGATGATCTTCGTATCGGCCGCGGTGGTGATGTTCGTCCTGTCGCCGCTGCTGGCGGTGGTGGCGTTGGCGACCATGCCGGTGCTGGGACTGGTGATCCATCGGGCGCGGCCGCTGTTCCACGCGGCCACGTGGTCGGCGCAGCAGCGGGCCGCGGATCTGGCCCAGCACGTCGAGGAGACCGTCACCGGCGTGCGGGTGGTGAAGGGTTTCGGGCAGGAGGCCCGAATGGTCGCGCTGCTCGAGCGGCACGGCCGCCGGTTGTACGCCGAGCGGATGCGGGCCGCGCGGATCGATTCCCGGTTCGCGCCACTGGTTTCGGCCGTGCCGCAGTTCGGTCTCGTCGTGGTCATCGCCCTGGGTGGAACGCTCGCGCTGCACGGTTCGATCGGCGTCGGCACCTTCCTGGCCTTCGCGTCCTATGTGACGATGCTGTCGTCCAGTACCCGGATCGTGTCGAATGTGATCGTCATGGCGCAGCTGACCCGAGCCGCCGCCGAACGGGTGTACCAGGTGATCGATACCGCTCCCGCCGCGATCGATCCGCCCGCGCCGAAACCGCTGCCCGAGGGTCCGCTCGGCATCGAAATACGCGGTCTCACCTTCGGTTTCGATCCGGATCGTCCCGTGCTGCGCGATTTCGATCTGAGCGTGCGCCCCGGGGAGACGGTCGCGATCATCGGTCCCGCGGGATCCGGCAAGTCCACCCTGGCGCTGCTGCTGCCGCGCTTCTTCTCCCCCGCCGCCGGGCGAATCAGCCTGCGCGGCGCCGATACCGAGGTCGACATCGCCGAACTGCGCACCGCCGAACTGCGCGCGGCGGTCGGGGTGGTGTTCGACGAACCATTCCTGTTCTCCGACACCATCGCCGCCAATATCGCCCTCGGGAATCCCGACGCCACACCCGAGCAGATCCGCGCCGCCGCCGAACAGGCCGCGGCCGACGAGTTCATCACCGAACTGCCCGACGGCTACGACACCGTCGTCGGCGAGCGCGGCCTCACCCTGTCCGGCGGCCAGCGCCAACGCCTGGCCCTGGCCCGGGCCCTGCTCACCGATCCACGCATCCTGATCCTCGACGACGCCACCTCCGCCGTGGACGCGGTCACCGAGGCCGCCATCTTCGCGGCCCTGCCCAGCCGCCCCGACCGCACGACCGTGATTCTCGCCCACCGCGAATCCACCCTCGCCCACGCCGATCGGGTCATCCGCCTACCCGATCCCGCCGCACCCGCCTCCCGAAACCTGTGGCCCGGCTCGTCGGCCGAATCCAACGGCAGCGCACCCGAACCGCCACCGAATTCCGAGGTCGAGATACCGGAGGAGCTGCGGGACACCCTGGCGCGGTTGCCCGGCGCTCACGAACAACCGGGGCTCGACGTCCACGAACTCGAACAACCCGAACCGAATTTCCGATTGCGGCGACTGCTCGGACCGGTGCGCTGGCTGTTGGCCGCGGTGGTGACGCTGCTGGCGGTCGACGGCTTCATCGGCGTGGCCTTCCCCGCGCTGACCAGATACGCACTCGACCACGGCGTGGCCGCAAGCAGCGGAAAGGTGTTGGCGGCGGCCGCGATCGGCGGGGTGCTGCTGGTCGTGCTCAGCTGGGCGGACGAGACCGCGGGAACGCTGCTGTCCGCGCGGGGTGGCGAGCGGCTGCTCTACGGCCTGCGGGTGCGCAGTTACGCCCATCTGCAGCGACTCGGTCTGGACTTCTACGAGCGGGAACTGTCCGGGCGAATCATGACCCGGATGACCACCGATATCGACGCGATGTCGACCTTCCTGCAGACCGGGCTGGGCACCGCGCTGATCAGCCTCGTCACCGCGGCCGGTATCGCGCTGGCCCTGCTGGTCATCGATCTCGAACTGGCCCTGGTGGTCTTCGCGACCCTGCCGCCCCTGATCGTCGCGACACTGATCTTCCGCAAGGTATCGGCCACCGCGTATTCGGCCGCGCGCGAACGTGTTGCGGTGGTCAACGCCGACTTCCAGGAGAACGTCGCCGGACTGCGCGCCACTCAGGCCTACCGGCACGAATCCGACGCGGCCCGGCGCTTCACCGGCTACTCCGACGACTACCGGCGCAGTCGCATGCGGGCCCAGCGGGCCATCGCGCTGTACTTCGCGGCGGTCATCGCCTGGGCCGATCTCGCACAGGCCGCGGTAGTGTACGTCGGCGCCCGTGATGTTGCTCACGGTTCCGTCACCGCGGGCACCCTGGTCGCCTTCGTGCTCTATCTGGGTCTGCTGTTCAGCCCGATCATGCAGCTGTCACAGGTATTCGACGGATATCAGCAGGCGCGCGTGGGCCTGCGGCGTATCGAGGCGCTGCTGCGCACCCCGTCCTCGATCGCGGCCGATGCGCCCGACGCGCGGAGCATCGGGGGGCGGCTGCGCGGTGAGGTCGCCTTCGACGCGGTCGAATTCCGCTATCCGGACGCGAAGTCCAACGCGCTGCACGACGTTTCGCTGCGCATCCCGGCCGGAACCAGCCTCGCCCTGGTAGGTCCGACGGGAGCGGGTAAGTCCACCATTGTGAAGCTCTTGGCCCGTCTCTACGATCTGCCGCCCGCCGACGCGGGCTCGATCGACGTGGACGGCACAGATATTCGCGACTATCGCCTCGCCGACTATCGGTCCCGGCTCGGGATCGTGCCGCAGGAGGCGCACCTGTTCAGCGGCGATGTGGCGAGCAATATCTCGTTCGGCAAGCCCGCGGCCACCAGGGCCGAGATCGACGCCGCCGCCGCGGCCGTCGGCGCGACCGACATGATCGCCGCACTCCCACAGGGCATGCGGCAACCGGTGGGCGAAGGCGGACGCGGACTGTCGGCGGGGCAGCGTCAACTGATCGCCCTGGCCCGGGCCGAACTGGTGGATCCGGATCTGCTGCTGCTCGACGAGGCCACCGCGGTCCTCGATCCGGACAGCGAGGAGAAGGTACTGGCGGCCAACCGTTCGGTGACCCGCGGGCGCACGGCGGTCATCGTCGCGCACCGGCTGGCGACGGCCGCGCGCGCCGATCGCATCGCGGTCGTCGAACACGGGCGGATCGCCGAAATCGGTTCGCACATCGAACTGCTCGCGGCCGGTGGACCGTATTCAGGACTGTGGTCCGCGACACCAGAGGAGTGTGGGGAGCAACACTCGGAAGCGAAGGAATATTCTCAGTCGCGGACGAGTCGACACAGTATGAGGCTAGGTCTGCCCGGTGGTCCTTGATCGACCACGGCGGGGCCCGAACGGGGAGTTGAGCAAACCTTAAGGGACCCGCGGTTGCCGCCATGGGACGCCGGAGTGGGGCTGGGCCTATCCTCGATAAGGGCGCATCGGCGCGTATCGAGCCGATTACCCGTGCCGAGCACGTCACAAACGTCGCAGCGCGAAGAACGAAATGAGGCGAACACCTGCTGTGAGCAGCTCAACATCCCAGTTCGGACAGAACCAGTGGCTTGTCGACGAGATGTACCAGAAGTACAAGCAAGACCCGTCGTCGGTCGATGAGAGCTGGCACGAGTTTCTGGCCGACTACACCCCGGAGACGCCGGGTGACACTGGTAACAGCAAGCCTGCCGCCCCGACCGCCGCCGCGACCCCCGCGCCCGCTCCTGCGCCCGCCCCCGCGCCGACCAAGACCGTGCCCCCC